>JAAVHC010000054.1 GCA_014799925.1 Oscillibacter sp.
CTCGTAATTCTTGATCCTGGTCCACTTCTTTTTACTCATAACAGTACCCCCTCATGTAAGTCTATTATCCTACATGAGGGGGCTTCTTGTCTATTGTCCGTTTTTACTGGTTCGGTTCAGACCTCTCTGGAGCTTCATAGTTATGTATCAGGGCTTATGGCTTCAGCGGGCAGAAATCAAAGCCTTTTTCCATTTCCTCCGACAGCCGTACCAAAAAGGCGCTGAGCAGGTCGATGCACCCCTCCAGGTCCTTCCAGCACCCCACCTCTACAGAACTGTGCATATACCGCAGGGGGATGGATACCAGCGCCATGGGGACGCCCTCGCCCGCCCGGTTCACTGTGTCGCCGTCCGTCCCGGTGCGGCCTGTGGCGATTTCCCACTGCACACCAATTCCCAGGTCGGCGGCGGTCTGTTTCAGCAGGGCATTCATCTTCTTATTCACCGAGGACGCCATGCACAGCACAGGCCCACCCCCTAACTTGACCTCTCCCGTATCGCTTGGCTTTGTGCCCGGGGCGTCGCTGGCCCAGGTGACGTCCACCGCAATAGCGCAGTCCGGCTTCACCCGGGCAGCGGTATAATAGGCGCCCCGTCCGGTGGTTTCCTCGCCCACAGTGGTAGCGGCGTAAATGCCAATGGAAGCGCCTTTCGCGGCGGCCTGCCGGGCAGCCTCCAGCACAACAAAGGCGCCCGTGCGGTCATCCAGCGCCCGGCAGGTAAAGCAGTCGTTGAGCAACTCCCGTACCTGCACGTCCGCACACACCGGGTCGCCTACAGAAACCACCTGGGCAGCTTCCTCCCGGGAATTTGCCCCAATATCTACCAGCAGGTCAGAGACCTCCGTCTTATCCTTCTTCAGCAAATCGCCGGACGTGACGATTACGCCGCTGACCATCTTTCCCTCATGCCAGATCTGCACCGGCGAGCCAAGATACAGCCGGGGCCGCACCCCGCCCGCGCCCATCAGGGAAAGCCTGCCGGACGCATCAATATGGGTCACCACAAAGCCGATCTCGTCAATATGCCCGCAGAGCAGCACCTTGTGCTTTGCCTCCGGATTGACAACGGAAATGGCATTGCCGCTGGGGTCGGTCATCTGTGCCCCGGCAAACTCCCTGCCATAGGCCAACGCCTTTTTCTGAATGGCTTCTTCATAGCCGCTGACAGACGGCGTAGACAGCAGATCTTTCAAAAAGTCCCGGTTCATAATATCTCCTCTCAAAATGTATTACAGTTCCCAGTTGATCGGTTCCGCCCCCATCTCCTGTAGGAGCTGATTCGTTTTGGAAAAGGGCCTCGAACCGAGGAAAGCTGGCACGTTCGCGCTTCCCTTTCCTGCCCCCAGCGGACTGGGATGGCTGTTGCAGAGGACCCTTTTGTTCTGCACTCCGTCAAGGGGCAGGCTGGAAACAAACGCCTGAGCCTGCCGTCCCCAGAGAATGAAGACTACAGGTTGCGGCAGGGCGGCACAGCTCCGGAACACGTCCAGAACAAAGTCTTGCCATCCCCAATTCTTATGGCTGTTTGCCTGCCCGTCCTGAACAGTGAGAACAGTATTCAGAAGGAGGACTCCTCTCTCGGCCCAGGGCGTCAGATCCCCGGACTCCGGCATTTTTGCTCCAATATCCTCCTTCATTTCCCGGAAGATATTCCGAAGGGACGGCGGGAGGGGAACGCCGGGATTGACGCTGAATGCCAATCCGTTTGCCTGTCCGGGGCCGTGATAGGGATCCTGCCCCACAATGACTACCCGAACCTGCTCCGGCGGGGTCAGCGTCAGCGCCCGGAAAATCTGGGACTGAGGCGGGTAGATGGTTAGCCCCGCATCCCGCTCGGATTGGGCTCTCTCCGACAAGGCCGCCGCCTTCTGTAAAGAATTTTGCGACAAAAGTTCAGACCATTTCTGCATATTTTAGCCCCTTATTCCGTGTTGTCACTCTGCTTTCAGGTATGTCAGGATTTCCGCCGCATTGGTATCGGGCTTCACCTTGGGCATGACCTTTTCAATCATACCGTTCTCGTCGATCACAAAGGTGGACCGCACCACGCCCATGCTCACCTTTCCATAGAGCTTTTTCTCCTGCCACACCCCATAGGCCTGGATGGCAGCTAGATCCGGATCAGAAAGCAGGATGAATGGCAGGCCGTGCTTCTCCGCGAACTTCTGGTGGGACGCCACGGAGTCTTTGCTGATGCCGATGACCACCGCGTTGATCTTCTTGAATTCCTCATAGGCTCCGGCAAAAGCACAGGCCTGACGGGTGCAGCCAGGGGTATTGTCCTTGGGATAAAAATACAGCACAACTTTTTTGCCCGCAAAATCGGCCAGGGATACGGCACTTCCGTCCTTGTCCGGCAGGGTAAATTCTGGGGCTTTTGTTCCAACTTCCAACATTTTGTTGCTTTCCTCCTTAAAAACTGGGTAAAACCGTAGGATTTTCAGATTTCCAAGATCTTCTCAAAGGTTTCCCTCAGAATTTCTGATTCTTCCCACCGCGTATCACGCAACTGATCGTCTATAAACTGAAATACCTTCTGCGGCGATTGAATCGCCCATGTAACACCAAGATATGCCTTCAAGACAAGCCGCCTCTTTCCGATATATCGGCCGGCCTCTGGTGCGATGCTGTCTACAAACTCCTTGCTTCGATCCACAATATTTTTGTCATAAGGATCTTCCGAAATGGCACTGAGCAAAAGGGTCTCCAAGGCACCCTCCCGATCCTTTGGGATAATCAGCAGCAAGAAATCCAAGTGTTGGGTCTCATGGTAACCGTTTTCATAGTTATGGGTCACCCAGGCATTGTGCCTGGCGTTCTGTGCTACCAAAGGCAGCTCCCTCTGAATCCGCTGGAGGATCTCCGCTTCTGTCTCATCGTCATGGTCCACTATCAGGGCAATTTTAGAAAATACGGCCCCGCTTGAACTTTTGAGCGGCGGCGCGATCTTTTCATCAAAGAAGAATTGGAACCGATTTTTGGAACCAACGGCACAGATCAGCAGATGATCTCCATCCCGCTGATACCAGTTAGCGGATTCTCCGTGAATCCTGTCCGCTTTGATATTCACGCCGGGCGGGCTCTTCTTCACAAATCTCCAGCCGCAGGTGCGCTGAAGATAATAGCTCAGAAGAATAGCGTCAGTCTCGCCCTCGCAGAGGATCATATTGTTCATATGCGCACCTCAAAATCAAAGGCTTCCCGATTTCGGCTTACCTCCCGCCCGGACATATTCCGGATCAGCGTCTGTTCGTGGGTCTTCTTTAACGTCAAGACTGTAATATCGTCCTGTTCCTGCTGATCTTCATAGTCCTGGGTTGACAGCAGAGAATCAAAAGCCTCAATACTATGTGTCGTTATGAACAGCTGAATTCCGAACTGCCTGCACGCTTTTACCAGGAACCGGAAAATATCGTTGTAGTACTGGGCGTGGATCGCTGTCTCCACCTCATCAATCAACAGGATTCCTCCCGCTGTCCGGGCAATGGCGTTGGCCAGCATCAGCACACGCTTGATTCCATCTCCGTAGGTAGAAACCGGCATGATCCCCAACCGGCTGTGCTTGATATACTCCACCGGACGGTTTGTCCGCTCATTTTTCAAAATGAGTAGGTCGGTGATCTCCGGGTCAAAAATTTGGATCACATGAAGGCAGATATCCTTATAGGTAGGATCTTTTACAATACGGTTGATAACCGTATTCTTCATATGATCCACCGGAGAAAGGTAAAGCATATTCAGATACTCATAGTTGCCGACTTTTCGTCCGGTAATGTCAGAGTACTCATGGAACGTGATGCGTTCCTCTGCCCGTCTCCCGCCTTCCACAGCGGTGAGCACTCCAACAAAACCTTCTGCCTCTGAAGGCAGATCAAACATTTTTTTATAGGAAGAGGAAACCCGAACTGACCGGAGCGCGTCACTGCTGTCCAAAAGGATGCGGGTCCATTCTCCATTGATCGTACATTCTGCTGCTTCTTCTCTTCTGAACGATTGAACCAGAGCGGAGATTTGGATCAGCGGTTCCTTCGACGGCTGAGGAAAGAGGTTATAAAAGTTCTCATAGGCGGAAGCCTTCCCTGTAAACAGCGAGTTGTCCTGGTCCCGCAGCCGGGCGACCCGCAGGACATTTGAAAAAACAGCAGGGTCCCGCAGCATCAGCAGCGCCTCCAAAACGCTGGTCTTTCCGCAGTTGTTGTCTCCGACAATCAGATTGATATGGTTCAGGTGTTCCGCTGTCAGATCCCGGATACCACGAAAGGTATGGATATGCAGATTTTCAATATAAATTGCCATTATTCCTCACCTCTGCTGTCCAAAAACGTGATATTGAGCCGCCGGCCGAGGCCATCCGCTATTTTTTTCAGGGTGGCTATGCTCGGATGGCTGCTCCCGGTCTCAAACTTGCTGATATTGGCCTGAGAAATACCACATCGCTTCGCAAGCTCACCCTGGGTCAGATTTTCCTCCATGCGGACCGCGATCAGATTTTCTGCAATCTCCTGGAAAATATCGTAATCCGGCGCTTCGTCCACTGCATTCAACCTTTGAAGCTGGACATGCTTCAGCCGCTCATCTAAAAATTGCTGTAAATCTGCCATATGCCTCACCGCCTCCTGCTTTGTATAATATATTGAAAGTCACATGCTGTCAAGGAGAAATATGTTGAAAAAACAATATCTTATCCACTGCAAGAAGGCCGCCCCGTCTACGCAAAGCTTTCATGTTCTCACGGATATCTCCCACTATGTACAACTCCATCCCATTCTCTTCTCAACCCCATCATCCCCGCACAGAACCATTCCCATGGATGCAGTCCATAAATACAGAATAGCAGTTGACCCTTAGCATAACAATGTATATAATGTTGCTAAGAGGGAGGTTGCCTTATGCCGGACATTCAACCAATATCGGATCTGTGTAGCTATTTCGCCGAAATCACCCGTGACATGCAAAGCAGTGGTGAATATCAATTCAAGAGCAATATTTACAACAAGCTCTGCGAGGCAGAAATCCAAGCGGTGGAAATAGCGGAACGTCTCAGCCACGAGGAAGTGATGGCCGCCGCACGAATCAAACTCGGTCTGGATACCTCCCGCGAGAAGTGAGTCATCTATTTGTATATATAGCCCCCGGATACTGCCGTATCCGGGGACTTTTTTGCATCGTTCTCCTTCCATCCTTATGTGCTCCACCTCATTCTCTTCTCCAGCCCCATCATCCCCGCGCAGAACCTCCCCCACTGTTCCAACGTCATCAGTAACGAATCCCCGCGCCGGTTTGTACCGGCGCGGGGATTCGTTTGTCAGAACGGTGAGCTTTTCAGCTTCCCGGCGAAGTCCGCCATGGCCTCAGATATCCTGATCTGCTGGGGACATACCGCCTCGCAGCTGCGGCAGCCCACGCAGGCGGTGGGGTGCTTCTCCTCCGGCACGGCCATCAGCGCCATGGGGGCGATGAAGCCGCCGCCGGAAAAGTTGTGCTCATTGTACAGCCTGATGAGTTCCGGAATGTCCAGCCCCTGGGGACAGTGGCTGGTGCAGTAGCGGCAGGCTGTGCAGGGCAGGGACTTCTTCCCCAGCATTTCGCCCGCGATAGCCAGCAGCCCGGCCGTCTCCTGTTCGTTCAGGGGGCGGTCCGTCTCAAAGGTGCGGATATTCTCCTGAAGCTGTTCCATGTTGGACATGCCGGAGAGGGTCACGGTGACCTCCGGGATGGACTGCAGGAACCGGAAGGCCCAGGCAGGGACCTTCTCGTCAGGCCGCAGGGCGGTGAGCCGGGCGGCGTGCTCCTCCGTCAGGTTTGCCAGCCGTCCGCCCCGGAGGGGCTCCATGACCCAGACAGGAATGTTGTACTCCTTCAGCAGCGCCACCTTGGCCCTGGCGTCCTGGAAGGTCCAGTCCAGGTAGTTCAGCTGGATCTGGCAGAACTCCATATGGTCGCCGTATGCCTCCAGAAAGCGGCGCATCACCGCCACGCTGCCGTGGGCGGAGAAGCCCAGGTGCCGGATGCGGCCATTGGCCTTCTGCTTTTTCAGATATGCGTCAATGCCGTACCGGGGGTCCAGATACTCATTGATGTTCATCTCACAGACGTTGTGGAACAGGTAGAAGTCAAAGTATTCCACCTGGCATTTCTCCAGCTGGCGCTCAAAAATTTCTTCCACCCTGCCCATGTTTCTGAGATCATAGCCGGGGAACTTGGTGGCCAGACAGAACGATTCCCGGGGATAGCGGGCCAGGGCCCTGCCCATCGCCAGCTCGGAGTTCTCCCCGTGGTAGCCCCAGGCGGTGTCGTAGTAGTTGACGCCGTGGTCCATGGCGTATGCCACCATCTCCTGGACCGCGGCCTCGTCGATCCTGGCGTCATCCCCGTCGATGACCGGCAGGCGCATGGCCCCCAGTCCCAAGGCGGACAGCTTCCGCCCCTGAAAATCCTTATAAAGCATAAAATGCCCCTTTCACCTGTTTATTTTCTTCTTCAGTATACCGATGTTCCTGCGCAATTGCAAATGCTTTTTCGCTATCGCCGCAAATACCCTGTGAGCATGGAAGTCCGGCCTCCGATGCTTCACCAAAGGCCGGACTTTTTGATGAATCTGGATGCCTTACCGGCGTCCCCCGCCGAAACCTCCGCCCCGACTGCCTCCACCGAAGCTGCCTCCTCTGGAACCTCCGCCGAAGCCGCCGCCGCGGGACCCGCCGCCAAAGCCTCCGCTTCGGGAGCCTCCACCGAAGCTTCCGCCGCGAGAACCGCCTCCAAAGCTGCCTCCACGGGGACCTCCGCCGAAGCTGCCGCTTCCAAAGCTCCCGCCGAAACTTCCGCTGCGCGGCGGATTAGGCCGGGTGTTTCCGCCTGAGGGGGGCCGTGTTCCGCCGCCCATAGGCGGGCGCGGGCCTCCGCCGAAGCCGCCGGGACCGCCCGGCCGTCCTCCGGGAGGTGGAGGCGGCCTGTGACCGCCGCTCGGCGGCCGCCGCCTGCGGAACCACCGGCTGCCCGGGCGGTGCCACCAGAAAATGGGGCGGTACACCACCGGCGGCGCGGCCATGGTGCCGTAACGGCCATACCAGCTGCTGTAGCGGATGCTGTCGATGATGTTAAACAGCACCACCAGGAAAACAATCAAAACAATCACCGGAATCAGTGAGGCAATGATGCCGAATATTCCCGCGCCGCCGGTGAAGAAGGCATCCTCCTGGTAGCTGCCATCGGTCATGATCAGGTGCAGCTGGCCCAGCAGATTGGTCACGCCGCCGTCGTAATCGTTCTTATGAACATACTCATAGAGGCAGCCGTCCACAAAGCTGGCGGGCTGGGCGGCAAGGCGGTCATAGAACCGCCCGCTGGCGATCAAACGGTAGTCTCCGGCCCCGGCGTCGATCAAAAGGATGGCGTCGTTCTCCCCCAGGCCGTTCGAGCCGATGCGGTTCGCCCAGTCCCAGGCGGCGTCCTCCAGATCGCCGCTGACGCGGTCCTCGGTAACCACGGCCAGGATGCCGCCGAACATTTTATCCCAGTTGGCGCTGTAAATGCCGATCGTCTTTTCCGTCTGGAAAGAGAGAATGTGGGCGTTGTCCAGAATATAGGGGTCCAGGTAGCTGGTGCTGATCGCTTCATCCAGCGGCGCGCCGCCCTCCGGGACCTCCACCACAGGCTTTTTGGACAGTCCCCACAGGGAGGACAGGACAATGGCCGCGATCAGAACGATGGCGGCAAAGGCACGGTTTTTCAATAATTTCATACTTGACTCCTTGCCAATCTCAAACCGGAGCAGGCGCTGAAGCGCTGTGGGCCATAGGCTAAACGGCCGTCCGCCTAGGACCGCAGCTCCATCAGCTTCTGCTTCAGCTCGCCCTCAATGCGGCCCAGCTCTATCTCGGCTTCCCTCCGCTTCTGCGCGCCGTCGCGCTGGATCTGGATGACCTCGTCCAGGGTGGAAATCAGCTGCTGGTTGGTGTGCTGGAGGGTCTCAATGTCGATGATGCTGCGCTCCGCCTCCTTGGCGGTGGCGATGGTGCCCATCTTCAGCATCTCCGCGTTCTTCTTCAGCAGCTCGTTGGTGGCGTTGGTGACGGCTGTCTGGGCGGCAGTGGCCTTGCGGCTGTTCTCCAGGCCCAGGGCCAGTACCATCTGGCTCTTCCACAGGGGGATGGTGTTCACCAGGGAGGACTGGATCTTCTCCACCATCAGCGTGTCGTTGTTTTGCAGCATCCGGGTCTGGGGGCCCATCTGGATGGACACCATCCGGGTCAGCTCCAGATCGTGAAGCTTTTTCTCAAACCGGTTGCACAGCTGGGCCAGGTCGTTGTATGCCTGGGCGTCCTCCGCCGCGCCGGTGCGCTCCGCCTTCTGACGCAGTTCCTCCAGCTGGGTGGACTGAATCTCCGCCAGCCGCTTCTTGCCGGCGATGATGTACATGGTCAGCTCCTTGTAGTACTTCAGATTCAGATCGTACATCTGGTCAAACATGGCGATGTCCTTCATGAGCACCACCTGATGCTGCTCCAGTTCGCGGGCGATCTTGTCCACGTTGGCCTCCGCCTTGCTGTACTGGACCTTCATGTTTTCCACGCGGTTGCTGGCCTTTTTGAAGAAGCCGAACAGCCCCTTTTCCTCTTCCTCATGGCCCAGGTTTTTCAGCTCCACCGTCAGGCTGGTCAGGGTGTCGCCGATTTCTCCCAGGTCCTTGTTCCGCACGTTGCTCAGGGCGCTTTCAGAGAAGGACGCTACGCTCTTCTGCGCCGCCGCGCCGTATTGCAGCACCAGCTGGGAGTCGGAAATGTCAATCTTTTTGGAGAAATCCTCCACCATTTTCTTCTCCGCCTCGGTGAGCATACTGTCATCGATGACCACAGGCTTGACCGCCGGCCTGGCGGGCTCCGGAGCGGGCTCCGGCTCCAGGCTGAGGGTCAGCGAGGGGGCCTCCACCCTGGCGGCGTCGGCGTTCAGGGTCAGTTCGGGCATCATGCCTTCCATGTCAGTCATTGTCGTTTCCTCCGTCTATTTCAAAAATCTTCTGTTCCCGCAGCTGCCGCAGCGCCTGTCCGCCCTGAAAGGCGTCCGCCAGGGAGAGAATGAACCACCCTATGCTGGTGATCAGCAGCAGTATTTTACGTTTCTTCTGCGTTTCCTTCTCGGCCTCGTAAAAGACCGCCCCGGAAAGCCCCCCCTCCAGAATCGCCATGACGTAGTGAAAAATACAGTTCTTCATCAAAACATCCCCCTTACAGTTCAAGTTTGATATCCGTGCCGTCCGCGTTTTTCGTCGTCTCCGCCTCCATCTTTTCTCCCGCCAGACCCTCGCGGGCCAGCATGGTTTCCAGAACGGCGATGTCGGTGGAAATATCCAGGGCGTCCGCGCCGAAGAGGCCATCCAGCTGCTTTTCAAAGGCGGTGACGATGGTGCCCAGGATATTCTCCACCTTTTCCTTGGTGCCGGTGATGTTGTCCCCGGACACGCCGGTGGAATCCATGCGGTCATAGGCGTTGAGAAGCTTCAGCGTGGTGGGCAGGTAGTAGTTCATGAACTGCCGGATCTGGGACAGCTTGGCCGGGTCCGCCCTCACCTGGTCGAAGATCTTCCGGCAGACCGATTCCAGACGGCGGATGTCCCGGGAAATTTTTTCGTCCTCAATGGCGTCGTCCAGACGCTTCATTTCGCTGATGGCCTTCTGGCCGTCGGAGATCATCTTGTCCAGCTCCGCGTTGCCGGTGGGCTTCTCCTCCTCCCGTGGGGGATCGGGGATCACGGTTTCCGTGACCTCGTCTTTGCATACCGCCCGCAGCAGCAGGAATACCCCCAGGGACAGGACTGCCACAAAGGCGAAATGGCTGGGCTTATACAGATCCCGCAGCGCCGCCCAGACGATCCACACCGCCGCGGCGCCGTAGTATGGAACGGTAGATTTGCGGACTTTTTTTATGGTTGCCATAAAGGTCCTCCTATGCCGGGACAGGGGAATGCCTATCCCTCGGCTGATGATATAGTAGTATACTGCGAAACGGCCGGAAGGTCAAGGAGAAAAAAGCCGCCTTCCGCGGGTATGCGGAAAGCGGCCTGGCGGACAGATATTCATTGGGGCAGATCCTGCCGCTCCAGCAGACGGCGCATCGGTTTGATCTGATAAAACACGGCAAAAATGATGAGCGTCAGCACAACGTCCGGTCCGGCCCAAATGATGTTGTACAGGAAAGAGTAAAACCAGGGCGTGGTCATGGTCATGCCCAGGAATTCTTCCGGCATCCACTTGCCCCAGACGAATACGCCTACCAGATAGCTGGACAGAAACATCAGGACGCCCCCCAGCAGGGTCCCCCAATATGCGCTGAATTTACGTCTCTTGCACAGTCCAGCCCCCAGGCCCAGCAGGCCGAAGGCCAGAAAGTAGTCGCAGATGATGGTGGTCCAGTCGATGGCGCTGCTCAGTCCGACGATGTAGTTCAGTCCGCCGAAGACAAATCCGGCCAGGAATCCCCAGCCTGCGCCGTACCGGATGGCAAAGAAGACCAGGGGCATAATGGCTATGGTGATGGAACCGCCGCTGGGCAGGCGGTAGAGCCGGAGCTGGTCCAGCACAAGGGCCAGCGCCACCAGAACGGCGGCCTCGCAGATTGCTCTCGTTTTGTTGGACAGTTTGGACATGGTTTGTTTCCTCCTTAAAAACAGGTTGGGAAACACCTTTGCGGAAAGCGGGCGGGTCCGGTCCGTCCCAGCCCGCGGACAAAAAAATCGCATGTCCGCAGGGCGCGGGCATACGACAGGACACACCTATGATAATCGCATTCCTACGCCGGCATTACCCGGATCAGGTTCGAGGGACCGGACGGCAGTGCGTCTCATCTCAGCCGGCGTGCGCCAGCGCCCCTTGGATTGTAGATACAGTATAGCAGTTCCCGGCGGGATTGTCAAGGAAAATATCTGAGCCCGCCCGGCGCTTTCCGGATCAAAACCGGCAGAAAGCGGAAAAACAGGAAAAATCCGATTGCTTTTCCGAAAGAATCTTGCTATACTAGGGAAACGTAGGATTATATACTGGTATTTTCTGAAAGAGGAAGGAAGGGGAGAGGGAAACATGGCGAACAAAGTCACCGTAACCATCAACGGGACGGAATATACTCTCATGAGCGAGGAAAGCCCCTCCTATATGCAGAAGGTAGCTGCTCTGGTGGATGAAAAAATGAACGATATCATGGCCCCCGGCCGGGTCAGCCGCATGGACGCGGCGGTGCTGACCGCCGCCAATCTGGCGGATGAGCTGCTCAAGCAGCAGGCCGGCGCCGAAAACCTCCGCCGCCAGCTGAAGGGCTATCTGGACGACGCCGGCAAGGCGAAGGCCGAGCTGAGCGAGTGCAGGCGGCAGCTGATGAAGCTTCAGCAGCAATCCCAGCGCCAGCAGCAGCCTCAGCAGCAGCAAAAGAAGAAGTAAACCGATGGAACTGCTCTCTCCCGCCGGCCGCTGGGAGGCCATGACAGCGGCGGTGCAGAACGGCGCGGACGCGGTCTACCTGGGCTGCGGCCGGTTCAACGCCCGCCGCGGCGCGGAAAACTTCACCCCGGAGCAGCTGCCCCAGGCCGTGGCCTACTGCCATCTGCGGGGGGTGAAGGTGTATCTGACCGTCAACACCCTGCTCACCGACCGGGAGCTGTCTCCGGGCGCGGAGCTGCTGCGCCTTGCCAGCCGGTGCGGCGTGGACGGGGTCATCGTCCAGGATTGGGGCCTGGCGGCCCTGGCCCGGCAGACGGTTCCCGACCTGCCCCTTCACGGCTCCACCCAGATGACGGTCCACAGTCTGGCCGGCGTGGAGGCCGCGGCGAAGCTGGGGATGCGGTGCGTGGTGCTGGGCCGGGAGCTGTCTGCTGCGGACGCGTCCTATATCTGCCGGAACAGTCCCATCGCCATTGAGATATTCGCCCATGGAGCCCTCTGCATGTGCTGGTCGGGCCAGTGCGCCATGAGCGCGCTCATCGGGCAGCGCAGCGGCAACCGGGGACTGTGCGCCCAGCCCTGCCGCCTGCCCTGCCGCTTTGACGGCGGCGGACCGGGGCGTCTCCTCAGCCTGAAGGACGCCAGCCTGGCGGACCATCTGGCGGAGCTTAAGGACATGGGCGTCTCCATCCTGAAGCTGGAGGGCCGGATGAAACGGCCCGAGTACGTGGCGGTGGTTACCCGGATCTACGCCGCCCTTTTGAAGGAAAACCGGAAGCCCACAGCGGAGGAGCGGCGGCAGCTGGAGCTGGCCTTCTCCCGGGAGGGATTCACCGACGGATACTGGCGGGGACGGCTGGGGCCGGACATGTTCGGCGCGCGGAGCGAAAGCGCGCCGGATCCCGCCGAGCTGTTCCAGGCGGCCAAGGCCGCCTATGAACGGGAGGACCTGCGGACGGTCCCCGTGACCCTTTCCGCCGAAATAGGCCCGGACGCGCCCGCCCGCCTGACGGTCTCCGATCCGGAGGGCCGTCGGGCGGAGGCTGTCGGACCGGTCCCCGCTCCGGCGCGCAGCCGCCCGTTGGAGCCGGAGGAAGTCAAGACCCGCCTGTCTAAAACCGGCGGCACGGTTTTCCGCGTACAGCGGACGGAGATAGCCCTGGGCGAGGGGTTGTCTCTCCCCGCCAGCGCGGTAAATGGTCTGCGCCGGGACGCGCTGGACGCGCTGGCGGCGATCCGCGTCGCGCCTCCGGAGCGGCGGGAAGCGGATCCGCCGCCCTTTCCCGCGGACGCCTGCTCCCGCCGGGAGCCCGCGCTGACCGTTACGCTGTTTGAGCCCGCGCAGCTGACAAAGCCGCTGCTGGACCTCTCTCCCGCCATCGTCTGCCTCCCGGCGGAGCGTGTCCGGGATTTCTCCCTGGACGCCGTCCGGGACACGGAGTTCTGCGTTCTGCTGCCCCGCGTCTGCAAGGATAGCGAGCTCCCCGCCCTTCTTGACCTGATCGATTGCGCGAAGGAGCGGGGCTGCGCCTCCATCGCCGTTCAGAATCTGGGACAGATTTCCCTTGGGGAGCGGACAGGTCTGCCCGTCCGGGGCGGCTTCGGCCTGAACGTGTTCAACAGCCGGTCCCTCCGGCAGTGCGCGGACTGGGGTCTGAAGAGCGCCATGCTGTCCTTTGAGCTGCGGCACGAGCAGATCCGGGACCTGAAAAAGCCGCTCCCCTGCGAGGCCATCGTCTATGGCCGCCTGCCGCTGATGCTGACGGAAAACTGTCTGGTGTCCAACGCCCTCTCCTGCCAGGCGAAAAACCTCCGCGGCCCCTGCCGGGAGGGCCATACGCTGACGGACCGGCGGGGGGAGCGATTCCCCATTCTTCCCGCTTTCGGGTGCCGGAGTGAGATTGAAAACAGCAAGGCGCTGTTTCTGGCCGACAGACCGGAGTTCCGACGGTGCGGGCTGGCTTACGCCAATCTGCGCTTTACCACGGAGCGGCCGGAGGAATGCGTCCGGATCCTGGAACGGTATCTTGGACGGAATCAGGACGCGCCCCGGGAGTATACCCGAGGGCTCTTCTGTCGCGGCGTGGAGTGATTTTGGCAAGAAAGCGGAAAGATAAACAGGAAAGGTTTTTCCGATGAAATTACAGATAAAACCCGTATCCGATAAAATCGGGCGGAGTATTCCCCTGCCCTACTACGCCACCGCGGGCGCGGCGGCAATCGATCTGCACGCCTGCCTGGACGAGGCGGTGGTGATCCCCGCCGGAGGGCAGGCCATGATCCCTACCGGGATCGCGGCGGCGATTCCGGAGGGCTATGTGGGCATTATGGCGGTCCGCAGCAGCATGGGCATCCGCCACGGGATCACGATGGCCAATGGGATCGGGGTGATCGACAGCGATTACAGAGGGCCGCTCAGCGTGGGGCTGTACAACCTTCGGGAAGAGGACTACGTTGTTCAGCCCGGCGACCGGGTCGCCCAGCTGCTGGTGGTCCCGGTGCTGTGCCCGGAGCTGGAGATCGTTTCCGAGCTGCCGGAGACGGAGCGCGGGGCCGGGGGATTCGGATCCACGGGACGGTAGACCCCACGGCGCGCCCCCCGACAAACAGAAATTATTCGGAGCGGTCCTCCGGTGTTTGCCGGCCTATGGCCGGCTCAGAGCCATGACCGCAGAAAGAACTGCTATGAGAATCATACTGGCTTCCCAATCCCCCAGAAGGAAACAGCTTTTCACACAGATTGGCATCAAAAATTTTGAGATTCTCGTCCCCCGGACAGACGAAGAATTTGATCCCTCCCTTTCCCCGGAGGAGATCGTATCCTCCATCTGCCGGAAGAAGGGGGAAGCCGCCCGCGCGCTGGCAGGGGACCCTGGCGCGGTGATCGTCGCCGCCGACACCATGGTCTTTCTCGACGGGCTGCGGCTGGGAAAGCCCCGCACCGTGGAGGAAGCCCATGGGATGCTCTCCTCTCTTTCCGGGAGGACCCACCACGTCTGTACGGGCGTGACCGTCTGCCGGGGAGAGCGGATGGAGACGAGGACGGAAACCACCGCCGTCACCTTCCGGCATTTAGAGGAGGAGGAAATCCAGGCGTATATCCGCTCCGGCGAGCCCTTCGACAAGGCGGGGGGCTACGGGATCCAGGGGAAGGCCGCGCTGTTCGTGCCCCGCATCGAGGGGGACTATTTCAACGTTATGGGCCTGCCGCTGTCCCTGCTGGGCAGAATGCTGGCGGATTTCGGCGTCAGCCTGTTTTCGGAGGAGGAGGAGCTCCCTTGAATCGTCCATCCAATCGACTGATTATCATGATCCTGTCGCTGGCGGCGGCTGTGGCCGTGCTGCTGAGCGTTATGAGCTATCTGTCCGCGACCTCCGCTCCCCTGCCCAATCTGGCCGGCATGATCGTCTCCCCCTTCCGTTCCGCCTCGGCGGCCGTGTCGGAGACCTTCCGGCGCTGGACGGATTACTTTACCAGGTTTGACGCGCTGGAGGAGGAAAACCGGCAGCTGAAACTGCAAATCGCTAAGATGGAGGAGACCGTCCGCCAGGCCCAGGCGGACCGGGATGAGAACGCCCGCCTGCGGGAAGTGGCCCAGCTGCGGGAGCAGCGGCGGGACATCCGGCTGGAGGCCGCCCGCGTCCTGGTGCAGGATTCCTCCAACTGGTACAGCCAGCTGACCATCAACAAGGGGACCGCCCACGACATCACCGTGGGAGACTGCGTGGTGACAGAGGAGGGCAATCTGCTGGGCGTGGTGACAGTGGCGGGGCTGAACTGGTCCACGGTCCGCACCATTCTGGACAGCGATTCCTCCATCGGGGCCCTGGTGTTCCGCAACGGGTCCAGCGCCATGGCCCAGGGAGATTTCTCCCTGATGAACCAGGGGCGGCTGAGCCTGACCTATCTGGGCACGAAGCCGGACGTGGTGGCCGGCGACCTCATTGTCACCTCCGGCCTGGGGGGGTACTTCCCCTCTCAGCTGGTCATCGGCTATGTGGAGGAGGTCCGGACCGGAGACAACGGATTGACCCAGTACGCGGTGCTGCGCCCGGAGGCGGAGCTGGAGAATCTCATCCAGGTATTCGTGGTGACCGACTTTGACATTGTGGAATGAGAAGTTGTATTCATAGGCGTGGAATGCAGGATGGGCGCGAAAAGGCCTGTCCAGACGGCGGTTAACGCCTATGAATACAGCTTCTAAGAAAGGCGGGATTTCATGCTGCCCAAAAACTATCGGATTTTTCAGTGGGCCGTCTACGCTGTCGCGACGCTGCTGCTGTGCGCGCTCCAGTCCCTGGTCCTCGGCCATATTCGGATACTGGGACTGACGCCCTTCCTGTACCCCGTGCTGCCCGCCGTGGTGGCCATGTTCGAGGGTGCCAACCGGGGAGCGGCCTTCGCCCTGGCGTTTGGAGCGGCCTGCGGGCTCCTGCTCCCCGCGCCGTTTCCCGGATTTTTTGCGCTGATTTTCCCTGTGGCCGCGATCTGCTCCGCGTGGGTGGCGGAGCGCCTGCTCTCCCGGGGCATCCTGTGCGCGGCAATCGTATCCCTTTTGAGCCTGCTGCTTACCGGCGGCTTCCGAATCCTGGTGCAGCTCCTCACCGGCAGGGCGTACCTCAGCCTGATGGCCCGGATTGCCGTGGGGGAGGCGCTTCTGACCCTGCCGGCTTTGGCGGCCGTGCTGCCGGTGTACCGGATGATCTACCGCCGCTGTGCCGCGGATTATTGATACTTTTTCTTGAAAGAAAGAGTATCAATAAGAATTTTACTACCGCTCTTTAATGCCGTGCAATTCCCGGGTTTCCGCATGCGTTAGGCGGCCCGCGGGCAACGATATTGCACTTATGACTGAGGAATAATACAGCGTATAGCGCAGCAGAAAGGAACTCTCCCTTGGAACATGAAAAACACTTTTTCAGACGGGCCAATCTTCTCATCGGCGCCTATCTGATCTGCCTGGTCCTGTTTGTGGGCATCCTCTATGACGCCCAGATCGTCAACGGCGCGGAATATCTCTCCCAGTCCACCACCCAGGTGACCACGACCAAGACCGTGGAGAGTTCCCGCGGGATCATCACCGACCGCAATGGCAAGGTGCTGGTCTCCAACCGGGAAATCTACACCGTCACCTTTCAGCCCGCCGAGGTGGCGGATGACCCGGAGATCCTCCCCGGAGAGGGGAACACCATTCACTCAGAGAGCGTGGCCAGGGCGCTGCTCCGTCTTCTGCGGCTCTTCCAGACTCAGGGCATCAGCTGGGGCGACGGTCTGCCCGTCTCGTCCGCCGCGCCCTTTTCCTACACGTTTTCCGACGCGTCCGCCGCTCAGCGCACCCTGTTTCAGAGCTATCTGACGGACCGCGGATGGTCCTCCACCGAAATTACGAAGGCAACGAAGCTGCCTCTGATGAGCGCGGAGCTGCAAAAGCGGTATGGTCTGGAGACCTCCTCCGCTCTCTCCGCGGAGCAGCTGATGGAGGAGATGCGGAAGGATTTCGGCATTCCCGCCGGTTTTACGGACCAGGAGGCGCGGATGGTGCTGGGCGTGCTCTACGAGCTGGAGCTGCGGACCCTGGCCCGCAACGCCGCCACCGTCCCCTACATGCTCGCCGAGGGCGTATCGGTGGAGCTGATCTCCATCCTCCGTGACGGCGCGTTCACCGGCGCCGTGGTGGGCAGCAAGTCCGTGCGCCAGTATCACACCGACTACGCCGCCCATATTCTGGGCCGGGTGGGCGCCATCTACGACAAAGAGGAGCGGGACAAACTCAACGAGCCCTACAACGCCGCCAGGGAGGCGGGGGAGGACACTTCCCTCTATCACCACTACCAGCTGGACGACCAGGTGGGCAAGAGCGGCGTGGAGCTTGCCTTTGAATCCTATCTCCGGGGCCGGGACGGCACCCGTGTGATCACCACCAACCAGGACGGCAAGATCACCAGCGAGCTCTATTCCATTGAGCCCCGGCCCGGCGGCACCGTCGCCCTCACCATTGACATTGATTTCCAGGCCCAGGTGGAGGCCGCTCTTGCCAGCGGCGTGGAGCAGGTGAAGGCCGGGGCGGAGGACGAGGAGGAAGCCCAGCGCATGGAACGGGTGGGCGGCGCGGCGGTGGTGCTCAGCGTGAAGGACAGCGAGGTCCTGGCCGCCGCCACATATCCCACCTACAGCCAGCGGACCTACGTCGAGGACCGGGAGACCCTGAATGAGAACCCGGCTTCCCCCTTTACCAACCGGGCCTTCAACAGCGCCTACGCCCCCGGCTCCACCTTCAAGCCCCTGACCGCCGTGGCGGCCCTGGAGAGCGGGATCATCACCCCCGCCACCAGGATCAACGCCACCGGCACCTGGTATTATCCCGGAGATCCCAACAGTCTGGCCCGGTGCTGGCTCTACAGAAGCTCCCGGAGGACCCATGGACGGATCAACGTCAGCGACGCCATCACGGTCTCCTGCAACTATTTCTTTGCCGAGATGGGCTACCAGCTGGGGATGGACCGGCTCAATGAATACGCCGCCAGTTTCGGTCTGGGGGAGCATACAGGCATCGAGCTGGGGGAGCGCACCGGCGTCCGCCACGAGAACCAGCCCGGCGAGGACCAGTCCCCCTGGGCCGGCTTCGGGCAGGCCAGCCAGGAGTATACTCCGCTCCAGCTGGCCGGCTATATCGCCACCCTGGTCCGGGGCGGTGAGCGGCTGGACGTACACCTGCTGAAGAACATCAGCGCCTATGACGGCAGCTCCACGATCTACGAGCACCAGCCGGAGGCGCTGTCCCAGGTGGAGATGTCCGAGAGCACGCTGGCGGCCGTGAAGAAGGGCATGGGCGACCTGGTCACAGAGGGCTCCATCGCCAGCGATTTCGCGGACTGCATCGTCACCGCCGGCGCAAAAACCGGCAGCGCCCAGGTGGGCGAGCTGAACGCCAACGGCGTGTTCGTCTGCTTCGCCCCCTTTGACGAGCCGGAAATCGCCGTAGCGGTGGTCATCGAGCAGGGGCGCAGCGGTTCCGCCCTGGCCGCTACTGCCGTGGAAATTCTCAACGCCTACTTTACCCCCAGCGATGCCGGACTGATTACGGCGCCGGAGGGCGTGCTGCTGCCGTGAAATCCCGGCGGTGGAAAAATATCATGCGACAAGGAAATGAAATCTATGACTACTGCCATCTTTGACCCGCGGGACAGTCAGTATAAGACTCCCTACGGCGCGGTGCCCTGCGGCGCTAAGATTACCGTTACCCTCCGTCCGGACAGGTCGGAGAAATTCTCCGCCTGCTCGCTGGTGCTTTTTGAGGAGTTCGCGGACGCCTACTGGGAACAGCCCTTGACCCTTGCCGGAGAGGAGACAGGACGGACGCTGTTCACCGGCTCCTACGACGCGCCGGATCAGCCGGAGCTGATCTGGTACGGCTTCCACCTGCGGCGGGAGAACGGGGAGGATGCCTGGCTGGGGAAAAACGGCTTCTGTCAGGAGAAGGAAATCGCTTTCTGGCAGCAGACGGTCTATGACGGCACGCTCTCCACGCCGGACTGGTTCGGCCGGGGCGTGACCTATCAGATTTTCCCGGACCGGTTCCGCCGGACCGCCGTCCCCGACCCCGCCGGCATGTTGGGAAACCGGGTGGTTCATCAGAACTGGGACGAGGGTATGGAGTACCTCCCCAACGCAGAGGGAGAAATCCAGAACCGGGATTTTTTCGGCGGGAATCTGGCCGGTGTGGAAGAAAAGCTTGAGTATTTGAAATACCTGGGGGTGAACACCCTCTACTTCTGCCCCATTTTTGAGGCCGACAGCAACCACCGGTACAACACCGGGGACTATGAGACGATCGACCCCATGCTGGGAACGGAGGAGGACTTCCGCCGGCTGTGCGAAAAGGCCCACGCGCTGGGGATCCGGGTGATGCTGGACGGAGTGTTCAATCATACCGGCAGCAACAGCCGGTATTTCAACATCAATGGCGAGTATCCCGGCCAGGGAGCGTTCCAGAGCCAGAAGAGTCCCTACTACCCCTGGTATGCCTTCCTGTTCTGGCCCCACCGCTATGACGCCTGGTGGGGCATCAAAACGCTGCCCGCCGTCAACGAGACCTGCCCCTCCTATATGGACTACATTATCCGGGGAAAGGATTCCATCATCCGCCGCTGGCTGCGCTCCGGGGCGGACGCCTGGCGGCTGGACGTGGCCGACGAGCTGCCGGACGATTTTATCGCCCAGATCCGTACCGCCATGATGGAGGAGAAGCCGGACAGCTTCCTGCTGGGGGAGGTCTGGGAGGACGGCAGCAATAAGATCGCCTACGACCAGCGGCGCCAATACCTGCTGGGCCGGGAGACCCACGGTCTGATGAACTATCCCTTCCGTGTGGCGGCGCTGGCGTATTTGCTGGGCGGCCCGGCGGAGGATTTTACGGAGGCTATGGAGACTATCCGGGAGAACTACCCCCGTCCCGCCTTCTACAGCGCCATGAATCTGCTGGGCACCCACGACACCCCTCGGGTTCTGACCCTGCTGGGCACCGGCCCCAGCGAGCCTCCCATGGACCGTACTGCCCGGGCGGAGTACCGCATGACGGCCGAGGAGCGGGAGCGGGGCCTGCAATTGCTGCGGGCGGCTGCGGTGCTGCTGTTTGCTTTCCCCGGCTCGCCCATGGTGTACTACGGCGACGAGGCCGGGATGGAGGGCTTCGAGGATCCCTTCAACCGGGGGACCTTTCCATGGGGCCATGAGGACCAGGCTTTGCAGAAGCACTTCGCCCTGCTGGGCAAGCTGCGGAACGTACGGGTCTCCATGCAGTCCGGAGATTTGCGCTGGCTGTGGGCCAGGGGGCACGTGCTGGCCTTTGCCCGGGAGGAGGAGGCGGAGATCACGGTGGCCATCCTCAACGTGGGCAGTGAGACGGAGGAGCTCTCCTTCCCCTGGCCCAAGCATCTGGCGGCGGACGCTCTTTCCGGACAGCAGTTCGTGGCGGTCCAGGACCGGATGACCATCCGGGTGCCGGGGATGGATTGTATGCTGCTCATTTAAGCGGACGCAGGCGGCGGGACCCGATTGAAAGAAAAAGTATCAGCAAAAACGAGCGCGCCGCAATCCGGCGCGCTCGTCGCTTTTCAAGAATCCTCCTCCGGAAACAGCACTTCCAGTCCCGGATTGACCCGGTCGGCGTCCTCCAGCGTCTGGCACAGTGCCGCCGCATAGGCTCCCAGCCAATTCTCCATGGTCCTCCGGTGACGCACCACCAGCCGGGTGGGGCCCTTCCGTTCGGTCAGCAGGTCATACAGCGCGTCCAGACTCCTGCCGTAGTACTCCGGCAGTGCCAGCTGGGCAGCCAGATGATCATGCGCCGCCCGGCGGTTCAGCATCCGTTCGCCATCAAGAACGACGGTTTCCATCTCCGCCATACTTATTCCTCCCCATATAGCAGCGTAAATGTCTCGTAGTGGTCCTCGGTGTAGTAGATCCGTCCGTCGTCAGCGTATACCAGCCGCTTGGCGCCCCGGCTGTTCTCCCCGATGGTGTCGATGTCGCACTCGTAATATGTGCCCTTGGGCAGCACGCCTTCCCGGTTGCCGAACCTGTCCCCGCCGATGGCGCACCCAGGCGCTACCCGCTCCACGGAGCCGCCGGACCAGCCCAGATTCCGCGCCTCATTTTTGGTGATGTAGTTCTCCGGCAGATGTCCGAAGGTGCAGAGGTACAGGGACACATCCTCCGCGCTGTTATAGGTGCCGTCCTCATCCAGAGCCGCGCCGCCGTCATCCGGCAGACCATCCTCATAGGGCGGCTCCTCCTCGCCGTTTTCGGTGCCGGGGTCCTCCGCCGTCTGCGCCGGCTCTTCCGGCGACGGGGCCTCGTCCCCCGGCATCTGCGCCGGCTCTTCCACCGGCAGGACCTCGTCCTCTGGCTCTATCACCGGGAGATCTACGAGGTCTGACGCTTCATTTCTATCGCCGGCAAGAACTCCGGCAGGCGCATTCGCCCCGCCGGTCACGCCGTCCGTCGGGCCGCCGCACCCCGGCAGGCTCAGAAGCAGCGCCAGCACCGCCGCCAGCGCCCCGCTCCGTTCAAACCATCGTTTCATATTGGCCTCTCTTTCTATAATCAAACAACTTGGAAAGAATCTTGATTCTTTTCAATTCTGCGTATGGAACTGGGCCTGTCTGCCCGTACTTTCTGCATTATACTATATTTCCTCATCCTTATCAACCATTTCTGATTGCAAACCGCTTTCTCTTCGTCTATAATAGGGTTTGTTGCACAAGCTGCGGGCCGAGGCCCCGCAATCCCTGTACAAGGAGATGATTCTATGCCCCTTTTTGGCGCGCTGGAGGCCGGCGGCACCAAGATGGTCTGCGCCGTTGGCGACGCATCCGGAAACATTCTGGAGCGAATCAGCCTGCCCACCCGTTCCCCGGAGGAAACCATGCCGGACATGCTGGACTTCTTCCGGGCAAAGAAACTGGCTGCCGTCGGCATCGGCTGCTTTGGTCCGGTGGATCTGGACCGCGCTTCCCCCACCTACGGCTCCATCCTCGCCACACCGAAACTCAGCTGGCGCAATTTCCCGATGGTTGAGACCTTTAGGCGGACATTGGGCATTCCCGTGGGCTTTGACACGGATGTCAACGCCGCCGCCCTGGGCGAGTCCACCTGGGGCTGCACCCGTGAAGCCGCTAACAGCATCTACATCACGGTGGGCACCGGGGTCGGCGTGGGAGTCATCATCAATGGTAAGCCCTACCACGGAATGACGCACCCCGAGGCCGGACATATTTTTGTGGCCCGCCATCCTGACGACCCGATGGAGAAGGGAATCTGTCCCTATCATGGCAACTGCCTGGAGGGACTTGCCAGCGGTCCGGCTCTTGAGCGTCGCTGGGGGAAAAAGGCCCAGGAGCTGGCGGACTGCGGCGAGGTCTGGGCGCTGGAGGCCTATTATATCGGCCAGGCCATCTGCAATTATATTATGATCCTCTCGCCGGAGAAGATCGTACTGGGCGGCGGCGTGACCCATCAGGAGCGGATGCTCCCCCTGGTCCGGCAGGAGGTCCGGCGGCAGCTGGGCGGCTACTTGCAGGGCAAGGGGCTGGACGATCTGGACAACTACATCGTTCCCATCAGCCTGGGGGACAACCAGGGCGTTATGGGCGCAGTGAAGCTGGCGATGGACGAGTACGCGGCAGAAGCTGCCCCTGTTTGAGACAACCAGACATAAAAATCGCACCGGAAGTTTACCTTCCGGTGCGATTTACTATGGCTCATTTGCTTTTCGGTGAAGCCACGCTGTACTGCACGCCATCCCTTTCATAGAGCTGCGTCAGCGTCGCGTCCGCCTCCGAGGGATACAGCACACCATCCTCACAGTAGATAGACGCAATCCCCTTGGCAGACAGCGCCTCCAAGGCTTCCGGCCGGAATTCGTCCGCGATATACACCGGGATCATCTCCAGGAGAATCTCCCCGCAGCCCCGATCCCCGGCATAGCCGGTCAGGCTGGAAACCGCGTTGCGGCACATGCCGTCCGCCGTGTCCACATAGGGCGTGCGGACCTCCCCCGTACGCGGCCGGTAAAACCGCCTCTGGTCCAGGGCGTTGACCGGAAAGTCCCGCAGGCCCACAACGCTTTTCGGCCCCTGGTAGCTCATGATTGCCGCGGTGCAGGCTATTCCATCCTTCTGATCGTAGATCAAAAGAGAATACTCCTCTCCGCTCTCGTCCAGGCACCGGATAAATCCGTCGTAGCTGGCCAGCACCCCTCGGGTGTACCCCTGGGCAATCAGCTCCTGGGCCAGGCAGTCGGCTGCAAAGGCGTTGCGCATCCAGGCAAAATCAATAAAACTCTCGACGCCCTCCCGCTCGGCGTATTCCAGATATTCACGGGAGACAAAGAGCCGGATCCGGTTCTCTCCCAGCAGCTCCACCTGAACGGACCGGGGATCGTTGGCATAGGCCGCATACTCCCGGTACTCCCGTGCCACCTCCGGACTGAGCCGGGGGTCGAAGTCCGCCAGCTGGCTGTCGTCCTCACAGGAAAACAGACCATTGTAGCGCTCGTACACCGGCCCCAGGTACAGCTCCCGCCGCCCGCTCTCCACCACGGCGGAGAACGCCGCGTACAGTCCCGGGTCCACCTCCAGCGTCTCGTTGGGGTGATGATTGATGGTATGGATGTTGACCACGCCGTCAAACTCCTGGCCGCTGTGGAACAGACGGTACACGCTCTGGCAGGCTTCGGTATAGTGGCTGGTTACCTCCCGCACCTCCGCATTGGAACTCATCTGGTAGAGAAACGTAAAGTCCCCGGCGCAGGTGGGGTCCGTGCTGCCGCTGGCCTTTACCTCCTGCCATCCCAGCTCCGGGGTCAGCAGGCCCGTGATGGAGTAGGCCAGCAGGCCCGCGCCCAGCAGCAGCAGGACTGCTGCCGCAATCAGCCGCAGCCCGGTATGCTCCTCGTTCAGCTCGATGCGCTCCACCGGATGGAGATGGGGCCTCCGGTCCCGGTTGTCTCTCGCGCCGCGTCCCAAATCAGGCCACCACGCGCCAGAGCAGCAGCAGGAAGATCGCCAGTATTGCGGCGATGCAGATCAGTCCGGCAATGGCCCCTTTCCTGCACTGTTTATAGTTGCGGGTATGGTGGAACTTTTTAAACAGCACCGCCGCAATCAGACCCAGAATGGGCAGGAAGAAGGACAGCACCATGTACCAGATGCTTCCGGTGTCGTGGGTGGGATGGACAAGGAACTCTTTCTCCGCCATCTTGTCGGCGGTCACTTCGCCTCCGGGGGCGCCCGCCAGCTCACCGGTCTCGTCGATCTGAATAGGCTTGACGGGGATGCCCCGCTCCCGGATGGCCTTGTACTCCTCGATCTCCTTCTTATTGCCGTAGATAAAGTGGTCGTGTCCGATGTTCACCAGCTCCGGCTTGTCCGTGGAGTAGTCGTGCATGGAGGGGTCGTAGGTGTAGAGCACCTTGCGCTTCTCCAGCTGGGGGTCGGGAATGGGGATGGCGGAGATCAGGGAGTGGGTATAGGGGTGCAGAGGGAAGTCAAACAGCTCCTCCGCCTCCGCAATCTCCACGATCTTGCCCTTATAGATGACGCCGATGCGGTCGGAAATAAACCGGACCACCGACAGGTCGTGGGCGATGAAGAGATAGGTCAGCCCCTTCTCCTCCTGGAATTTCTTCATCAGGTTCAGCACCTGGGCGCGGATGGACACGTCCAGAGCGGAGATGGGCTCGTCCGCCACCACCAGCTCCGGCTCCATAACCATGGCGCGGGCAATGCCGATACGCTGGCGCTGGCCGCCGGAGAACTCGTGGGGATAACGGGTCAGATGCTCGGGCAGGAGGCCGACCTCCTCCACCATCTCCTCCACCTTCCGCACGCGGTCGGCTTCGTTTTCAAAGAGGTGGAAGTTATACAGGCCCTCGGAAATAATATAATCTACGGTAGCCCGCTCGTTCAGGGATGCGGCGGGGTCCTGGAACACCATCTGGATATTCCGGATGACCTCCCTGTCCAGGGAATGGGATATCTTTCCGGAAATGCGCACGCCCTTATAGTCGATCTCTCCGGCGGCCAGAGAATTGACCCGGATCACGGCGCGGCCGATGGTGGTTTTGCCGGAACCGGACTCGCCCACCAGGGAGAAGGTCTCCCCCTTATAGATATCAAAGGATGCGTTCTGAACGGCGCGGACCGCGTCCTCTCCCTTACCGAAGGTAATGTCCACATTTTTCAGGGACAGAAGGATCTCTCTGCCGGTACGCTCGTCAATGGGGCCATGCTCCGGAAAATGGGAGCTGCGGACCGCTTTTTCATTCTCTTGCTTCAATGTAGCCACTTTCTCATCCTCCCCCCTAAATATTGAACGCCTTGACAAGTTTCTCGTGGATATTCTGAATCCCCTCGGGCTTTTCAATCTTGGGGGCGTGGGGATCCAGCAGCCAGGTCTTGGCAAAATGTGTCTCCGTTACCTGGAACATAGGGGGCTCCTCCAAGGTGTCGATCTTCAGGCAGTGGGGATTGCGGGGCGCAAAGGCGTCGCCTGTGATCTGGTTATACAGGCTGGGAGGCGTTCCGGTGATGGAATAGAGCTTGGTATTCTTCTCCGCCAGCTGAGGCAGGGAGCTGAGCAGCGCCCAGGTATAGGGGTGGCGGGGATCATAGAAGACATCCTCCACCGTACCCAGTTCAATGACCTGCCCGGCGTACAGAACGGCCACGCGGTCGGCCACGTTGGCCACTACGCCCAGGTCATGGGTAATGAATACGATGGTGTAGTTGAACTCCTTCTGCAGGTCCTTGATCAGCTGAAGGATCTGGGCCTGGATGGTCACGTCCAGAGCTGTAGTTGGCTCGTCACAAATCAGGATCTTGGGCTGGCAGGACAGTGCGATGGCAATAACGATACGCTGGCGCATACCGCCGGAGTACTGGAAGGGATAGTCGTCAAAACGGGCCTCCGCCTTGGGGATGCCGACCTTCCTCATCAGCTCCAGAGCCCGGCGGCGGGCCTCCACCTCGGTGCAGTCCTGGTGCTTGAGAATGATGGAGGTGATCTGCTTGCCGATGGTAATGATGGGGTTGAGGCTGGTCATGGGGTCCTGAAACACGGTAGCGATACGGCAGCCCCGGATCTGGCTCCAGTCCTTGGCATATTGGACCTTGGCAAGGTTCAGCACGCAGGTGCCGTGGAGAGACTCCGCCGTCTCGTCCAGATAGCGGACCCGGAAGGTGACGTCATCAAAAATGGCATTCCTCTGGTTCTCATCGTTCAGGTCCACCCCCAGCTGCATGGCCTTGATCAGCGCGTCTACCAGCTTGTTCATATATTTCACCCGCTGGTAAATGCCGTAGCGGCCCACGGAGAGGTAAATCTCTTTTGTCAGGATCTTATTGCGCTCGTATACCGCCGGCGGAACAGTCCCCTTGATCTCTCTTTCATACTGCGCCTTCAGAGCTGCGTGCCGCTCCTCATAATACTTTTTGAAGGCAGTGTCATTGGCGGCGGAGGCCTTGCGCTCCCGGACCAGCTGTTCTTCCTTCTTTTTCAGAGCCTTGATCTGCTCATCGTAATTATTGATCAGCCGGTCGGTCTCCCTGATCTTGTCCTTTTCCCTGCTGCGGTCAAAGGTCTGCTTCAGGTTGAAGGCATCGGTACGCTTGGCAACCAGATCGTCATACTCTTGCTTTACCTTGGCCTTCTCCTCATCGGAAAGACCGCTGCGCTCCCGTTTTTCGCTCTCCAGAGCCAGAATCTTTTGGTAGGTGGCCGCGCCCAACTCCAGGTTGGAGGAGTCGTTGAGCTTCTTGAGAGCGCTGTCCATCATTTTATGGGCAGCAGCCGTCAGCTTCACACGGGTGTCGGACAGCTCCTCGTCGTTGAACACAAGGCTCCCCTGGCTGACAAAGCCGTTGGAATCCAGCATACCCGCGAAGGTTTTCGTGAACACGGACTTGCCGGAACCGGACTCGCCCACGATGGCGATGGATTCATTTTCATAGATATCCAGGGAGATGCCCCGGATGGCGGTCAAAATCCTTCCGCGGACCCGGAACTTGACCCACAGGTCCTTTACGGACAGCAATACTTTCTTATCTTCTGCCATGGCTGTCCCTCCTTACATATGTGTCCGCGGATCGGACGCGTCGCCCAGGTTCTGTCCTACCACATACAGGACAATGCTGATGACCGCGGAGATCGCCACCGGGCTCCAGAACTCAAGCTCCCAGCCGGGCGTGACCATGGCGCCTTCCGCGTTGTAGATCAGGCGGCCCAGAGACATCTCGCTCATGCCCATGCCAATGTAGGACAGGAACACCTCGTAGGAGATGTAGCTGGGCAGCTCGGTGGCCAGCAGGGTCACGATGACGGAGGTCATGAAGGGCAGAATATTCTTTATAGCGATCTTGATGGTGGAGGTGCCCAGGCAGCGGGATGCCATGTTGTATTCCCGGTCGCGGATAATGACCACCTGGGTACGGATAAAGTAGGCGATGCCGATCCATCCAATGACTGTCAAGGCAAACACCATGGTCCAGAAGGTGGGGGCAAAGAGCATGGCCAGGACCGTGATGATGAGGAGAATAGGCACATTGCCCACGATGTTGTAGACCTCCATCATGATCATATCCACCTTCTTGGAGAAGCCCCACACCGCGCCGATCAGCACGCCGACGGTCATATTGATGGCCGCGCAGAGGAACGCCAGGGAGATGGAGATCCGGGAGCCGTTCCAGATGGCCTCAAAAGTGGGCTCGCCGCTGGCGCCGGCGCCCAGAATCCACTTCAGGCTGGTGCCGAAGTACTGCATGGCCTTGGCGGGGCTCAGGTGCTTGGCTTCAGAGTCCATGAGGTTTGCGTATGGGTCGTAGTTGGTCACCGCGGGATAGATGTAGGCAAAACCGATGACAAACAGCAGCAGGGCCAGAATGGCGATGTTCGCCTTCTTCCGGAAAAATACCCGGAAGACGCTCTTCCAGTAGGAATACCGGGGAGCGGTGATTTTTTCCGACTCCAGGTCGTTATGGTCCACAAAAGCAAACAGCTCTCCGTCGCTCATGTTATATTTCTTATTCAGATCTTCCATCACTCTCACCTCGCTTTGTCAGTAAAGGAGATACGCGGGTCCACCGTGGCCATCAGCACGTCGCCCAGAACAATGGAGACAACCGACAGCACCGCGTAAAAGAATGTCACACCCACGATGACGGCATTGTCGTAGCGGTTGATGGCCGTGGTCAACAGATTGCCGGCGCCGGGGACAAGGTACAGACGCTCAGTGATGATGGCGCCCGTCATGGCGCCGATGACGCTGGCCGGGATGCCGTGGGTGATGGGGATCATGGCGTTCTTCCAGATATGCTTGGCAAATATCTCCGTCTCGGTCAGGCCGCCGGAGCGGGCAAACTTCACGTAGTCGGAGTTCATCTGGTCGATCATGTACCGCCGCATCCACTTCATCAGGTTGGCTATGCTGGGCAGCGCCAGGGAGACGATGGGCAGGACATACATCAGCTTATTGCCGGACTCCATATCAAACAGCGTCGGCAGGCCGAATACCGCGCCGCCGATAGCCCTGAACATGAAGATATACGCCAGGCTGGGCGTTGCGATGATAAAGATGATATACATCGTGCCGATCTTGTCCAGGAGGCCCTCCTTATACCGGCTCATTAGCAGGCCGATGGGCAGGCCCAGCACGTAGGCCATAATGACTGAAATGATACCGATGACAAAGGAATAGCCCATCCGGGACAGGCCGCCCTTGATCGTCTGCACATTGGTGTAGTCGTCCTCAAATCGCTCCGCATTGGACGCAATGGAGTCCCGGGAGCCCTCCACATAGGTCGCCGTGTGCAGATCGTCCGCACGCTCCAGCACGGCCCCCGTGGGATAAGTAACGGTAGAGAGTACATAGACTCCCTGCGTTTCCGTCATGGTGGTGAATACGTCCACGCCCTGGTTGACCGTGAAGGATTCACCCAGATTGATGGTCAACAAATTCTGATGGAGATAGGGGAACTGATCATTGAAATACAGCAGGTACTTGTGGCGCGTACCGTTCCCAATGATGGCCGGGGAAAATTTTTCTCCTCCGTATACCGGGTCATGCAGGGTAAAGGTCAGCCCCCGCTCTCCGATATCAATTTCCTCCGGGACATAGTGGATGTTGTCGATCTGGAACATCTTTGTGAAATAGGTGATGGCCCGCTGGGCCAGCGGAATATCCTTGGTCGCAAACATGACAGGACCGCCGCCGTCCTTGAGCTGACCGTTTTTGCGGGTGTCCGCGTTCAGGCGGATCACCTGATAGCCCTGAGATTCATAATACTCCCGGAATTTAGCCGTGTACTCCGTCGTCAGCTCGGAGTCCTTATCCGGCGTCCGGCCCAGAGAAGCCGCTGTTTTCTGGGTCTCCGTGTCAAGCTCCCCGGCTTTGACCAGCGCTCTCAGATAATCCGCATAGGGGACGTAGTCCACATAGCCATAAGCCTCCCACCGGGTGTACTCATAGGTGGTGCGGCTGTTGCTGGTCATGTGGCTGTAGGCGGGATCGCCAGAGAAGATCTTGTTTCGATCCAGCATAGAGTATATCAGCACCATTACGATCAGCACCACGATAACAGCGGAGACCGCGCCGTGCAGGAGCCGTTTCAGTACATATTTTCCCATATTTATACCTCGCTCCGTCTCTTGTTATAGCGCGAGGGGGTGGGAACCCCCACCCCCTCGCGTTAATCTTATTTCCTTATGTGTGATCAGGTGCGGATCAATACAGGCCGATGTTCTTGCACATATAACCGCCGGCCTGGATGGTATCCAGGAAGGACTGAGCGTCGCCGTAGTCGGGACCCCAACCGGAGTTGGTGGACAGATCGAAGTTACCCTCGTTGCCGGCCTCGAAACGGTAGGTGGCGCTCTCCATGTCGGTATCCTTATCCATGGCGATCAGATCAATGATGACCATGCCGTCCAAAGCGCCCTCAACGGACTGCTTCACCACGTTCGCCATGTTCCGGTAGACATCAGCAGTGTTCTGATAGGGATAGTCGATGTGGATGGGCTTGTCGGCGGAGATCTCCACGCCGATCTGAGCCAGCTCAGCAATGGCCAGTTCCAGCTCAGCCTTGGCGTTGGCGACGTTGTACCAGCCGTCGAAGCCGTCGCCGGAGCCAGCGCCGCCGTCACCGTTGGGATCCCAGACCTTGACGGCGTAGCCGTCGGCATCCAGCTGAGCCTGCATGATCTCGCCATAGGCGGTGCCGCCGGCGAAGGTGGTGGCGGTGCCGTTGATGTCAACGGTCACGTCATCGGCCAGATACACGAAGGTGGCGGGAGTGTAGGAGTTACGCAGAGCGGCCAGCTTCAGCTCCTCACCCACGCTCTGGGCGTTGTAGGAAGCCTTGTCGAAGGCCATGCCCATGGCCAGACGGAAGTGCTGGTTGACCATGGCGTCCCGGGTCCGGGCGATCTCCTCGGCGTTGTCACGCTTGGGGGAGACACCGATGCTGTCGTTGTCGAAGTTGTTCCAGACGGCGCGGTGGACGTTCTTCCAGCCGCCGAAGGTGGTGCCGCGGCCAGAAGTCACATAGGCGTACAGCTCGAAATAGCTCTGGGTCTCGCCATCAGGAATGTCGATCTTAGCCTGCTGCACAGCGGAGGTGTTGAAGCCGGCGCCGGAAGCGGCGCCAGACTTGGCGTCATTGTAGGAGCGCAGGGGATCGCTGCCGTCGTTGTAGTTGTAGACCAGGTTCTTGCAGTTCACCGCGTCAGCATTCCAGTAAGTGGGGTTGGCCGCGTAGCGGGTGGTGTTCTGGGCGGTGTAGCTGGTGACCAGATAGGGGCCGCAGTAGGCGATGTTGGAGGGAGTCTTGCCGTAATCGCCGGCGGTGTACTCCTCACCCTCAGCGCTGAAGGTGCCGCCCTGGGAACGGTAGAAGTCGCGGTTCATGGGAGCGAAGATGCTGTAGCCCAGCATGGTGGGGAAAGCGGGGAAGGGGGCTTCCAGGGTGTACTCCAGGGTGTACTTATCCAGAGCCTTCACGCCGATGTCCTCCAGGGTGGCTTCACCCTGCAGATAAGCGTCAAAGTTCTTCAAGCCGCAGCCGTCGCTCACGGTCAGCAGATAACCCAGAGCAGCGGCGTTGTCCAGCAGGTGCTCCATGGAGGCAACCCAGTCGTCAGCGGTGACTTCGCCGATCTCGGTGCCCTGCTGATCCACCCACTTCACGCCCTCGCGGATGTGGAAGGTGTACACGGTGCCGTCGGGGGACACGTCATAGCTGGTAGCCAGGCAGGGCTGCTGCACGCCCTTGACGTCGTACTCCAGCAGGTTGTCATAAGTGCCGGCGATGAACATGGCGTCGGAGGTGTAGGAGGTGGCGATGGTGTCCCAGATGTTCAGGTTGTAGCCGGTATTGGTGACGTAGGTATCCGTCAGGGTATAGCCGTGCTCGTCCAGATAAGCCTTGGCGGCCTCAAAGTAAGCGGCCTCGTCCTCAGCCGCGGCCCAAAGGGCCTTCAGGGCGTTGACATCGTCCAGCTTAATCAGCTCGTTGCAGACCAGGGTCTTATAATAGCGGTACTCGTCCATGCCCCACAGCACAGTGGGAGAGGTGCGGGTCACTACGCGGCTCATGGCGTAGTTGCCGCCCTGGGTGTAGATGGGCATAAATACGCCGGACTCCATCAGCTTGGCCTCGGCGATAGCCATCAGGGCCGCGCGCTCGTCGCCGCTGGCCTGCTTGGCAACAGCGTAGGCGTCGGCGAACTCGCCCAGCACGAAGTCATAGATGGCGTCGGACGCGTCCTCGTAGTCCATGGCGTCGATGGCGGCCCAGTCGGGACCGGTGTAGGCGTCCGCCGCGGGCTCATCCGGGGTGTCCGGAGTGCTGGGGGTGTTGTTCTCCGCGGGGGGAGTATCAGGGGTGGGGTTTGCCGCGGGGGTATCATTATTGCCGCCGCAGGCGACCAGGCTCAGCAGCATGGTTAGCGCAAGAGCCAGGCACAGGAACTTCTTTTTCATAATATGCCTCCTATTAAAATATCTTTAACCGGTGCGGCGGCGGTCTTTCCCACCCGCCCCGCCCCAGCTAAATACAAAGGGGTGATAATGGCATTTGCAGCGGCCGCTCCGCGGCCCTCCGCCTTTAAATGCTTTAAAGCGATAAATCATCCTCTTTCGGAAAAAATGCGGTTGGGATCCGCTTCAGGCCATACCGCATGAGGATAAGAATTCTGCCTAATATTATACTGAAAAAAACGGGGCTTGTCAATAATGTCCGGTTCCGAAAAGACAGCCAAAATAATCAAAATTTCATGCTCTTAACCGCGATTCTCTATCAATCGTCACAAAAAGCGTCTCGCGCCCCGTCAAACAGGCGGGAACGCGCCCTTCGGCCGCGGTCCGCGGGAGCGCTGATTTTTCCTGCGCATAACAGTTGACAGCTCCTGAACCGTATAGCATAATAATTGTACAATTCCAAAAACAATATAACTGGATAAATTTTGATTTAAGCCGCGAGAACGGATAAACCCATATCGGAGGAAGGCGGCTGGTACTTTTCCCGAAAAAGCGCCTCTCTTTTTTGTGCAAGGATAGAGAGGAAAAATTTAAGGACAGGCCTTATAATGATAAAGACAAATTCATGTCCACAAAGCACAACATGTGCGGATAAGGAGGTATTTCATGGAATGGGTCGAAAGATTAAACCAAAGCATGAATTATATTGAGGAACACCTGACAGACGAAATTGACTATGAACAGCTTGGGCGGATCGCCTGCTGCTCCGCCTATCACTATCAGAGGATGTTTACTTATATGGCGGGCATCACTCTGGCGGAGTATATCCGGAGAAGAAAAATGTCTTTAGCGGCGGTAGACCTGCAGGGGGGAGATGAACGGATTATTGATATTGCGGAGAAGTACGGCTACCGTTCCCCGACCGCATTCAACAGAGCGTTTCAGTCTTTCCACGGGATAGCCCCTTCGTCTGTGAAAGACGAGGGCGTACCTGTGAAATCTTTTTCCCCCATTAAGTTTAGAATTGCTGTGAAAGGAGCGACAGAAATGAATTATAGGATTGAAACAAAAGAAGCGTTCCGCATTATCGGCGTATCCGCGCCGCTTGATAAGGAAATCACAAATAACTTTATGGTTGTGCCTAAGATGTGGCAGGAGGCGTCTGTAAATGGAACCATACAGAAATTGGCGGGAATGATGGATACGCCGCTGATGGGGCTTTTGGGCGTGAGCGCCTGCAATGATGAAGAACAATGGAAATATTTTATTGCCGTTTCCAGCACAAAGCCAAGTGGTGAGTTTGAAGAATATACCGTTCCTGCGTCCACTTGGGCAATTTTTTCCGGAACGGGTACAAACCAGTCCATACAGGAACTGGAGCAGCGGATTATAACAGAATGGCTTCCGGCCTCCGGATATGAATACGCCAATGCCCCCGATATTGAGGTTTACCTGAATCCGGACCCACAGAACGCACAATATGAGGTGTGGATACCCGTAACAAAGAGAAAGGCATAACAGAGGGACTTATGGACGGGAAAGTCTGATTGACGCAGGGGATTGATTGGGCGGATCGTTTCCGTCACAGTTTATGCCGCAGGCTTCAAACGCAGACGCAGCGCCCTCCGGAATCGCAGATTCCGGAGGGCGCTTTCATCTGTCCGGATGGTGCTTACCGCAGGACCGCGCCCAGCTCCTTCTCCAGGGCCGCGAGAACATCCCTGATTTCCTCGTCGGCCTCGGCGGCGGTGATGCTGCGCTCGTCGGAACGGAGGGTCAGGCTGAAAGCCGCGCTCTTGCTGCCCGCGGCCACGCCCTGGCCGCGGTAGATGTCAAACAGCTCCACACCCCGCAGCAGCCTGCCGCCGGCCCGGCGGATGCAGGCCTCCAGCGCGCCTACGGTGACCTCCTCCCTGCAGACCACCGCGATGTCGCGGCTGACCGCCGGGAACCGGGGCAGGGGGCTGTACTCCGCGCCGGGGCCCTGGGCCTCCAGCAGCGCGTCAAAGCTCAGCTCCGCGCAGTACAGCTCACAGTCCACGTCATAGTTGGCCGCCACGGTGGGATGGATCTGGCCCAGGACGCCCAGCAGCTGCTCCCCCGCGTATACGCCGGCGCACCGGCCGGGATGATAAGAGGGATCGTTCTGACAGGCGGCGAAGGTCACGTCCTCCACCCGCAGCTCCCGCAGCAGGGCCTCCACCGCGCCCTTCATGGTGAAGAAGTCAAAGCCCTCGCCGTAAGCGCCCAGGGTGAGCATCTTCGGCTCGTTGGCCAGCCCGTCGGGGCCGCCGGGGAGGTAAATGCGTCCGATCTCATACAGCCGGGCGCTCTTGTTGCGGTAGCTGTAGTTCCGGGAGAGGATGTCCAGCATGGAGGGCAGGGTGGTGGTCCGCATAATGGAGGTGTCCTCGCCCAGGGGGTTCAGAATCTTCAGGCTGTTGCGCAGGGGCTCGTCGGGGGCCCAGCCGATCTTGTCATAGCAGGCGGGGGAGATGAAGGAATAGGTGATGATCTCGTCATATCCGCAGGCCCGGCAGACGCTGCCCAGACGGCGCTCCGCCATCTGAAGAGGGGAATAGCCGCCCTGAGTGGTCTCGCCCCGCTGGAGGGTGGTGGGGATGTTGTTGTAGCCGTGGAACCGGGCCACCTCCTCCGCCAGGTCCGCCATGCACTGTACGTCGCCCCGCCAGGAGGGTACGGCAACGGTATCGCCCTCCACGCCGAAGTCCAGTGCGCGGAGGATGCTCCGCATCTCGCTCTCCGGCACGTCGGTGCCCAGCAGGGCGTTGATCTTTTCCGGCTCCAGCTTCAGCACCGTGGGCTGCGGCACGTGATTGAGGATGTCGATGACGCCGTCCACCACCTCGCCGGCCCCCAGCATTTCCACCAGCTCGCAGGCCCGGTTCACGGCGGGCAGGGTGTTCAGGGGGTCCAGGCCCTTCTCGAATTTGGCGGACGCCTCGGTGCGCATCCCCAGGGACAGGGCGGTCCGGCGGATGCAGGTGCCGTCGAAGTTGGCGGACTCGAAGACCACATCCACGGTGTCGTCCACGATCTCGCTGTTCTCCCCGCCCATGATGCCCGCAAGGCCCACGGCCCTGGTGTCGTCGGCGATGACCAGCATGTTGGGGTTCAGTTTCCGGACGCTGCCGTCCAGGGTGGTCAGCTCCTCGCCCTCAGAGGCCCGGCGGACGATGATCTTCCCGCCCTTCACATAGCGGTAGTCAAAGGCGTGCATGGGCTGGCCGTACTCCAGCATGACGTAGTTGGTGATGTCCACGATGTTGTTGATGGGCCGCACACCCATGCTCCGCAGCCGCTCCCGCATCCACTTGGGGGAAGGGGCAATCTTCACGTTGCGGACCATCCGGGCGGTGTACCGGGGGCACAGCTCCGGGTCCGGGGTCTCCACATCCAGCAGCTCCGGCAGATTGCCCTCCGCCCCGCCCTTCACCACCGGCTCGTGGAGCCGCAGGGGAGCGCTGAAGGTGGCGGCGGCCTCCCGGGCCAGTCCGATGACGCTCAGGCAGTCGGGACGGTTGGGGGTGATCTCAAACTCCACCACGTGGTCGTCGGCGTTGATGACGCTCTTGATGTCGTCGCCGGGCCGGCAGTCCTCGTGAAGGACGAAAATGCCGTCGGGGATGCAGTGGGGAAACTCCCGCTGCTCCGCGTGGAGGTCCGCCAGGGTGCAGATGGTTCCGGTTTTGGTGTTATAAGCCACCATGTCCATGGAGTGGATGTTCTCGCAGCTGGTCTCCACCGTGGTTCCCACGGGCTCGCCGTTCTCTGTCCACATCAGGCCGCAGGACCAGCGGTTTTCCCCGGCGGGTTCCACAGCGCCCACGCCCGCGGCCACCACCGGCCCGAAGATTTTGTGCCCCGGCTGGATATCGGCGGGAATAGAGGGTTTTTCCGGATCAATGGGGTGGTAGTCGTTCAGCAGCGCGGCGGCGGTGACAGCGGCGTAGGGGAAATCCCGCTCGTCCAGTCCCAGCTCGCTGAGGGAGCAGAGCATTCCATCGGACATGACGCCCCGGAGCTTGCCCCTCTCGATCTTCTTCCCGCCGGGGAGGGTGGACTTATGCAGGGCCACGGGCACCAGGTCGCCCTCGTGGATGTTCCAGGCCCCGGTAACGATCTGGACCGGCTCGTTTCGGGCCACGTCCACCCGGCAGATCCACATATGGTCGGAATCGGGGTGGCGCTTCATCTTCCTGATGCGGCCCACCACCACGTTGGAGATCTCCGCCCCCAGATCCTCGGTGGTCTCCACCTTGGAGCCGGAGAGGGTCATGGCCTCGGCAAATTCTCTGTCACTGGCCTCAACGGCAACGAACTCGCTGAGCCATTTTCTGCTTAATTTCATCTATTTGTTACTCCTTTATTACGAAAGCGTGTTGGGCTTCGCCCAAACCCACCAGGGCTTCGCCCTGGACCCTCCACCTTTTGAAAAAGGTGGACGAAAACTTTTATTTGCGCGATGCGCCTGTCCCCTAGAATTGCTCCAAAAATCTAACGTCGTTCTCAAAAATCAGCCGCATATCGTCGATCTTGAACCGCCGCAGGGCCAGACGCTCCAGACCGAAGCCAAAGGCCCAGCCGGTGTAGACCTCCGGGTCGATGCCGCTCATCTCCAGCACCCTGGGGTGGACCATGCCGGCCCCCAGCAGCTCGATCCAGCCCTCGCCCTTACAGGTGGGGCAGCCTGCGCCGCCGCACTTGTGGCACTGTACGTCCATCTCGCAGCTGGGCTCGGTGAAGGGGAAGTGGTGGGGCCGGAACCGGGTCTTGGTGCCCTCGCCGAAGAGCCTTTCCGCCACAGCGTTCAGTGCGCCCTTCAGGTCCGCCATGGTTACATTCTTGTCGATGACCAGGCCCTCCACCTGATGGAACATGGGGGAGTGGGTGGCATCCACCTCGTCCTTCCGGTACACCCGGCCCGGAGCCACCACGCGAATGGGCAGGGGCATGGTGTCCATGGCCCGGACCTGCATGGGGCTGGTCTGGGAGCGGAGCATCACCCGGCTGTCGGTATCAAAATAGAAGGTGTCGGACCAGTCCCGGCTGGGGTGGCCCTCCTCGGCGTTGAGGCGGTCAAAGTTGTACTCCGCCAGCTCCACCTCCGGCCCGTCCATGACGGTGAAGCCCATGCCGATGAAGATGTCCTTCAGCTCGTCCAGGGCAATGTTCATGGGGTGCTGGTGGCCCACGGCCACGGTTTTGCCGGGGATGGTCACGTCAACAGCCTCGGCCTTCAGCCGCAGCTCCAGCGCGGCGGCCTCCAGCTTCTGGGAGCTCTCCTCCAGCGCCTTTTCCAGGGCGGCGCGGACGTCGTTGGCCAGCTGGCCCATGACGGGCCGCTCCTCCGGAGAGAGCTTGCCCATCATTTTCAGCACGCCGGTCAGCTCGCCCTTCTTGCCCAGGTACTTCACCCGGAGGGCGTCCAGCCCCGCGGCGTCCTTCGCGCTCTCAAAGGCGGAGAGCGCCTCGGCGCGGATCTTTGCTAATTGGTCTTTCATGTTAAAACTCCTTGATACCTTTCTTGTATTTTCTAAAGATATAGCAGATTATGATACCTATAAAAATAACAACATTATTATATTTTGCGGGCGCTAAAAAGCATATGTTAAAAATCATATGCAGCAGGGATACGGACAGCAGATTTTTAAATCTGAAGTAGGTTATCCCCAAAACAAGTGAAATAAGAACCGCCCAAATGAACAGGGGGATCACTTCCTCCAACCCAAGCGAATTTCTGACAGTCCACATGGGAATATGCCAGACAGCCCAAATCACACCGGTAAGCCCCGCCGCGGACACTTTTCCTCTTCCGATGGCGATACGGTTTAAGAGGAAGCCTCTCCATGCCATTTCTTCCATCAAAGCGGTTGCAAACAGGTAGGCCGCAGAAAAAACAAATGCTGATGGGGATGGATACGCATGGCGGAACAGTTCGGCTTTCTGCCAGAGGGAATATCCGAAGGAGGTCAGAAGGCCAGCCAACACAGCCGCGATACACACGAAAATTTCTTTTGCGGAAATTTTCTTAAAACAATTGAGCCAGCAGGATTTTACCGTATGCTCACCTGTCAGAAATATTGCGGAGATCAGGGCAGGAATCAGGACAAAAAAGTATCTCAGATACAGCAGAGCGTCAGGAACCATTGCGCCGAACTGCCGCAGCAGCATCGGGACATAACAGATAAAGGAGAATGCATAAACCGCTGAAACCCACAAAATTGTACGCATTTTCCCCGGCATGCCGCATCACCCCCTTATCTCCCCCAACAGATCAGCGCAAAGCGTTTCCCATGCACAAGTGAGATTTTTAAAATCAATCCAATTGGAGAACATGGCAGGTAACCGGAAACGCCTCATTCCCCGGCATCCGGCCGGAAACGGTCTCTATCAGGCGAAAGCCGCAGCGTTCATAGAGCCGGCGGGCCGGTTCGTTGCCGGTCAACACCTCTACTGTAACGGGACGCCCCGTATGTTCGAGCGCGTCCTGCACAAGCCGGGTCCCTATGCCCCGGCGGGACAGCGCCGGGGCTACATACAACCAGGCCAGTTCCCCTTCCGCAAAGGCGGAAAAACCCGCCGCGGCATCTCCCAGACAAGCCACCCGCACGGTGTAATCAAACAGCCCTTCCGATTCCGCGGCAATTGCCAGAGGAAGAAACGCCGCTTCCAGCCCTGCCAGACGCAGCTCATTTTGTCTGGCGGCGTCGTGGATCGCCTGAAGCCTGGGCCAGTCCTCCCCGCAATAGCCGCGAATCACAATGGCGTCCATTACATATCCTTTCATAAAAAATACCTTCCATCCCCGCCTTGGGGACGAAAGGTTCACCTTCCGCGGTACCACCCGCATTCGCGCCCGAAAACAGGCGCGCACTTGCCGCCCCTGTAACGGTGGGCTTCCGTCCTGCTCTCACAGGCCGCTCCCGGGCGAACCAAGCGACACGCGCCAGGGCGGCTTGCAGCCGGTGACCGCCCCTCTCTGAAACACGCAAACTCGCTATTTTCCCGTTCCTCGCATGTAAATTGCTCCTATGCTCCAACGAATCATATCATAAAATTCCCGCTTTGACAAGCCCTTCCGGCGGAATTGCCGCAAAATTCTCATCCGGATGGAACCAGGCTCCTTTGCCGCGCCAACCGCCGCGCAGAGGGGTACGCCCCCGCGCGGCGGTTGTTCACGGTTGAAAGCGCCGCCTTGCGGCGCTTCACGGAGCAGTCATGCACAATCTGTTCCGCACAGCCGCTCCATGCGGTCGGTGCAGAATCATAAGCCCTTTTGATGCTTTTTCTTTCAGGAAAAAGCATCACTGCGGCGTGAGAAAGGATACCAGCGTCCGGCAGCCGCCGTCCACCCGGTATGTCCCGCTTCCGGCGGGAAGGAAGAAGCACTGGCCCTTCCGGATCTCCTGCGTCTCGCCGCCGCAGGTCAGCGTGCCCGCGCCCTCCGTCACCAGCAGGGCGTGGAAGGAGGTCTCGCCGCAGGTCTCCTGGAACGGGCCGTCGTGACCGTCCACGGTGAAATAGCGGCAGCTCCCCAGATGGGGGCCGAAGTCCAGCGCCGGAGCGGGGCGGCGGTCCGTCACCGCCAAGGCTTTCTCCACATGGAGGGGCCGGGGCTTTCCGTCCGCGCCCAGGCGGCCATAGTCAAACACCCGGTAGGTGACGTTGGAATTCTGCTGAATTTCCGCGATCACCAGCCCCGCGCCGATGGCGTGGAGGGTGCCGGAAGGGATAAAGAACACGTCTCCGGCCCTTACCGGGACCTTCCGCAGCGCCTCCGTCAGCGTACCGTCACCCACCCGGCGGGAGAATTCCTCCAGGCTGACCTCCCGGTCAAAGCCGTAGTAGAGGAACGCGCCGGGCTCCGCGTCCAGCACCACCCACATCTCCGTCTTGCCGTACTGCCCTTCGTTGGCCAGCGCGTAGGCATCGGAGGGATGGACCTGGATGGAGAGGTTCTTTTTCGCGTCAATGAGCTTGATGAGCATGGGGAATTTTTCGAACGCTTCGCAGGCGGTTCCCAGCGCCGCCCTGCCTGCCCTCTCCAGATAGGCCGGCAGGGTCAGCCCCGCGTAAGGGCCGTCGGCCAGCACAGAGGGACCGTCCGGATGGCAGGAGAGCACCCAGGCCTCGGCCAGGGGATTCTGTTCGCTTTGGATGCCGAAGTCGGTCCTCAGCCGCTGGCCGCCCCAGATATAATCCTTGCAAGCGGGTAACAGTTGATAAGCAGGCATAAGCAACACCTTTCCATTTTGATTGCGGCCGTTCCGTTTCTTGCGAACCTGGCCGGATTCCGGGCCGGAAAATTCGCCTTGCAATCCCGGCCCGCCCATGATATATTACTTCCATTCTGTAAAATAGTCAATGCGGTTTCATAAAATAGAATCGTGCCGCCCGACGGCGGCGGAAAGGAACCGACGATGTCCGCTTTATTTGATCTCCACTGCGACACCCTGACCCGGAACTGCTATCCGCCCTATGAGGAGGAAACCGAAACCCTGGACAACCCCGCCTTCCACCTGGCCCTCAGCAAGGTCCCCGCCGGGACGAAGTGGGTCCAGTGCTTCGCCGTCTTTGTTCCCGACGACCGGCGGGGAGACGACGCCATCGCTTTCTTTGACCGCGCGGCCGCCTCCTTCTACCGCCAGGCGGAGGCACATCAGGACCGCATGTCCGCCTGCCGCTCCTTCGCGGAAATGGAGGCGGCAGTGAACGCCGGAAAGACCGCCGGCCTGCTTACCGTGGAGGGCGGCGCGGCTCTGGCGGGAAAGCTGGAGCGGGTGCGGACCATTTATGACGCCGGCGTGCGGATGATGACACTCACCTGGAACGGCCCCAACGAGCTGGCCTCCGGCCATGATACCCCCAGCGGCTTTTCCGCCTTTGGCCGGGAGGCGGTGGCGGAGATGGAGCGCCTGGGCATGATCGTGGACGTATCCCACTTAAATGACCGGGGCTTTGAGGAACTGCTGTCCTTTGCGCAAAAGCCCTTTGCCGCGTCCCACTCCAACGCCCGCGCCGTCTGCGGCCACCGCCGCAACCTGCCGGACGAGTTCATCCGGGAGATGGTCCGCCGGGAGGGCCTCATCGGGCTGACCTACTGCCGCCCCTTCCTCTCCGACGACGACCGGGGCAGTCTGGACGATCTGTATCGCCACGTCTGTCATTTCCTGGAGCTGGGCGCGGAAAAGTGCATCGCCCTGGGCTCCGATTACGATGGCGCGGGGATCCACGAGGATCTGGACAGCGTGGAAAAAAGCCTCCGCATTGGAGACTATCTCACAGCCCATGGCATCTCCCGGGAGATCGCGGACGGGATCTGCTTTGAAAACGCCTGGCGGTTCTTCGGGAAATGGATGGGATAAAGGAAGCGCCGGGGCAGTTTTACATGCGTTCCGACGAGAAATTTTGAAAATTCCCTTGACCTTCCCCCTGCTGGAAGGTGTATCATGATCCCGCAAAGGAGGGGAAAGGGATGAAGATCAACGAGGTGGAGGCCCTGGTGGGCATCACGAAGAAGAACATCCGCTTCTATGAGGAGAAGGGCCTGCTCTCCCCCGGCCGCAACGGTGAGAACGGCTACCGGGACTACGGCGAGGCGGAGGTGGCCATTCTGCAAAGGATCAAGCTGATGCGGAAGCTGGGCGTGCCTATTGAGGAGATCCGCCGGATGCAGGAGGGGACACAGACCGTGGGCGACGGGATGCGCCGCCATCTGGTCACGCTGGAGCGGGAGCGCCAGAACCTGGAGGAATCGGTCCGGCTGTGCGAACTGCTGCGGGAGCGGACGGAGCCTCTGGGGGAGCTGGACGCACAGAGCGTGCTGGCGGAAATGGAGAAGCTGGAGCAGTCCGGCGCCACCTTCCAGAACAAGCAGCGGCAGGATGTGCGCACCCGCTATGTGGCTCCTATCGCGGTTTCGGTGGTGATGGTGGCGGCGATGGCGGCGATGGCGGGCGTGATGCTCTGGGGATTCTACATTGATCCGGAGAGCGCGCCGCCGCTGGCCATCGTGCTGATCATAGCGGCGGTACCGCTGCTGGTCATCGCTGGGGTGCTGGCCGCTCTGTTCCAGAGGATCACGGAAATCGGGAAAGGAGAGATTGACGATGCAAAGAAATACTAGGAAGAAAATCGCGCCCGTTGTCATCGCGGTGCTGGTGGTACTGTATATCGGCCCGATGGTGGGTATGGCGGCCTACGCCGCCGGACTGCTGGGAGCGGCGGGCGGCTGGGGCATTCTGCCCTTTCTGCTGCTGTACGCCGCGGCGGGCGGCGCGGTGATTGTGGGGGTGCTGTATGCCATGGCCCAGCGCCTGCGGGAGATCGACGGAGGAGAAGAGGATGAAGCCAAAAAGTACTGATTCCCAGTCTGTACGGCGGAAAAACGCCATCCTGGGAGCGCTGTCCGCCACAGTGCTGCGCCTGACGGCGGCGGTGACGCTGCTGTGGCTGCGCTGCGGCAGGGATCCCGCCGGCTTCTCCGCAAAGCTGCTGCTCATTCTTATTGTGTTGGATTTAGGGAGCATTCCCTTTATCTGGATAAGTCTGCGAACAAGATTAAGAGAAATTCAAGGAGGAGAAGAAGATGCTGCTGCTCAATATTGACCATGTACCCGGAAGAGAGATCGAGGCCCTGGGCCTTGTGAAGGGGACCGTCGTGCAGTCGAAGAACTTCGGCAAGGACTTCATGGCGGGTATGAAGACCCTGGTGGGCGGGGAGATCACCGGCTATACCGAGATGCTCGTCGAGGCCCGCCAGATCGCCACCAAGCGCATGGTGGACGAGGCCGAGGCCCTGGGGGCCGATGCCGTCGTCAACGTCCGCTACGGCTCGTCCTCCGTCATGCAGGGGGCCGCAGAGGTCATCGCCTACGGCACCGCCGTGCGCATCCGCTGAGCATTCTGCGCGAATCAAAACAGCCCGAAAGCCGCCGCGTCCAAATGGATGCGGCGGTTTTTGCAGAAACGCTGACAGCTCTGCGTTTCCGCAGCTCTGCAAATTCGCAAAATAGCAGTTGACAAACGTCTACCGATGTGATAGGATGCAGGTAGACATCATTATACCTGACAAAAAGAGAGGGAACGGCCATGAAAGAAATCCTGCTGACCTCCTCGGTTCTGATTCTTGCGCTGCTGGCGCTGCGCCGGATATTCCGGGAGAAGATATCCCGCCGGGTGCAGTATGCCCTGTGGGGACTGGTGCTGGTGCGGCTGCTGATCCCCGTCAGCCTGCCCGCTCTGGATTTCAGCGTGCTGACCATGGCGGAACCGGTCCAGGAGACCATTTCCGCCCGGCTGGAGGCCCCGGCCTTCGCCGCCCCGGCGGTCCCTGCCATCAATTTTCAGCCCAGCTCCCAGAATACCTCCCCGGCGGCGGAGCCGAGCCTTCCCGGCGCATCACCAGCCGCCCAGCCGTCCGCCGCGCCGGCGGAGCGGGCGGAGGCCCCCGCCGCCGGGAAGGAGCTGACTCTGACGGAGGTCCTGCGCCTGGCATGGCTGGCGGGCACCGCGGCGATGACCGTGTGGCTGCTGGCGGCCAATCTGGCTTTCGCGGCAAAGCTGCGCAGAAATCGGGTCCCCGTGCGGGTCTCCGGCTGTCGGCGGCGGGCGTATCTGGTGGAGTCCGGGCTGGTGTCCCCGTGCCTGTTCGGCGTGCTGCGGCCCGCCATCTATCTGACCCCCGCCGCCATGGCCAGCGAGGAGAGCCTCCGCCACGTGCTGGCCCACGAGGAGACCCATGCCCGGCACCTGGACCCCCTGTGGTCTCTGCTGCGGGGCGTGTGCCTGGCGGTGTACTGGTTCGATCCGCTGGTGTGGATCGCCGCGTCGGCGTCCAGGACGGATTGCGAGCTGGCCTGTGACGAGGGAGCCATCCGCCGCCTGGGGGAGGAGGAACGTCTGGCCTATGGCAGGACGCTGCTGAGCCTGGTCCCCATCCGGCGGCTGCCGGGAAATCCCCTGCTGTCCGCCACCACCATGTCCTCGGACAAGAAGCGCCTGCGGGACCGCATCACCCGCATTGCCGAGAAGCGCAGGACCCGGAAGCTGGCCCTGTGCGCCATGGTCCTGCTGACCGCCGGGGCGTGCCTGGTGACCTTCGCCGGGTGCGCAGAGAGCGCCGGAAAGAAGGCCCCGGACGCCGCGCCCACCCCTGTGACAGAAAAGCAGGACGGCCCGCTTACGGCAGCGGAGCTGCAATACTTCAACGAGAATTTCTTCAACGGCGACTACATGAACATCCGCAACCAGTTCCTGTCCTCCTTGTACGACGATCCGGCGGATATTGACCTCTTTGAGCTGTTCTACTGCGGCAGCGGTCAATATGAGCCGATGACGGATGAGGAATGGACCGCTTATGGCTCCGATATGACCGACACCACAAAGGTTTCCACTGCAGCGGCGGACGCGCTGCTGACGGAATATATGGGCCTTACGCTGGACGAGACAAAACAGATGGGGTTGAATAACTTCACGTATTCGCCGGAGTATGACGCATACTACTATTCCCACGGTGACACCAATTACCGGATGGATGTTACGATTCCTGCCGGGGTGCGGGAAGGAAACCTGGTCCGCCTGTACTACAATGATACCTTCTACGCCGACGGCTGGAAGCGCGTCACCCTGCGGGAGACGGAGAGCGGCGGACATTGGTTTGTATCCAACGCGTATTGTGAAAAGCCGGTTATCCCCACTGTATACCCGGTGGGGGAGCCTCTGCTGACCATCCCGCTGACGAACCTGACGGGCTATGAGCCCCAGGCGGTGGAGATGACCCATCACAGCGGGGACTGCGAGGAGCGGTTTGTCAGCTACGGCCAGAGCTGGAACGTCCGGGGCCGCCACGTCCAGGGCTACCGCTCCACGGACGGCAGGATTTACGCGGCGGAGATCACGGAGTCCGCCGCGGGCAGCGAGAGTATGGTCGTCTGGGAGGCGGACTGCTTCCTGGAGATGCCCAACGATCAGTTCTCCATGGACCTCTTCACGGACCTCTTTGGCCGGGACGGCTTCGTCCTTTCTTACACCGGAGACGTCGAGGGCGCGTACCGGTCCTACTACTCCTTCGATAAGGATGGGACCCTGTGCCTGCTGTGTACGGTGCCGGGATACGGCATGGACAGCCAGATCATGGACCTGGACGGCGACGGCGTGAACGAGCTGCTGTGTTCCGACAGTATGTATGACGCGCGGCTGTACTTCCAGCAGGACGGCAGGATTTATGAGGCGGACATCGCCGCGCTGCTGAAGGAGGCGTGGCCGGAGAACCTCGGTCTGGAGTTCGACGGGCTTTCTTCTTATGCCCGTTCCCTCCCCCTGTGGACTTATTTCCAGACAGCGGGGGACAGCGGCGCGGAGTTCGGTGCAATCGCTTTCCGGACCGCCTGGTTTGACGGCGAAAACCTGCTGGTCTACAAGGTGGATAAGACCGCCGTGGACCATGTCACCCCCGGCGTCACCGGCCCGGAGGACGTGATAACCACTCTGCGTCAGGTTGTTCAGGAGCAAATGGACGAGCGGAAACAGGATGGTGGTCTGGCGGATGCCGGGATCGACGACTGGCGGATCGTCAGCCTAGCGGGGCCCTGGTACGAGCGGTATGACGGCCTGACCGTGGAAATCTACCGCTACAACTACGAGCTCCACGCCGCCGCGCCGGAGCGTGTCGGACTGGCTGGTGGGATGTATGTGGACGAGGACGGCTGGGTCAGTCCGGGGTATCCCGACTGCGACTATATCTATTTCCGCGTGGAGGCGGACGGCAGCCGGACGTATCTGTTCCATGACATGTCCAACGACATGGGGCCGGACAGCGAGTGGTTCCACGACGCCCTGGAAGAGGTGCTGGTCCGGGGAGGCTATCTGGAGCCCGGTCCGGGTCAGGCGGTCCAGATGGTCTGGGATGAGATGCAGTTTGACAAATCCCTGACCCTCACCCTCCGGACGGCGGACGGCAAAGGAGGCGGGGCCTATCCCGCTTCCCTGGGCTGGAACCGGCCCGGAGACCTGACGACGAATTATACATGGGAAGCCCTGACGGAGGACCAGGTCCCCGACCTCAGCGGAACGGCCTCCCTGACCGTGGGCGCAGGGGCGAATATCCTGACCTTCTACGATCCCCAGCTGGTGTCCTGCTCTGTCGATGGGGCCGCATCTTGGTACCGCGCCGCCTGCGCCGGACCGGAGGACCCCTTTGCCTGCGAGATATATGAGTGGTTCCGGCGGTGGTATGACGAGGCGGAAATAAACGCCATGGAGGCGGCCATTCCTGTCATCCCTGATGACGGACGCAGCCGTGAGGAGATTGCCCGGACCTGGGTGGAGGCCTATGAGGGTACGCATCTGAAGGTCACCAGCGGCAGCAGGTTCAAATGTACCTATATGGACATCCAATACGTGGACCTTGACCTCTGGAATGAGGTCGATATAACGGAACTTCTGGAGGAGTACGCAGAGTCACGCGGCGCTGAGGATGTGTTCCTGTTCAACTACAGCGCGGTCTTTGTCCCAGAGGGCGACCCCCACTGGTTCATGGCGGGCAACACCGGCGAATACGAGGGCGACGACGCACCGGAAGGCGCGCTCCAGTGGTGGATGATGGGCTACATGTACCTGATGGAGGACGGCTGGCGCTGCGACGGCGTGGGGACCGGCCCCTGATGCTTTTTCTTGAATTTGAACATTGAATAAGGACAACAATAAAATTATCGTTCAGAGCATAGTTAAAGTGAGGCAGTCTACTGCCACTGGCTGATCCTGGACAGGGCATCAATCCCACAGCCTGGCGCACCCATATACTTCTCTGCCAGCCCCAGGGTTTCCCTGACGTTCCAAATTTTATAGCGTTCCAAATAGTGTTCCACAACTATCTGCGGCAAAAGCAAAGTTGGCAGAAAAGCTGAGAAAACCCTCCGAAACCGTCAAGTTCCGGAGGGTTTTGCTCTGGAGCAGGGTACGGGAATCGAACCCGCCTCCTCGGCTTGGGAAGCCGATGTACTACCGATGTACTAACCCTGCGAACTAACACTGGCGTTATTATAGCAGACTTCTTTCCCAAATGCAAGGCGAAATTTGCTGGATTTGTCATTTGATTTCTCCCAACCGCATATCCTTGTGATAAGAGTCCTGAAAAACAGGGAAAACGGGAAAAAGGAAGGGAATTTGTATGAAAAAGGTGTTATCGGGCCTGCTGTCTCTGGTCATGCTGCTGGCGCTGGCGGTCCCGGCGGGGGCGGAATCCCTGGCGGTGGAGGCGGAAGCTTGTCTGTTGATGGAAAAAACCACCGGACGGGTGCTGTATGCCTTCAACGAGCATCAGCAGCTGGAGCCGGCCAGCGTTACCAAAATCATGACGGTGCTGCTGGTGATGGAAGCCATCGATTCCGGAACTCTGGGGTATGACGATATGGTCACCGCTTCGGCCTACGCCTGCTCCATGGGCGGCAGCCAGATCTGGCTGAAGGAAAACGAGCGGATGTCGGTGGAGGATATGCTGAAGGCCGTCTGCGTAGCCTCCGCCAACGATTGCAGCGTGGCCCTGGCGGAACACCTGGCCGGCAGCGTTGACGCTTTTGTGGAGAAAATGAACCGACGGGCCGGCGAGCTGGGGATGAACGACACCAGTTTCCTCAACCCCACCGGCCTCCCTGCGCGGGGACATGTGACCAGCGCCTACGACATTGCCCTCATGAGCCGGGAGCTGATTCTGAACCACCCGGACGTCCGCCGCTTTACCACCATCTGGATGGATACCCTCCGGGAGGGCGAGTTCGGGCTGAATAATACCAACAAGTTGATCCGATTCTACCAGGGCGCCACCGGGCTGAAGACCGGCAGCACCGACAGCGCTCTTTACTGCCTCTCCGCCACGGCGGAGAGGAACGGCATGGAATTGATCGCGGTGGTGCTCAAATCCCCCACGTCCACCCAGCGGTTTGAAAGCGCCAAGACGCTGCTCAACTACGGCTTTGCCGCCTACGCTCTCGCCCAGGCCCAGCCCCCGGAGCCGCTGTCCCCCATCCCGGTGGAGCTGGGGGACGCTCCCTGCGTCATCCCCCGGCTGGAGGACAGCCCGGTGATCCTGGCGGCCAAGGAAAAGGTCAACGCCATGGAGGTGACGGTGGAACTGGAGGAACGGCTGTCCGCTCCTGTGGAGGCGGGACAGCAGGTTGGCAGGATGGTGGTCACCTCCGGCGGAGAGGTCCTGGCGGAGCTTCCGCTGGTGGCGGAGGAGTCGGTGGCCAGACTGACCTATTGGCAGATCCTGGAACAATGTCTCAGGACGGCATTCCTGGGAGCCTGATACTTTTTCTCAGCCGAGACCAGGGATAGCTGCCGTCCCTGGTCCCGGCTTCTTTACAGGATAACCTCCATCCCCACCTTCTGGGGCTTCAGGCCGCATGCTTCATAAAACCGCAGGGCGCTCTCATTGCAGGTCCAGACATTCAGGGTCACGTTGTAGCACCCGGCGGTCCGGGCCAGCTCCAGCACCGCGTCGTACAGCGCCCGGCCCACATGACGGCCCCGGCAGGCCTCGTCCACGCAGAGGTCGTCCAGGTACAGGGTGGTCATGTCGTTGAAGGAGCCCTCGCCCTGGTGCCGCTGGTAGACGCAGAAGGCGTAGCCCAGCGCCTGACCGCCGTCGTCCAGGGCCACCAGAACGGGGCGCTCAGGATCCTTCAGCAGCACCCGCAGCTCCTGATCGTCGTACTTCCGGCCCCCGGCCCGGAAGAGGTCGGGACGGCCCCGATGATGGACCCCGCAGACCTGGAGCAGCAGCTCGCCCAGCCGGGGGATATCTTTTTCTTCCGCTTGACGGATATTCATGAGAATTCCTCCTTCTTATTATTTCCGAACTTAAAGTTCGGGAATAATACAATTTGATCCGAGCCGTTTTACTCGCCGCCGCAAACGGCGGCAGCCGTGATTCTGCAACAGCCGCATCGAGCGGCTGTGCAGAATTGAATTTCGCATGACCACTCGATGTGGTCATTGCGACATCCGTAAAACAGGGCATATATTATTTCCGGCCTTTTAGCCCGGAAGTAATATGTGTTTCTTTTTCCGGGATCAGTCCCTCAATCAGCTCCATGACCGCCGCGCCGCCCAGGAGCAGTCCGGCCGCCGGCGGCACCCAGGGCACGCTGCCCGGCACGCTCCGCCGTCCCGGCGGCGGGGCCTCCAGCGGAGCGCAGTACGCCGGCTCCTCCGGGCTGTAGACCACCTTCAGATGCCTGACGCCCCGCCGCCCCAGCTCCCGGCGCATCACCCGCGCCAGGGGACAGCCGTAGGTCTTGCTCAGGTCCGTCACCTCCAGCCGGGACGGGTCCAGCTTGTTCCCGGTCCCCAGGGCGGAGAGAATGGGGATGCCCCGTGCCTGGGCCTGGCAGATGAGGTCCACCTTGCAGGCCACCAGATCGATGCAGTCCACCAGGCAGTCATAATGCCCCCAGAACCGCTCGTTGTCCCCCCGGTCGTACTTCCCGATGATCGGGTGTATCACGCACACCGGGTTGATGTCCAGAACCCGTGCCGCCATAGCCTCCGCCTTGGGCACGCCCACCGTGGAGGTGACCGCCCCCAGCTGCCGGTTGATGTTGCTCTCGCCGTACTCGTCCGAATCAATGAGCGTCAGCTCCCCTACGCCGGATCGCGCCAGCGTCTCGGCGGCCCAGCTCCCCACGCCGCCCAGGCCCACCACGCAGACGTGGGAGCGGGCCAGCTTCTCCATGGCGGCGGGGCCCAGGAGCATTTCATTGCGCAGAAATCGTTCGCTCATGGCATTTTCCTTTCGTGATGCAGGAAAGCGGCCCCGTGGAACCACAGGGACCGCTTTCCCGCTTCTCAGAGATTAGCCCACGTTCTTCATGCCGCCGGCGTTGATCTCGGCGTTGGCGCTCTCGGTGAGGTTGTCCTGCCAATCGCTGGTGGCGGCGCTGCGCAGGGCGTTCTCGCAGGCGTAGTGCCAGTAGGGAGTGCTGCCATAGCCCACAAAATACATGATGTGCGCGCCGGTGCTGGAGGAGTACACGATGCCCGTGTCGCCGCTCTGGCGGCCGTCCTCGTAGCACCAATCCTGGAAGGCCGCGATCATCCGGCCCCTGGGCACGTTCTCATAGAGACCGCCGTTGGTGTTGCTGCCGCCGTCCTGGGAGTACTGCTCCGCCAGGGCGGCGAAGCCGGCCTCGGTGCCGTCCCAGCCGTTCAGGATCTCCTGGGCTTTTGCGGTGAGCTGTTCCTCGGTGGCGGTCTCGCCCTCGGCGAGATCCAGATTGTCCGACGTCACCAGGATGTGGCGGACGTTGTAGTCCGGCGTCTCGTTCCGCTGGCGGCCGTTGAACACGGCCACGTAGTACCGGCTGTTGGACTCATCGGCCAGAACCTCGGCGTCTCCGCCCTTGCGGCTCTCGTCAAAGAGCCACTGACCGGGGACGCTGGAGCTGCTGCTCATTTCCGCGCTGCCGGTGTAGGAGACGCCCTCCACCTGCGCGGAGGCGGCCTCCAGGTCCTTGCCGGCCCGATAGGCCATCAGGATCTGCTCCGCGGTCTCCTTGGCGGCATCCATAGCGGCGGCCTTCTCCTCGTCGGTGGTCTCTACGGCATTGCCGTCGGCGTCGGTCCGGGCCTCCGGCGTACCAGAGATGGAGACATAAGCGCCGTCGACAAGGTCATAGGAATCCTTGTTCTCCTCGTAGTAGGACTGGATCTCGTCGTCGGTGTAGACGAAATTCTCCTCGCTGTAGACAGAGGCATACTTGCTGGCCAGAAACTGATCCCGCAGACAGGACTCATAGACGGAGCTGGTCATGGTGGGACCGTAAACCGCCTTCAGGTAAGCGCCATAGCTGTACCCGGCGGAGGCGGCGGCGGACTTGACGCTGTCCACGTTGGACTTGACCGCAGCCTCGTCATCGCTGTCCAGGGAGACGCCCGCCGCCTTGGCCGCCGTGACGGCGGCGTGGACATACTTCATGTTGTCCACGGCGGACTCTTTGAAATAGTCATCGTAGGTCTTGTTCTCATCGGTGGGATGGGGCTGGGCCTTCAGGGTTTGCAGGTACTCCTGACCAAAGAAGGAGGCGTAGTTGCCGCAAACCTGATTATAATAGTAGGCCGTCTGGGGAACGGTGTACTTCTTCCCGTCAATGGTGACGGCGGTCTGATTGCGCTGGATGATGCCGGAATTATAGATCAGCAGGGCGGCGGCCACCACCACGAAGACGGCGGCAACGGTGCCGTAGAGGATATTGGATTTGCGCTCGGCAGCCTTCTGCTCGGCGGCGCGCGCCGCCTTCGGGTCCACCGTGCCGCTGGCTAAAAGCTCCTGACGCTTTTTCTTTTCTCTGGATGCGCTCATGTGTCGTTCATTCCTTCCAAAATTTTCTGCCGCCCGGTAAAATCAGGGAAAATGGCGGCGATAACATTTGTGGCTCGCTCCGGGGAACTCCCCCATTTTAGCTCAACAAACCATAGTATACTCGAATACGCCCTGTTTCGCAAGTAAAAGTTCTGTGAATCCGCAGATTTTTTCCGGCGGAAAGGTCCCGTCCTCCCAAGCGCCTCCGTTTCCGGACCTTTTTCAGTTTTCCCCGGAGAAACCAGGGGGATGCGCGGCCCATATTTTTCCTAATCTCCCGCCCAGGCCAGCGCGGTGGCCGCAGCTTCCGGGAAGGCCGTCTCATCCCACTGATGGTCGGTTTCCCGCAGGCGATCGCTGGTGACGTTAAAGTAGCGGTGCGCCGTCGCCCTGGGAACGGGGAAGGAGGCCACGGGATCGTCCCAGGTGACGTCCACCGCGTACCACTCGTCCTCCAGCTTCACCAGATTCCAGGCGTGCTCGGCGGTGCCTCCGTGGGACATGCCATGGACGGTGACGCACTCACAGCCCGCCAGCTCCATCAGCAGCTGGAAGGTGGAGGCATAGCCCAGACAGATGCCCTTTCTCCCGGTGAGGAAGCCGTAGGGGTTGTCGTTGTGGGGCATGGGGTCCCCGATGGGACCGCTGCTGAGCGCGCCGGGGTCGTACTCCGCCCAGCTGATCATCCAGTCGTGGAGGGCCAGCTCCTTTTCATAGGCCGTCAGGGTCTGGTCCGTCAGCGCGGAAATCCGGTCCAGAATGGCGAGGATCTCCAGATCCTCCTGATACAGGCCCTCCCGGCTTCCGCTGGTCCAGGCGGAAACCAGGCGGGATTGGTCATAGGACCAGGGCTCCGGCTCCGGTTCCGGCTCGGGTTCAGGTTCAGCCTCAGGCTCAGGTTCGGGTTCGGGCTCCGGTTCCGGGGCAGTGGCGGACGCAGGCTCCGGTTCCGGTTCCGGCTCCGGAGCAGAGACGGGTTCCGGTTCCGGAACAGAGACAGGCTCCGGTTCCGGTTTGGGCTCCGGAATGGGGGCCGGTTCCGGGGCGGACGGCTCCGGCTCCGCCGTGACGGGAGGCTGGACCGGATCGTCTTCCGGCGGGTCCTCCTCCGGCGGCGGCGAGGTGAAGCAGGCCGCGAAGGCGTCCTCGGCCGCCTGCCGGTCCGAACCGATCAGCAGAGCGGCATAGGGTCCCCGGACGGCAGTCCCGGACCGCTCCAGGATGGCGAACTGCTCCGGCGCGTAGCCGGCAAAGTCCCCGGCCCGCGCGGTTATGTAGGCGGAGAGCGTCGCCTCGGCCCCGCCCGCGGCGTCCGCGCCCGTCAGGCGCAGGATGGCGACTTCCCTTGCGGAGACGCCCCCGGCGTAAAGGACCGCGCCTCCGGCCAGGTCCTCCGGATGGATCTGATAGACGTCGGCGACATAGCGGGAGAAATCCTCATCTCCATACCGGAGCGTCTGATAGTCACCCGGTCCCTGCGCGCTCCAGACGGCCCGCGCCATCTGCTCCTCGCTCCACTCGGTTTCCGCCGGTTCCCGCTTCCCGCAGGACGCCAGCAGGAGCAGGCACGCCGCAAAAAGCAGCAGGGCTGATTTGCTTCGGTTCAATTAAGATTCCTCCTCTATGGAGTTCGGGACCATGTCCCGGTACTCCGCCTGCTTCGCGCTGTTCCAGGTATCGGGCTCACTGATGCAGTAGCCTCCCATTTTCCGCAGCTCCCGGCTGCGGTACAGCGTGTAACGGACGTCCACATAGTCCCCGTGGACCTCCAGGATCAGCTTTTCAATGGCGCTGGCAGGGTATTTTTCCGTGACGCGGCGGATATAGCTGTCCTGCTCCCGCTCGGACAGGGGACCGTTGACGACGATGATCTGCATCCGGCGTACCTCCTACTTATCACGCTGACAGATATGATTCCTGTGTTTTGACACTGGAATCACATTATACAGGATAGCCGCAGAAAATGCAAGCCGGCGGCGGGAGGAAAACTGCGGGGCTCCGTTTTCCTCCCCATATGGATAAAAAAACAAAAAAAGAGCAGATTATCCTAAAATACTTCTTTACAACAGGAAATGACTGTGATATAGTAATCTGGCACGCGGCAAAAGGCGCTGCGCGCATTCCCTGGCTTCGACGGCGGCGGCACCTGCCCCGGCGCGGCCTGCGGAGAATTTATTGTGAAAGGTGATAACACGCTATGATGCAGAAAGCTCAGAAGACCTCCATTATCGAGGCCAACCGCACCCACGAGACCGACACCGGCTCTCCCGAGGTCCAGGTCGCCATCCTCACCGAGCGGATCAACCAGCTCACCGAGCACCTGAAGGTCCACGCCCACGACAACCACAGCCGCCGGGGCCTGTATAAGATGATCGGTAAGCGCCGCAGCCTGCTGGACTACCTGGCCAAGAAGGACATCGAGCGCTACCGCGCCCTCATCGCCAAGCTGGGGATCCGTAAGTAAAGCGCATAGCGGGGGGAAGGGGCTGCCTCTTCTCCCCGCGTTTTCACGTCTCCGGCATCCCCCGGGAATCGGGAAAAAGGCCGCTGTTTTAGCAGTTGATCTTGTCTCTGAATCATCAGAAATGAGATCAAGTGCTAAAAAGCGGCTGGGCAGCACCGCCTCGCGGTACTGCCGGGACGGTCGTTGGGCGCAGCCCAATGACGTCCCCTTTTCATACGAAGAACACATGAAAGAAAAGGAGTACGCTATGTCAACCATCATCACCAAAAAGCAGTTCCCCAACTACCGCAAGTACACCATGGATCTGGCGGGCCGCCCCCTGACTCTGGAGACCGGCAAGCTGGCCGAGCTGGCCAACGCCGCCGTTCTGGTCACCTATGGCGAGACCACCGTGCTTTGTACCGCCACCGCTTCCGCCCGTCCCCGCGACGGCATCGACTTCTTCCCTCTCTCCGTGGATTTCGAGGAGAAGATGTATTCCGTGGGCCGCATCCCCGGCTCCTTTATGCGCCGTGAGGGCCGCCCCGGCGAGAAGGGCATCCTCACCAGCCGCGTCATTGACCGGCCCATCCGCCCTCTGTTCCCCGGCGACTTCCGCAACGACGTGGCCATCATGGCTACCGTCATGAGCGTGGACCGGGACTGCTCCCCCGAGGTGGCCGCCCTCATCGGCACCTCCGCCGCCCTGGCCATCTCCGACATCCCCTGGAACGGGCCCGTGGGCGCGGTGAAGATGGGCCTGGTGGACGGCAGGATCGTGGTCAACCCCACCGCCGAGCAGAACGAGCTGTCCGACATGGACGTGACGGTGGTCTCCACCGGCAAGAAGGTGGTCATGATCGAGGCGGGGGCCAACGAGGTCCCCAACGACGTCATGTTCGAGGCCATCCGGACCGCCCACGAGGAGAACCAGAAGCAGGTCGCCCTCATCAACCAGATGGTGGCGGAAATCGGCAAGGAGAAGTTTGACTATCCCCACGCCGACTTCAACCAGGAGCTCTTCGACGACATCGTGGCCAACTTCATGGACGAGGCCAAGGCCGCCATGGACACCGACGACAAGAACGTCCGGGAGGCCCGCTGGAACGCCATGATCGAGCACTGGCACGAGAAATACCTGGAGCAGTACCCCGACATGGACAAGTACCTGGAGGAGTTCACCTACAAGTTCCAGAAGAAGATCGTCAAGGCCTGGCTGCTCCAGGGCCACCGCGTGGACGGCCGCCAGAAGAACGAGATCCGTCCCCTGGCCGCCGAGGTGGGCGTGCTGCCCCGTGTCCACGGCTCCGGCCTCTTCACCCGCGGTCAGACCCAGGTGCTGAGCATCTGCACCCTGGACACCCTCTCCGCCTGCCAGAAGCTGGACACCATCTGGCCCGAGGAGTCCAAGCGCTATATGCACCACTACAATTTCCCCGGCTACTCCGTGGGCGAGGCCAAGCCCTCCCGCTCCCCCGGACGCCGCGAGATCGGCCACGGCGCGCTGGCCGAGCGGGCTCTGCTGCCCGTGCTCCCCTCCGAGGAGGAGTTCCCCTACGCCATCCGCGTGGTATCCGAAGTGGTGAGCTCCAACGGCTCCACCTCCCAGGGCTCCATCTGCGGCTCCACTCTGGCCCTCATGGACGCCGGCGTGCCCATCAAGGCCCCCGTGGCCGGCATCTCCTGCGGCCTCATCCAGGACGACGACGGTTCCTTCACCACCTTCATTGACATCCAGGGCGTGGAGGACTTCCACGGCGAGATGGACTTCAAGGTGGGCGGCACCAAGAAGGGCATCACCGCCATCCAGATGGACCTGAAGAACGACGGCCTGACCATGGAGATCATCCGCAACGCCCTGGACATCACCTACGACGCCCGGTGCGAGATTCTGGACCAGATCATGCTGCCCTGCATCGCCGAGCCCCGTCCCGAGGTCAGTGAGTGGGCGCCCAAGATGATCACCATGCACATTGATCCCGACAACATCCGCGACGTTATCGGCAAGGGCGGCTCTGTCATCCAGAAGATCGTGGCCGACACCGGCGCGAAGATCGACATCGAGGATGACGGCACCATCCGCATTGCCTCCGCCAACACCGCCTCCGCCGAGGCCGCCAAGCACGCCATCGACCAGATCGTGTTCGTGCCCGAGGTGGGCTCCCTGTACTATGGCCGCGTGGTGCGCCTGATGCAGTTCGGCGCTTTCGTGGAGCTGGCCCCGGGCAAGGACGGCCTGGTGCATATCTCCAAGCTGGCCAGCCACCGCGTGGAGAAGGTGGAGGACGTGTGCAAGATCGGCGACATGATGTGGGTCAAGGTCACCGAGATCGACGAGAAGGGCCGGGTGAACCTCAGCCATAAGGACGCTCTCCGCGAGATTGAGGAGAAGAAGGCCCGGGGCGAGGTTATCAAGTAACCCGAGTCGAACCATAAAATCTATAACCGGGCGGGGTGTCAATACCCGCCCGGTTTCTGTTCAGGAGGAATGTACTATGCTATACTTACAGCCCGTCTCCCTGACGGATGGGAAAGAATTTTATGACATGCTCCAGCGCGTCCCACCGGAGCACGGCTTTGAAAATTCAGCGTATCAGATGGAATACGCCGCATTCCCCGCATGGCTGGAGAAGTGCGTCAATATGGCGCAGGGGATTGGATTGGAGGATTGGCAGGTGCCTTCCGGCACGTACTGGCTCATGGACGATGGTGTGCCCGTAGCCATGGGCAAGCTGCGTCATTATCTCACTGACGCTCTGCGGGAGCGCGGGGGGCATATTGGCTATGCCGTGGATGGGACCTTGCGGGGCAGGGGATATGGCAGGGCTTTGCTGCGCCTGCTGCTGGATGAGGCCCGGCAGATCGGCATTACGGAGGAGATCCTGGTAACCGTCAACCCCGGCAACGTCCCCTCCCGCCGTGTGGCCGAGGCCAACGGAGGCCAGCTCCGCCGGGAGACGGAGGAGCATGTGTACTACTGGTTTACCTGATATCGCAGATCATAGACCGGACCGGAGGGGGATACCTCCTGTCCGGTCCATTTTTATACTATTCCTCGATTAAAAGTGCAATATCGTAACCGGGCAGAAATCCAGGAATCGCAATGGGTTTAGTCTCGTATAGATTGTGCAATGACCGCATCCGTGGGGCCGCCTTTGGCGGCCTTAGCGCTATAAGCGCCGCTTTGCGGCGCTTCACGGAGCGGTCATGCACAATCTATTCTGCACGGCCACTCGATGTGGCCGTTGCAGAATCACAAGTTCTTTTTGATACTTTTTCTTTCAAGAAAACGTATTACGCGCCGAACAGCAGCCGCACCGCGAAAGCCGCGGCCATAAAACCCGTCAGGTCCGCGATCAGCGCGGCGGGGATGGCATAGCGGGTCTTGCGGATCCCGGCGGAGCCGAAGTAGACGGCGATGGTGTAGAATGTGGTTTCCGTGCTGCCCAGCATCACCGCCGCCACCCGCCCTACGTAGGAATCCGGCCCATGGGAAGCCATCAGCTCGCTGCCGATGGCCAGGGCTCCGCTGCCGCTGACGGGCCGGATGAACAGCATCGCCGCCGTCTCCGGCGGGATGCCCAGCCGGACCAGCGCGGGAGCAAGCGCTTCCCCCAGCAGCTCCATCAGCCCGCTGGCCCGCAGCATGTAAACCGCCGTCATCAGCCCCACCAGATTGGGCAGGATCCCCAGCAGGGTGTCCAGCCCGTCCTTCGCCCCCGCTGAGAGGGCGTCGTAGACATTGACCCGCTTCCACATGCCGAAAAGGGCCGTAAATGCCAGCAGAAGCGGCACCAGATACGCGGAATAGTCCATATTTCCCATCCCCCTACCGCTTCCATACCCGCCCGAGAACCTTTGCCGCCAGCAGTCCCGCCGCCACCGACAGCGCCGACGCCAGCCATACCGCCGGCAGGATGTCGAAAGCGCTCTCCGACCCCAGCGCCGCCCGGACGCCGGCCACGGTGGTGGGCAGCAGCTGGATGGAGGCGGTGTTCAGCACCACCAGGGTACACAGCTCATTGCTGGCCCGGCCGCCGCACCCTCTGGCCATCCGCCGGGCAGCCTGAATACCCAGGGGCGTGGCCGCGTTGCCCAGCCCCAGCAGATTGGCGGACACATTCCCCGACAGCGCCGCCAGAGTGTCCGGGTCCTGGCACGCTCTGGGCAGCAGCCGGTTCAGCACGGGCCGGAACAGGCGGCTGAGCCCATCCATCAGGCCGCTGGCTTTCATGATGGACATGACGCCGCTCCACAGGCACATGATCCCCGCCATGCTCAGGCACAGATCCACCGCCGCCGCCGCGCCCTCCATGGCCGCGTTGCCCACCGCGCCGATGGTGCCGTTGATCAGGCCGTACACCACCGCCGCCGCCACCATTCCCGTCCAGATCCAGGCCATCGCCATGCTATCCGCCTCCCTTTCCCTCTATATATAGCGGACAAGGGGAGAAAACATGCCTCCTTAGCGAAATATTACTTCCGAACGGAAAGGCCGGAAGTAATATCTGCCATGTTTTGCGGATTTCGCAATGTATATAAAATTGGGTCAAAATTTCTCCGCTGTATTTATTCCCTGCGGAAACTGTGCTATACTGAGCAATAAACGCCAGGGGAGGTTGTAAAGGATGTTTTTTGAAAAAGAAATGATCCCGACAGTATTCAGCTGCAAGGACTTCTCACGCGGGCAGGAGTATTACAGACGGGGACAGGTTCAGAAGCTCAGAGTGGTGCGCACGGATACAGGCGGCGAGGTTACCTGTATTGTGCAGGGAAGCGAGCCATACGACGTCTCAGTGCTTGTAGAGGGCCAAAAAATATCGGCTTACTGCGGCTGCCCGCGATTTGCGGATAAGGATATCTGCAAGCATATCGCGGCGGCGATGCTGGCCTGCGCGGACCTGCGGGAGGAGGACCTCCCTGCGGACAGCGACCGCTGGGCCAGGAATATGCTGCGTACTTATATGGAGAAATCAGCCCGGCAGATGCAGCAGACGCCGGATAAAGCGGTACGGCTGGTCCCCCGCATCTACCCCGGCTATCAAAGCAGCGAGTACCCGTCCTTTGCTTTCCAGGTTGGCTTTGACAGACTGTATGTCGTCCGGGATATCAAGAAATTTGTGGAAAGCGTGATCCGGCAGGAAACTGTCAGCTATGGAAAGGGCCTGACGTTTTGCCACGCGCCGGAACAGTTTGACCAGGACTCGCAAGAGCTGATCTCTGTTCTGACGGACCAGTTCACTCTGGGGCGCACACTGGGGTACGGTTCCCTGTATCCCTCCTATGAGGCCGCGCTCTTTCCCGGATATCAGAAAAACCAGATCACCCTCACCGGCAGCGCTTTTGACCGGATGTTTGACCTCTTTCTGGACAGGCAGATGGAGGCCGGTTCAGGGAAGCAGGTATACGCTTTCACCGTCAGGGACCCTGAGACTGCCCTCTCCCTGAAGCAGCGGGGTAAGGCAGCGGAGCTGCGGCTGAATGTGGAAGGAGGCCGCTGGACGTTTTTCGGCAGCCCCCGGAGCCTCTATGCCATGGGGCAGGGCCAGGTGCTGCGGTGCAGCCGGAAATTCCGGGAGAACGTCTATCCGCTTCTGAAAAGCGGCGCGGAGGAGATGCTGCTGTCCCTCGGGGATCTCCCGACCTTCTGCGGCTGTGTGCTGCCGGAAATCCAGGACAGCGTAACCATCGACGATCCGGCTCAGCTTCTTCAGGAATATCTGCCGGACGAGTGCGTGCCCTGCTTTCGGTTTGACATGGATGGCGGCGCGTTGACCCTGCGGGTGGATTTCCGCTATGACAACGTGACCTTTAACTGCTTTGACCAGCCGCAAAAGCCGGTCAAGCGGGACATTCGGGCAGAGCAGACCGCGCTGGCCTTTGTGGGGCAGAGATTTCCCGTCCGGGAAGGAACGCGCTTTATCATGACCGGCGACGACGCGGCGTACGAGTTTCTCACCGGGGAGCTGGAAAAATTTCAGGAGCTGGGCGACGTATTCGTCACCGACCGGCTTCGGGAGAAGCGGGTTCAGCCTGCCCGGTCCGCTGTGGGAATCTCTGTCTCCGACGGCTCGCTGCTGCTGGACTTTGATACCGGCGGCTTTCCGCCGGAGGAGCTGGAGGCATTGTACCAAAGCCTGCTGAAACGCAAGCGGTACTACCGTCTGTCCGACGGACGCTACCTGCCGCTGGACGGTTCCTCCTGCGAGACGCTGGCGGAAATGGCCCATATGCTCCAGCTTTCTTCCAAAGATCTGAAAAAAGGCCGGGTCAGGCTGCCGGCCTTCCGGGCGTTATACCTGGACAGTCTGCTTTCCGGCAGGGAGGACATACAGATCCGGAGAGATCAGTGGTTCCGGGAAATGATCCGCAATTTCAAGTCTGTGCCGGAAGGCGGGTACACGCTGCCGGAGGGTCTGGACGATGTCCTGCGCCCTTACCAGAAGGAGGGCTTCCAGTGGCTGAAAACGCTGGACAACTATGGCTTTGGCGGTATCCTCGCCGACGAGATGGGACTGGGCAAGACGCTGCAAATGATCGCTTTTCTGGCCTCGCTGAACCCGGCGGACCAGATCGGCCCCAGTCTGATCGTCTGTCCGGCGTCGCTGATCCTCAACTGGGCGGATGAGCTGGACAAGTTCGCCCCGGGCCTCACGTATACGCTCATCATGGGTACCGCGAAGGAGCGGGCGGCACAGATTGCCTCCGGCGCGGAGCGAAAACTGTGGATCACTTCCTATGAGCTTCTGCGGCAGGACATTGAGCAGTATGCTCCCCTGCGCTTCACCTGCTGCGTCCTGGATGAGGGCCAGCACATCAAGAACCAGTCCACCCTGGCCTCCAAGGCGGTGAAGCGGATCGACTGCCGCCGGCGCTTTGTCCTGACGGGTACGCCCATTGAAAACCGGCTCAGCGAACTGTGGAACCTCTTCGACTTCCTGATGCCGGGATATCTGTTTTCCCACGCCGGCTTTGTTCAGAAGCTGGAAAAACCGGCGGTGAAAAGCGGGGACGCGGAGGCCATGGATCAGCTCCGCCGCCTGGTGCGGCCCTTCCTTCTGCGGAGGATGAAAAAGGATGTACTGAAGGAGCTGCCGCCGAAGATCGAGTACATCCGCCGGATCCCCCTGTCGGAGGAGGAGAAAAAGGTCTACTTCGCCTCCAGCGCCGCTGCGCGGCAGTCGCTGACCGCTGCCGGCGGAGACAGCGGAAAGATGGCGGTTCTTGCGGCGTTGACAGAGCTGCGGCAGATATGCTGTGCGCCGGACCTTCGGTTTGAAAATTACGAAGGGCCCTCCAGCAAGCTGGAGGCCTGTATAGAGCTGTGTGCCGGGATGGTGGAAAACGGGCACCAGATCCTGCTGTTTTCTCAGTTCACATCCATGCTGGACCGCATCCGGGGACGGCTGGACAAGCTGAATATTTCCCACTTTACCCTCCAGGGCTCCACGCCTAAGGCCAAACGGGCCCAGATGGTCAAATCATTCAATGCCGGCGGCGCGTCGGTTTTCCTGATTTCCCTGAAAGCCGGGGGCACAGGGCTGAATCTGACCGCCGCGGATGTGGTGATCCACTACGACCCCTGGTGGAATCCCGCCGCCCAGGATCAGGCCACCGACCGCGCCCACCGCATCGGGCAGCGCGCCAGCGTTCAGGTTTACAAGCTGATCGCCAAGGACACGATCGAGGAGAAGATTCTGACGCTGCAGTCGAAAAAGGCCGGGCTGATGGATGCGGTCACGGATGGTGCGGGAAGCGGGATCCTCGATATGTCCAGGGAGGAACTGCTGACCCTGCTCTAGGGAAGGACTGATTATGACGAAAGCACCTCGTCAGATAATTCCCGATAAGCGCGGCGATTAACAAAATCATTCATTATATTTCGTATTTCTTCCATCCTGTCCCTTGTCTCAGCATCACTGTAGGCAAATCGGTCTATCAAACTGTCGATATACCCATTCTCTTTAATTACTTCATAGGATTCTTTGAAATTCAGGTCAAAGACAAACGCCAATACACACACCCAATAGTCCAGAGGAGTAACTCTATCGCGTATATCCACGCTTTTTCTGTTTGCTGCTGCCGCATAAACCCGGTCTGATAAGATTGACCGCTCTATGTCCTCTTCAGTATTTACCTTCCCAGGGAATATGGCTTCCAGCTTTTCCTCTTGCTTCACTCTGAAATTATCCAGCTTGTCTGCGTCTCTGATTATTTTGGCGTGCAGCAGACATCTGTCATCCAATCCATCCTGAATGGCAATTTTGCTATGATTACCGATAGCATTTTTTATAATCTCGTCATAACTGTCATCCGCAATAAAGTCCCTTATCAGATGATCTTCAAATAAGAGCTTTACTCCGTATGAGGCATGATCAAAACCGGCGCTGTCAAAACTGCTGGTATGGTTTATTTCTTCAAATCTGCCGATGTCATGGAGAAGCGCCACTAACGCTGCTAATTTTATATCTTCATCGGATAAGCCTGACTTTGTTGCGATACCTTTGGCAATCTCAACTACATGATAAGTATGAACCGCTTTTAATTGAAACCCCGGGCTGTCGTTGTCTCGATACCCATCCAGGAATTTATTGAATGAGTCTTTCGCTTTTTCCATATCGATCATGTGCCGCCCTCCATAATTTTCTATCAGTCCCCAGGAAAAAGAATGCCTGCCTTTTTTCGGGAAGCTTCCAGCGTGGCAACAACGTCTAACATTACGTCCAGCCGCTCATAAATGGCATCATAGTCGTCCGCCAGCACCAGCTTTGTCAGATTCTGCACCTCATAAAACCAGCGATCCGGGTTGGGCTGGTCGTTAAAAATCTCATCGCTGGCTTTTGTCACAACCCGTACCTCCGCAATGCCATTGCTGCCGTCTTTGATATAGATGTAGCCCCCTTCGCCTTCGATCTGGAAAGAGTTGACGCCCCACGTGTCCTTGGCTCCAGTAAACTGGCCGACGAAACCGTCATAGCGCATCACCAAAATACCGGAAGTGTCCGCCATACCGGGATAGATGTTGGGATAATATACGGCATCCGCCGGCTTGCCAAACAAGGCAATGCTCAGATAGACATTGTAGAAGTTCAAATCCATTAGGCAGCCGGCGCCGTACGCTGGATTAAATACATTCGGCGCCTCGCCCTTCAGCAGCTGATCGTACCGAGCGGAATACTGGCTATAGTTGCCCAGCAACAGCTTGACCCGTCCAATCTTCGGCAGTTCCCGCTTCAAAATGTAAAGGTTTGGCAAAAATGCGGTGGGAACCGCCTCCACCAGAAACAGGCGCTTTTCCTTCGCAAGCGCGACCAGTTCCTGCGCCTGCTCCGTCCTGGTGCAGAAAGGTTTTTCACAAATGACGTTTTTTCCCGACAGCAACGCTTTTTTGACTTGTTCATAGTGGAGCAAATTGGGCGTTGCGATGTAGACGAAATTGACCTCATTATCATCCAGAAAAGCTTCCATATCCGTATAGACCTTATCTGCGCCGTACTCCGACGCCAAAGCCTTGCCCTTATCTTTGGTTCGGGAATATACTGCAGCCAGCCGAATGCTGTCTGTAAGCTTTACATTGTCCAGAATAGGGCGGACGATAGCGCCGGAGCCAACAGTTCCAAGCCTGATTTCTTCCATGCTGATTCCCCCCTGCTTTGTATGGGCCTTGCCAATTCTGGTTGTCCACATAGACAAGCGGACGATCTCTTTTCTGTTCTTGATGCTGTGATCGTTCTTTTTGCGAGTGTACCATACCAGTTGAACTTCAGGCCGTATGCCTTAGCTCGCTTATTACGTTGGCAAATAAATAATCGCCAACGTAATCACATTAAATTTCATGCCGTTTTGCTCGCCCCTTGCGGGGCAGCCGCAAAACACGGCAATGATTCCTTCGGCAATCTATAGACGCGGCAAGCTTTTGGATTATTTATTTGCCGAAGGAATCATATATCCCGCAATGTTTTGGGCGGTTCATTCCAGATGATTTTCCATGACCACCCATTCTGATCCCGAAATCGAAATATGTGTCTGCATAGTCTCTCCTTTGGCAGATTGTTTGTCATTTTATTATGGCAATAAAACCACATCGTGTCAATTATTTTTCTCGCATTATTTTTACCCGTAAACCACCATCTGAAATATGCCGCTTACAGCACACCCCGTTTTGAAGCAGGCCCCTGCTTTCTAAAATCTCCTTCGTTGGCCGGTTGATACCCGCAAGGGAGGTCTGCCGCCGGGCATCCTCGCCCAACTCCGCCCGGCTTTTGATCACCGGCTGCTCCAGTTCCCGCATGTACAGCTGGTTAGACAGATATGCTTCCGTTTGAGCCGGAACACACCGCCGCCCCGGGCCAGATAGATGGCGCTGTCCCCCACGCCCAGCCATAAAGTGTCAAATACGGTCTTTCTATAAAGCGGACAAAATCATTTCACCAGATGAAAGCAGCAAATTCAAGGGAACACAAGACGGTCTCCTGTGGTTGCAGGAGACCGTCTTGTGTTTTGGGGTTAGGCGTGTTATAATATTGCATCCGGCCTTAAAGGTCGGATGTAATATCCGCCATGTTTTTGCGAATTTCGCAATGACCACATCGAGTGGTCATGCGAAATTCAATTCTGCACAGCCGCTCGATGCGGCTGTTGCAGAATCGCGGTTGCCGCCGTGAACGGCGGCGGGCAAAACGGCTCAAATCAAATATATTATTTCCGGGCTTTAAGCTCGGAAATAGTATAACAGGCAAAACCTGCAGGTGACATTTCCGCAGAAAACGGAGGTTACTGCATGGCCATACTGCAATTGAGGAATTCCCGTACATCGTTCCGCATATTGGAGCCGACCATAAAGATAATCGTTTTGCCATTATCGGGGAAAACCCTATGAAGCACCGCAGTAACATAAGTTTATCGTTTATAATTTCGCGCTACAGCAGGAAATGCAAATTGTGGCAGAGGAGGCGGTTCTGGTGGAATCGATCACCCGGCAGATGGTCCGGACCCTGCTGCCCCCGCGGAATCCGGAGGGGCACAAGGGGACGTTCGGCAAGGTTTACGTCTACGGCGGCTGCGTGGGCTACACCGGCGCGCCGGTGTATGCCGGGGAGGCGGCGGTCCGTACCGGCAGCGGCCTGGTGTTCGTAGGCGTGCCCGGAGAGATCTATCCCATCGTGGCGTCCCGATGCGAGGCCGCCATGGCGCAGCCTGTCCCCCGGGACTACGGCGCGCTGCTGGAGCGGATGGAGCAGTGCGACGCGGCGCTCATCGGACCCGGCCTGGGCAGAGCCGGCGAAACAGAGGAAACCGTTCTGGCCCTTCTGCGGGATCTCTCTATCCCGGTCGTGCTGGACGCCGACGGCATAAACGCGGTTTCCACGCATATGTATGTACTGGATCACCGGCGGGGCGTCACGGTGCTCACCCCCCACGAGGGGGAGTTTGCCCGGCTGGACGGCGGCTTCCTTCCCGGCGGAACCAACCGGGCGCGGGCGGCGGCGGATTTTGCCGCCCACCATAACTGCGTCATGGTTCTGAAGGGTTCCGGTACCATTGTGGCCGGCCCCGGCGGCCGGATACTGCGGAACACCACCGGCAACTGCGGCATGGCCAAGGGCGGCAGCGGCGACATCCTGGCGGGGATGCTTCTGTCCCTGCTGGGGCAGGGCGCCGGAGCGCTGGAGGCCGCCGCCTGCGCCGTGTGGCTCCATGGCCGGGCGGGAGATCTGGCGGAGGCGGAACTGACCGCCTACGCCATGACGCCGCCGGACCTGCTGGCGCGGCTCCCCGCCGCATTCAAAGAATTGGTGGAAACATAAAAAGGAGGAATCCCCTGTGCGAAAAGCGCTGCTTTTTGCACCAATGCTGATGCTCCTGCTCACCGCCTGCGGCGGCAGAGGGGAGAACGTAGACCTGGCGGCGGAGTTACAGGCCCAGTATGCCGCGCTGGCGTCCGCCACCATGGAGGCGGACGTTACCTGTCACTACGATGATGAAGTCCGGACCTACACGCTGCTGTGCGCCTACACGCCCGAGGAGAGCACGGTGACGGTGCTTTCGCCCGCCAACCTCTCCGGCATCTCCGCCACGGTGGCGGACGGGAAGCTGCGCCTCAGCTACGAGGACGTCTCCCTGGACGCCGGGGGCTATTCCGCCGCGGCCATCTCCCCGGTGGCGGCGCTGCCCCGTCTTATGACGGCGGCGGGGAGCGGGTATATCACAGAGCAGAGCGAGGAGCCTCTGGGCGAGCGAACCTGCCTGCGGCTGAGCTGCGATCTGCCGGACGACGAGGCCATCGTCTACACAACATGGTTTGACAAGGAAACCCTGCTGCCCCTGCGCAGTGAGATTTCGTCGGACGGCCAGGTCGCCTTCGAGGTGGCCTGGACCCGATTTGAGGTGACCGGCACAACGGCTCCTGCCGAATCGTCCGAACAGGCGGAGGATTCCTCCGGCGGTTCATCCGAAGAGGCCCCGTCCTCCAATCCGGACGGCCAGGCGGGGGAGAGTCCCGCGGAAGCGGCCTGGACTGAGGCGGAGGAGGCTGCGGCCTACGCCAACGCAGAGGAGTGACCTTCTTTGCGCAGCTATGCCGCGCAAATACTGTGCCGCAAAAGAAAAAGGATAAGAAACAGCATGGAAAGCACACTGAAACGGACCTGGGCGGAAATCGACCTGGACGCCCTGGCCTGCAACTACCGGATTCTTTGCGCCCGGATGGGGCCGGCCTCCCGGTTTATGGGCGTGGTGAAGGCGGACGCTTACGGCCACGGGGCCATCGAGGTCTCCCAGACCCTGGAGTCGCTGGGCGCCGCATATCTGGCCGTATCCAACATCGACGAGGCCCGCGAACTGCGAGGCGCCGGCGCCGGCCTGCCCATCCTTCAGCTGGGACTGACTCCGGCGGACCAGACCGTCTGGACACTGGCCCACCGGATTACCCAGGCCGTGTGGAGCGAGAGCGCCGCCCAGGCCTTTTCCCGGGAGGCGGAACGGGCCGGCGGGAAGCTGAAAATTCACATCAAGCTGGATACCGGCATGTCCCGATTGGGCTTTCCCTGTGACAAATCCGGGTTTGACGAATCTCTGGACGCCATTTGTCGGGTCTGCGCGCTGCCCGGACTGGAGGCGGAGGGAATCTTTACCCACTTTTCCGTATCCGATGAGGACAGCGAGAGCAGCCGGGACTATACCCTCCTCCAGCATGCGCGTTTTGCGGCCATGCTGGAGGCCTTGGAGCGGCGGGGGGTAGTCTTCTCCCTCCGCCACTGCGCCAACAGCGGGGCCGTGGCAGGCTATCCCCGGTTTGCCTATGATCTTTTTCGTCCGGGCATTGTTTCCTATGGCATTGGCGAGCAGGCTGCGGCGCTGGGGCTGCGGCCGGTGATGACCCTGAAGACCGTGGTTGGAACGGTACGGGAGCTGCCCGCCGGCGCCGCCGTCAGCTATGGCCGTACATTCCGGACCCAGCGCGCCAGCCGGCTGGGCGTGCTGCCTGTTGGCTATGCCGATGGGCTGCACCGGGCGCTGTCCGGCCGGTGGCAGGTCTGGACCCCTTACGGCCCGGCGCCCATCGTAGGCCGGATCTGCATGGATATGTGTATGGTGGATCTGACCGGCCTGCCCCAGACAGGCGAGGGGGACGAGGTGGAAATCTACGGCCCCCACAATTCCGTCAATGACGCGGCGCGTCTGGCGGGGACGATCCCCTATGAGCTGACCTGCGCGGTCAGCAAGCGGGTCCCCCGGATCTACTACCGGGAGGGACGGGAAGTCGCCCGCGAACTGCTGCTGCGAAACTGAGTCTGCATGAAGATGTGCGGCTGCGGAGGAAAAAACCATCCGAAAGATGGTATGGAAGGGAACCGCTTCATTATCCGTATGAATCCTCCCGAATTCTTAGCACAGGTCCTCGCCCTTTAAAATATCCTTCCACGGTTTCCCCGGTCACACACTCCTTCATGCGTTTGTCGTGGCCCGTCCCGATTTTCGTATTGACAGCGCCCCTGCCTTTCCGGTATAATATTTCCTGCGCATGACAACGTGGAAATCATTATTCCCATTGACGTTTGCCGCCGCTTGCGCAGGCAGGAAAGGAGCGCGTTCCTTGAAGTACTTACTGAAAAACGGATTGCTGTTTACAAAAGATGAGTTCCGCCCGGCGGATATTTCTGTCGAGGGGGGCCGTATTGTTTCCATTGCCAGGGGGCCGGAGGCCGTCTCTGGCTCTGTTATCATTGATCTTCATCATGCCGCTGTGTTTCCCGGTTTCGTTGATGTCCATGTTCATCTTCGAGAGCCGGGATTTTCTTATAAAGAGACCATCCGCACCGGCACCCTGTCCGCCGCAAGGGGCGGTTATACCCACGTGTGCCCCATGCCCAACCTGGATCCGGTGCCGGACAGTCTGGCGGCGCTGAACGTCCAGCGGGAGATCATCGGGCGGGACGGGGTGGTCCACGTCCATCCCTACGGGGCCATTACCCGCGGGGAGAAGGGTGAGGCGCTGGCGGATCTGGAGGCCATGGCCCCCTATGCGGCGGGATTCTCCGACGACGGGCGGGGGGTCCAGAGCGGGGAGATGATGCGCGCCGCCATGCTGGAGGCCAAACGGCTGGGGAAGATCATTGCCGCCCACTGTGAGGACAACAGTCTCCTCCGCGGCGGTTATATCCACGATGGCGAATACGCCCGCGCTCACGGCCACCGGGGCATCTGCTCCGAGAGCGAGTGGGGACAGATCGCCCGGGACCTGGCGCTTGCGGCGGAGACGGGGTGCAGGTATCACGTCTGCCATATCTCCACCAGGGAGAGCGTGGACCTGATCCGGGAGGCCAAGGCGCGGGGCGTGGATGTCACAAGCGAGACCGGGCCCCACTACCTGGTATTCTGCGACAGGGATTTGCAGGAGGACGGGCGGTTCAAGATGAACCCGCCCATCCGGTCCGGGGACGACCGGGCGGCACTGCTTGCGGGCCTTCTGGACGGGACTATTGACATGATCGCCACGGACCACGCTCCCCACTCCGCGGAGGAGAAGAGCAGGGGGCTGGAGAAGAGCGCCATGGGCGTGGTGGGGCTGGAGACGGCTTTCGCGGCGGTGTATACCCATCTGGTGAAACCGGGCATCCTGCTCATGGGGCGGCTAATGGAGCTGCTCCACGACAATGCCACGAAGCGGTTCGGGTTCGGTACGCCGCTGGAGGAGGGCCAGCCGGCGGATCTGACGGTGTTTGATTTGGACAGGTCCTATATTGTGGACCCGGAGAAATTCCAGACCATGGGCCGGGCTACGCCCTTCGCTGGAATGGAACTGTACGGTGTGTGCAGGCTGACCATGGTGGACGGCAGGATCGTCTGGCAGGAGGAAGAGTGATGACGCAGGGGATTTATAAGATAGAATATAACCGCTCGTTGACGGCAGATGTGTGGGAAATGCGGCTTTTGGGCGACACCGGCGCCATCACCGCGCCGGGGCAGTTCATCAATATCCGGATGGACGGCCTGTTTCTCCGGCGGCCGGTCTCCATCTGCGACTGGGACGAAAACGGGCTGACCATTCTGTATAAGGTGGTGGGCCAGGGCACGGCGGCGCTGGCGGGGAGGAAGCCGGGGCAGGAGCTGGACGCGCTGTGCGGCCTGGGAAACGGGTTCGACGTGTCCCGGTGCGGCTCCCGGACGGTGGTGATCGGCGGCGGCGTGGGCACGCCGCCGATGTATGGATTGGCAAAGGCCCTGCTGAAAGCGGGGAAAGCGCCCATCGCTATCCTGGGCTTTAACAAAAAAGAAGAAATTTTCTATGAGGACCAATTCCGCGCCCTGGGCATTGAGACCGCCATTACCACGGTGGACGGCAGCTATGGGGTGAAGGGCTTTGTCACCGACGCGCTGCCGGAAGATTACGATTACTTCTGCGCCTGCGGGCCGCTGCCCATGCTGAAGGCGGTTTACAGCGCCGCCGCCACCTCCGGCCTCATGAGCTTCGAGGAGCGGATGGGCTGCGGCTTCGGGGCCTGCATGGGGTGCTCCTGCAAGACAAAATACGGAAACAAGCGCATCTGCAAGGACGGCCCGGTGCTGGAAAAGGAGGAGATCATATGGTAGACACAAGGGTGACCCTCTCCGGCATTACGCTGGACAACCCTGTCATCCCTGCCAGCGGCGCCTTTGGGTACGGGCGGGAATTTGCGGAATGGTACGACCTGGACTGCCTGGGGACCTTCTCCTTCAAGGGCACCACAAAAGATCCCCGTTTCGGCAACCCCACCCCCCGCATCGCCGAGACCTCCGGCGGGATGCTCAACGCCGTGGGGCTGCAAAATCCGGGGGTGGAAAAGGTCATTTCTGAGGAGCTGCCCCGGATGAAGGAGATTTTCCACAAGCCGGTGATGGCCAACGTCAGCGGCTTCTCCATTGATGAATACACAGAGACCTGCGCCCTGCTGGACAGGGAGGAGCAGGTGGGCTGGCTGGAGGTCAACATCTCCTGCCCCAATGTCCACGGCGGCGGCATGGCCTTCGGCTCCAGCCCGGAGGCCGCGGCGGCGGTGACCAGGGCCGTAAAGGCCGTCACCACCAAGCCGGTCTATATGAAATTGAGCCCCAACGTCACGGACATCGCCGCCGTGGCGAGGGCCTGTGAGGACGCGGGGGCCGACGGCGTAAGCCTCATCAACACCCTGCTGGCCATGCGCATCAGCCTGAAAACAAAAAAGCCCCTGCTGGCCAACGGCACCGGCGGACTCTCCGGCCCGGCGGTGTTCCCGGTGGCGATCCGGATGGTGTATCAGGTCTATGAGGCGGTGAATATCCCCATCATCGGTATGGGCGGCGTCGGCTCGGCGGAGGACGTCGTCGAGATGATGCTGGCGGGAGCGACCGCCGTGGAGGTGGGCGCGGCCAATCTGGTCAACCCCTTCGCCTGCCGGGACATCATCGACGCTTTGCCGTCTGTTATGCAGAAATACGGGATCAACAGTCTGACTGAAATCATAGGAGGAGCACACAATGGGTAAAGACGTCATCATCGCGCTGGATTTCGACAGCCGGGAGAAAACCCTGGCCTTTCTGGACCGCTTCGCGGGGGAGGGGACGGAAAGGCCCTTCGTGAAAATCGGCATGGAGCTTTATTATGCCGAAGGTCCGGCCATTGTCCGGGAGATCAAGGCCCGGGGACATAAGATTTTTCTGGATTTGAAGCTCCACGATATTCCCAACACGGTGAAAAAGGCCATGGCGGTTCTGTCCGGGCTGGACGTGGACATGATTAACCTTCACGCCGCCGGGACGAAGGCCATGATGGAGGCCGCCCTGGAGGGCCTGACCCGCCCCAACGGCGCCCGGCCCCTGCTGATCGCCGTCACCCAGCTGACCTCCACCAGCCAGGAGCGGATGGAGCGGGACCTGCTCATCGACAAGCCCCTGGACCAGGTGGTCATGCACTATGCCAAATGCGCCGCCGACGCGGGCCTGGCGGGCGTGGTATGCTCTCCGCTGGAGGCGGGGAAGGTCCACGAAACCTGCGGCGATGGCTTTCTCACCGTCACCCCCGGCGTGCGGTTCGCCGACGGCGACGCGGGCGATCAGGTCCGAGTCACGACGCCGGCCAGGGCGAAGGAGCTGGGCTCCGACTATATCGTGGTGGGCCGTCCCATTACCCAGGCGGCGGACCCCGTGGCCGCGTACCGGCGGTGCGTAGAAGAGTTCATTACTTTTTCTTGAAAAAAGCGGAATTCATTACTTTTTCTTGAAAGAAAAAGTAATCAAAAAGAACTTTTGCGCAAAGCATTCGCTTTGCTTATGTTTTAAAAATATGAACACAAGAGCAAAACGCAGTTTTGCGGCAAAAGTGTTTCTTTTGATTCTTTTCTCGTGCAGTGGCCGCGAAGCGGCCACTAGCAGCCCAAGCCGCCGCTAGGCGGCGAGTGGTTATTCATAAAGAAAAGAATGTATGCCTACAAAGGAGTTTTTTATGTGGAACACGATTCTTTTTGACCTGGACGGCACTCTGACCGATTCCGCGCCGGGCATCACCAACTCCGTCGCCCACGCCCTGGCCCGCTTCGGTATCCGGGAGGAGCCGAAAAATCTGCTGAAATTCGTTGGGCCGCCTCTGAATGAATCCCTGGCGGAATTTTACGGCTTTTCACCGCAGCAGACGGCGGAGGCCATCGCGGTTTTCCGGGAATATTTTGTGGAGAAGGGCTGGTGCGAAAACGCGCCCTATCCCGGCATCGGGGAGGTGCTGCGGGAGCTGAAGGCCGCCGGGCTGCGCCTGATGGTTGCCACCTCCAAGCCGGAGGTCCAGGCGGTCCGGATTCTGAAGCATTTTGGCCTGGCGGATTATTTTGAACAAATCTGCGGCGCGCCTCTGGGCAACGAGGACGGGGCGCGGAAGTCCGCCGTGATCCGCCAGGCGCTCAGCTACGTCGGCGGCGAAACCGCCTCTGCGGTCATGGTGGGCGACCGGCGGCACGACGTGGCCGGAGCCCATGAGACGGGGCTGCCCTGCGTCGGCGTACTGTATGGCTACGGCGGCCGGGAGGAGCTGGAAAAGGCCGGAGCGGAGTACATCGCGGAGGATATGGCGGCGCTGAAGGAGTTGCTGCTGAAGGGCGGGAAAGACGGAAAAGATGGAAATTAAGCGAATCCAGGTCGGAAACGGCAACTGCTACCTCATGATAAACGGGAAGGACGCCATCCTGGTGGACACCGCCCGCGAGAAATGCAGGGAGAAGATTCTGGAGGCCTGCCGGGGGTATCATGTCACTCTGATCGCGCTGACCCACGGGCACGTGGACCACGTGCAGAACGCGGCGTTTCTGGCGGAAAAGCTGCAAGCCCCCATCGCCATGCACCGGGCGGACCTTGATCTGCTGGAGAACAACGAAGCCCAGCCGCTGACGGCAAGGACGCTGGCGGGGAAAATCGTCCTGGCCGCGTCCATCCGGAGCTTCCGCACGGACCCGATCCCACCGTTTACGCCCACGGTCTTTCTTGAGGACGGGGACCGGCTGGATCAGTGGGGCGTTCCGGCGCTGGTAATCGGTCTGCCGGGGCATACGAAGGGCTCCATCGGGTTCGACTTCGGCTGGGATGTCATCGTGGGAGACGCGCTGATGAATATGTTCCGCCCCACCGTGTCCATGCTGTACCATGACCGGGCGGAGATGCTGCGCAGCGCAGGGATCATTGGAGGCCTTTTGAACCGCACGATCTACTTTGGCCACGGGAAGCCGGTCCGCAACCACGATCAGGAATGGAACCGCCTGCCATGTTCCGCGCCGGACCGCCTCGCTGAGGAGGGGAAAGCCATTGCGGACCGCTGGCTGAGCGCTTTCGGTGCCGGGGTGGACCCCAAAAAGATAGAAGAATATGTGACGGCCGGGTGCGGGTACTGCTGGCAGCTCTTTTCCGTGACGGAAGTTCCCTACCTGGAGGGGGAGGAAGCCCGGCGGGCCTTTGACGCGCTGGACTATGACGAGGCGTATTTCTTCGGGGATTGGTTCCCCCATGTGGAAACCATCGGAAAGACCACCGCCGCCCAGCTGGACGCAGGGCCAAGCGACGTCTATGTAGTGGACAAGGATTTCCGCTGGACCTATGTGCATACCCATGAAGACGGGTTGCTCGGACCGTATTTCTGTCAGCTCTGACTTTCCGGACCCACCGGCCGCAGGCCCTCCAGCGTCAGCTGGACCCCCAGACGGAACCCCAGGGTGAAGCTGTCCTGATGTCCGGCAAAGCCAATGTCCATAATGGCATTCCACAGGTCCTCGAATTCCTTACAGGTCAGCCGCTGCTCTGCGGCCCGGACGGCCTCTTTCGCCGCTTCCACGGCCTGCGCTTCAGCCGATTGCTGGGTGGTGCCTATGGCGGCAAAGAGGGTTTCCATAAGTTGGTTCATTTTTATCGCTCCTTCGCGTAAATGAATTAAATCCATTTTTATTATAATGAATACAATTCATTATGTCAAGGAAATTTTGGAGGTACCATGGCAAATTTTTCAGAAAGAATTAAAGAGCTGCGCAAGAAACAAGGCATGACACAGGCGGCGCTAGGAGAAATCATTGGCGTTGGGCAAGATACCGTTTGTGTATATGAAAAAGGAAAACACTATCCAGAAGTACGCAATCTCATTATCCTGGCGGACTATTTCGGCGTATCCATCGACTATCTGGTGGGGCGGACGGACAACCCGGAGGTCAACCGCTGACCGCCGCGGGAGCTCCCCCGTGTTAAAACGGCAGGGACCGCCGGCCACATTCTGAAACAGACGCAAGGCAGCAGAAACCACACCAGAAGCCCGGTTTAGACCAAACAGTTTACAGGATCAGCGCAAAAATAAATACCCCCGTAATGGGGGATTCTCAAGGGGGGACCCCTTGAGCGACTTTTTGGTTACTTTTTGTTCGCACAAAAAGTAACCGCAGGCCCCCGTATGATGAAAACGAAAGGAAGTATCCTATGGAAAACATTTCTCACCTGATCGCAAAGGATTTATTGAAAATCCAGGCCGTCTTTTTCCGGCCGGAAGAACCCTTCACCTGGGCCAGCGGCATCAAAAGCCCGGTGTACTGCGACAACCGCCTGACCCTCACCGCGCCGGAGGTCCGCGGCCACGTGGAGAACGCCCTGGCGGAGACCATCCGGCGGGAGTACCCGGACGCGGAGGTCCTCATGGGCACCTCCACCGCCGGCATCGCCCACGCCGCCATCACCGGGCACATCCTGGGTCTGCCCATGGGCTACGTCCGCTCCGGCAGCAAGGACCACGGGCGGCGGAACCAGATCGAGGGCCGGCTGGAAAGGGGCCAGAAGGTGGTGGTGGTGGAGGATCTGATCTCCACCGGCGGCAGCGTGATCGAAGTGGTCAACGTCCTGCGGGAGGCGGGGGCCGATGTGCTGGGCGTGGTCAGCATTTTCACCTACGGCATGAAGAAGGGGCTGGAGCGGCTGGCCGCGGCGGACGTGAAGAACGTCAGTCTGACCAATTTTGACGTCATCGCCCAGGTTGCGGCGGACGAGAAATACATCAAGCCTGAGGATATCACCCGGCTGATCGCCTTCCGGGACAACCCGTCGGACGAGAGCTGGATTGGAGGGAACAAGTAAAATGGAGCAAGTAAGAAGCCTGATTGACATTCTGGAGCTGTCCACCGAGGAGATCGACCAGCTGGTGGACGTGGGCACAAAGATCATCAACGACCCCGCCGCCTACGCCCACAAGTGCGACGGCAGGATCCTGGCTACCCTGTTTTTTGAGCCGTCCACCCGGACGCGGCTGAGCTTTGAGTCCGCCATGCTGAGCCTGGGCGGGCAGGTGCTGGGGTTCTCCGAGGCGTCCAGCTCCTCCGCCGCCAAGGGGGAGAGCGTGGCCGACACCGTGCGTACCGTCTCCTGCTACAGCGACATCATCGCCATGCGCCATCCCAAGGAGGGCGCGCCCCTGGTGGCCGCCCAGCACTCCCTGGTGCCGGTCATCAACGCCGGGGACGGCGGACACAACCACCCCACCCAGACCCTCACCGACCTGCTGACCATCCATCATGAGAAGGGTCGGTTTGAGAATCTGACCGTGGGCTTCTGCGGCGACCTGAAATTCGGCCGCACGGTCCACTCCCTCATCTCCGCCATGAGCCGGTACAAGGGGACGAAAATCGTCCTGGTCTCCCCGGAGGAGCTGAAGCTGCCCAGCTATGTGAAGAAGGAAGTGCTGAAAAAGAACGACATCCCCTATGTCCAGACCACGGATCTGGAGGCGGTCATGCCGGACCTGGACATCCTCTATATGACCCGCGTCCAGCGGGAGCGGTTCTTCAACGAGGAGGACTACCTGCGTCTGAAGGACAGCTATATTCTCACGCCGGACAAGCTGCGCAGCGCCAGGGAAGATCTGAGCATCCTGCACCCCCTGCCCCGCGTCAACGAGATTTCCGTGGCGGTGGATAAAGACCCCAGGGCCGCGTATTTCCGTCAGGTGCGCTATGGCCGCTATATCCGCATGGCGCTCATCATGAAGCTGCTGGGCATTGACTAAGGGAGGAAACGAACATGACCATTGATTCCATTAAAAACGGCATCGTCATCGACCACATTGCCGCCGGCAAGGCCATGGAGCTGTACAACATCCTGGGGCTGGGCAGGCTGGACTGCTCGGTTGCCATCCTGAAAAACGTGGTCAGCGGCAAGCTGGGGAAGAAGGACATCATCAAGATTGACCGCAACCTGGATCTGGACTGGGACGTGATCGGCTACGTGGACCCCAATATCACCGTCAATATCATTCGGGACGGCGAGCGGGTGGAGAAGCGGCAGCTGAAGCTGCCGGAGCGGATCACCAACGTCATCCGCTGCAAGAATCCCCGGTGCATCACCTCCGTGGAGCAGGAGCTGCCCCAGGTGTTCAAGCTCACGGACCGGAGCAAGCGGATTTACCGGTGCCTGTACTGCGAGACGCAGGCGGGGAAATAGGCGCTTGGCCGAAGGGCGAGCGGCGCGGTGAGTGATGAGGAATAATTTGACTTTTGGAACGGCGGCGCTGTGGGTGACCGGATATTTCGGCGTGATGCTGCTGTATACCGTCCTGGACGTGGCGGTTTGGCGGAAGCTGGCCCCCGCGTTCTCGGGCTGGCTGGATCTGGCCTCCACCGCTCTGTGCGCGGGAGGATTTCTCCTGCTGCTGCAGCGGCGGCATCCGATCCGATGGCTGGAGAATGTGACCGTCTCCGGATTGATCCCGGCTGTGGTATGCGCGGCGGGGTTTTACCTTGTGCTGGATATGGGGCTGGACCCCCTGCTGGCAAAAGCTCTTCCCGGCAGCGAAGGTCAGTATCAGGAGGCGGTACGTTCCCTGCTCCGCTTTCCCATTCCCTCTTTCCTAAAGGTCTGCGTGATTGCGCCCGTTGTGGAGGAGGCGCTGATGCGGGGTTTTCTCCTGAGCGGCCTGCGGGATGGGCATGGGACAGCGGCGGCTCTGCTGATCTCCGCCGCCGTGTTCGCGCTGCTGCACTTTAACGCGGTGCAGACCCTTTCCGCGCTGGTTTGCGGTCTTGCGCTGGGGCTCCTGTATCTGCATACAGGGTCGATTTTGTGCTGCATATTGACCCATTTCGGGTATAATGCCGTATCATATTTTGTGATGCTGGTAAAGAGCTGAGAGGAGAAGTCTCATGCCCATTGAAAATATCCCCCAGCCGGAGTTTCTTTCTGTTTCCGAAACCCTCCGGCTGAGAAAATACGACGGAAACCACGACTTTGCCCTCGCCTGGTATCTGGACCCGGAGACGGTCTGGCTGGTGGACGGCGACAGGGAGCTTTACACGCCGGAACTGCTGAACAAGATGTACGTCCACCAGGACACCCACGGGGAGCTGTACTTTATCGAAACCCTGGAAAATGACAGCTGGCGGCCTGTCGGGGACGTGTGCCTCTCTCTGGACGACTTTGCCATTGTGATCGGGGAAAAGAACTGCCGCGGGAAAGGCATCGGCAGGGCGGTGGTGTCAGCCCTGGCAAGCCGCGCCCGCTCCCTGGGCTGGAAGCAGGTCCGGGTGGGCGACGTCTACGACTTCAACGCCGGGTCCCGGCGTATGTTTACCTCTCTGGGGTTCCGGGAGGAAGCGAAAACCGCGAAGGGGCACAGCTATATCCTTCCCCTCTGAAAGGAGTTCACTTATATGGACGTGATCGCCGCCATTTCCACCGCCAACGCCCTCTCCGCCATCGGCATCGTCCGGGTGTCGGGGGAAGGGTGCTTTGCAATCTGCGATAAAGTATTTCAGCCCGACAAAGGCGGGCTGTTCTCCGATGCTCGCCCCAGGGAAATGGTCCTGGGCCGTCTGCTGGACCGGGAGAGACGGGCAATCGACTCCTGCCTGGCCGTCCGGTTCCCCGGACCGGGCAGCTACACCGGGGAGGACTGCGCCGAGCTCCATTGCCACGGCTCGCCGGTGGTCCTGGGAGAGGCGCTGGAGGCCCTGTTCGCCGCCGGGGCGCGGCAGGCGGGCCGGGGGGAATTTACCCAGCGGGCCTTTCTGAGCGGCCGCATGGACCTGACCCAGGCGGAGGCGGTGATCGACCTTATCGAGTCGGAGACCGCCCAGGCCGCCCGCAACGCCGTGGAGCAGCTGGGCGGGGCCCTGCGGCGGAAAATCGAACCGGTCTATGACCGCCTGCTGGATCTGACCAGCCAGTTCTACGCCGTGGTGGACTACCCGGACGAGGACATTGAGGACCTGCGCCGGGAGGACATGCTCCGGATGCTGAGGTCGGCGGAGGAGACGCTGGGAGCGCTGCTGGCCACCTTCCGCCGGGGAAAAATCCTGCGGCAGGGCGTGCCTGCGGCCATTTTAGGCCGTCCCAACGTGGGCAAGAGCTCCCTGCTCAACGCCCTGCTGGGCTACGACCGAGCCATCGTCACCGACGTGGCGGGCACCACGAGGGACACCGTGGAGGAGAAGGCGGTGGTGGGCGGCGTGCTGCTGCGTCTCATCGACACCGCCGGCATCCGGGACACCGGAGACGCGGTGGAGCGGCTGGGCGTGGAGCGGGCGCGGAGCGCGGCGGCGGAGGCGGAACTTGCGCTGCTGGTGCTGGACGGCTCCCGGCCCCTGACGGACGAGGACCGGGCGGCGGCGAGGGCCGCCCGCACCGCCCCCCATGTGATCGTCATACGGAACAAAAGCGATTTGCCCCAGTCCCCGGCCTTCGCCCTCCCGGAGGGAACGGGTTCCGCGCTGGCGGTTTCCGCCAGGGAGGGAACCGGGCTGGCGGAGCTGGAGGAGGCGGTCGCCGCCCTGTTTCCCGCCGGAGAGGTCCCCCCAGGGCAGGTCCTCACCAACGCCCGGCAAGCGGAGGCGGTGGAGCGGGCCGTTTCAGCCCTGCGAGGGGCCGGGGAGGCTCTGGAGAACGGCCTGACGCCGGACGCGGCGCTCTCCGATGCGGAGCGGGCGCTGGCCGCCCTGGGAGAGCTAACGGGCCGGACCCTGCGGGAGGATCTGGTCGCGCGGATCTTTGAGCGGTTCTGTGTGGGGAAATAACGTTCATGCTGTTCCACGCAATTAAATGTACAATATTATAGTCGACGCGGTTGAGAACGAGTAAGTGTTGGGCTTCGCCCAAACCCACCAGGGCTTTGCCCCGTGGGCCGCGCTTTGCGCGGCTTAGGGCTGGGGCGGCCTTTGGCCGCCTGACGCCTGGACCCA
>JAAVHC010000029.1 GCA_014799925.1 Oscillibacter sp.
TCTCCTGAACGCGGTACCAGACGGTGTAAGCGCCCGCGTTGGTCCCCTCCGGGACCGTCTCGGAATAGGGGCCGTCCTTGTTCAGGGCGTATTCCACCAGCACGCCCGCGGTGTCAACGTCCAGCACAGAATCGTCAATCAGCGCCTGGGCATTGCCGCTGTAGGTCAGATTTGCGGCGCCCGGCGGGGTCGTGATATGCACGACCGCCTTGTTGATCGTCGCCTTAACGCTGGTGCTGGAATATGTAACGGCGTAGTGCTCGGAGTTATTGCCCTCAATCTTTGCGTTATCCGTATTCACCGACACCGTCTTACCCGCACCGGCGTTCTCGTCGCTGAACGTGCCGGTCAGTCCGGTGATCGTGATCTCATCCCCGGGCAGAACGCCCTGCTCCACCACGGCGTGGACTGTGGCGGTTTTATCGCCGTTGTAGGTCTTATCCTCCGCAGTCACCGTCGCGGTGACCGGCTTTTTCGCCGCGGAAACCGTCCACGATGCGGTGGCGTCGTCGTAGTTGATCTTGCCGGTAGTGGGGTCTTTGCCGGACTTCGTGGCCTGCACAGTGAATGAACCGTGGCCAACGATGGAGACCTGTCCGCTGTGTTCGTCCACCTCAGCGACATTTCCCCCCGCCGTAATCTCCCAGGTGACATCGCCGCTGCCCGAACCGCCCTGGGTGCCCAGGGTGAACTGATCCCCGTAAATGATGGAGTTAGGCTTCTGTGTAATGGTCAGCGAGTCCTGCGGCTTGTTTGTAATTTCAAATGTAGCAGTAGCTGTTGTGAGCTTGTAGTTTCCGGCACTTGCGTTGTTGACCGTGACGGTAGCCGTACCCACGTCCCTATTATTGCTGTAAGCCACTGTGTACTCGCTTTTCGGAATTATCGCCTCCCCGTCCTTGACGGCGGTGACAGCCGGCTCCTTATACTCGCCGGTATACATAGTTTTGTAATATTCCAGTTCGATCGTAGGCTTGACTTCTTTGTGATTGATTCGCGCGGAGAGCGTCCCCGATTGTCCGGTATAGTTCTCCGTGTCCACCACCCGATACGAGATGGTATATGTGCTCACATTAGTACCGGTTGGAATATCCGTGGAGTAATCGCCGTCTGAGCCGAGCCTGAACTCGATCTTCGCCCCATCATCGGCCGCGCCGGGCGCCAGGATGCCCGCTGTCACCAGCTCCTGTGCTTCACGGTTGTATGTCAGCGTTTTGGCCGTGGGCGCGGTTTCGACCGCCGGAATTTTGTTGATGGTCAGAGTCAGTAATGGATCCGTTTCAGCCGCCTTATAGTTCTGGCTCTCCGGTATGTACGCCTTGACCTCATACTTGCCCGCGTTTGTGGGCAGTCCCGCGGTAAACTCCGTATCTCCCGTCTTCCGATAGAAGTACTCGAGATACGGATGCAGATCCTCGGAAGCTCTTATTGTGATGGTAATATGCGGCAGCTCCGTAGTGTCGACCGGACTGCCGTCGTAGTCCACGCTGCAGGCGTCGGCATCCCAGCTGATCCCCGGCTCATCCTGCCTGACCTCGTAAGTCCTGGTAAAAGTCCCCTCGAACGTAATACCGGTAACAGTCACCGTAATCTCGCCGGCGTCCGTACGCGGCTCATACTTTACCATATAATCGGCATTATCGACACCGTCGGCGTACTTCACCAGCTCCTTGTCCGAGCCGTCGGTCAAAGCGACCCTGATGGAAACGTCCTCCGGTTTCACGGTGCCGTCATAGACCAGCCCGGCCAGGCCGCGCTCGTCCACAACAATGGAGATCGAATTTCCGCAGACACAGGTTCCGTTCCCGGCGCTGTCAAAGGCGAAGGAACACATCTCCTCCTCCGCCACGCCGCAGTACGGGCAAGTCCAGGCGTGCTTCGTGGAGCCGGAGCCATGCGCCCAGCTTTTATCCGAATCCCCGGGACAGGCGCCGACGGAAAGCATCTTCTTCGCCGCCGCCTCCGCCGGCTCCAGCAAACTGCCGGTGTAGGCGTCGGAGAAAGCGTACCCCGGCTCCAGAAGCGCGGCATAATCACCGTCCGCGGTCCGGATCGCGCCGGCCATTCCGGAATACGTGCCGCCGCTGAGCTGAACCTTCGCTCCGGAGGCGATATCCAGGCCGTATGTCGCGCCCGTGACAGACGTCTCCCCCGTGACGCTCAGGAACCCGCCGGACTGCACTTCCACGCCGGCGCCCGCTTCGGAGAGGGCCGTACCCGTGAAATACAGCTCACCCGTCCCGGTGACCAGAACGGCGGGCAGGCTGCTGCCCGTCCCCCTGATGGTAAAGCCGTTCGTATTGACCGCCCTGGAGTCGGTCACCGTATACGGCTTATTACTGACAAAATCCTCTTTAAAATTTGAGCTGGTCTCCCCCTCGTCAGCCGCCCAAACAGGGCACAGATTCAGGCACAGCGCCAAAGAAATGAGGAAGCAAATGACTCTGCGTTTCATGACAAAAAACCTCCCAAACGCACAAGGTGGCAGCGCGCAGCGCACAAACCCCCATCTTGATTCTGCTATTTTACTATAGACACTCAAAAAAGTCCACAGCAAAAACCGCTTTCTGCGCAAAAAAATACCCTGACCGCCGGTCTGCGGCATATAATGTAAGGAAGCGGCATCACCATCGCCAAAAATCTGGGAGGAAAACGCCCAAAGATTATGAAATATCCACTTGAAATCCCCCACAGGATATGGTATAGTACAGAAAATATAGGGGGAATTTGCCCAATCGCTGCGGCTGCGGCAGAGGGCTGATTCATACATTATAATATGCGGGAAAGGAGGTGTCATTGTGGGACAGCGGGATCCTCCTCGGGATTCGACCGCCGTGATAAGCGCCGTTCGCGGCGGAAGTTTAGGCACGAAACCTACAGGCGCATATGGGCAAACCATTGGAAACAATGGGACGCAAAGCCAGAGGCTTAGGGGCGAAAGTTCGCCCTATGCTCGTTCGGTTGCATGGTGGCAAACCGCGGGAAACTGCGGGACGCAAAGCCAGAGGCTAAGGGGCGATAAAGGCCCTACGCTCGTTCGGCTGCATGGCAAACCACGGGAAACCGTGGGACGCAAAACCAGATGCTAAGGGACTGGAAGTCCCCGCAAACGGTCCTATGCTCGATCGGTTACCGGACCCTCTTTGCGTCCGAGTAAATATGCAAAGAAAGGAAGATAACAATGAAAAACATGAAGAAAACCCTGTGTGTTCTGTTGACCCTGGTCATGGTTCTTGGTATGCTGCCGATGTCGGTATTCGCCGGCAACACCTCGGCGAACCAGACGGTTTACTTCAAAACCGTCAGAGTCTACAATGTCAACACCTATGAGCAATTCACGTTTGACGTTGGGACGGCGTTCCCTGTCAAGGCGTCGAGCCAGTCCTACAACTCGGCGAGCTGGGCGATTCCCGACCTGTCCGCGTTCCTGGCAAAGAACGATACTTACAAGAACTATACCTACACGATGGCTCAGTCGTGGAACAGTTCCCTGTATGGCGTATGGTCCTCTGCGTTCACCGGCCAGACCGGCGGACAGAAGTACCAGCAGCCTGGTAAGGTCGTTGAACTCTCCACGAACAACCCCCAGAACAAGGAAATCACCTACTATGTAACCGAGTTCAAGCCGGGCAGCACCGGCGTCACCCCCCCTAACCCCTCCACCGACGAGGATTTGGGCGGTTATGGCAAGTATACTGCCAAGTTTAAGATCGTGTATCATTCGAATTATCCTGATGGAACGGATTATACTGTGACCGTGAATTGTAAGGCGGCAGTGTTAAATGCAAGTTCGTCCACCAATGTCTGGAACTTCAAGTCGTACAGCGCCTGTGGCTTTGGAGGGTATACTCCCAAAAGCAATGGATCTACCTGGTATAGCTCTCCTGATTGCACGTCAACAAAGGGCACGATCTACGCAGCCAATGGCGGAGTTTATCACCTCTATGCCGGCTGGCAGACCGGCAGCAGCGAGACCAAGCAGCCTGTGACCCTGACCTACATTGACCGCGGAGTCCAGTACGACCAGACGACAATGCCCGCCGGATCCAATGTCACGATTCTGGACTGCACGAACACTTATCCGGATCACACCTTCAAGGGCTGGTCCCTGACCAATGGCGGCGAAGTCGCTTACGAGCCGGATGAGGAGCTTACTGTCAACGCCGACACCACCCTGTATGCTGTGTGGGAGTCGGAGCAGACCCCGCCCGTCACCACTGCTCCCGAGCTGACCATCGTCAAGGAAGCCGACAAGTCCATCGTTAAGGTGGGCGAGACGGTGGAGTACACCATCACCGTGACCAACACCGGCGATGCCGAAGCCACCAACGTGGTCATCAGCGACACCCTGCCCGAGGGCCTGGAATTTGTTGACAGTGATAACTTCACCAAATCCGGCAGAACCTACACTTGGGATAAAGTGGGCACCGTCGCGGCCGGCGCGAGCGCGTCCGTGACGTTCACCGCCAAGGTTACCAAGAGCGGCGTCATCAGCAACACCGCTTCCGTGACCGGCGGCGGCATCCCCCCCGTGGAGAGTGACCCCGAGGACATCACCGGCGTGAAGGTCTCCATCAAGACCACCAAGGGCCACGGCACGATCACCGTGGATGAGGCGACCGGCGTTGCTACCATCCCCTACACCGTAACCGTGACCAACACCGGCGACGACCTGTTCGGACTGGACATCATTGACGCTCTGAAGGTCAAGGTGACCGACGAGAACGGCAACGCCAGCGATGCGAATGTCAGCGTCAGCTATGCGGACATCACGGTGGACGGCGTGGCCGTTGGCACTGAGATGACCAGCGAAGGCGGCATCGTGAACGCCATCGCCCGCGGCGACAAGTTCGCGGCGAACCAGACCGTGACCCTGACCTACAACATTCTTGTCAAGAACGAGAGCAGCGTTAGTGTCATGGTGAACCTGAGCAACACCGCCACCGGCGGTTCCTGGAGCACCAACGGCGCCGGCGCACGTATGTTCAGCCTGGCCCGCAGCGGCGGCTATGATGTGACCGATTCCGCTTCCAGCAGCGCCAGCGTTGGCGACAACACCACTGTCGTGATCCCGCCCGTAGGCCCTGAGAAGCCCGATAAGGTGATCATCACCATCGAGTTCGTGGAGCTCTATGATGGAGACGAGTATCCGGTAGGAAGCGAGACCGTTGAAGTCGACAAGGGCGCCAATTATGACGTGACCGACGAGGCCAGCAATATTCCTGCGGGCTATGAGACCCACAGGATCATTGAGACCCGCGGCGAGGTGACGGGCATCGCTGACAGCGACAAGACTGTGACCGTGGTTCTGTTTAAGGACAGCCAGCCCCCGCACACCCACGTCTACACCTCTGAAGATACCACTCCGGCCACCTGCACCAAGGCTGGCGAGCGCACCTACACTTGTGCGTGCGGTGACAGATACACCGACGTAATTCCTGCCCTGGGCCACGACTTTGTGGATGCGGCTTGGGAGGATAACTGCGAAACCGGCGATGACGCAGACTGTGACGGCCACACCATGATTTGCAACCGCTGCGAAGGTGCCGAGGAAGACGGCACCAAGACTGCGGAGCACGTCTATGGCGAGTGGACCGTGGTCACCGAGGCCACCATTGATGAGGAAGGCGAGAAGTCCCATGAGTGCATTGACTGCGGCCACATCGAGACTGTAACCATCCCCACCCTTGACAAGGTGACCATCACCGTCGTGTTCGTGGACGAGGAAGGTAACGAAGTCGGTTCTGGCTATCGTGATATTGTCGCGCTGGATGACGATTACGACGTGACCGAAGAAGCCAGCAAGATTCCCGAGGGCTATGAGCCTAACGGCGATCCCGAGGGCGACGAGCTCTCCGGTACTGCTGACGCCGACAAGACCATCATCGTACCCGTCAAGAAGATCAGCGAGCCTGTTAAGACCGTCACCGTGACCTGGGTAGACGAGGACGGCACTGTTCTGGACGGTCCGAAGTCCTTCACCAAGGGCGAGACCGAGCCGGCACAGACCATCGAGAATCCCACCAAGGCCGAGGACGACGATTACACCTATGCTTTCAGCGGATGGGATCGCAGCGAGGATGAAGAGGGTAACGTGACCTACACGGCCACCTACACTCCCACTCCGAAGAACGGCGGCGAGACTCCCACGCCTCCTACCCCGCCGACCGGCGGTGGCGGTGGCGGCACAGTCACTCCGCCCACTCCCGATGACGAGA
>JAAVHC010000055.1 GCA_014799925.1 Oscillibacter sp.
CATCCTGGGGCTGAATTCGGTCCCAAGGGTTTGGCTGTTCGCCAATTAAAGCGGCACGCGAGCTGGGTTCAGAACGTCGTGAGACAGTTCGGTCCCTATCTGTTGCGGGCGTAAGAGATTTGAAGGGAGCTGTCCTTAGTACGAGAGGACCGGGATGGACGTACCTCTGGTGCACCAGTTGTCGTGCCAACGGCACAGCTGGGTAGCTATGTACGGACGGGATAAACGCTGAAGGCATCTAAGCGTGAAGCCCCCCCTAAGATGAGATCTCTCATCCTTTATGGAGTAAGGGCCCAGGAAGACTACCTGGTTGATAGGCAGGAGGTGGAAGCGCAGTAATGTGTGCAGCTGACCTGTACTAATCGCCCGAGGGCTTGACCTACATTATGCAGGCAATGACCTCGCTCCTCTCTCTCCTTCCCTTTGTTCGGTTTTCAGGGTGTGATCCTGAATAGTTGGTGTTGATTAGGGCGAGGGTCCACCCGTTCCCATCCCGAACACGGAAGTTAAGCTCGCTTCTGCTGACAATACTTGGCTGGAGACGGCCTGGGAAGATAGGTAACGCCAACATAAAAGGACAGCCGAAAGGCTGTTCTTTTTTTCTTGCTTGTAATGTATATATTTTCGGGAGGAGATCTATGAAACAATGGCCATTTTTGCTCCTATTTGTGCCGATCTTTGGCTTTGCGGTGTACAAAATGTACTGCAGCGGGCTTGCAGTGACAAAAAGCATAATGGCCCTGTTGTTTGTGTTCGATCCTGGGAAGAACGGGGACCGGGTAAGACTGGATTCCTGTACGGGTTGGGTCAGCCATGTGGGCTGCTTCCGTGAGAGCAGAATGTATGAGTTTGTCCTGGACGCCCGTTTGACGAAGGGCAGCGTAGAGGTTCTGCTGCTGAACCAGAAAAAAATGCCCTTACTAAGATTAAACAAATGGCATCCCGTAGCCTGTATAGAGCTGGATGGAAGCAGCAGATATTTCCTGCGCTGGGAATTCAGCAATGCTACGGGGGACTGCGAACTGCGCTGGTAATCCATAAAGATCGTAAGGAGAAACAGAGATGGCAAGACGGGAGACAGTTGTGCTGACTAATATGTGCATGATCTACGACGGGCAAGGGAATATCCTGGTGCAGGACCGGCAGGACCCGGATTGGCCGGGGGTCACATTCCCCGGCGGGCATGTGGAGCTGGGAGAGTCCTTTGTGGAGTCTGTGATTCGCGAGGTGAGGGAAGAAACAGGCCTGACAATCAGAAAACCGCGGTTATGCGGCCTGAAGCATTTCCTGCGGGATGATGGTGTGCGGTATGTCGTTTTCTTTTTTAAGACGGACTGCTTCTCAGGGGAATTGACTTCCTCAGATGAGGGGGAAGTGTTCTGGATCAAGCGATCTGAATTGGGTGATTACAGATTGGCATATGATTTTGAGAATATGCTGCGCGTATTCGAATCGGAAGATTTGAGCGAATTTTATTATGAGAAGGTCAATGGTGAGTGGCAGCTGACACTGCTTTGATTTCGTGGCAGAGGGATATGGTATGTATAAGATTTTCGTGGTTGAGGATGACGCCGTCATTGCCGGAGCGGTGGTGGAATACATCACCTCCTGGGGGTGGGAGGCGCGGAAAGCGGATAATCTGACCCGCGTTATGGAGGAGTTTACCGCCTTCGCGCCCCACTTGGTGCTGCTGGATATCGGACTGCCCTATCGGAATGGATACCATTGGTGCGCGGAGATCCGAAAGCTCAGCCAGGTACCCATTGTCTTCCTCTCCTCGGCCTCAGACAACATGAATATCGTCATGGCCATGAATATGGGAGGGGACGACTTTGTGACCAAGCCCTTCGATCTGGAAGTGCTCGCAGCGAAGATCCAGGCGTTGCTGCGACGGACATACGACTTCCGGGCGACGGCCCAGCTGCTGGGATGCCGGGGCGCGGTACTGGACACTGGGGACAACACCCTGCGGTACGAGGGACAGGCGCTGGAATTGAGCCGGAACGAGTATCGTATCTTGCAGGTTCTGCTGGAGCAGAAGGGCAAAACGGTCTCCCGGGATACCCTGATGCGGAAGCTGTGGGAGACGGACAGCTTTGTAGACGAGAATACCCTGACGGTCAATATGGCCCGGCTGCGGCGAAAGCTGGAGGGAATTGGGCTGACGGATTTTATCCGGACCAAAAAGGGCCTGGGTTATCTGATCGAGGGGTGAGAGCCAATGCGGATATTTTGGGGATATATCAAGGACTGGTGCTGGACGCTGGCGCTGCTGGGCGTTTGCGTGGGGCTGTTTGCCTGGGTGCTGACCCTCTATGAGCTGCCGGCGGAGGCGGCGGGATATGGCGGGCTGCTGTGTCTGATCCTGCTGCTGATCTGCGGCGTGGTGGATTTTTTGCGGTGGCGCAGACGAGTGCTGGAGCTGAAAAGCATCCAGGGCCAGGCGGCGCTGCTGCTGTCCCTGCTGCCGGAGGCGCGAAACCTGGAGGAGGCCGCCTGGCGGGAGATCATTATGGAGCTGGACGGGGACCGGAGGGCGGCGGTATCCGCGCTGGACGCCAGAACAAGGGAAACCATGGATTACTACACCATGTGGGTCCACCAGATCAAAACGCCCATCGCCGCCATGCGGCTGATCCTCCAGAGCGACGATACGGAGCAGGGCAGGGCCCTGGGCGCCGAGCTGTTCCGGGTGGAGCGGTACGTGGAGCTGGCGCTCAGCTATCTGCGGCTGGGCGGAGGGGCCTCAGATTACGTCATTCGGCAGGTGGATGTGGACGGCGTACTGCGGCAGGCCGCGCGGAAGTACGCGCCGCTATTTATCCGGGGGAAGGTGTCCCTGGAGCTGCGGGAGACCGGACTGAAGGTCCTCAGCGATGAGAAATGGCTCCAACTGGTGGTGGAGCAGGTACTGTCCAACGCGGTGAAGTACGCCCCCGGCGGCCATGTGACCGTGTGGAGCGAGGGGGAGCGGCTGATGATTCAGGACGACGGTGTGGGCATCGCGGCCGAGGATCTGCCCCGGATCTTTGAGCGGGGCTTTACCGGGTGCAACGGCCGGCTGGACAAGCGGGCTACCGGGATCGGGCTGTACCTCAGCCGGGAAATCTGCAAAAAGCTGGGGCATACCATCCAGGCGGCGTCGGAGCTGGGGAAGGGAACGATAGTGACCATCGGGCTGGCGAGGCCCTACCTGGAAGTGGAGTGATACTTTTTTCAGCGCATATAGCGAATCAATTACAGAGGGCTTGACTGTCACGGTCAGGCCCTCTGTTTTTATTGGAAATGTTCAATTACACAGATATTGTACGATTCTTCGATTAAAAGCGCAATATCGTCTCCGTTCGCTGGATGGAAAGTCCATCCGCGCTGTCGTCACCTGCATCCAAATTTTCCGGCATAACCGGGATGCCGCGCTCATAGGATAGCATGTACCTGATCTCAGGTGACATAAGAAAGGATGGTAAAAAACATGAAGAAATTGACTGCGATGCTGCTCTCCCTGGTGATGTGCCTCTCGCTGATGGCGATTCCGGCACAGGCGGGCTTTACCCCGATTCCTGACGGTTCCATCATCATCGACGTGGGCAAGGGACCGGTAGTTCCGGGCAAGGGCGATCCCAATGAACCCGGCATCTCGATCCAGAGGGATCATGAGGATACGCTGCCGGGGGGTCAGGACACTGTTCCCACGGACTAAAACAGCAGATTTAAATACTTTTTAGCGGCGTACTTCAAAATTTCCTGATCGCTTGTATTTGCGAGAGCCCCATAAATATGATAGGCGGACCGGTAAAAGTCCCTGCTGCTGTCGGCTTCTCCTGTAAAGTAAAGGCATTCTGCCTCCACATGCAAAAACTTTGGCAGCAGATAGTAGTGTTCCTGCCTGGTGCAGATTTGCCGGCCAAGTTCTGATATTTCCAGCGCTTCCTTCATTCGATTCTCCAGTACAAGACAGCGGGCGTAATTATATGCAATCAGAGGAAGATACTCATGATTGGGAGCTCGATTTAAAACAAGTGTCATCAACTGTTCATAAATGTTGACGGCTATCTTGGGTTGCGCACAATCTGAATAAGCGCGTCCAATTTGGTTGATGATCATGACCTCATTTGAACAATACAGGCATTTGCTGATATCATTCAGATCAAACCGGGGAGATGTCAGGCGAATGGTCTCCATCAACATCTCCAAACGATTTTGTGGAGCAAATAGGCCGACAATGATTTTGCTCATTTGAAAAAACTGCTGATTAATCCGATCGTCTTTCTTGATACAGCGTTCCAAATCACGCAGTTTCTCCAAAATCTGCATACGGGCCTGCTCCCGCTCCTCGCCCAGAGTTTGTTCAAACCGACCGCAGGAGGCAAGGATTTCCTTCCGCAGAAGCACCAGCCGCGTTTCCTCCCTGGTAAGCTGGGCGAAAATCTGTTCGTCCGGCAATTCCAGCCGCTGGAGGATCGCGGCGGCGCAGCTCCAGGAGGGCGTCTGCTGCCCGCTTTCAAAGCGGGAGAGCGTCATGGTGGCACACAGTCCCTCGCAGACCATTCTCTGGGATACGTTCAGCTCTTTTCTCCGCTGCCGGACGACCTCGTTCAGGTATTTTATCTTCATACGCGTCCCTCCCTCGGCGGAAATGTAAGCCCCAGCCGCTTTGCGGCCGCCTCTTCCACGTCCGCAAGACCGCTGGCATTGCCCGTTTCCAGGTACAGGTAGTAGGCCTGGCAGTAGAGATCTCTGCTCTGCCCGTATTCTCCCATCTCGTGCCGGCACTCCGCCATGACGGCCAGCAGGCCGGGCAGGGGCTGGCAGAACCCGTAGTCCCGGCATGCCTTCCGTCCCAGCTCCGCGGTTCTCAAAGCGTCTTCATAGCAGCCCATCAGACAGAGCTCCCGTGCGTAGTTGAGGGCGGCAGGGGACAGATACCGGGAGGGATGGGTCACATTCTGGTAGTGGTCCTGCACGTATGTAAGCAGCTGGCTGAAAATGTCAGCTGCTTTTTTGTGCTGCCCCGCATCGGAATACGCCTCGGCAATCTGGCTGATAATTCCGGTTTCATCTATGCTGTACAAGCGGCCATCCAGCACATCTATGTCAAACTGGGGAACCGTCAGGCGGATTGCCTCCAGCAGCATGCGGCGTCTCCTCTCAAAACCGTAGGCGCCGGTTTTACTGCCCAGGGCGGCCCGCGCAGCCAGGATATACTGTCTGGCAATGTTGTCGTCGGTTTCCGCGCCGGCCTCCAGCCGGTTCAGGTGTTCCAAAGCCTCCAGCCGTGCCTGCCGCCGCTCTTCCCCCAGCGACTGCCGGAAACGGGCGATGCAGCCGTCGATTTTCGCCCGCAGGGTGTCGGATTCCACTTCGCTTGAGGTCAGAAAAGTTTCAAGCGCGTAATATCTGTCGTGAGGCAGGCCCAGCCGCTGAAGGAGCGCGTTGGCCAGATTGCGGGAAGGCGCCTGTTTACCGGTCTCAATACGGGAGAGCGTAGAGGGGTCGCACAGTCCCGCGCACAGCTCTTCCTGTGTCAAGCCAAGCTCTGATCGTTTCAGGCGGATGGTTTCGCCAATGAACATCTCGCTCACGCGGGCCCCCCTCTTTCCTCCCCATACCGGGAGGGCCGCTTCTGTATACTTTTCAATCATTTTTATCCCTACCCCTCGAACTGTTGACGAAACACGTTAAAATCAACAGAAGTAATATATACCGTACCAAAACTTATTTTACCAGTTTTCCGCATATTTTACAAGTGGGGAATTGACAGGGCGTGTGCGGCTTCAGCGGCGCGGGGACAAAACCCCTGCCTCCTTTTTACCCTTTTTCAACCGCGTCGACTATAAAAGGTCCTGGGCGGCCCTGAACTTTACTGTTTCTGATCTGCGGCCACTATAAATGGCATAAGGCTGCCAGGAGCCTGTCCTCAAGAAGCATCTTGCAATTGCCGCCGATTTTCGGTAGAATAGAGCCGACGAAAAAAGAAAGACAGAGGAGCACCCACCATGACTATACAATCCCAGACGAAGATCGTCAGCTGGAGCACCGGCAAGGAACGGTTTCTGCCCCAGGCATCCGGGGATATGATCTGGATTGCAGTAGGCTCCCCGCTCTCCCTTATTTGGGGATATCTGGTTCTGGTGAACCTCTGGGCCTTCGCGCTGATGGGCTTTGACAAACGCCGGGCAAAAAAACGGGGCGCACGGCGGATCCGGGAACGGACGCTGTTCCTTTCCGCCCTGCTGGGCGGGGGACTGGGGGCCTGTCTGGGCATGTGGTGTTTCCGGCACAAGACGAAACACTGGTATTTCGTCTTGGGGATGCCCCTGATTCTGGCGGCGGAAATCGCTTTGGCGGTATGGCTGTATATATAGTCGACGAGGTTGAGAACGAGTAAGTGTTGGGCTTCGCCCAAACCCACCAGGGCTTTGCCCTGGACCCACCGCCCTTTGAAAAGGGCGGCCCTAAACTTTACTGATTTTGAACTGCGGTTACTATAAAATGAAACAACTCCGGCTTACAGAAGGATTTCCCCTGTAGACCGGAGTTTCCGCTTTATTGATACTTTTTCACAATCGCCATCAATTCGTCCCAATGCGCTTCCATGTCGCCCACCAGCTTGCACTGGGTCCGGCAGCGGTCCAGATTCTGCTTTTCCCGGCTGATATGGAAGTAGACGTCGCCCTCCAGATAGTCCGTCAGGAACCGGATGCCGCACTCCAGGGTCATGAGCTTCGCGCCCCAGGGCAGATACTCGATTTCTTTTTCCGTCAGCGTGCCCCCCGCGCCCTCCAGGAAAGCCTGGGTATAGATTTCAAAGAGGCTGATGTCCAGATTGACCTTGCTGAGGTCCGTTTCATCCTCGGCGCTGTGGTTGGCGCCGAAGCGGATGGAATCGCCGAAATCGTTGATGGCCAGACCGGGCATGACAGTATCCAGGTCAATGATGCACACGCCCTCGCCGGAGGCGCTGTCCATCAGGACGTTGTTGAGCTTGGTGTCGTTATGGGTGACCCGCAGGGGCAGCACGCCGTCCCGCAGGGCCTGGAGAGCCACGGAGCAGTCCGCCTCCCGCTCCAGAATGAAGGAGATATCCTTCCGGCACTCCGCCGCCCGGCCCAGCCGGTCCGCCGCGGCGGCGGCCTTCAGCTTTGCCAGACGGTCCTCGGTGTCGTGGAAGCGGGGGATCGTCTCGTACAGCGTCTGGGCCGGGTAGTCCTGGAGCAGCCGCTGGAACCGGCCGAAGGCCCGGCCGGAGGCGGCGAACAGCGCCGGCGTCTCCGCCGTCTGATAGCAGACCGTGTCCTCTACAAAGGGATACACGCGCCATGCGCCGCCGTCCCGGTCGGCGTAGTAGGGCTGGCCGCTTCTGGGACGGATGACCCGCAGGGCCTCCCGTTCCCTATCTCCGCCGTGGCTCTCGATCTCCCGGCCCAGGTACTCCGTTACGCCGATGACGTTTTCCATCAGCTGGTCCGGCCGCTTGAAGGCGGCGGGGCTCATGCGCTGGAGGATGAAGCGCCGGCAGCAGCGGTCCGCCGGCTGGGTGTGTACCACAAAGGTATCGTTGATATGTCCCTGGCCAAAGCGGACGGCGCCTACTACAGGTTCGCCGAAATCAAAGGCCGCCAGGACCTCGCCGAGATATTCTTCCGCTTTCGTCATTATTCCGTCTCCCACAGCCGGTCAGGGTACAGCCCCGCCGCCGTCTTCTCCGCGATAGCCGCCGCCACCCCGGGCTTATCCTCCCGGTAGGTAACGCCGTACCACTTGTCCGTACTCCGCAGGACCTTTACCCGCGCCCTGCCCTCGTCGATGAGCCAGCTGACCACGGTGGGCAGGAAGTACTCCGCCCTGGCGGGGTTTTCCGACAGAGCCTTGTCCAGGAACCGGGGGAACCGGGCCCACGCTTCCTCCAGGAAGCTGCGGTTGAAGCCCCACATATTCATGGACACGATGGTGTCCCCGGGCAGTTCCGTCCAGGTCTGGCCGTCATCCTCGGTGAACCGGGGAGGCTCGCCCTTTTCGATCCTGGTGCGTTCAGTGACCTGGGTCAGGAAGTGATCCTCCGTCTCCTCGCACACGCCCCGGGCCACGGAGCCGTTCTCCGTCACCGTGTTCTTCAGCAGGTAGCCCACCATGGCGTACTCGTACACGTCTCCGTCCGGGTGGCTGCTGAGGTAGTCGTAGATTTCCCGGAAAGCCTCTGGCCCGTAGTAGTCGTCGGCGTTGATGACGGCAAAGGGACCATCCACCACGTTCCGGGCGGCCAGGGCCGCCTGGGCGGTGCCCCAGGGCTTGGTCCGCTCAGGGGGGACCGCGTAGCCCTCCGGCAGGTCCTCCTTCTGCTGGAAGACGTACCGCACGTTCATGGATTTCGCCACCCGGCTGCCCACCAGGGCCTTGAAATCCGCCTCGATCTCCGGCTTGATGACGAAGATCACCGTCTCGAACCCCGCCCGGCGGGCGTCATAGATGGAATAGTCGATGATCATCTGCTGGTGCTCGCCCACGGGGTCCAGCTGCTTGAGCCCGCCGTAGCGGCTGCCCATGCCCGCTGCCATGATAATCAGTACGGGTTTCCTGTTCATATTGCAGTTCCTCTCTCCATATGTATGCCGGGGCTGTCCGGCGCGTATCCGCGTACCTTTATTGTAGCCGGGGAAGCCCCAAATGGAAATAGACGATTTTATGCATTGTTTGCACGATCGTCCGGATATACGCCGCCGGACTCTGAGAGCATCTTCACGCTGCGGGCGTATTCGCTGGGGGACATACCGGTCATCTGCCGAAAGCGGCGGGAGAAATAGTGGATGGACTGGAACCCCAGCCGGGCGGCAATCTGGGTGAAGTTCAGCCGCCCCTCCCGGATCATCCGCCGTGCGGCCTGGATCTTCATCCCGGCGAAATATTCCATCACGCCGCCGCCGGTGTGGGTGTGAAACAGCTTTTGCAGCTGGCTGCGGCCTACCAGATTATCCTGGCAGACCTGCTTCAGGGTCAGCTGACAGTCCAGCCGGGCGGCCAGATAGTCCATGACCTGCTCCAGCGTGCCGGAATTTTCTCTGGGCCGCGTTTCCTGCCTGACCGCCCCGGCGTCCCGGCGGAGCAGCCGGATCAGCAGCTCCTCCAGGGCGGCGGTCAGCAGCTGCTCCCCGCCGAAGGGGGCCGCCTCGCGCCGTTCCAGTCCAGGGGCGTCGGGATTGTTCAGCGGCGTGGAGAAGGCGGCCGCGCTCTCCGCCACGATCCGGGCCAGCAGCGCCCGCTCCCCCTCGCCCGCTTCGGCCACCAGTCCCTGAAAGGAGGCCATCTCCGGGCTGTCACACCGGAAGCTCACCACCACCAGGTCCGGCGCCACGCCCACGGCGGAGAGCGCGTGAAACTCTCCGGGGGCGTGAAAAATCAGCCTGCCCCGGCGCAGGCGGCAGGTCCGCTCCCCGGCGGTCACCTGTACCTCGCCCCTGTCCACGTACAGCAGCTCCCAGAAGTCGTGGCGTTCGCCGGGAAAGGCGTAGCTGCCGGTGAATTCAAAATAATGTACGGTATAAAGCTCCTGCACCCGCAGCGGCCTGCGGGGAACCAGCGGACGGTATTCCATGGCGCGCCTCCCCGGAAACGGATGTCTTTATTATAATGAGCGGGAGAGGAAAACGCAACTTTAAAAAATTTTATCCTGTTTTTCGCATTATCGTTCCCAATCCGCGGCTTATGTGCTATACTGTCCAAAAGACATGGAAAACGGGGTACCCCGTTTTCCGTCCCTGTACAGGGACGGAAATGGATTGGGAGGGATCGGATGAATATCCTCTTTGACCAGGAGCAGCTGCTCAGCCTGCTGACCAGCTTATACGTTTTCACCGGCATGGCGGCCAACATCCTGGACCCGCAGGGCCGGGACATCAACCTGTTTGAGGGCCACCCGCCCTTTTGCAAGGCAATCAACGACCTTCCGGAGGGCCACCGGCGATGCGTGGACTGTGACGCCTGGAAGGTGAAAAGCTATGCCGCGGACAGCGGCTTTCAGTTCTATCGCTGCCACGCCGGGATCTGCGAGGCGGTCATGCCGCTGTATGACAAGAACCACCCGCTGGCCTATCTGGTCTTCGGCTGCTTTCTGGACGACTCCCCCATGGAGGAGCAGTGGGAACACACCCGGACCCTGCTGGACTGGTATCCCGGCGGACCGGAGGCGCTGAAGGACGCGTTCTTCCAGTTCCGGCAGTATTCCGCCCTGGAGCTGAAGGCGTATTCGGAGCTTCTGGAGGCCCTGGCCGCCTACATCCAGCTCAAGGGGATGATCCTGGCCACAGAGCGGACGGATCTGCAAAAGCTGGAAATCTATCTGGAGCAGCACTATATGGAGAAGCTGTCCCTGGAGAGCGTCGCCGAGGCGCTGCACGTGGGACGGACCAAGCTGTGCCGTCTGGCCAAGGAGCTTTCCGGCGGGCAGACCCTGTCCCATCTGATCGCGCAGCGGCGCATCGAGGCCGCCAAGACGCTCCTGCTGCGGAACGATATGCCCATCTCCGCGGTGGCGGAGGCGGTGGGCATCAGCGACTATAACTACTTTTCCAGAATTTTTCGCTCCATTACCGGCATGACTCCCAGAGATTTTCGAAAAAAATGGCGGCATAGCGCGTAAATATTTGTCTATATTGACGGATTTCCCCCTCCGTTTTTCTGCAAATCGTACAATTTTTCTTGATGCGTACGATTTTGCTATATTCAGAACGCAGAAGCCTATTTTTCTGAAAGGGAACCGGATACAATAAAACCCAGAATTGTGCGCCGCGTATGTACGGACCGGAAAGGCGCGCTGTTCGGCTAATGATGAAGGAGGATTACTGAAACATGAAGAAAGCTCTTGCACTGCTGCTGGCTCTGGTGATGACGCTGGCTCTGGCCGCCTGCGGCGGGAACAACGACACCCCCGCTCCCGCCAACAACACCCCCGCAAAGGATGACGCACCCGCCGATCCCGCTCCCTCCGGAGACAAGATCGACATCAACGTCATCGCCGCCCAGTACGGCCAGAACACCACCCAGTGGTGGGCCGATTTCCAGAACGAGTTCAACGCCGCCTATGACAACATCAACCTGACCGTGGAGGTCGTCTCCTGGAACGACATCTACACCGTGGTCAACACCCGCATCTCCGGCCAGCAGGCCCCCGACATCCTGAACATCGACGTGTTCGCCGACTATCAGGCTGACGGCCTGCTCCTCCCCGCCAAGGATTACGTCTCTGATGAGACCTACGCCAAGATGTATCCCGCCTTCCTGGATCAGTCCGTGGTGGACGGCACCGTGTGGGCCGTGCCCGATCTGGCCTCCGCCCGCGCCATGTACTACAACGTGGACCTTCTGAACGCCGCCGGCGTGGAAGTGCCCACCACCTGGGACGAGCTGAAGACCGCCTGCGAGAAGCTGAAGGCCTATGATTCCAGCATCTATCCCTGGGGCATCGACATGACCACCGACGAGGGCCAGGCCGCTTTCGCCTACTACATCTGGAACAACGGCGGCGACTTCACCGACGCCTCCGGCAGCTGGACTCTCAACAGCGCCGAGAACGTGGAAGCCATCGAGTACGCCATCGGCCTGGTCAAGGACGGTCTCACCAACACCGATCCCGCCAACGAGACCCGTTACACCCTCCAGGATCTGTTCGGCGCCGGGAAGCTTGCCATGATGATCGGCCCCAACAGCATCCCCACCTATATCAAAGAGGGCGGCAGCAGCATCAACTACGCCTTTGCCGCGATCCCCTCCAACGGCGGCAACGCCTCCGTCTCCGCGGGCGTCATGGACCGCTTCATGTGCTTCGACAACAACCACTCCGCCGAGAAGATCGAGGCCATCAAGACCTTCTTTGACTTCTTCTATGACGATGCCCGTTACTCCGACTGGGTGCTGATGGAGGGCTTCCTGCCCGCCACCTCCGCCGGCGGCGAGATCGTGGCCGCGTCCGATCCCAGCATGGCTCCCTGGGTGGAGATCGTGGGCTCCTGCAAGTTCTATCCCACTGCCAAGGCTGAGTGGGCCGACGTGAAGCAGGGCGTCATCAACGTGGAGCAGCAGGCTCTGCTGGGCGGCAGCGTTCAGGAGCTGCTGGACAGCCTCCAGTCCGAGATCGCCGGCTAAGCGGCCGGGAAACAGGGAAATACTGATTCGTTAACGCACAGCCGCGGGGCCGGGCCGGAGCGGCCCGGTCCCGCGGACTTCTTCAATCCCGGCCATTTTCAAGGTATGGGAAACCCATGCTTTGAAAATGGCCGGAGAACCAGCGGAAAAGGGAGAAAATAGGGAGGTGTTCCCGTGAACAAAAAGACCCTGCGCAAACTCGAGCCGTATGTCTGGATCGCGCCCAGCGTGATTCTGATGGCGGTGTTTATCCTGGTTCCCATCCTGTCCGTGTTCCAGCTGTCCATGAGCGACGTGAGCAAGGCGGGCAGGATCAAGGGCTTCAACGGCATTGCCAACTTTACCAAGGTGCTCAAAAGCTCGGCCTTCGGGCTGGTGCTGAAAAACACCATCGTCTGGACCATTGCCGTGGTGGTGATCTCCACGGTGCTGGGCTTTATTCTGGCGCTGATTCTCAACAACAATTTCCGGGGGCGGAAGATCGCCCGGGCCATCGTGGTCTTCCCCTGGGCCACCACGCTGGTCATCCAGGCCAGCGTATGGAACTTTATCATCAACAAGGACTACGGTACGCTGAACACCCTGCTGCTGAAGCTGGGGCTGATCAGCGCCCCGGTGAACTGGACCCCCACGCCGGAGGCTTACTTCGCCTGGGAGATCGCCTGCGGCATCTTCGTTACCATTCCCTTTGTCTGCTTCTGCGTGCTCTCCGGCCTCCAGAGTATTGACACCACCTACTATGAGGCCGCCACGGTGGACGGGGCCAATTACTGGCAGAAGCTCTTTAAGATCACCCTGCCCCTGGTAAAGTCCTCCCTGACGGTGAGCACGGTGCTGAACATCATCTACGTGTTCAACTCCTTCCCCATTATCTGGACCATGACCAAGGGCGACCCGGCCAACCATACGGACACCCTGGTCACCTACCTCTACAAGCTGGCCTTCTACAACGGCAGGCAGGGCGAGGCCGCGGCGGTCTCCGTCATCGGCTTCATCATCCTGCTCATCTGTGCCAGCACGTACATGATCTATACCCTGCGGAAAGGAGATGACGTATGATGAGCCAGCCCGCCAACGCTGTGAAAAAGCCGGTCTCCGTGAAGAAAACCATCCTGCGGGTGCTGCTGTACTTTGTGGTGCTCGACGTGTGCATCATCACGCTGTATCCCTACTTTGCCATGCTCTGCACCGCGCTGAAGAGCCGGGCGGAGATCTTCTCCGCCAACGGCACCATCCTGCCCGTCACGGCCCTGTGGTCCAACTTCATCGACATCTGGAGCCGGGCCCCCATGGCCAAGTACATGCTCAACTCCATCCTGGTTGCCGGCGGCTCCACCCTCATTGCCATGCTCTGCGGCATCCCCGCCGCCTATGCCCTGGCCCGGATGCGTTTCCGGGGGCAGACCGCTTTCCTGGGCTTCGTCATCGTCTCCCAGATGTTCGCGCCAGTGGTGCTGCTGATCGGCATCTACAAGGTCATGATGACCATGGGGCTGACGGACAGCATCTGGGGCCTGATCTTTATCAACGCCGCCTTTAACCAGGCCTTTACCATCTGGCTGCTGCGGGGCACCTTCCTGGGCATCTCCTCCGAGATGGAGCAGGCCGCCACCATCGACGGCTGCACCCGGGTCCAGTCCATGATGCGGGTGCTGCTGCCCGTGGCCGCGCCGGGCATCGTGACTACGCTGATCTTCATTTTCATCAACGCCTGGAACGAGTACACCGTGGCCCTGTGCCTGATCTCCACCGACACACTCAGGCCCCTGACGGTGGGCATCAACGTCTTCAACGGCTACAACATAATCGAGTGGCAGTACCTCTTCGCCGCGTCCATCTTCGCGATCATCCCCGTGGTCATCCTGTTCATGGGCATTGAGAAGAACCTGGTCAGCGGCCTGGCCTCCGGAGGCGTCAAGGGATAAGAATCCGCCGCGCTGAGGAGAGCGATTTCATACATAAAAACCTGCCCCGCCGGATTTATTCCGGCGGGGCGGGTTTTTATGAGTCCAGATACTCCTCCAGACATATCCCCTGATCATAGATATCCCTGGCCGCGTCCCTGCCCACGTAGCGGTAGTGCCAGGGCTCGTAGATGATCCCGGTGAGCTCGCTCTTGCCGCTGGGATAACGAAGAATAAAGCCGTACTCCCAGCTGTGCTCCATCAGCCATTTCTGGACGGCGGTGTCCTCCTGGGTTTCGTCCAGGTTCTGGTTATTCAGGTCCACGATGTCCAGGGCGAGGCCCAGCTGATGCTCGCTGGAGCCGGGGAGGGCCACCTCCGTGGCGGCCTCGGCCTCGGCAATGGACTGGGAACAGCCCTGGGCCAGCAGTCTGCTCACCTTCCGCAGGTACAGCTCCTTCTGCTTTTCATAGCTGCGGTAGGCCGAACAGATCACCGGCGACAGTCCGGAGGCCCGGCAGGCGTCCATCATATCCTGCAAATCCGGATAGCACCGCTCATCCACTATGCAGCCGTTTTTGAGCCTCGTTTGGGTAAAGGCATAGTCCGCCGGCAGAAGATTCCAGCTGTTCACCAGGGTCAGCTCCCAGCCGTTTTTGTCAACAGCGGGGGAGGGAGCGTCGGGAATGCCGGGTTCCACGCCCTGGGGGTCCGGAGAATCCGGCGCGGGGTCCTGAAGCGCGGAGGCCGGCAGAACAAAAACGCATTGTCCGGACGCCGGGGCTTCCTCCTGCGGGAACGCGAAAGCCAGAAGGAAGGCCAGCACGGCCAGGAGAAACGGATACAGGGGGAGCCGCCGCCATGCGCGGCGCGGTCTTTTGTACATAAGAAACACCGTCCTGTCAATGGGATACTCCCATTATAGGACGATATCCCTTAAAAAAGCCGTCGAACCGGCATTGGTATGGCATCAAAAATCTTACGAAACGTAGGGTGACAAGGTGGAGAAGCGGTACGAGAAGTAAAGGAACAGTTCCAGATGGAAAATTTCCTGGTCCTCGCCTACGCCCAGAGGAAAAGACAGTCCGAACCTTACGGCATCGTCGTACCACCTTTCATTGGCGACCTGGACCTCCGTACTGTAGTAGTCCGACAGGAACGCCCTCCATTTTTCGGCCACGGCATAGGCTTCCTCATAGTACGCGTTGCTTCCGTCAAATTTCCCCAGACCGGACAGGCTGGGGATCTGAATATAAATTGCCTTGCCGGTGGCGTCGTCCAGCCAGATGTAGCTGTCGCTCGGCTGATTCCAGGTGACGGTCCAGGTGGGGATGCCGTCTTCTTCGGTGTAATCTCCGGGGAAAGCATCATATTCCGGTCCCGGCAGCGCGGCGGCGGCCCCTTCGGTCTCCGTATCGGTATACGCCACGGGGACCACCGTCTGCGCCCGGACCCTGGGATCGGAAAACTGCGCCAGGGTCTCCTTCATCAGCAGATCATATTTGACCAGATGCGTCAGCAGATCTTCCACCGCCGCCAGGGCCAGTCCCTGGGTCAGAGCCGTATCTTCCGCATCAGGCGTCTCGTTGATATAATACGCCCCGCTTGCAATAGCCCCCAGGAGCCGGCTCAGGTCCGCCTCCTCCTTGAGGGTCAGCTGGAAGGAATCGAAGGGACGGACCTCCGCCGCCACCTGCCGGGCGTCCTGCACATGGGATACGGCGAAGGGCATGGCAGCCCCGGTTGCCACCAGCAGCAGCGTGACCAGGACCAGCAGATACCGTTTGAACCGCCTCATGCTGTCCGCCCTCCCCTCAGCTCCACGGTGACGCAGGCCCCGTGGGGCGCGTCGGCGCGGTTGGCAAAACGGATGGAGCCGTTATGCACCGCCGCGATTTCCTGGCACAGCGCCAGCCCCAGGCCAAAGCCGCCCTGTTTTCGGGCACGGGCCTTGTCCACCCGGTAAAAGGCCTCCGTCAGGTGCTCCAGGGACTTCTCCGGGATGCCCCTCCCGTCGTCCATCACCTGAATGCGGCAGCCGTCGGGGAGCATCTCCTGCCGGAAGCGGATCTCGCCGCCGTTGCTGACCGCCTTCTGGGCGTTGTCCGCCAGATTCAGCAGCAGGGACCAGACCAGGTCCGGCTCCATGAGGCACTCGCCCGGCTGGCAGCCGCAGAGCACCGTGATCTGCCGGGGAGCCAGCAGGGGCCGCAGGCGGGTGGTGAACTCCTCCACCAAGTCCGCCGGGGAGGCCTCGATAAAGGGCAGATCCCGCTCCCTGACCACCAGCAGCTCCAGCAGTTTTTTCGACAGGTTGGACAGCCGCTTGCCCTCGGAGAAGACATAGTCGGCGGCTTCCGCCTGTTCGGCGGCGGTCAGCTTGCCGCTGCGGAGGAGGTCGGCGTAGCCGATGAGGCTGGTCATGGGCGTCTTCATCTCGTGGGCGAAGCTGCCCACGAACCGTTCCTGCCGCTCCATGGCCTGATGGAGCTCCGCGATGGTCTGCTCCATCTTTTCCGCCATGAGATTGAAATCCCGGGAGACGGCGGCGATCTCGTCCTCGCCCCGGACGGACGCGCGGCTGGAAAACCGGCCTGATGCGATGGCGCGGGAGGCGCGGGACAGCCCCGTCAGGGGCGCGGTCAGCAGCCGGGACATGGTGTAGCAGGCAATGGCGCAGATCACGGCCATCACGCCGAACACCCGCAGATAGGTCCGCTGCTGGCTCTGCCGCATGGCGTAGAGGGCGGAGACGTCGTGGGTGGTATGGAGGTATAAGGTTTCCCCGTTGGTCTCCACCGCGCCGGAGAGCGCCAGCCACTGCCGCCCCGTCTCCGGTGTGAAGAGCCGGATCAGGCAGGCGTCCGACGGCGGTTTTCCATCCAGGAGGAGTTCCAGGGAGGGCCCTGTTTCGTAGAGGATGCCCTCCTCCGTGGCCAGGCACAGGGCCGTCCAGGCGGAGCCGTTCTGCTCGCACAGCTGCTCCATGGTCCGGGAAATGGCCCCGGCGTCCAGGTAGGGGTCCAGGCCGTTGACGATCCGCAGGGCGCTCCAGGCCATGCGGTAGGAGGCGAAGGCCGCGTCCTTCTCCCGCTCCAGGGAGTCCTGAAAAAAGCCGGAGATCAGCAGGCTGCCTCCGATGCCGAAGAGGACCGACAGCACCGCCAGCATCCACAGGGTCATCTTTACTCGGAACTTCATAGCATCCTTCTCCAAACGCTGTTCTTCGCCACCGGGCGGCAATCCTGGGCAAATGCCGGGAAACAGGGCGCATTGGCCGGCCGCCCAGGCCCTGGTGGTGCATCCGGCAAGAAATCAGACTCTGTTCCGGGCTGGATTTGTGCCTGGCGGCGTTGTCATCCTTGACGGCGACAGCCCGCCCGCGTCCTCCGCCTTGCCAGACGCAAATCCATCTCCGGCCTGAAGTCCAATTTCTCACCGGATGCACCACTAGACCTCTAATCGGTAGCCTACCCTGTTCACCGCCCGCAGCATGGTCTCCCAGCCCACCTTCTTCCGCAGGCGCTGGACGTGGAGATCGACTGCTTTGCTGCCGAAGGGGTAGTCGCCGCCCCAGACCCGCTCGTAGATGGTCTCCCGGTACATGGCCCGCCGGGGGTTCCGGGCAAAGAGGAGGAGCAGGTCATATTCCGTCTTGGTCAGGCTGACCTCCTCCTCTCCCCGCCAGACCCGCATGGAGGCGGTGTCGATTTTCACGCCGCCGACCTCCAGCACCATGTCACGCTTTTTGTACCGCCGCAGCACCACGTCGATCCGGGCCAGCAGCTCCACGGTGTCAAAGGGCTTGACGATATAGTCCTCCGCGCCCAGCCGCAGGCCCTTCACCCGGTCCGCTACCGCTCCCTTGGCGGTGAGAAAAATCACCGGGATCTCCAGAGGCCGGATGTACTCCATCAGCTCAAAGCCGTCCACCTCCGGCAGCATCACGTCCAGAAGGATCAGGTCATAGGGGTTGTTCTCCAGCAGGTCCGCCGCCTCCGCTCCGTCATAGGCGCAGACGCAGTGAAAGCCCTCCTTGGTCAGGCTCAGGCGGATCAGGTTGGAGATAGGTTTTTCGTCTTCTACAATCAAAACGCGAATCAAGGGAAGGCACCTCTTTTCCGGTGTTGTGCAAATAAACTATATCATTCCGGCATCGAAACGGCAACAGGCCGGCCAAAAATCCCTGGGTTTTTTTTGACCGGCATAACGCGGATACAAAAAATCGGGAGAGCCGAAGCTCCCCCAATTTTATCCATGGTCTCTTACAGACGCCAGATATCCTCGTTATACTGCCTGATCGTGCGGTCGGAGGAGAAATATCCGGACTTGGCGATGTTCACCAGCATCTTCCGGGCCCAGGACTTCCGGTCGCTGTACTGGCGGACGGCCAGATCCTTGACCGCGATATATTCCTCCACGTCCAGCAGGGCCATGAACCAGTCCTTGCCCTTCATGTCCCGCCACAGAGCCGCCAGGCTCTTGGGGTCGCCGATGTCCAGCAGCTCCGGGGACAGCAGGAAGTCCACCAGGGGCTCCACCCGGAGCGTATGGTAGTAGTCCCGCGCCCGGTAGCGCTGGCCGCCCCTGTCATCGTAGAGCCGGATGACCCTGTCGCTGTCCGTGCCGAAGGCATAGATGTTGTCCGGTCCCACCAGCTCCGCGATTTCCACGTTGGCCCCGTCCATGGTGCCCAGAGTCACCGCGCCGTTGGCCATCAGCTTCATGTTGCCGGTGCCGCTGGCCTCCTTGGAGGCCAGGGAGATCTGCTCGGAGATGTCGGCGGCGGGAATCAGACGCTCCGCCCAGGTGACGTTGTAGTTTTCCAGCATCATCACCCGCAGCCAGGGACGCACCGCCGGGTCGTTCTCAATGAGCGCCTGCAAACAGAGGATCAGGTGGATGATATGCTTGGCCATCACATAGGCCGGGGCGGCCTTGGCCCCGAAAATGACGGTAAGAGGATGGGACGGGATGCGTCCGGCCCTGATGTCCAGGTATTTGTGGATGACGTACAGGGCGTTCATCTGCTGGCGCTTGTACTCGTGGAGACGCTTGATCTGCACGTCGAAGATGGAATCGGGGTCCAGCGCCACGCCCTGAGCATCCTTCAGCTCCCGGCAGAAGCGCTCCTTGGCGGAATGCTTCACGGCCAGCAGATGCTCCAGCACCCGGTCGTTGTCGATGAAATCCAGCAGTCCCACCAGCTTGCCGGGGTTCTGCCGCCAGTCGGAGCCGATGCACTCGTCGATCAGGGCGGTCAGCTCCGGGTTGCAGGCTTCCAGCCAGCGGCGGAGCGTGATGCCGTTGGTCTTGTTGTTGAACTTATCGGGGTAGAGGTCGTAGAACGCTTTCAGCTCCGACTTTTTCAGGATCTCCGTGTGCAGGGCCGCCACGCCGTTGACGGAGTAGCCGTAGTGGATGTCCATATGGGCCATATGGACCAGATTCTGCCCGTCCAGGATGGCAACGGTGGGATCGGGGCAGGCTTCCCGGACCCGGCGGTCCAGCTCCCGGATGATGAGCACCAGCTGAGGAGCCACCCGTTCAATGAAGGTCAGGGGCCATTTCTCCAGAGCCTCCGCCAGGATGGTATGGTTGGTGTAGGCGCAGGTCCGGCGGACCTGCTCAATGGCCTCGTCCATGGTGAGGCCCCGAACGGTCAGCAGCCGGATCAGCTCCGGGATGACCATGGAGGGGTGGGTGTCGTTAATCTGAATGGCCACGTGGTCCGCCAGCTCGCGGAAGCCGTACCCCCGCTCCTCCAGCTCCTGGAGGATCAGCTGGGCCCCGGCGGATACCATGAAGTACTGCTGATACACCCGCAGCAGGCGGCCCGCCTCGTCCCCGTCGTCGGGGTAGAGGAAGCTGGTCATGTGGTGGACAATATCGGTCTTGTCGAAGTCAATGCCGTTCTCCGGGGCCCCGGCGGGCTCCTCCACGTCAAAAAGATGCAGCCGGTTGGCCCGGTCGTTGTACGCGCCGGGAATGGCCACGTCCCACAGCTTCGCCGTCAGGTCGAAGCCGCCGAAGGGAACGGTGAAGGTTTTTCCCGTGGGGATCAGCCAGCTCTCCGCCTCCATCCAGGGATCGGGGACCTCGTGCTGCTTGCAGTCCACAAATTTCTGGCGGAACAGGCCATAGTGGTAGTTGAGACCCACGCCGTCGCCCCGGAGGCCCAGGGCGGCGATGGAGTCCAGAAAGCAGGCGGCCAGACGGCCCAGTCCGCCGTTGCCCAGGGAGGGCTCCGGCTCCCGCTCCTCCACGGCGTTCAGGTCCCGGCCCATGCCGGCCAGCACCTCTCTGGCCTGCTCCCGGATGCCAAGGGCCAGCAGGTTGTTGTCCAGCAGCTTGCCCATGAGGAACTCGGCGGAAAAATAGTACAGCTTCCGATCCCCCTCCGGGGCGGGGCGCTCCTCCGCCAGGCGGCGGGTCAGCGCCAGCAGCGCCACGTACAGCTGCCGGTCATCGCACTGCTCGGGAGCGAGGGTAAACCGCTCCTGTGTGATTTGTCCAAGATATTCTTTCAAGTCCATGATTAAGAGAATACGCTCCTTTCCAGATCAAAGCACGGTGTGCCTTTCCTGCTGATTGGTTCTTTTCCCTGCCGCGGCGCTTCCGGTCTGGCAAGGCGCGCCACGCTCTCCCCGACGATCAGCTGGAAGGGAACCAGCTCGTGGAGGGGCTGGCTGCTGCGCTCGATGTTCCGCAGCAGCATGTCCACGCCCCGCTCCGCCATGCGCCGGGTGTTCTGGCGCACAGTGGCCAGACGGGGGACCAGGAAATCAGAAATGGAGATGCCGTCAAAGCCCACGATGGACATGTCCTCCGGCACCCGCTTTCCCAAATCCCGCATGGCCCGGATGGCGCCCATGGCCATCACGTCGCTGACGGCGAAGATGGCCGTCAGCTCCGGGCAGCGGTCCAGCAGCCGCCGCGTGGCGGCGTAGGCCTCCGCCATGGAGTAGCGGCAGGGCTCGCACTGCCGCTCCGTATCAAAGGGCAGCTCCAGTTCCCGAAGCGCCCTCTGACAGCCCAGAAACCGGCGGTAGCTGATCTGGGAGCAGGACCAGTTGCCGCCCAGCACGCCGATATGCCGGTGTCCCCGGTCCGCCAGGAAGCGGATCACCTGATATGCCGCCGCCTCGTCGTTGGTGGTAATGGAGGACAGGTTTTCAAACCCCAGCGCCTCCGCGCTGTTGGTCATCAGCAGGCAGGGAACGGTGATGGGCTGGAAGCCGGTCCGGAACAATTCCAGATCTCCGCCCAGGAACATGATGCCCAAGGGCTTTCGCTCCCGGCAGAGCTTCAGGGCGTAGGCCACCTCGTCCGCGTCCTCGTCCAGGTAGTAGATGGACGCGTCCCGCCCCGCCTCCCGCAGCAGGACCTGGATCTGCTCCACCAGATCGGCAAAGAGCATGTTCTGCGACCCCTTGACGATGACGGCGATGCTGGTGCCGGCCTGCTGCTTGAGATGCTTGGCGTTGTTATTGGGCTGGAAACCGTTGGCCTCCACCACCTCCATCACCTTCCGCCGGGTTTCCTCGCTGACGTCGGGGTGGTGGTTGAGGACCCGGGATACGGTCGCCACGCCGAAGCCGGACAGTCTGGCAATATCTTTGATCGTCACACGTATCCCTTCTCTCTCATAGACAAAGGGCATATCCGCAAATCATCCGCGCGCAGCATCTGCGGATATGCCCTGAGAAATTTCAATTTACGCAACACGAAAACGGGGCCTTATCCCTTGACCGCGCCGGCGGCCACACCCTTGATGATGTGCTTCTGGCAGGTGAGGTAGAAGACGATCACGGGGATGATGCTCAGCAGGATCAGCGCCATGGTGGCGCCCAGGTCCACCGTGCCGTAGCTGCCCTTCAGATACTGGATATGGATGGTGATGGTCCGGTACTTCTCCAGGTCCAGCACCAGGTAGGGGAGCAGATAGTCGTTCCACACCCACATGATCTCCAGGATGCCCACGGAGATCATGGTGGGCTTCAGCATGGGAACCACCACCGTGAAGAAGGTGCGCACCGGCCCGCAGCCGTCAATGGCGGCGGCCTCCTCGATCTCCAGGGGGATGGATTTGACGAAGCCCACGAACATGAAGATGGCCAGGCCCGCGCCAAAGCCCAGGTAGACCACGGGGATGGTCCAGGGGGTGTTCAGCTTCAGCCTGTCCGCCGTGTTGGACAGGGTGAACATGACCATCTGGAAGGGGACCACCATGGAGAATACGCAGAGGAAATACAGGATCTTGCAGAACAGGGAGTTCACACGGGCGATATACCACGCGGCCATGGAGGTGCCCACCAGGATCAGCGCCGTGGAGAGGACCGTGATGACCACGCTGTATTTCACGCTGTTCCAGAAGGGGTAGTTGCCGAAGGTCATGCCCTTGATGAAGTTGTCCAGGCCCGCCCACATCTCGCCGGTGGGGAGATCGAAGGTGTTGGTCTTGACGAAGGTGTTGAGTTTGAAGGAGTTGATCAGCACCGACAGCACGGGCAGCACGTAGATGATGGAGATCACGCCCAGGATCACGGACAGGATCATTTTGTTCCTGCGCTCTGCGGCCAGAGTACCTTTCATTACTGTTGTACCTCCTTGTTACGGGTGTAGGCAAGCTGGGCCAGACCCAGGCCCGCCACCAGGATGAAGAAAATGACCGCCTTTGCCTGGGCCGTGCCGTGGGCGTTGGCGCTGGAGTTGTTGTAGGTAGTGAAGATGTTCAGGGCCAGCATTTCCGTGGTCTTGATGGTGGTGCCGCCGGGCTGGGTGACGATGGGCTGGCCGGCGGTGAGGGCCAGGTTCTGGTCGAACAGCTTGAAGCCATTGGTCAGGGAGAGGAACATGCAGATGGTGATGGAGGGCATCACGTTGGGGATGGTGACCTTGAACAGGGTCTGGGCCTTGGTGGCGCCGTCGATGCGGGCGGCCTCCATCATGTCCTCGGGCACCGCCTGGAGTCCGGCGATGTAAATGATCATCATATAACCGATCTGCTGCCAGCACATGAGGATGATGAGGCCCCAGAAGCCGTACTTGGAGTCCATGACGATGGAGGTGGAGAATTTGCTGAGGATGCCGTCGAAGATCATGGACCAGATATGGCCCAGCACGATGCCGCCGATCAGGTTGGGCATGAAGAACACCGTACGGAACAGGTTGCTGCCCTTGATGTTCTGGGTCAGGGCGTAGGCCACGGCAAAGGCCAGCACGTTGATGAGCACCAGGGACACCAGGGCGTACAGGGCGGTATACCAGAAGGCGTGGGTAAAGCTGGCGTCCTGGAAGGCCCGGATATAGTTGCCGATGCCGATGGGCTTTGCGTCGGCAATGAGCTTGAACTGACAGAAGGACAGGTAGATGCCCTGGATGAAGGGCCAGACGAAGCCGATGATAAAGGCCGCCACCACGGGCCCCAGGAAGAGGGGCCACCAGCGCCGGGTGCTGGCCTGTATCATATTGTAGCCAGAAATTTTCTTCGGTTTCAAGATATCCTCTCCTTTTTCAAAAAATCATTGGGATAAGGGGAGGACGGGCGAAAACCGCCCGCCCTCCTGCGCTAAGAACTTATGAGGCTTTATCAGCCGTTGACGGCCTGATACTGGGCGGCCCAGCCGTCCACAAAGGCCACGCGGACGCTCTCCCAGTTGGCGGCGGACTGATCGGCGTTGTAGGCGTTCAGAGCGGACACCAGGGCGGCACGGTACTCGTCCACGTTGGGCTGGTAGTTGGTGGCCCAGTTCATGACGTAGCAGCCGTTGTTGCTGTACTCGTTGGCGTCGGCCAGGAAGCCGTTGGTGGACTCGGCGGCGTTCTTGTAGGGCATGACGCCGAAGGTGTCAACCAGCTTGCGGGAAGCGTCGGGATCGGTGACGCACCAGACCATGAAGTCCATGGTGGCCTGCTGATCCTCGGCGGAGACCTTGCCGTTGATGGCCCAGCAGTTCTCGGTGCCGCAGTTCAGACCGGCCTTCTCCTCGCCGGCGACGCCGCAGTAGTAGGGGATCATGGTGGCGTTGGGCACGGTCTCGGACACGGCGGCGTACTCCCAGGAGCCGTTGACAAAGAACGCGGCCTGGCCGTTCTTGAACTCGGCCTCGGCATCATGGCCGCCCACGGACAGATCGGTGGGAGCGGTCAGGCTGTTGTTGATGCACAGGTCATACAGGTTCTTGAAGTTGTCCATATACTTGCCGGAGATGGTGGCGGGGCACTCGGTCCAGACGTTGCCCTCCTGCTCGTAGTAGTACTCCAGGTTGGCCATGTGGCCGGTGAAGCGCCAGGAGGAGGAGCCGTCCATGTCGGAGGAGCTGAAAGCGTCGAAGCCCAGCTCGGCGGCGCGGGCGTGGATGTCCTCGGCAACCTTCTTCAGGCCGTCAAAGTTCTTGATCTCGTCCATGGAGTGGCCGGCCTTCTCGATGAGATCGGGGTTGACGATGATGCCGTAGCACTCGTAGCAGTAGCCGATGGACACCAGCTTGCCGTTCTCGTCATAGAGGTTGTAGGCGTCAGTGTTCAGCTGGGCCTCGATGGCGGTGCCCTTCAGATCCAGGGCGTAGTCGGTCCAGTCGCGGACGCCGGCTTGGTTGCCCACCACGAAGATGGTGGGAGCCTCGCTCTTGCCCATCTCGGCGTTCAGGGTCTGGCTGTAGGTGCCGGAGGCGGCGGTAACCACCTTCACGGGCACGCCGGTCTTCTCGTTGTACATCTTGGCGACTTCCTGGAGGACCTCGTCGGATTCAGGCTTGAAGTTCAGCCAGTAGACGCGGCCGGAGGCTCCGGACGTCTCGTTGTTGCCGGAGGTGTTATTGCTGGAGGTGTTGTTGCCGGAGGTGCTGTTGCTGGGGGTGTCGTTGTTTCCGCCGCAGCCGGCCAACAGGGCCAGCGCCATGATGGCGGCCAATGCAAGAGCCAATACCTTTTTCTTCATTTCATTTCCTCCTGTTGTTATACAGCGTTGAATTTCCAGAAACGTTACCGATAACGTTTCCACTGAACGAACCTATCATATCACAATTATGGAAATATGCAAGGGGAAATATACGCTTCCGCCAAATTTTGTGGAATTGCTGAAAGTTAAACGTCCTGAATTGTGCAACACGCACAATCCAGGGCGGACCGAGCCCGGATGGAGAGGATGGAGCGTCATGTGTTCCGGCGGCTCCATGCTTTGCGCGTATGGGTAGATATGTCATATGAGCATTTGATGTTTTTTCCGGTTGGGAGTAACATACTATGGGAATTGTGCCGCCGCGCTCCGGACCGCTTCCAATGAGGGAAGCGCGGAACGCGGCGGCCGGTCCCTGGAGACGGAAACAGGGACCCCGGCATGGCGGAGAGACCCGCCGGGATCCGGCGCGGAGGAAAAGAGGAGAGAATGAAGGAGCTGAAATGGATCGGCGGCTGCGCTTTACGGTACTGGCCGCGCTACGTGATGGGCGTCATCGCCCTGGCCCTGGTGGATCTGATGAATGTCTACATCCCCCAGTTTACCGGCGAGATCACCGACGGACTGAAGGCCGGGACCATGGATATGGACGGCGTGTGGCGGCTGGTGGTCTGGATCATCCTGCTGGGCGCGGGCATGGCGGCGGGCCGCTTTGGCTGGCGGTATTTTATCTTTGGCACGAGCCTGACCATTCAGAGGGACATGCAGCGGGATCTGTTCGCCCATCTGGAGACGCTGTCCATGCGCTATTACAACGAGCACAAGACCGGCGACCTCATGGCCCATTTCACCAACGACCTGCAGGCCATCCGGATGCTGCTGGGACCTACCATCGTGACGGCCTTTGACGCCTCCGTCATGCTGATCATGGTGCTGGGGAAAATGATATTCTATGTGGATACGCGCCTGACCCTGGTGGCGGTCATTCCCCTGCTGCTGATCATGTACGGCGATTATATCTACGGTAAGATCATGCACCGGAAGTTTTTCGCCAGGCAGCGGGCCTTTTCCGACCTGACGGATCAGGTACAGGAGGCCGTCAGCGGCATCCGGGTCATCAAGGCCTTTGTCCAGGAGCGCAAGGAGCTGGCGGCCTTCGATCAGGTCAATCAGCGCACGCACGACAGGAACATGGACGTGGCCCGGACCCAGGCGCTGTTCCTTCCCCTGCTGGACCTGGTGGTGGGCGCCAGCGGCCTGCTGACGCTGCTGTACGGCGGATATCTGACCATTGCCGGAGAGATCACACTGGGTCAGTTCGAGGCGTTCAACCTGTATATCGCCATGCTGGTATGGCCCATGATGGCCGCCGGGGAGTGCGTCACCTTTATCTCCCAGGGCATGGCCAGCGTCAAGCGGATCCGGGTCATCCTGGACGAGCGGCCGGAAATCGTGGACGGCCCGGAGGCGCGGGACGTGGACGGCCTCCGGGGCGGGATCGACCTGGACGGCCTTACCTTTTCCTATCCCGGACAGGAGAAGCCCGCGCTGGAGAACATCAGCGTCCGCCTGGACCAGGGCGAGACCCTGGCCATCCTGGGCCGCACGGGAAGCGGGAAGACCACCCTGGCCAATCTGCTGCTGCGGCTGTACAATACCCGGCGGAACATGATCCGCATTGACGGGCATTCCCTCTATGAGATTCCCCTGGAGGTGCTGCGGCGGGACATTGCCTACGTGCCCCAGGACAGCTTCCTCTTTTCCGACACCCTGGCCCATAACATCGCCTTCGGCGCGGAGTCGAAGTCCATGGAGGACATCCGGCAGGCGGCGCGGGACGCCTGCATCCACGACAATATCATAGAGTTTCCCGACGGCTATGAAACCGTGGTGGGCGAGCGGGGCGTTACCCTCTCCGGCGGGCAGAAGCAGCGCAGCGCCATTGCCCGCGCCCTGCTGAAGGACGCGCCCATCCTGATCCTGGACGACGCGCTCTCGGCGGTGGATACGGACACGGAGGAGCAGATCCTCCGCAGCCTGAGGAGGCTCCGCCGGGGCCGCACCACCATTATCATTGCCCACCGCATTTCCACCATCCAGCACGCGGACCATATCCTGGTGCTGGACGACGGCAGGGCGGCGGAGTACGGCTCCCACGAGGAGCTGATGGCCCTGGGCGGCATTTACCGGAGCGTCTATGACAAGCAGCAGCTGGAGAAGCAGCTGCGGGAGGAAGGAGGCGCGGCGTCTTGAGCCTGTTTCAGAAAAAGAATGAGGAGGACTCCGATATCCATTACGAGGGCCGCGCGGTGCTTCGGATGCTTTCCTACCTCAGGCCCCACCTGGGGACCGTGGCGGTCTGCCTGCTGCTGGTGCTGGTCATCACGGCGCTGGAGCTGTACAAGCCCGTCCTGACCGGAGACGCCATCGACCGGTATATCGCCGGGGATTACGCCCCCGGCGAGGCGGTGGAGGAGCGGTTTGCCGGCGTGCTCGCCGCGGCGGCCAAATACGTGGGCGTGATGGCGCTGCTGTTTGTGTGCAACCGCGTCCAGTACCTGCTGCTCCAGCGGACGGGGCAGCGGATCGTCTACACCATGCGAAGCGAGCTGTTCGAGCATATCGAGAGCCTGTCTATGCGCTTTTTTGACCTGACCCCGGTGGGGAAGATCGCCACCCGGGTCACCAACGACGTGGAGGCGGTTCACGAGCTGTACGCCAATATCCTGGTGAAGCTGTTCAAGAACGTGGTGAAGATCCTGGGCCTGGCGGTGGTGATGCTGGCGCTGGACGTCCGCATGGCGCTGCTGTCCTTTGTGATGGTGCCGCTGGTGACGGTGCTGACCGTACTTGCCAGGACCCTCTCCCTCCGGGCCAACCGGAAAGCCCGGACGTGCCTGACGGCGCTGAACACCTTCCTGTCGGAGCACCTCTCCGGTATGCGGGTCATTCAGATTTTCAACCGGGAAAAGGCAAAATACCGTGAGTTTTCCGAATACAGCGAGGCGTTCTACCGGGCCAATTTCCGGGCCATCCTGGTAAACGCCGTGTTCCGGCCCGTCATCGTGTTCACCTCCGTGGCGGCCATGGCCGTCGTCATCGCCGCGGGCAGCCGGGGCGTGCTGGCGGGGACGGTGTCCTTCGGCGTCATGTATATCTTCCTGCAATACATCAGGACCTTTTTCGAGCCCATCCAGGATCTGGCGGAGCAGCTGTCCACCCTCCAGTCCGCCGTGGCCTCGGCGGAAAAGATATTCACCCTGCTGGACGAAAAGCCCCTGATCCGCGACCCGGAAAATCCGGTCCGGCCGGCGGAAGTAAAGGGCCGCATCGAGTTTAAGAACGTCTGGTTTGCCTATGACAACGAGAACTACGTTCTCCGGGACGTGAGCTTCGTCATTGAGCCGGGGCAGAAGGTTGCCTTCGTGGGGGCCACCGGCGCGGGAAAGAGCTCCATTCTGAACCTGATCGGCCGGTATTACGACATCCAGAAGGGCGAAATTCTGCTGGACGGCGTCAATATCCGGGACCTGACCCGGGAACAGATCCGCCGGTGTCTCGGCCAGGTGCAGCAGGACGTTTTCATCTTCACCGGCGACATCAAGAGCAACATCCGCCTCCGGGAGGAGTCCATTACCGACGAGGCCGTCCACGAGGCCGCCCGCCGGGTCAATGCCGACCGGTTCATTGACCGCCTGCCGGACGGCTATGACGAGCGCGTGACGGAGCGGGGCTCCACCTTCTCCGCCGGGCAGCGGCAGCTTCTGAGCTTCGCCCGGACGCTGGCCTTTGACCCCGCCATCCTGATTCTGGACGAGGCCACCGCCAATATTGACACGGAGACGGAGCAGTGGATTCAGGACGCGCTGGCCGCCATGATGAAGGGCCGCACCACCATTATGGTGGCCCACCGCCTGTCCACCATCCAGCATGCGGACCAGATCATCGTCATGCACCACGGCCGGATCCGGGAGAGAGGCACTCACCAGGAGCTGCTGGACCAGGGCGGCATCTACCGGAAGCTGTATCAGCTGCAATTGGCGCAAAATGAATAGGAGCGACAGACGGCCGGGCGGGCTCAAAAGGATCAGGCGGTCCTTTTGAGCCCGCCTGCGGATTTGGTCATCTTTTCGATCCGGAAAATTTCCTGGCGGCAGAATGATCCATTTTCTCAAGTTCCCCCTTGAATACACGGATGAAAAGGAGTATAATGATAAGGCGACTGGCTTCAGCCCGAAGGTGTCTGGCTTTTTATGGGGAATTTGCCCATCCAGCGCCCGCCTGCTTATGAACACAGATTCTAAGATGAACAGAAAAGGGATTTGAGGTAATGAAAAGAAAACAGAGAAGGCATCTGCTCAATCGGCCATATGTCAGACAAATTCTCACGTTGCTTCTATGCTTTGTACTGCTCTCGTCCAGCCCCCCGGCCGCGGCCGCGGAGGAGCCGGCCAAAAACCGGACGGTGAGAGCCGGCGTTTTCTTCTTTGACGGCTATCACATGCGGGACGACGACGGCACCTACACCGGCTACGGCATTGAATTGCTGAACCTGATCTCCCAGTACTCCCATTTGAATTTTGAGTTTGTCGGCTACGACAACACCTGGGAAGAAATGCAGACCATGCTGCTCAACGGCGAGATCGACATGGTGACCTCCGCCAGAAAGACCCGGGCGCGGATGGACATCTTCGGGTTCTCCGATCCCATTGAACGCAACAGCACGGTGCTGTCGGTTCGGGAGGAGAACACGAGCATCGTCTCCGGAGATTACGACACCTACAACGGTATGGTGGTGGGACTGCTGTCCGGCAGCAGCCAGAACCGGACCCTGCCCACTTTTGCGGAGGAGAACGGATTTACCTATGAGACCCGGGAATACGAGGACTCCAGCCAGCTGGAGGCGGCGCTCCAGCGCGGCGACATTGACGCGATCCTTACCAGCAACCTGCGCCGGGCGGAGAACGAGAGAATTCTGGATACCACCAGCATCAATTATTTCTACGCCATCACACGGAAGGACGACCAGGAGCTTCTGGACGAGATCAACTACGCCATCAAGCAGATGAACCTCTATGAGGGGGACTACTGGGCCAATACTCTGTACATCAAATATTATGGAAGCGGCGCGACCTCCACCGGCAGCGGCGGCTTTACCCAGCGGGAGCTGGATTACATAGAGGCGGTGGTTTCCGGGGAGAAACGGATCACCGTAACGTCCCTGCCCAACCGGAAGCCCTATTCCTACGCGGAGGACGGGGAGCTGAAGGGGATCCAGCCGAGGTTCTTTGCCCGCCTGATGGAGATTGCCGGACTGCCCTATGAGATGATTGTGCCGGAGGACAATGCGGAATACGAACAGCTCATGGAGAGCGGCGGCGTGGACGTGGTGCTCGATTGGCAGCAAACCACCTCCACAGGAATGGAGTATGCCGGCAACGGATTTCTGACCACCGCGTATATGAATACGGGCACAGCCCTGGTGACCCGCAAGGATTTCAGCGGGACGGATGTCTCATCCCTGGCCGTGCTGGAGGGCATGATGGGTCTGCCCCTTGAGCATGAAGAGTTCCAGGATGCCCGCATTCTGCCATGTGCGAGCCAGGAAGACTTGCTGAAAGCTGTCCTGGAGGGAGAGACGGACGCCGCCTTTATGCGTACGCACGCGGCGCAGTTCTTTATCAATAACGACCGCACAAATTCCCTTCGGCTCGACATGGTCGATTCCGATCAGATCGTGTTCAAAATGTATATCCCCAACAGCAGCGATCACGAGCTGGTCACGATCCTGAACAAGTGCATCCAGCGGGTGCCTGATGATGTGCTCAGTCTTCTGATCACCGAGTACACCGCCGGTACGGCGGAAAATCTGGCTTTCTTCCAGTATATGGCCGCCCATCCGGGGACGATCCTTCTGCTGTCCTCGCTGGTCACTCTGGCCATCGGCGTGATCATCTTCTTCTATCTGCGTTCCCGGTGGAACAACAGGCTCCTCCGGACAACCGAACAGGCCAACCAGGAACTGGAAGAGCAGCTGGCGATTGTCAACGCCCTGAGTCGGGATTACCTGAACGTCTATACGCTGAACACGCGGTCCGGCACCCTCCGGGCGGTGAAGCTGGACGGCTGCCTGACCCCGGGGCTGGACTGGAAGAGCACGGAGGCGTTCCCCTATGCCGAGTTTTTGCTCCGGTACATTGATAACGAGGTCGCGGATGAGGATAAGGACTATATGACGGAGGCGCTTTCCCTGGAACGGGTCCAGGATGCGCTGTCCCGCACCCCGGAGTATACGGGGACCTACCGCGTCCAGACCGGGGAGGATCTTCACGATTATCAGTTTACCTATGTGGCGTACCAGGCGGAAGGCCAGACAACTCCCCTTGTGCTGGCCGGATTCCGGAATATTGACGAGATCGTCCGCAAGGAACAGAAGCAGAAGGCAGCTTTGCAGGATGCCCTGCACATGGCCCAGGCCGCAAGCGAGGCCAAAACCGCCTTCCTGAGCAGCGTCAGTCATGACATCCGCACACCCATGAACGCCATCACCGGCTTTTTGGCCCTCATGAAGGATGAGGTGGACAATCCCGAGACCGTGCGGGAGTATATCCAGCGGATCGACGCCGCCAGCCAGCATCTGCTGGGGCTGATCAACGACGTGCTGGACATGAACAAGATCGAGAGCGGCAGCACCACGCTGTCTATCTCTGAGATGGACATGGCCGACGTCATCGAAGAAATCAACACCATTATCCGGCCCCAGACCAAGGCGAAGGGACAGACCTTTGACATCTTCGTCTCCCAGCTGAAGTATGAGCACTTGATGGGGGACAAGATGCGGATCAATCAGATTCTCATCAATCTGCTGTCCAACGCCGTGAAGTATACCCAGGAGGGCGGGAACATCCAGCTGCGGGTAGAAGAGCTTTCCCGGGTGGTCAACAACTACAGCCGCCTCCGTTTCACCGTCAGTGACAATGGCCTGGGCATGAGCGAAGAGTACCAGAAGGTGATTTTCGACCCCTTCACCCGCGAGGACACCAAGACCACCCACGAGATTCAGGGCACCGGTCTGGGCATGGCCATCACCAAGAGTCTGGTGGATTTGATGGGCGGAACCATCCGGGTAGAGAGCGTGCGGGGCGAAGGAAGTACCTTCACCGTGGAGCTGGAGCTGCATATCCAGGAGCGGGAGGACGCTCCCGAGTTCTGGACGGAGCACAAGGTGTCCAAGATGATCGTGGCGGATGACGATGAGGAGGTCTGCAAGAGCATTGTCAAGACGATGGCCCGGGTGGGCGTGGTCACCGACTACGCGACCGATGGCGAGACCGCCGTTCGGATGATGCGGGAGCACCGCGAGACGGGGCAGCCCTACGACCTGATCCTGCTGGACTGGCAGATGCCCGACCTGAACGGACTGGAGACCGCCCGGCTCATCCGAAAGAATTATTCAGAAAATATCCCCATCCTTCTCCTTACCGCCTATGACTGGAGCGATATCGAGCAGGAGGCTATGGAAATCGGCATCAACCACTTTATGCCCAAGCCCTTTTTCATGAGCACCTTTAAGGAGGTCATCCGCCGGCTGATGGGCAGCCGGAAGCCGGCAAAAATCAGTCAATCGGATGTCGTCCGGGATAAGCGGATTCTGGTTGTGGACGATATTGAGGTCAACCGGATTATTCTGATGAAGATCCTCGGCACTCTTGGCGCCGTCTGCGATACCGCCTCCAATGGACGGGAGGCAGTGGAGAAGTTTATGAATGCGCCTCCTGATGGATACGATCTGATTCTGATGGATGTGCAGATGCCGGAGATGAATGGCTATGAAGCTACCCGGACGATCCGGGCAAGCAGTCATCCTTTCGCAAAAACCGTGCCCATCATTGCCATGACGGCGAACGCTTTTGTGGACGATGTGCGGGACGCCATTGACTCCGGTATGGACGCGCATATCGCCAAGCCGGTTCAACTTGATAATCTGAAGGCGACGATCCAGCAGGTCCTGGACAGCCGTGCAGCCGCGAAAAACTGACAGATTAAGAGAAAAAGCGATGAGCCATTATGGTTCATCGCTTTTCTCTTATGGAGCTTCGTCTATAAATTTTTGAATCCGCATTCATAAACCGGAAAAAAGTGTGCAAACTACCTCCGACGACAAGCTCATAGACCGGGGATCGCCCGGCATTTCCGTTTTGGAGGCGAGATCATGCAAAGACGATTGGGGCGGCAGACCGTCGCCCTGGAACAGCCGCCGGTCATTCTCTCCCATGCCGCCGTGGGCGGCAAGCAGGAGGGGGAGGGTCCCCTGGCCGGATGCTTTGACCACCTGTGCGAGGACAGCTTTTTTGGTGAAAAAACCTGGGAAAAGGCGGAGAGCGCCATGCAGAAGCTTGCCCTCGGCAAGGCGCTGGAGAAGGCGACCCTCGCCCCGGAGGATATCGACTATATCTTCGCGGGCGATCTGCTCAACCAGTGCATCGGCACGTCCTTTGGCCTGCGGGACTTCGGCATTCCGTTTTACGGCCTCTACGGAGCCTGCTCCACCATGGGGGAGTCCCTGGCGCTGGCCTCCCTGCTGGTTGCGGGAGGCTTTGCCCGAAAGGCCGCCGCCATGACCTCCAGCCATTTCTGCACCGCCGAGCGGCAGTACCGGATGCCGGTGCCCTACGGCAACCAGCGCACCCCCACCGCCCAGTGGACGGCGACGGCCTCCGGCTGCGTCATCCTGAGTGCGGAGGGCGAGGGACCGAGGATCACCGCCGTTACCTGCGGCAAGATCGTGGACAAGGGCATCTGCGATGTGAACAACATGGGTGCGGCCATGGCTCCCGCCGCCTATGACACCCTCTCCGCCCACTTCCAGGCCACCGGGACCGGGCCGTCGGACTACGACCTGGTGCTCACCGGAGATCTGGGCGTCCTGGGCCATCAGATCGTGGCGGAGTTCTTCGAGAAGGACGGCGTGGACATGAGCAAAAACTACCAGGACTGCGGGATGCTGCTTTACGACGTCGGAAAGCAGGACATGCACGCCGGGGCCAGCGGCTGCGGCTGCTCGGCGTCGGTGCTGTGCGGGTATCTGCTGCGGCAGATGGAGGATAACCATCTGCATAAGATCCTGTTCGCCCCCACGGGGGCGCTGCTGTCGCCTACGTCCAGCTTCCAGGGGGAGAGCATCCCCGGCATCTGCCACGCGCTGACGATTCAAACAGGTAACTGATGCTGTTTCTCAATTAAAAGCGCAATACTGTCACCGTGTGAAAATCCGGGAAATGAAACGCATTGTAGAGCGAAAATAAAGTTCTTTTTGATACTTTTTCTTTCAAGAAAAAGTATGACGTCACCTGTTTGAGAGGGGAAGGTCCGGGCCGCGCGCGGCCCGCAAAGCGTTTTTCCGCGATTCTGCGGCGGCCGCATTGAGTGGCCGCGCAGAATCAGATTGCGCACGATCACTCGATGCGCTCATTGTGCGGTCACAGTACGTGCCGCCGGAAAAACAGTTCGAACCTGTTTTGCGCCTGCGAGCGCAAAACTCTGCGAGGCTTTTTACTAGGAGGAGGACCCATGTATGCAGTATCTGAACGCGTTCCTGTGCGGCGGCATCCTATGTGCCATCGGGCAGATTTTCATCGACAAAACCCAGCTGACGCCTGCCCGTATTCTGACGGGGTATGTGGTGATCGGCGTGTTTTTGGAGGCCATCGGTGTGTACGCTCCCATTGCGGACTGGGGCGGTGCGGGCGCGACCGTGCCCCTGACGGGCTTTGGCTCTAGTCTGGCGAAAGGGGTAGCCAAGGCGGTGGGGGAGAAGGGCTGGCTGGGCGTAATGACCGGCGGGCTCACCGCCACGGCGGGAGGCATCGCGGCGGCGGTGCTGTTCTCCTTCCTGGCGGCCCTGGTGTTCCGACCGGGAGAGAAGCGCTGATATGATCTCTCCTGACCGTAAGTCGTTTATGGCGGCGTTCATCCGGAACGCCGCCGCTTTTGCCTCTTGGGGTGGAAATTTTTTATGTAATTTCTCCATTCATCCGGGCGGATTTTGTCAGATTGAGAGAAAAGAAAGTTTCGCTGGCTTTCCTCTTGCGCAGACGTGTTTCTTCTGATATCATGATGAGCAATGCAGAAAAAGGGGTGGGGACGAGATGTCGGAGAGCCGGTTTTTTGATACGCGGAAATGCCTGGCTTTGGCTTCTTTTTTCGTCCCTTTATTTCCATTGACGGTCAAGTGATTGATCGTCTCTTTTTTTGCGCGAAAGAGGGTGGGCCCTGCCGGCTCACCGGAATGAAGGGAGAAAAATTATGAAAGAAAACACCGAAGCCATCCGCGACGCGCGGCAGTTGGGCGTGCCCAAGATGCTGCTGCTGGGCGTCCAGCACATGTTCGCCATGTTCGGCGCCACCATCTTGGTCCCCATCATCGTCTCCAGCGCCTACGGCCTGCCCCTGAACATCCAGACTACCCTGTTCTTTGCCGGCGTGGGCACTCTGTTCTTCCACCTGTGCTCCAGGCTGAAGGTCCCCGCTTTCCTGGGCTCCTCCTTTGCCTTCCTGGGCGGCTTTGAGACCATGAGCAAGATGGACCAGGGTATTTACGCGGGTATGTCCCCGGCGGACAAGCTGGCTTACGCCTGCGGCGGCATCGTGGTGGCCGGACTGCTGTACCTGGTACTGGCCCTCCTGGTCAAGGTGGCAGGCGTTCACAAGGTCATGCGCTTCCTGCCCCCTGTGGTTACCGGACCCATTATCATCTGCATCGGCCTGAACCTGGCTCCCTCGGCGGTGAGCAACGCCGCCCAGTGCTGGCCCTTGGCCCTGATCGCCCTGGCGGTCATCATCGTCTTCAACATCTGGGGCAGGGGGATGCTCAAGATCATCCCCATCCTCCTGGGCGTGGTCATCTCCTACGCTGCCGCCATCATCATGAACGCCTGCGGCATGACAAACGCCGACGGTTCCGCCATCCTGGACTTTGCCTCCATCGCTCAGGCCGGCTGGCTGGGCCTGCCCCCCTTCCAGATTGCCAAATTTGACATTTCCGCCATCCTGGTCATGGCCCCCATTGCCATCGCCGCTATGATGGAGCACATCGGCGACATGTCCGCCATCTCCGCCACCGTGGGTGAGAACTTTATCGAGAACCCTGGCCTCCACCGCACCCTCATCGGCGACGGCCTGGCCACCACCCTGTCCGCCCTGTTCGGCGGCCCCGCCAACACCACTTACGGCGAGAATACCGGCGTGCTGGTCCTCTCCCGGGTCTTCGACCCCAGGGTGATTCGTCTGGCGGCCGTCTACGCCGTGGTTCTGGGCTTCATTCCCAAGATGGCCGGCGTCATCGGCTCCATGCCTACCGCCATTGTGGGAGGCATCAGCTTCATGCTCTACGGCATGATCTCCGCCATCGGCGTGCGCAACATCGTGGAGAATCAGGTGGACTTCACCAACTCCCGGAACCTCATTATCGCCGCCGTCATCCTGGTGTGCGGCCTGGGCTTCTCCGGCGGTCTGACCTTCACCGTGGGAGGGACCTCCGTCACCCTCACCGCCCTGGCCATTGCTGCCATCGCGGGGATCCTCCTCAACGCCGTTCTCCCCGGCAATGACTACGAATTCGGCGCCAATCCCTCCGGCGACCAGCACCGGGGCATCCACCATTGAGCGTAACGCCGCGCAAACAAATCGGCAGGCCCCCTCCCGGCGGGAGAGGGCCTGCTGATTTGTCCAGTGACAGAGGTTGGTTTACACGGCTAAAATGTCGTAAGTAACGTCCGTATTCGTGAAGGTAAGCAGCGCCCGGCTGTGATCGGCGTCGTCCAGCACCTGGAACACCAGATCCAGGCCGCTGAGAGCGGAGGAACGGATGCAGTCGCATATATAGGCGACAGAGTTTTCCGTAACAGCCTTCAGCGAGACCCAATCAGCGTCCTCGGCGCTGCCGTTGTTTTCCTGGATCAGCGCTGCCGTCCGGGTGATGCTTTCCTTCCAGACAGACACTGTGACGGCGGAATCGTCAAAGTCAATGGTATAGCCGTCATATTTCACAATAGCGTCCGCCTCGATCAGGCCGGTCAGCTCCGCCTCTGCATCCGCGTCCGCCACCGGCACGGTGGAGGACAGGGCGGCCGTGCCGGTGTCCTCCGACTCCGGCGAAAAGCCCCACGACTGCTTCTTCGCCTCGATGGTGGTCGTCATACCCAGGGCGCTGGCGGAATAGGAGATGACGCCGTTCTCATAGGTAAACTCCTTTGTGCTGCCGGCGGCGGCAAGCAGACCGGAAGCGTGGCTTGGATCGCTGTAGGATTCCCAGGTGTAGGGCTCTTTTCCGTCGGTAGGCGCGTCATAGGTCCCCTCCCAGTAGAGCGTCTGGGTGGCGCCTCCGTCGGATATCCAGTAGATCTCAATATGGTTCCCGGAGATGTAGATGCCGTGGTAGGCGTCCTTATTGCTGGCGTCAGGCGCCCACCACTCCCCGGTCAGGTTGGGAGGAACCGTCTTATCACGCAGCAGCGTCGACAGAAATTCCGTGCCGCCTATATGTGGGTCCGTCCTGGAGTACAGGAATCCGCTGCCCAGGAAAAGCGCTGCGGCCAGAAAGAACGCGATCAGCAGCGTGACGCAGGATTTGTCCTTGACCGCCCGCATAATAATCAGGATCATTAAGATAACGCACGCAAGAAAGCCTACTCCGCCTGTTATGAAATACATAGACTCCTCTCCCTTACCCCTGCCGCCCTCCGGCAGCGTTATTGTTTCTACGGCGCACGGGCAGCCCCGCTGCCGGACCGTCCGGGCCGGAGCGGATAGCATCCCAACTGGTATTATACAGGATGCGGGGACGGAAATCAATGGGAAAATCTATCCGGCGGCAGAAATAGAATGGGACCGTCAATTTGATGGAAGTGGACCGGCGGTCAGGGCAATTATGATGTCTGCGGCGGCTTCTGATATTCCAGCAGGTCCTCGATCCTGCAATCCAGCACATAGCAAACCTTCGCGAAAAAATCAAGGTCCACCATCTGTACCTCCTTGCTCCTATAGTACCGGGTAATGACATCATATTTTACTCCGGTCAATTCCTTCAGGCGATTCCTGCTAATGCCGCGGCTGTCCAGGACTTCTGCCAGCTTCACCTTGATACAGCCGTATTCGTCTGTGTGATAGTGAATGATTCCCCGCAAGCCGTCCATCGCATTCCCCTCCTTTTCATAAATTTTACCATAGGATTCCCCTATTGACATTTTCCCTATTTAAGGTTATCCTTATATCAGGTAAATTATAATTTGACGGAGGTGGGCATAATGAACGCTGCAAAAGGAAAAAAACAGGTTCAGCTAACCTTGACAGTCGAAGCGTACAATCGGCTCCAGGCGCTGGCAAAAGATGCGGACCGCACGCTTGCCGGATATCTTCGGTGGGTGTTTTCCAACTATCTGAAAGAACTGGACGCAAACAATCAAAGCAGCCCTTCTGAATAAAAAACCGCCCCGCCCTCCGCATCTGCGGAAGGCGGGGCGGTTTACATATTTACGATGCCGGCTGCTGGAAATCGTGCGCTTCCTGCAATACCATGTCCTTGACCTTCATCAGTCGGGTGATATTGCCGCGCTCGTTTTCCTCCAGCTTCATGGAGATATAGCGGATCTTCTGCTGGAAATCGGGGATCATCACATACTCCAGGGCGTTGACGCGCCGCCGGGTCTTCTCGATGTCCTCGGCCAGCAGCTGCATGGTCTTCTCCACCTCCGCCAGCTCCAGCATATCCCGGAACACGTTGGAGAGCGCCTCCAGCGCGGCGTCCAGTTCACCGGAGGTCTGGGCGAAGCCGTAGGGGTAGATCTCCGCCGGGTCCTCGTTTTTGGTGTGAAAGGCGTATCGGGGCACGTTGACGGACATGATGTTCTGGAAGCTCATGTCCAGCTCCACGCTCTGCTTGGGATACAGCAGCGCCTGCTCCAGCATTTCCGGGCTCATCAGGGCGGCGGCCACGGTAAAGGCTCCATGGGCCTCCTCCAGCGCCTTCTCCACCTTGGCGCGCAGCTCGCGGTTGCGCCGGACGATCTCCAGGAACTGCTTCATCAGTTCGTCCCGCTTGTCCTTGAGGAGCTTGTGGCCCCGTGTGGCGGTCTTCAACCGGCCCTTCAGCCGGTTCAGCTCCATTCTGGTTGGGTTTATCGTTGCTGAGGCCATCTGTTCACCTCTTTCCTAAATCTAATGATCGCAAGCATTTTCGTTACCGTGCGGCAAGCCAAAATCAGCACCGCACAACAGAGCGAAACTGGCTGCCCGCCCGGGGCCGGCCGTCCGCTCAGGACTCCTTCTTGGGGAGATACTTGTCGAGCATTTCCGACTTGATACGCTTGAGCTCGCTCCTGGGTAGCATGCTCAGCAGCTCCCAGCCCAGATCCAGGGTCTCGATGACGCTGCGGTTGGTCTCATAGCCCTGGGACACATAGCGCTTCTCAAACTCATCGGCGAATTTGGCAAACAGCAGATCGGTGGGGCTCAGCGCGGCCTCGCCCAGGATGGTCATCAGCTCCTTGGCCTCCTTGCCGGAGGCGTAAGCCGCGAACAGCTGGTTCATGGTGGAGGCGTGGTCTTCGCGGGTCTTGCCCTCGCCGACGCCCTTGTCCTTCAGACGGGACAGGGAGGGCATGACGTCCACGGGGGGATTGATGCCCCTGCGGTACAGCTCGCGGGAAAGGATGATCTGGCCCTCGGTGATATACCCGGTCAGGTCGGGGATGGGGTGGGTCTTGTCGTCCTCGGGCATGGTCAGGATGGGGATCATGGTGATGGACCCCTCCTTGCCCAGCTGACG
>JAAVHC010000016.1 GCA_014799925.1 Oscillibacter sp.
GAAATCTCACTGTCAGAGTTGTTTCCTTTCAAAGATCATCCCTTTCAGGTGCGGGACGATGAAGCAATGCAGAAAACGGTGGAGAGCATCGCACGAAGCGGCGTTCTGTCTCCCGGCATAGTCCGGCCACGGCCAGAGGGCGGCTATGAAATCATAGCAGGCCACCGGCGCAAACGTGGAAGTGAGCTGGCGGGCAGGGAGACGATGCCGGTATTCGTTCGGGAATTGGATGATGATGAAGCTACCATTATAATGGTGGATTCCAACCTTCAGCGGGAGAAAATCCTGCCTAGCGAGAAAGCCTTTGCTTACAAAATGAAGCTGGAGGCATTGAAACATCAAGGCAAGCGGCGTGATCTAACTTGTGAACGCGGCGTTCACAAGTTGAAAAGTCGGGATAAGATTGCGCAGGACGCTGGTGAAAGCTGCGGGTTGACAGTTACCCGGTACATAGCCTTAACCAAGCTGATTCCCCCCCTACTGTCTTTAGTAGACGAGGAGAAGCTATCGTTCAGCACCGCCGCTGATAATATTTCCCACTTAACTGTCCAGGAACAAACAGACCTTGTAGCTGTGATGGACAGGCTTAGTGTGATTCCAGCCAAAGGCCAGCTTGAAAAAATTAAAGCGCGCAGCAAAGACGGGACGCTGACCATCAGCATCATGGAAAGCCTTTTATCAGCGGAGCATCCTGCCGCTGTGCAGGTGGTTCTCAAACAAGCAAGGCTGCACCAATACTTCCCGCAGACCTACACCGCGCAGCAGATGGAAGAAGTGATTGTGTCCCTGCTGGAAACGTGGAAATTGCAACAAGTCTAAAAGAGCCTCGCCAGCAACCGACTATTTCATTCGGTTGCTGGCGAGGCTTTTTTGCATTTGCGGACAAACCAATTCAATAAAACAGCCTGACCTATCGGGGATACGGGGGAAAGGAGGCACCAATGCCGGAAATGACAGGAATCCTCTGCACAGTAAGCGAGGTAAGCAGGCGGGCCGCAAGCGTCCAAGCCCTTACTGACAAAATCCGCGCCATGTCTGATGAAGCTCTTAACAACTTTGACGCCGCGCTTTTGTCGATGAACCTGGAAATAGCGGCGGACGCACTGAAAACGGTACAGGAAATGGCGGCGTATCTCTCCCGCCCTGTTGTGGAAACCAGCCGCTTGTGGAAAAACGGGAGCGGGCAATATGAGACGACAAGCGGGTACTGCTTCTGCGAGGGGAGCGCTATCGAAGTCCTTGTACCAAACCATAAGTGCAGTACAGATGCCTCGCATTGGGAGCGGACCCGCTTACAGTATGACGGCAAGGATTATTACCTCGCCGGATACCCTGACCTCCCGCTGGTGGGAATGGCGGTCCGCGTGAGAATGGGAGATCAGCCGTAGCTATACATCATCATAAACTTACAGGAAACAGCCAGAGCCCCGGTGACTAGAACGTCACCGGGGCTCTTTTTGCTTTTCTGAACATCAAAAAGGAGGCCGACATTATGCCGTCGAATTTGAATCTGGACTACTACTATGGCAGCGAGGCGGAGCAGTACAGTTTCTACCGCATCCCCAAAACCCTTTTGACCGATCCCCGTTATAAGAGCGTTTCCATTGAAGCCAAGGTCCTCTATGGCCTTCTGCTGGACCGCATGGGCCTGTCTGTCAAGAATGGCTGGATGGACAGCGACCGCCGCGTCTACATCTATTTCACCCAGGAAGATGCCATGCGGATGATGGACTGCGGCCACAACAAGGCCGTCAGGCTGTTTGCGGACTTGGAACAGACCGGCCTGATCGAGCGGAAGAAGCAGGGTCAGGGACGGCCCACGCGGATCTACGTCAAGAACTTCATCCTGCCTCCGCTTCCCGGTCAGGCCCCGGAGCCGGAACAGCCCCAGCCCCCGGAGGACGGCCAGACTTCCGATTTTGGGAAGTCTGCGCTTCCCACTGGCCGGAAAGGGGAAGTCTTGACTTCCGAAATGGGGAAGTCTGCACTTCCCGAAATGGGAGGTCTTGACTTCCCAAAAAGGGACGCTAATAAGACTGAAAATAAAAAAACTGAACTGAACGATACTGACCCATCCATCTTTCCCCCAGCCCCCGCGCCGTCTGCCGCTCCTTCTGCCGGTAGGCCCAGGAGCCGGATGGGGATGGATGAGATGGATTCTTACAGAAGGCTGATAAAAGAAAATATCGACTATGACCTCCTGCTGAACGAGCATCCCCATGATGAGGAAACGCTGGAAGGGTATGTGGAGCTGATGGCGGAGGTCTGCTGCTCTCGACGTGACTTCATCCGGATCGCCGGAGATGAAGTTGCCGCAGGCGTAGTCAAGAGCCGTTTCCTGAAGCTCAACCATGAGCATATCGCTTACGTTCTGGAAAGCCTGAACCAGAACACCACGCTGATAAAAAACATCAAAGCATACACCCTGGCGGCGCTTTACAACGCGCCTGTTACCATCAGCCAGTATTACGCATCTCTGGTCAGTCACGATCTGGCCCAGGATGCCGCTGGAATATAAACGAATCGGAGGACAACGTATGACGAAAGAGATCGACATTTTGATCGTGGAACCCGGCAAGGCCCCGCGCCCCGCCAGAGTGGAGGACACGCTGGAAACCTTCCAGAAGATCGTGGGCGGACCCATCGAGGCCGGGTGCTATCTGCCCCAGCGGGTCATGCTGGTCTGCAACAGCGAGGGGAAAAACATGGGGCTTATGCCCAACCGTGAGAACCCTGTGGACAGCCGGGACTTCATCGCCGGGACTTTCCTGCTGTGCAGCTTCGAGGGGGAGAGCTTCGCCTCCCTGACCGCCGCCCAGCAGAAGGAGTTTGAAACATATTTCGCCCTGCCGGGTGAGGAAGGAGGAGCTGCGGAGTGATCGCCCGCTATCTGCTTCGCCGGCTGGTGATCCCGCCCTAGAGCCGCATACCGGCTATGCGGCAGAAAAATCAACACACTCAAAATCAAAATCATTACAGGAGGATCACCACAATGATCAAACGGCGACTATTCGCATTTTTATTTACCGCCGCGCTGCTTCTCTGCGCGGCGTCCCCTCCCGCCCAGGCGGCTGACCGGTCAGCGTCCTGCTATTACCCGGTGGAGGTAGAATCCTATACCGCCGGTGACTTCGACCAGCCCCGTATCCGCAAGGTCTATCAGCTCTCCCTCTCCGATGATCCTTCGGGCATCCCCACAGAGGACTTTGTAGAGTATGGCCGGACCTTCCACCTGATGGAAATGACCAGGAAGGACGAAGTGGGCGTAGATACACAGCCGCTGACCAAGACCATCACCACGGACAGCAGCACCGGCGACCTGGGCGAGATATTGAAGCAGCTTGCCCCGGAGATCACAGCGGAAACCGAGGACGGTTACACCGGAACGCTGAAACTGGACTACAACAGTGTCCAGGCGGAGGTCAAGGGCTATAAAACTTCCACCCGCAGTCTCTCCGCCAGCCGGACGTATCCCAATCTGTCCGACGCTGACCTGTCTCTGGTTCCCAAGACGGTCCAGGAGGGCGGCAGGACGCTGAATCTGGCGGATGTGAAGTGGTCCAGCTCCACCGATATGGAGGGCGAGGACATGGTGGTGCGCTATACCGCCACCGCAAGCTACACGGGGTCCGTCAGCAATAGGTATGCCACCGGCTATACCGTCACAGCGGACTACACCGGAGAGGTTGCAAAAACCAACTGCGAGATCGTAACCTACACCGCGATCTTCGGCTGCACGGATGCCTCCTATATTCCCAGCCGCGAAACCACTGCCGCTGCTTCCCAGGAAGATACGCCCCCGGAGGGTGAAGAAGTCATTTTCCAGGAACCGGAAGATGCCCCCCAGGAGGCTGAAACGGCTTCTCCGGAAGAAGCTGAGGCAGCGGGCAGCACCCAGCCCACCTCCAATGGGATGCTCTCCTTCATCGGATGTGCGGGCGGCATTATTTCCCTGGCTGTTGCCGGTATGTGGGGCGCGGAAAAATTGAAAGAAAGGAAAGAAAGGAAAACAAGCGAATGAGAATCAAATATCGTCTGAGAACCCTGCTTCTGATGTGCCTGCTGGCGGCGCTCTTTGTCTCCACGGCCAACGCCCTGGAATATGACTTTGACGCTCCGGAGGACTACCTGTTCGGCAAGCCCACCTCCCAGGATGTGATCTACGAGGAGGAGGACATGAATGTGAACCGCAGCAAGACTGCCGCCCTGATGCCCCCCGGCTTTGGGACGCCCACCAGCTACCTCCCCGGCAGCGGCGAGTACCTGACCCCCAACCTCGCCCCCGGCGGTATGAGCGGCGGGCTGGTCAACTCCATCGGAAACATGGACTATACCTCCCTGCCCAGTGCGGATGGTGCCTCCATCCCCAACGCCGCCAGCGGCGATAGTATGAGCTGGAGCATGGGAACAGCTGACAGCGGCACGGTCGGCTTTACCGATGTGACCAGTGACCTCTACTATGCCGAGGGCCACCTGGGGACGCTGAGCATCCCCTCCATTGGAGTGAATGTGAAAATCTACGAAGGCACGGACAGCGCCACCCTCGCCAGAGGGATCGGCCACTTCAATGACACCAGCATCTGGAGCGGCAACGTGTGTCTCGCCGCGCACAACAGAGGCGTAAACGCCCACTTCGGCAAGATTCATACTCTGGCAGAGGGCGACACAATCACCCTGACCACCCAGCTGGGGACCCGCACCTACTCCGTTACCAGCGTGGAAAAGGTCAGCGAGACGGATAACAGCGGCACCGCCTCCACCAGCGGCAACCAGATCACCCTCTATACCTGCGTCCGGGATGAGCGGGACTTCCGCTGGTGTGTGGTCGGGGTCGAGACTGTGTAAACTGCCGGTTTTTCCTCCTGCTTTTTCTCTGTTTTGACGAGCAGATAACATTTGACATTCTGCGCTTTTCGAGTTATTATGTAAACCACAAAAGGCAAGGAAAGTTTTGAAAAATCTAAATTTCTGCTAATTTCAAAAACAAACAGGAGGTAAAGACTATGATGTGCAAAATGAAGAACGCGGCTCTGGTGTTCGTGGGGATTCTGGTGGGGATCACTCTCAGCGGCCCCGTGGCACAGGCAGCGGCGGGCCTTATGGCTAACCCCAGCAGTCAGAAGTTCTATCTGGACGACCAGAAGATCAGCCTGCAAGCCTATGAGATCAACGGCAGCAACTATGTGAAGCTCCGGGACATCGGAGAGGCGGTGGACTTCGGCGTGGCTTACGACGCCGCCACCAACACCGTCACCATCAGCCCGGACAAACCCTATGAAAAGGAGGTTCCTGTACCTGCGGCAACGACACCATCCACCAGCCTGACCTCCCCCTCCGCGCTGAATAAAAATGCGGACGGCTCCATCAATGTCCCGCAGGATGGCAGTCAGTATGTCCCCCAGGTAGGTGACGTGATCCGCTGCGACGATGGCACCAACTACACCATCACGGATGTGAGCCGGTACGACAAGAACATGTTCGCCTCCGGCCCGGTAGGCCCTCTGCCCACCGCCACCTGCGATTGGAGCCAGTTTGACCAGCCTGAGCTGCCCCGCGCCGAGGTCCGGCACTACTCTCTGGACAGTGGAGAGTACATCTTCATCCGCAACCTGTACGAAACCCGCCGGATGCTCTACAGCCTCTACAACGCTATGGGCGAGGACGAGTGGATCATGCAGAGTGGAACGCCGAGGCTCCGGGCAGATGGGAGCCCGTGGGTACACATTCATCTGACCCTTCCGGCTGACATGGATTCCGCGCCCTTCTGGCCCTGGCGGGAGGAGGCTGTCCCCAACATGCTTCACTCCTGCCCAGGCGGCAACTACTATCTGGAGGCTTGGGATGTGTTCAAGGACGGCGTATTCCAGAGAACCGAATACCATCTGCGCTGACAGCCAGCGCAAAATATCAGGCGGTGTATCAACAGGTACACCGCCTTTCCCATTGGCAGGAAGCGTGTATTCTTCACCAGAATACGCGCTTTTCTTATTTCAAAAATAGGAGGACACTTTATGAAGCGAAGAACGTTTGTGAAGCAAAGAATCCTGGCCCTGCTCCTGACGCTGATCACAGTGTTGGGGATGCTTCCGGCTACGGCTCAGGCCGCCTCCAGCGAGGAAGAAGCGCTGGGCGAGATCGACATCTATTCGGACGGCACATCGCTGGATTCGGGTCAATGATATAGCCGGGGATCGTCTCGATCTCCTCCACAATGACGGTGCCAACGATGCCCATAATCTTGATCTGCCCGGTGGAATCGGTGGTATACAGGCCGTTGGAGGAAACCCTGCCGCCCTCCATGTCCACGTTGGAGCCGTCCGCGTAGGTGATTCGGAATTTCACGCCAGCGAGGGGCTGTCCGGTGACAGCATCCACCTTGTTGACGATCAGACCGCCAGCCTTCTTGTTCCAGAACGTGAGGGACTGGGCCTCGCCCTCCTTGATCGTGATGCTCTGGGGCATCCCATCGAGGACATAGCCGTCCAGGGTCTTGGTTTCCTTGACGGTAATGGTCATTCCGGGGGTGAGGCCGGGGATGGAGATGCGGCCATCCTTATCTGTGGTATAGTAGCCGTTGTTTGCACCTACTACGGCTCCGGTACTGTCGGTAACAAAAAACTCCACGCCAGCCAGCGGTTCATTGTTGCTGCCGTCAACGTATTTCTGGATCGTCAGGGTGTTGGCGGGGATGTTGTAGAAGGTCAGGGTCTGTGTCTCCTGGGGATTGACGGTGATAGTCTGCGTCTCCCTGCCCGGTTCGATAGTATAGCCGGGAAGGGGGCGGGTTTCCTTGGCCACGATGGTCCCGGTGATACCGGAAATGTGGATCTCACCATGATCGTCAGTCGTATACAGGCCGTTGCTGGAGAGGTGCCCGTTGGCGGTATCGACATAGCCGCCCTCGGCGTACATCAGCTCAAATTCCACACCAGCCAGGGGCTTGCCGGTCTGCTTGTCCAGCTTGCGGATTACCAGAGAACCGGCGCGCTTGTTCCAGAAGGTCAGATTCTGGCCCTTGCCCGCCTCGATCTTAATGCTCTGGGGCTGACCGTCGAGGACAAAGCCATCCACGGTCTTGATCTCCTGGGCAGTGATGGTGGTTCCGGGTTCCAGCCCTTCCAGAATGATTTCACCGGCATTGTTGGTGTAAGCCGTCCCTGAAACAGAATAGTGTGCAGCCCGGGCCATAACCTGTTTTGCCCCGGAAGGACTTTGTGCCTTCCGGGGCTTCTTTTTTGTTCAAAGGAGGATTTATTGACCAATATAAGCAAGAATGACAACTTTTGCCATGCCGTCAGCCTTAGTGGAGGGAAGGATTCAAGTGCGCTCCTGCTGCTGATGATCGAGAAAGACATGCCCATTGACTGCGTGATCTACGCCGATACGTCGATGGAGTTTCCTGAGATGAAGGCTCATATCGCCAGACTGGATGATCTTCTCTGCCGGGAGCGTGGTATCCATATCACCACCCTGCGGCATCCCCACGGCTTTGAATGGCTCATGTTCGAGGAGGCGAAGCAGAAACCGAGCTGCCTGGAACGTCGTGCCCGGTTGGGTGTACCGCCCTATGGCAATGGCTGGCCGGGAGCGAAAGTGCGCTGGTGTACCGGCCAGCTCAAAACCCATCTGATCCAGAAAGAGGTCAATCGGCTCAAAAGGGAAAAGAGCTGCCTGCACTATATCGGCATCGCCGCTGACGAAGCCAACAGGTGCAAGGACGATCCGCATAACCGCTATCCCTTGGTGGAGTGGGGGATCACCGAAGCCCAGGCATTGCAGATTTGCTATGACCGAGGTTTTGACTTTGGCGGACTGTATGAGATTTACCACCGGGCATCGTGTTGGTGCTGCCCTTTGCAGAGAATTGAAAATCTGCGGAATCTGCGCCGCCACCATCCGGAGCTGTGGGCGCGGCTGCGGGATATGGACAACCGGGCGCGGGCACAGTTCGGTCCCGGCGCACTGGGGCAGTTCAAGCAGAATTGGAGTGTGGAACGGCTGGAGGAACGCTTTGCCCGTGAGGAAAAGGAAGGCGGAGCCTGATGCACGTTTTTCGCCGTCTGGTGGTCCCGCCTTAGCCAGTATTATCCCCTATCTCAAAATCTGAAAGGAGAGCAACTCATATGGAGTTTCAAGCAAAGCAAATGCTCATGGAGAGACTTGATACCAACCTTTTGGATCACGCAAAGGCTCTCTCCGCCGGGGATGGTCCCCAGATTGTGGATGTGTACCGGCTGCAAGGGCTGGCGGAGATGCACTGCTATCTGAAAACGGCCCATCAGTTTGACCCTGCCGAGGTAGAAGCCCTTCTGCAATTTGCTGACCCGCTGAACGTTGCCTATTACTGCGGGGAAATGAACACCCATGAATACAGTTTCCCCATCTGTGATCTGCTTCAGGAAACAAAGGCGCAGAAGATGTTTGAGCTGGCAAAGCCGGAGCAGCCGCAGAAACGTTCCCTGCGGGAGCAGATTCGCGCCGCCGCAAAGGAAGTCCGTCAGCAGTCTGCCCCAGAGGGACCTCCCAAAGGCGGCGAGGCCCGCTGACACACCGGTTTACTATCGTTGGAAAGGAGAAAACGCCCAGTTATGGCAATGGTTACACCAGAGAAACGACAAGCTATTTCAACGCAGGTGCAGACCACATTGCAAATGCTGGCAGAGATGGATTTGCAGATATATGGTGAGATCTCATCAGAAACTTTGGCAGCTGTTCAAACCCAGGGCTTTACCATCCAAAATGGAACTGTTCAGAAGGCTGAATCTGCACAGGCTGAAACAGTCCAGTGTGAATCGGAGCCTATTGCTGTTACAGGGAAAGTATCTGTTCGGGACCAGCTGCACACCGCCACAAAAGAGGTGCGTCAACACCTGCACTCAGAAGCCAGAGCCAAGAGCGGGGAGGCTCGCTGATGCCGTCCACTACCTGTGGGAGGAAGGTAAATCAGAACTTGACCTTGCTGTCCTACAGCTATTGTACCACGAGCATCTCACGGCCTGCCGGCATTGCGAAGTGGACTAAGCAGACCCTTTACAAGTCGTCTGCAAATCTTATTATACGAGGTAGACCGCTATGGATGATAAAACCAAGCAACCACTGATTGACAAATTGGAAAAATGTATGCTGGACCGTATTGTTGCCGCTGGAACAAAGGAAGGCGGACCTGATCTTTTAGATGCGTACCAGCTGCAAGCCTTTATCGAACTCCAATACTACCTGAAGGTAGAGCATGACTTTCAGGCCGACGAAGTTGCGGCCCTGCTGCAATTCTCTGACCCGCTGGCCGTTGCGAAGGAGTGCTGGAAGGAACGTGACCCCAAAAAGGGTTTTCCTATCTGCGCCCTGCTCCATAGGATTGATGCGTATAAGCGGTTCCCGCTTGTGACCCCTGCTGTCTGCGCCAAAGAAAATGCAGATCAGCTTCAAGCGCTGAAAGACCGGATAGACCAGAATATGTCTGACTTTCAAGCGGAGCTGTTGGGCATGGACAAGATGGAGATCATCGCCAAAAGTGCCAAAATCACCGCTATGCAGGAGAGCCATGCCTTTATGAAAGAGGACTATGATTTTACACCAGTCGAGGTGTCCCTTCTGCTCGGCATGGAAAATCCTCTGAAATTTATTGCCGATAAGTGGCCCTCCGATCTGGCCGGATTTCTTGATATGGACGATCAGATACGGGAGGCGCTTGATGATGCAGCCAGGGACGCAGTTTTTCATCGTGAGGCAGAGCAGTCCGCTCCACCAGAGGTAAAAGCCGCTGGACAGGCAGGCAAGGCTTCGGTACGGGACGATCTGCGAGACAAAATGCGCGAGGCTGGCCAGCGTTTGCCCTCGGAAGGTAAGGCCAAGGGCGGCGAGGTCCGCTGATGCTTTCAAAAAAAGAACAATTATTTGAAAAGTTAGATGAATGTCTTTTAGCCCATGCCAAAAATCTTAGCAGTAGGGCCAGTCTCCAGATTGAGGATGTGTACTGGCTGCGGGAATTGGCCTGGACACATCACTATCTGAAAAATGTCCATCAATTTGATCCCTTAGAGGCAGAGACGCTTTTACGGTTTGGTGACCCGCTGGCTGTGGCTAACCATTGCAGGGAAGGGAATACCCATAAATGCCGTTTTCCCATCTGTGAGCTGCTGCAAGAAACGAAGGCATGGGATTTGTTTGAACTTACAAAACCGGAGAGGCAAAAACCGCTCTCTCTGCTGGAACAGCTTGATGCCACTATGAAAGCAGTCAAGGAAGCAGCGGCCCCTATGGAACGGCCCAAAGGCGGCAAGGCCCGCTGATACATCAGTTTACTATCGTTGGAAAGGAGGAAAAGTGTTAAATGCACCCGGCGCATGATCGTTATTGGGATATTCGCCAAAATAAAAGTGTCCGCATTGTATCTCCTGTTGGGCAGGCACAGTTTATGCTGTCCGATTATCTCTCCATGGCTGATACCCGCCCCAAAGAATGGATGCTTCTTTGCCGGTTTGCTGATACCATCAGTATAGAAGGCGGACAGCCGGAACTGCGGGAATTAAGGCGATTGGCGGAGCATCTGAAAAGAAGCGCCGTTGAGCCGAGGCGCGGCAATGTTGACCCTGTGGTGGCTACCGAGGTAGAAAAGGAGATCATTCTGCGCACAGCTCCCTATTATGCGGAGGGTCTGGGGCATGACATTACCCCCGCTGCAAAGCTGCTGAAAGACTATGAGCGGAAAGGCCCTGTTTTCACGCAAGCAGAGCGGAACCTGATTTTGCGCTGCGCATACTTTGTTGGCGATGCTTCTGAAACCGCGCAGCTTGCCGGCAGGATCGCCGCTCACAATATCTCAGACCGTGACATTGCCGCTGTCTGTGCCAGCATTGAAACGGTTGATTTGGAATGGAGCGGTTTGGAGCAAATAGAGGGAATAGAGGTAATTGCGGCTGAAGGGCCTACCTTCCGGTTCAATTTCGAGAACTGCGAGGCCCCCATGAAAATGTACCCTCGCTTTGCCTTTTATCCGGGGACTGTGCCGGAGGATGCCGTGCTGCTTCAGAGCGGCGTGATTTTGAAGCCATGTCCTGATGATATGGACCGCTGGCAATCCAGTCTGCTCACTATCGACCAAACCTATACGGCACCGCGTTATTATATTCAGACGGGGCACAACCGCTACGAAATGGCAGAAAGAGTTGACGGAGAGCGTGATTGGAAGGCGTTATTGAGCGGTGAGGATACACTGTCACCGTCAATACCGCCTAAACCGTCTGTGCGGGACCAGCTTCGGGAGGCGGCACAGGAAATCAGCCAACGTCCGCCCCCGGAGGGTAAGACCAGGGGCGGCGATGCCCGCTGACGCCGCCTGCGAGGAAGGAGGTAGATCATCATGCAGGATGAAGTACGGGATAAATCCGTAGCCCTGGCAATCAAGGTGGGTAAGACTGGCGGCAGACTGACCGCCGATCTGCTCAAATATGCCATACGGAAGTACATGGCTCAATCTCAAAATCCGAAGGTTCATCACGGTAAACAGTCCGTGAAGCAGCTTGTGGGCCAAGGCACAGGCGTTAAAAGCATTGAAATCACGGAGAAAAATATCAAGTCCTTTGAGCGCGTGGCGAAAAAATATGGCATAGATTTTGCGCTGAAAAAGAATCCAGAGAAGGGCGAATACTACGTCTTTTTTAGGGCAAGGGACGATGATGCGATGCAGGCGGCCTTTGCCGAGTATACCGCAAGGACCGTACACCGCAAGGCTCCGGAGAAACCTTCTGTGCGGCAGCGTCTCGCCCACTTCAAGGAAGTTGTCAAGAATATGGTGCTGGATACGGCGAAGAACCGGGACAGAGGGGGGCATGAGCGGTGAAATTCGATGTAAAGAAATTCCTGATTCTCAATTTCCCCTATGTGTTCATGCTTTGGTTTTTTGACAAGGTGGGCCAGGGCTACCGGCTGGCTGCTGGCGCGGATATGGTCACAAAGGTCATGGGCGCGGTGTCCGGCCTGGGAGAGATCATTTCCCACAATTCCCTCCCCAGCTTCCATCCCCAGGACCTGTTTGTGGGACTGATCGGCGCGGTCTGCATCCGGGCGGCGGTCTATATCAAGGCCAAAAATGCCAAGAAGTACCGCCACGGCATAGAGCATGGCAGCGCCCGATGGGGAACGGCGGAGGACATCAAGCCCTACATTGACCCCAAGTTTGACCAGAACATTCTCCTGACGCAGACCGAGCGCGTCATGGTGGGCCGGAACAAGAATCCCAAGTACAATATCAATAAAAATGTGCTGGTTATTGGCGGTTCCGGCTCTGGTAAGACACGATTTCATGTGAAGCCAAATTTGATGCAAATGAACGCCAGCTATATTGTCACAGACCCGAAAGGGTTAATATCGTAAGGGTGGAGAAATCCGCACAACAACAGGAGGTGGCGAACAATGGCACACAGCACCAAGATCACAGCACTATATGAGCGGTTAAGCCGCGACGATGA
>JAAVHC010000017.1 GCA_014799925.1 Oscillibacter sp.
CCCCAGCACTACCCCCGCCGACAACAACACGACTCCTGAGCCCGCCGAGCCAACCGGCGGCAATGACCTGACCGCCAATCTGACCCTGGCCACCTACCCCGTGGGCAAGATGACCGATGAGTCCGTGGTCAAGCAGCTCATCGCTGACTTCAACGCCGTGTACCCCGGCGTCACCGTCAACGTGGTTTATCTGGACTACACCAACGGTGACCAGACCCTGATCGGTATGGTGGAGGGCGGCAGCGCCCCCGATCTGCTCTTTGAGGGACCCGAGCGTCTGGTAGCCAAGTGGGGCGCCGAGGGTTATCTGGTGGACCTGAAGGACCTGATTCCCGCCGGCACTTATGACGTGACCGTCAGCTCCTGCACCAATGCCGCCGGCGCCGTGTACGAGCTGCCCGTCTGCCAGACCGCCCACTGCATGGGCATCAATTACGACCTCTTTGAGCAGGCCGGCGCCCTCCAGTACATCAACGAGGACACACACACCTGGAAATCCACCGAGGACTTCCTGAAGGCCGTTGAGGCCGTTGCCGCCATCCATCCCAACGTGGGCGTCGTGTTCTGCGGCGGCCAGGGCGGCGACCAGGGCAACCGCGCTCTGGTGACCAATATGTACGGCGGCCAGTACACCAACAGCGACTTCACCCGCTATACCGCCAACTGCCCCGAGAACGTGAAGGCCCTTGAGGCCCTGAAGAACGTCAACGGCATCGAGTTCGATCCCGCTCTCGTGGGCGGCGATGAGATCGGCCTGTTCTGCAACGGCACCCTGGCCATGGCCACCTGCTGGAACGTGGGCGCCGCCACCAGCGACACCCAGGGCAAGACCGCGAATTTCCGCATCTTCCCCATGGCATTCCCCACTGAGTCCGGCGATCCCGTCCTCCAGGGCGGCATCTGGGGCTTCGGCATCTTTGACAACAAGGACGCCAACAGGATCGAGGCCGCCAAGGCCTTCGCCAAGTTCATGACCGAGGATGACGCTCAGTACAAGAAGATCGTGCAGGCCACCAATTACTGGGCAACCCGCGACGTGGGTGAGGTATACGCCGGTACCGAGAATGAGGCGATCATGAGCGAGTATGGTATGCTGGTCCCCTACATGGGCCCCTACTACCAGATCACCCTGGGCTGGCCTGAGGCCCGCACCGCCTGGTGGAACGAGCTGCAGAACATCGGCAGCGGCGCCAAGGACGTGCAGACTGCCCTTGATGACTTTGTCGCTACCGCCAACGCCGCCGCCGAGGCCGCTGAGACTGCCTGAAGCAGCCTCGAACCGGAACGATATTTAGGGTAATGCGCGCCCTCCCTGCGTGATAAGCGCGGGGAGGGCGCTTGTTTTCCCCTCCTAAAGCTGCGGCGCATACCGCCCAGCAAAGTCAGAGATAACGAGAGGAGGTCTCTAACTTGGCCAAAGTAAAGCCTGCTTCCATGAGCCGCGCCCTGGCGCGGCGTGAAACAATTTCCGGCTATCTTTTCCTGCTGCCCAGTCTGTTCTTCTTCATTGTCTTCGTCGTCTACCCCATGGTCATGTGTGTGGTCACCAGCCTTACCGACGCCACCATGAGCGTCGATAACGCCAGCAATTTCATCGGCCTGAAAAACTATACGGAGCTGTTTCAGGACAAGACCTTTTTGCAGTCCATGGGGAACACCGTCATTATTGTCATCGTTTCCGTTCCCGTGGTGTGCGTGTTCTCCCTGTGGGTCGGCTCGCGCATCTACAACATGAAAGACTGGGCCTGCTCCGCTTTCCGGGTGATCTTCTACCTGCCGGTGGTCACCGGCTCTGTGGCCGTTACCGTGGTGTGGCGCTGGATTTACAGCTATTACAGCGGTATCCTCAACTATGTAGGCACCGGCCTGAAGTTATGGGAAAAGAACATAAACTGGTTGGGTGAGCCCAAATTCGCCCTGGGGTGTATTATTCTGATCCTGATCACAACCTCCGTCGGTCAGCCTATCGTGCTCTACGTCTCCGCTCTGGGCAACGTGGACCAGAGCCTGGTGGAGGCCGCCCAGGTAGACGGAGCCACTGACTTGCAGGTATTCTGGAGGATCAAGTGGCCCCAGATCATGCCCACCACCCTCTACATCCTGGTCATTACCACCATCAACTCCTTCCAGTGCTTCGCGCTGATTCAGCTGCTGACCTCCGGCGGGCCCATGGGCTCCACCAATACGGTAATGTACTACATTTACTACAGCTGCTTCACCCTGTACCGCTACGGCTACGCCAACGCCATGGGCGTGATCCTGGCACTGTGTATCGCTTTGTTGTCTGCTGTCCAGTTCAAGCTGGCCAAGTCTGAATGATGGGAGGTAGAAGTATGAAATCAAAACGCAAGGGAAGCTCCGGTGCGGTGACCCATCTTTCCCCTTACCGTATTATTACCCTGATTTTGATCATCATCATTGCGGTGGTCATTTTCCTCTTCCCGCTGTACTGGATCCTCACCGGCTCGTTCAAGACCCCCACCTCCATCAACGCCAAGGTCCCTGAGTGGTGGCCGTCGGAATGGACCATGCGCAACTTCAATGAGCTGTTTTCCAAGCGCTCCGCTCCCCTGTGGGAGTTCCATATCCCCTTGAGCGAGTGGTTCACTGCGGACAACAGCCAGATCGTGTTTTCCAAGGGCCCGGAGCTCCCCGCGGCATTCCGTTGGCTCTTCAACACGGTGTTCATGTCCGTTGCAGCCATGCTGCTCACCTGCGTCACCGCCTCCATGGCGGGGTACGCTCTGGCGAAGAAGCGGTTCGCGGGCCGGACCATTGTGTTCTCCCTGATCGTGTGCGCCATGGCCCTGCCCAAGCAGGTTATTCTGATCCCCCTGCTGCGGGAGATGTCTGCCATTCATCTGACCAACACCCTCTGGTCGGTCATCTTCCCCATTGTAGGCTGGCCCTTCGGCGTATTTTTGATGAAGCAGTTCTCCGAGGGCATTCCGGGCGAGATCCTGGAGGCCGTACGCATCGACGGCGCCGGTGAAATCAAAACCTTCACCACGGTGGTCTTCCCCATGATCAAGCCGGGCGTAGGCGCATTGGCTATCTTCACTTTTATCAACTGCTGGAACGATTACTTCATGCAGTTGATCATGCTGACCGACACCAACGTCCTGACCAGCGCTCTGGGTATCGCAAAGATGCAGGGCCAATTCGGTACGGACTACGGCCTGCTTATGGCGGGCGCGGCAATGGCCTCCGTACCCATCATCATCGTATTCCTGATCTTCCAGAAGTACTTCACCAAGGGGATTACCATGGGCGCTGTTAAAGGGTAACTTGCGGGGTGCAGGGGGCCCAGCCCCCTGCCCGGGTCCAGGGACAGAGTCCCTGGCGGGTTTGGGCGGAGCCCAACACTCGGCAGTCAAATCACCGGAGGACAATATTATGATCTACGCCAAAAACAAAGACGCCCTGTCCTACAAGGGCATCCACCCCAATCTGGACCTGGCGCTGGAGCATATCACGGAGTCGTACCTGCCCACCATCGGCTATGAAAGAGTGGAGCTGAAGGGCAGCGACGTGTACGCTACCCGCTTCACCTATGAGACCATCCCGGCGGAGGAGAGCTTCTTTGAGGCCCACTTGAACTACCTGGACATCCATATCATGCTGGAAGGCTCCGAGCGGGTGGAAATCGCCCCGCCGGAGAAGCTGACGGAGTTCGACCGGGTGGAGGCCAACGACTTCTACGCCTACCGGGGCGAGGGGGACTACAAGCTGGTCCTCTCTCCCGGAGATTTCCTGGTGGTGTTCCCCGGCGACGCCCACCGGATCAAGATGCAGGTGGACGGTCCGGAAAAAGTGACCAAGGCCGTTTTTAAAGTACGTATTCACTAATCCGAGTAAGGAGAACTGTGTGTTATGAGAGATACCGCGAAATATCAGGGGATTTTCCCCGCTTTCTATGCCTGCTACGATAAGGATGGCAATATCAGCCCCTCCGCCACCCGCGCCCTGGCAAAGCATCTGCTGGACAAGGGCGTCAAGGGCCTGTACGTAGGCGGCTCTTCCGGCGAGTGCATCTACCAGAGCGTGGCCGAGCGGAAGGTGACGCTGGAGAACGTCATGGCCGAGGTGGGCGGTAAGATGACCATCATCGCCCACGTGGCCTGCAACAACACCGCCGACAGCCGGGAGCTGGCCGCTCACGCGGAGAGCCTGGGCGTGGACGCCGTGGCCGCCATCCCCCCCATCTACTTCAAGCTGCCCCCCAAGGCCATTGCCAAGTACTGGAACGACATCTCCGATGCCGCTCCCAACACGGACTTCATCATCTACAACATTCCCCAGCTGGCGGGCGTGGCCCTGACGGTTCCCCTGCTTCAGGAGATGCTGAAGAACCCCCGGGTCATCGGCGTGAAGAACTCCTCCATGCCCGTCCAGGACATCCAGATGTGGAAGGACGAGGGCGCGGTGGTGTTCAACGGCCCGGACGAGCAGCTGCTTTCCGGCCTGGCCGCCGGGGCCATCGGCGGCATCGGCGGAACCTACGCCGCCATGCCGGAGCTGTACCTGGAGATCGTCCGCTGCTTCCAGGCCGGCGAGCTGGCCAAGGGCCGGGAGGTCCAGAATGAGTGCTGCCGGATCATCTACAAGATGTGCTCTACCCAGGGCAACATGTACGCCGTCATCAAGGAGATCCTCCGCCGCACCGGCGGGCCCGACGTGGGCAGCGTCCGTCTGCCCCTACTGCCGCTGGCGGAAAGCGACTCCGGCATTGTGGACCAGTGCGTGAACATGATTCAGGCCGCCATCGCAAAGTATTGCTAAAAGATATCAGAAAACGGCAGCGGGCCGCTCCAGCCGGGGTGGCCCGCTGCGCATCAAAAGCGGCAGACCGTTTCGGGAGAATGCGTTATGAAAGAAAACAAATATGACGATGAGGCGTTTTTTCAAAAATACCACGGAATGCTTCGCTCGCAAAAAGGGTTGGCCGGAGCGGGAGAGTGGCCGGAGCTCCAGAAGCTTCTGCCGGATTTTTCCGGGCAGCGGGTCCTGGATCTGGGGTGCGGCTACGGCTGGCACTGCAAATACGCGGCGGAACATGGCGCGGCATATGTTCTGGGAACGGATATCTCCAAAAACATGCTGGCGCAGGCAAAGGCCCGGAACGGCGGCACGGGCATCGAGTACCGGCAGGCCGCCATGGAGGATCTCCGGTTTCCCGCAGACTCCTTTGATGTCGTTCTCAGCTCGCTGGCTTTCCATTATGTAAGAGATTTCGGTGCGCTGGTCCGTGAAATCAGCGGCTGGCTGCGGACCGGCGGCTCCTTCGTCTTTTCCGTGGAACACCCTGTTTTTACCGCGTACGGCAGTCAGGATTGGTATTACGGAACGGACGGGCAGATTCTTCATTTCCCGGTAGACAACTATTATCTTGAGGGAGCGCGGGACGCCGTCTTTCTTGGAGAACACATCGTCAAATATCACCGGACTCTGACCACTTATCTTGATACCCTGCTGAAAGGAGGCTTCCTGCTCCGCCGGGTCGTGGAGCCGCAGCCGCCGGAGAGTATGTTGGAGCTTCCCGGCATGAAGGACGAGCTGCGGCGGCCCATGATGCTGCTGATCGCCGCGGAAAAAGTGTAACAAAGCCGGCGGGCGCGCTCCGTGAATGGAGAACGCCCGCCGGCTTTTCCTCTGAGTCATTTTGGCAAACGGGATACCATCCCGCCGATATAATCGCTGTCGATCACGCTGAACCGGTCCTCCGGCGGGTAGAGACAGCCGCCGTAATAGATCGACCGGTTGTTGCTGACGGAGGTATCGCTCATCCGCCGGTGGGCGGCCAGATGAATCTGCCCGCAGCCGGTCTCCGCGATGACCCGGTCCATGTTCCGGGCGGTAATGCCCGCGCCGGGCAGAATCTCGATCCTTCCGGCGGCATACGCGATCATCTCCCGGACCGTGGCGGTGCCGAGGGAGACATCCGGCTCCTGCCCGCTGGTGAGAACGCGGGTAACGCCCAGCTCTATCAGCATGTCCAGGGCCTCCCGCCAGTCCGGGACCACGTCAATTGCCCGGTGGAACACGGACTCCTTCCCTGCCGCCTGGGCCAGCTCCGCCAGAACGCGGGTCCGCTCCCGGTCCAGCGTCCCGTCCTGATGCAGAAAGCCAAAAACCAGACCGTCCGCGCCATGGGACAGCAGGAGCTTCGCGTCCTCCACCGCCGTGGCGAACTCGGCGTCCGTGTAGCAGAAGCCCCCTTCCCTGGGCCGGACCATGGTCATGATCTTCATGCCGGTTTCCCGCCTGGCGACGATCAACTCCCCCAGGGTGGGGGTAAGTCCTCCATGAAACAAATCACTGTTGAGCTCCACCCGGTCCGCACCCGCCCGATGGGCCTGGATGACGTCATCCGCGCTGCCGCAGCAGACCTCCAATAACACCCGGCTCATAGTCACATCCCCTTCTCTTATCATTGGCGGAACGATTATAATATTTTTACCGCTTTCTGTCAAGGAAAGGTTGCCATAGAGGAAAAGCGCCGCTATAATGTCATCATCAGAGAGAGGAGGCGCATCTATGTCCTATCAATTTTCACAAGACGACTACGCGCGCCGGACGGCCTGGTACACTGAGGCCCGTTTCGGCATGTTTATCCACTGGGGACTGTACGCCATCCCTGCCAGAGGGGAATGGGTGCGAAGCGTGGAGCGGATCCCCAGCGAGGATTATGACCCCTACATGCAGGAGTTCAACCCGACCGGCTGCGACATGCGCGCATGGATGGCGGCAGCCAGGGCGGCGGGAATGCGGTACGTGGTCCTCACCGCCAAACACCACGACGGCTTCTGCCTCTTCGACAGCGCCTATACGGACTTCAAATCCACCAACAGCCCCGCCGGACGGGACTTCGTCCGGGAATACGTGGACGCGGCGCGGGAATTCGGGCTGAAGGTGGGCCTGTACTTTTCCCTCATCGACTGGTGGCATCCGGATTTCCCCCACTGCGGGGACGCCCACCATCCCATGCGGGACAACCCCGCCTGCGGCAACGAGGGCAGGGATTTCAACCGCTATCTGGATTACCTCCACGCCCAGGTCAGGGAGCTCTGCACCAACTACGGCAGGCTGGACATCCTGTGGTTCGATTTTTCCTACGGCGAGCTGCGGGGAGATGCCTGGCGGGGTACGGAGCTGGTGAACATGGTCCGCTCCCTTCAGCCGGGAATCATCATCGACAACCGCCTGGAGGTCAGCGGCGAGGGCTTCGGGTCCCTGGCGGAGGGCAATCCCACGCCCTACCACGGAGATTTTGTCAGCCCTGAGCAGATCATTCCGCCCAACGGCCTCCGGGACAGGTCGGGCCGCCCCCTAATCTGGGAGAGCAGCTTCACCATGAACAACCACTGGGGCTACTGCGCCGCCGATCATTTCTTCAAGCCCGCCCCCATGCTCATCCGGAAACTGGTGGAGTGCGTCAGCAAGGGCGGCAACATGCTGCTGAACGTGGGCCCCGACGCCAAGGGAAGGTTTCCCAGGGAATCGGCGGAGATCCTGGCGGAGATCGGCCGGTGGATGGAGCGCAACGGCCAGAGCATCTACGGCTGCGGCCCCTCCGGCCTGGAGAAGCCGGACTATGGCCGCGTCACCCGCCGGGGAGACACGCTGTATTTCCATATCTTTGACAACACCATTGGCTCGCTGCCGCTGACGGGCCTGCGGCACGAGGATATATGCTCCATCCGCCGACTGGCGGACGGCAGCGAGGCGCTGGTGGCGAAGGGATGGATCTACGACAACTATCCCGACGTGGTTTTCGCGGACCTGGGCGAGGACCCGGTGCTGCCCGACGCGGCGGACACGGTGCTGGAGGTCCGCGTAAAACCGGGTTCGGTGCCGGAATGGGAATGAGCGAAATGCGTTGGACAAAGCTGCCGGAAAGCCCGCGGCCGGAACAGCGGCGAGCCATGGTCTTTTTGCGGGACCACCTGCCGGAGAGCGATCTGGACTGCTACCCGGCGGAGCTGTTCCTGTGCTTCGCGGACCACGCGCTGGCTCTGCGGGAGGAGGCCCCATGGTGCGAGGCGCTGGACTGGGAAATTTTCGCCCACTACGTACTCTTCCCCAGGGTAAACGACGAGGACCTGTCCTTCCACCGCAGGATTTTTTACGACGCTCTCTGGCCCCGTGTAAAGGACCTGCCCACCATGGAGGAGCGGGTGCTGGAGGTCAACCGCTGGTGCCATGAGCACGCCTCCTATCAGCCCCAGGACGATCGCACCGCCTCGCCCCTGACCGTCTATCGCTGCGGCAGCGGCCGGTGCGGCGAGGAATCGGCCTTCCTGGTCTCCGCCCTGCGCAGCGTCGGGATCGCCGCGCGGCAGGTTTACGCGCCCCGCTGGTCCCACTGCGACGACAACCATGCCTGGGTCGAGGCCCTGTGCGGGAATACCTGGCGGTTTCTTGGCGCCTGTGAGCCGGAGCCGGTCCTGGACCGGGGCTGGTTTACCACCGCCGCCTCCAGGGCCATGCTGGTCCACAGCCGGATCTTCGGCGAGGGAACCTCTCCCCTTCACGGAGAACCGCTGGGCCGGGAGGGCGCCGTCCGCTGGTTCAACCAGACCGCCCGGTACGCGGAGACTGACGTCTACGCCTTCCAGGCCCTCACGGACGGCAAACCCGCCGCCGGGGCGGCCCTCCAGCTGCAAATCCTGAACGAGGCCTCCTTCCATACCATCGCGGTACTGACCGCCGACGAGGATGGCCGGGCGCAGGCAAGGCTGGGCCGCGGAAGCCTCCATGTGCTGGCCTCCCTTGGACCGCTCTCCGCCGAGGGCGACTGCAACGGGAACAACATCACGCTTCGCCTGACGCCTCCCGAACCGGACGCCGCGCCCTGGACGGAGTTTGATTTCCGCGCCCCGGCAGGCGGGCATACCGCCCCCGCCGTCCTTCGCGCCGGGCAGAAGAAAGAGCGGGCCGAGGTCCGGCGGCGGGGAGACGCGCTGCGGCAGGAGCGTCTTGCCCGATTCCTTTCGCCGGAAATACCGGGCCGGGACGACCTGCTTCAGGCCGCCAGAGGGAATCGCGGCCAGATTCAGGCCTTCCTCGCTCAGGACGGCGCGTCCGGTCGGGAGCGGCTGGTCCGCACTCTGGCCGACAAGGACTTGCGGGATATTTCCCGGGAAATCCTGGAGGACCATTTCACCCGCCTGCCGCCCCGGCCCGACCGGCTTCCGGAAGACGTCTACTGGCGGTACGTCGCCTGCCCCCGCATCGCGCTGGAAAAGGCCGGTGCGTGGCGGGAACCGCTGAGCAGCCGGCTGGCGGATTGGACGGGAAGCCCCGCAGCGCTCTGGACCCGGCTGGAGGAGACGCTGACGGACGTCCGGGAAAATGTATACGACAATCTCTTCTGGAATTTGGAGCGCATCCCAGCCGCCGGACGCTGTGACGAAAAGAGCCGCCGGGCGCTGCTCATTGCCGCCCTGCGGACCCTGGGCATTCCCGCCCGGCTGCGCCCCATGGACGGCGCGCCGGAAATCTGGCAGGACGGCGCGTTCCGGACCATCCGGACGGAGGAGACAGGCCGGCTCCTCCTGACCTGTTCCGGAGACCGGAACCCGCGATACCGGCAGGATTGGACTCTCTCCCGCCGGACCGCCGGCGGCTGGCAGCTGATGGCTCTGGAGGAGGAAGTCTGGCGGGACGGGACACTGCTCCTGGCGCTTCCGGCGGGTCGATACCGGCTGATCACCTCGGTGCGCCTGCCCCATGGCGACCAGCTGGCCGCCCGCCGCGAGGTGATCGTGAAGTCCGGGAAAGAGCGCCGCGAGACGCTCTGTTTCCGGCCCTATCGGCTGGAGGATCTGCTGGGACGTCAGGCCCTGCCCGCCCTTTCCGCCCGCACGCTGGAGGGACGGCGAATCCCGAACCTGTTCCACTCATCGGACGGACGGCCCCTGCTGGCCGTCTGGCTGGAGGAGGGCGGGGAGCCCACGGAACTTGTTCTTCACGAGCTGCTGGAGCGCCGCCGGCTGCTGGAGGCGCTGCCTCTCCGGGTTCTGTTTCTGGTTCGCGGCCAGGACAGCACGCGCCAGCCAACCCTCGCCCATGTTATGGCGCAGTGGCGGAGCGCGCGGGTCCTGCTGGACGACTGGGACTATGATCTGGAGATCGTGGCGCGCTGCCTAGGCCGGGACCCGGACAGCCCGCCATTGGCCGTACTCTGCGACGGCACGGGGCGGGCGGTCTACAGCGACAGCGGCTACCGGGTGGGCTCGGCGGAACTGCTGGTCCGGATTGCCGGATATTTATGTGATGCATTTTCTTGAGAAAGCTTGAATTTCGCTGAAAAAAGCCCTCCGAAGGAGTTTGCGCCCGCAGACGCAAATCAAATACATACTTTTTCTTGAAAGAAAAAGGTCCTGGGCGGACGGCCAAATCCGCTCTTTTCTGCGCAGTTTAGCTCAGTCCGCCGCACGGTAACCCTTGATGCCTATAATTGAAAGAAAAGGGTCCTGGGCGGACGGCCAAATCCGCTCTTTTCCGCGCAGGCTGCCTTAGTCTGCCGCACGGTAACCCTTGATGCCTATAATTGAAAGAAAAAGTATCAAAAAGAACTTTTATTCCGAGACTAAACCCTCTTGCAAATCCTGGATTTCTGCCCGGTTACGGTATTGCACTTTTAATCGAGGAATGGTATCAACCACTTTTTCGGCGGCGTGTACGCGCAGCCACTTGTTTGACATGCAAAAGAGCGCCCCCGCTTCACGCGGAGGCGCTCTCCTGTTGGTCTCTCTATGGACGGTCCGACTTATTCCTCGTCGTCCTCATCCTCATCGTTGTCCTCGTCATCGCCCTCATCCGGATCGGCGCAGGCGCCGCAGCACCCGCCGCAGCCGCTGAGGTCCGTCAGATCGAACTCCAGCTCCTCGCCGCAGTTGGGACACAGGACGCTGCCCTCTTTCAGGATATCCTCGTCGAAGAAGATTTCTTCCTCGCAGTTGGGGCAGGTGGTCTGGTAGACCTCCCCGTCCTCCTCATCCTCGTCGTCATCGTCCTCCTGATCAAAGAGGCAGCTCTCTACATCCGCCAGATCCTCGCTGACGGCATCCAGGCCCTCCTCCAGATCTGCCTGCTCATCGCGGATGTCCTGAAGCTCCAGGGCAATATCGTCCAGGATGTCCATCATCACCTTGAGGAGCTTTCCCTCCTTGGATTTCACGTCCAGGCCAATGCCCTCCGCCAAACCCTTCATATACGCGACCTTTTCCAGAATTTCCATCGTCATTCTCCTTTCAAAAAGTCATGCTCCTTTTCAAAAAAGATGCTTTGCATCTTTTTTGAGGAAGATGGACCGGGCCGAGCGCGGCCCGCAAAGTGTTTTTTCCATGATTTTGCAACGGCCACATTGAGTGGCCGCGCAAAATTTAATTGTGCATGACCGCTCGATGCGGTCATGCACAATCGTCGTACACGCCGCGGAAAAAACAATTAAATTTTATTTCGCCGCCCTGGCGGCGAAACTCCTGCGGAGAGCCTTTGATGAATCCAAACTATTCCTTGCAGCGGGACAGATACTCGCCCGTGCGGGTGTCGATGGTGATCTTGTCGCCCACGTCGATGAACAGGGGCACCTTGATCTCCGCGCCGGTCTCCAGCACGGCGGGCTTGGTCACGTTGGTGGCCGTATTGCCGGCAAAGCCGGGTTCGGTATCGGTGACCACCAGGTCCATGAAATTGGGGCACTCCAGGCCAAAGACGCTGCCCTTATAGCTGAGCACCTTGCACATGGTATTCTCCTTGACGAAGCGGAACGCGTCGCCCAGCAGATCCTTGTTCAGAGGCACCATGTCGTAGGTCTCCTGATCCATGAAATAATACAGGTCGCCGTCGCTGTAGCTGTACTCCATATCCTTGCGCTCAACAAAGGCTTCCTCAAACTTGGCGGTGGGGTTGAAGCTGGTCTCGGTCACGGCGCCGGTGACCACGTTCTTCATCTTGGTGCGGACGAAAGCCGCGCCCTTGCCGGGCTTGACATGCTGGAACTCGATGACCTGCATCACCTTGCCGTCCATCTCAAAGGTTTTGCCGTTGCGGAACTCGCCGGCAGTAATGGTTGCCATATCTGATATCCTCCTGATTGGAATATTTTATCGGAATTCATTACCTACCGGACATTCTATCGTATTCCCGCCGCAATTGCAAGTATTTTACAGAAAAATTGCGGCAAAATTTTCATCCGCCGGAAAAATCGGGAGGCGCCGGTCCGATTTCCCCGGCCTTTCTGCCTATTCTTCCGCAAAACGCGCCAAATCATTCATGCCCCCGCGGCTCTTTTTCCAATCCTCCCTCAGGATGGCATACACGCAGGCGTCGCATATGCCCTGGTTGTTCCAATCCGCCTGCCGCAAAGTGCCCTCGTAAGCCATGCCGCATTTTTTCATGACCGCGCCGGAGTTCGGGTTGCGGGGATCGTGCCAGGATTCCACCCGTCCGGCCCCCACCTCGCCGATCAGAAAATCTATGACGGCGCGGAGCGCTTCGCTGGTATAGCCCTGACGCCACCAGGGCTTACCGATGCAATACCCGATTTCCGGCTGCCCGATGCGGTCGTCATACCCTACCACGCTGATGCTCCCGATCGGTTCTCCCAGAGCCCTGGGCACGATGGCCCACTGATAGAAATCCAGCCTGGCGTAGCTGTCGATCCACTCCCGCAGGATCACCCTGGCGTCCTCCAGAGCCGTGTAATGCCTCCAGCGCAGGTATCGCGTCACCTCCGGGTCGGACTCCCAATTGCGGAACATCGCCCCTGCGTCCTCTTCGATAAAAGGACGCAGGATCAGCCGTTCCGTTTCCAATATTCTTGTCCCCAAATGATTCATCTTATGTAAACTCCCCCGTCCATACGCATAAGCGAAACAACGTTTCGCGCAAAAGTTCTTTTTGATACTTTTTCTTTCAATTATAGGTATCAAGAGTTACCGTGCGGCGGACTGAGCCAAACTGCGCAGAAAAGAGCGGATTTGGCCGTCCGCCCAGGACCTTTTTCTTTCAATTATAGGCATCAAGGGTTACCGTGCGGCGGACTAAGCTAAACTGCGCAGAAAAGAGCGGATTTGGCCGTCCGCCCAGGACCTTTTTCTTTCAAGAAAAAGTATGTATGCCCGTGTACGCCTACTTCCCCAGCGCGGCCCGGATGGCCTCACCGATGTTGGCGGCCTCGATGACGCGCAGTCCCTCCTGGGGCGCGGGCTTCTTCCCCCGCCGCAGGGGCACGACGCAGGTCTTGAAGCCCAGCCGGCAGACCTCGCTGAGCCGCTGGTCCAGATTGTTCACCGCCCGGAGCTCGCCGGTAAGGCCCACCTCGCCGATGGCGGCCAGATCGGCGGCAATGGGCCTGTCCAGATAGCTGGAGGCCAGAGCCAGCACCGCCGCCAGGTCGGCGGCAGGCTCGTCCAGGGTCAGGCCGCCGATGATGTTCATGTACGCGTCGCAGGCGGACACCTTCAGCCCGCCCCGCTTCTCCAGCACCGCCAGCAGCATGGCGGCCCGGCCAAAGTCAAAACCGTTGCTGGACCGCCGGGCGTTGCCGTAGGAGGCCGGGGCCAGCAGGGCCTGGATCTCCGCCAGCACCGGGCGCACCCCCTCCATCACACAGGTGACGCAGGTCCCCGGCGCGCCGTCCGGACGGCCGGAAAGGAGCATCTGGGAGGGATTCTCCACCTCCTCCAGTCCGGCGTCCAGCATCTCGAATACGCCAATCTCATTGGTGGCCCCGAAGCGGTTCTTTGCCGCCCGGAGGATGCGGCAGGTGCTGTGCTGCTCCCCCTCGAAGTAGAGCACGCAGTCCACCATATGCTCCAGCACCTTGGGGCCGGCGATGGAGCCCTCCTTGTTCACGTGGCCGATGACGAACACCGTCACATTCCGGCCCTTGGCCAGCTGCATCAGGGCCATGGTGCAGTCCTTCACCTGCCCGACGCTGCCGGGAGGACTGTCCAGCGCGCCGTTATACAGGGTCTGGATGGAGTCCACGATCAGGATGTCCGGCTCCTCTTCGGACACGGATTGCAGCACGTCCTCCAGCGCCGTCTCCGACAGCACCAGCAGGTTCCCGCCGCCCACGCCCAGCCGCTGGGCCCGGAGCTTCAGCTGCCGCACGGATTCCTCGCCGGAGACGTACAGCACCCGGTTTCCCTGGCACAGGCTGCCGCAGATTTGCAGCATCAGGGTGGATTTTCCCACGCCCGGCGCGCCGCCCACCAGCACCAGCGAGCCCTTCACCGCGCCGCCGCCCAGCACCCGGTCCAGCTCCCCCATGCCGGTGTGGAAGCGGATCTCTTCCGTCGTGTCGATTTCCGTCAGGGAGACCGCCTTCACAGAATGGAAAGCGCTCCGCCCGCCGGAGGACCGGCCCCCCTTCGCCTTTGCCGGAGCCGCCTCCTGCTCCACGATGGTGTTCCAGGCCCCGCAGGCGGGGCACTTTCCCGCCCATTTGGGCGTCTCATTCCCGCACTCCGTACAGTAAAATACGCTTTTTGCCTTTGCCATGGGCATTTCTCCTTTTGTATTCCTTCCAAACTGAAAGATCGGAAGTGACATGTGCCATGTTTTGCGGTTGCGGACAATATCCGCCCCTATGGATGGTATTATACAACAAACGTTTCCGTTTGACCAGCACTTTTTTACCAGACCGGCGACAGATGAGCCAGCACCGAGGCCAGAATGGTCAGCGCCAGACGGGTCTGGTGCTCCCGCGTGTTGAGAAGCGCCGTTTCCTCCCCATTGGACAGGAAGCCGCACTCGATCAGGATAGCGGGAATCTCCGCGTTCTTCAGCAGATATACCCCGCTGCCCGCCGCCTTTGTCTCCTTGGCGCGGTCGTTGACGGTTTCGTTCAGCGCCGCCTGAACGGCCTCGGCCAGGGCCTGACTGCCCTCCGCTTCGCCGTAAAAAACCTGCGCCCCGCGGACGCCGGGCGCCTGGGGCATACTGTTCTGATGCAGGCTGATCAGCACGCCGCCGGAGACGCCGTTCACCTTCGCCACCCGGTTTTTCAGGTCGGAAACCTTCTGCTGCCGGATCGTCTGCGCGCTTTCATCGTGGAGGTCCACGTCCTCCCGCCGGGTCATGACGGTCTCCACGCCCAGAAATTGGGCAATCTCCTCCACGCGCAGCCCCACCATCAGGTTGATCCGGGACTCCACGGTCCCGTCTCCGCCGACCGCGCCGCCATCCACGCCGCCATGGCCCGGATCGATCACCAGCACAAACGTCCCGCTTCCCTGCTCCAGTTCCAGATTTTTCGACGCGTTGACGGCGCTCCCCTGCCACAGAATCGCGGCAAATACGGCAAAAAGCGCCAACAGCGTCACTACATACAGCGCTGTCCATTTTTTGAATGTGATAAACAAGTGATCACCCCCTCTTACCATATTCCCCGGGAGGAAAAACTATGCCGCCGGAGCACCTCTTTCCCGTCCCGGCATAGGATGGCTTGAGGGCGGACCTACGCCCTCCACTATACCTGAAGGAGGAATCTTCCCTTGGAGAATCCCAATCCGAATCCCACCGCCTGCGGCGTCATGGAGGGCAGCCTGCCCGGCAAGTGCGCCAGTATGGTGTTTCCCTATATTCCCATGCAGAACAACAATCCCGAGCGCTACGACCAGGCGCAGGCCCTGGCCGCCGGTACGCTGTTCCCCGGCCTGAACCTGCCCTTCTTCCGGGCGGTCAAGAGCAAGATGAACTGCCCCAACAACGCCCTGTGCGAGCTGATGGCTCTGGGCTTTACCATCACCGAGCTGGGTATGTATCTGGATACCCACCAGAACGACAAGGAAGCCCTGGCTCTGTACGTCGATTACGTCAACCTGGCAAAAGAGGGCCGCAAGCGCTATGAGGCCGCCTACGGCCCCCTTCAGCAGACGGCTGTGACGGCGGCGGGGTACACCTGGCTCAATGATCCCTGGCCCTGGGAACTCACGGAAGGAGGCAAGCAGTAATGTTTGTATATGAAAAGCGGCTGGAGTACCCCATCCGAATCAAGAACACCAACCCCAAGCTGGCAGCGCTGATCATCAGCCAGTACGGCGGGCCGTATGGCAGCAGACTGCGATGCGGCCAGGCAGGCCGCACGGGGGCACAGAAGAGGAAAAACCGCCATTTCTGCGTTATATTATTCCCTGATTAAAAGCTCAGTATCGTAACCGGGCTGAAATCTGGGAATAGCAATGGGTTTAGGCTCGAGATAAAAGTTCTTTTTGATACTTTTTCTTTCAAGAAAAAGTATTACTTTTTGAAGCTGTCCTTCAGCCCCACGCTGCGGTTGAACACCAGGCGGCCCGGCCTGCTGTCCTTACTGTCCAGGCAGAAGTAGCCGATCCGCATGAACTGGAAGCTGGCGGGGGCCTCCGCGTCCGCCAGGCCGGCCTCCACCTTGCAGCCTGTGACCACCTCCAGGGAGTCCGGGCTCATGCAGTCCAGGAAGTTCCTGTCGGCGGCATCGGGAGCCGGGTCGGAGAACAGGTTGTCGTACAGGCGGCACTCCGCGTCCACCGCCGTGGCGGCGTCCACCCAGTGGATGGTGGCTCCCTTCACCTTCCGGCCGTCGGCGGGGTTGCCGCCCCGGCTGTCGGGGTCGTAGGTAGCCAGGATTTCCACCACATTGCCCGCCTCGTCCTTCCGGCAGCCGGTGCACTGAATGAGATACGCGCCCTTCAGGCGGCACTCCGGACCGCCGGGATACAGACGCTTATACTTGGGCACCGGGGTCTCCAGAAAGTCCTCCGCCTCCACGTACAGCTCCCGGGAGAAGGTGATGGTCCGGGTCCCGTCCTCGGGCCGGTTGGGATTGTTCTCCACCTCGAAGGTCTCGCTCCGGCCCTCAGGGTAGTTGGTGATGGTCAGCTTCACCGGGCGGATCACGGCCATGACCCGCCGGGCGGTCTCATTCAGGTCCTCCCGCAGGCAGTGCTCCAGAAAGGCAAACTCCACCGTGCTGGAGGCCTTGGCCACGCCGATGCGCTCGCAGAAATTCCGGATGGAGGCGGGGGTATAGCCCCTGCGGCGCAGGCCGCAGAGCGTGGGCATCCGGGGATCGTCCCAGCCGGAAACCCTGCCCTCCTCCACCAGCTGGCGGAGCTTCCGCTTGCTCATGACGGTGTAGTTGATGCCCAGGCGGGCAAACTCGATCTGCCGGGGCCTGCTGGGCAGGTCGCAGTGGTTCACCACCCAGTCGTACAGGGGCCGGTGGTCCTCAAACTCCAGGGAACAGAGAGAGTGGGTGATGTGCTCCATGGCGTCCTCGATGGGATGGGCGAAGTCGTACATGGGGTAGATGCACCACTTGTCCCCCTGGCGGTGGTGGTGCATGTGATTGATGCGGTAGATCACCGGGTCCCGCATGTTGAAGTTGCCGCTGGCCAGATCGATTTTGGCCCGGAGGGTCATGGCGCCGTTGGGGAACTCCCCCGCCCGCATCCGGCGGAACAGGTCCAGGCTCTCCTCCACGGGCCGGTCCCGGTAGGGGCTGCGGGCGGGCGTGTTCACGTCGCCCCGGTAGTCCCTGAACTCCTCCGGGGTCAGCTGGCAGACATAGGCCAGGCCCTTCTGAATCAGCGCCTCGGCGCATTCGTACATCTTCTCAAAATAGTCGGAGGCATAGAAAAACCGGTCGCCCCAGTCGAAGCCCAGCCAGTGGATATCCTCCTGGATGGCCTCAACATACTCCGTGTCCTCCTTGGTGGGGTTAGTGTCATCCATGCGGAGATTGCAGAGTCCGTTGTACTTCTCGGCGGTGCCGAAGTCGATGCACAGGGCCTTGCAGTGGCCGATGTGCAGATAGCCGTTTGGCTCCGGCGGGAACCGGGTATGGACGGACATGTCCTGGAACCGTCCTCCCTCCGCGATGTCCTCGTCGATGAACTGATGGATGAAATTTTTGCTCTCGGCCCCCTCGGTGATGGGGGTCATGCTTTCCTCGGCCATGTCGTCACGCTCCTTACTGTCATTTGTTTAGTTGTCCAAAAATGGATGTATGTTATTATACGAAATGTCAATAAAAAAAGCAATAGGGCAAAAAAATTTTTTCGCGGATCGACCGGATAATGCTACTATCGTGATGGGCTTTTGCAGAATTTGCAGTATACTGGCGAAGATACTCAAGGAGCCGTCCAACCGGACGGCTCCTTTTTTATATAAGGAAATCCTCCTCCTTCAATCTGGAGGTCTCCAGCTTTACCGGACGGGGCGGGACCCGTTTGAAGGGGTCGTACCGGAAGCGGCCGCAGTGGTATTCCACGGCAACCACCCCTTTCCGGGCGCAGACAACTTCTTTTTCGTTGATGACGCTCCCCTTCTCGCAGTACGCGCAGCGGGGCTCGATATCTTTGCGGAACAGGCTCATCGCTCACACTCCCGTATCAGTACAGAATATCCTTCACAATCTGAGCAACCTTCTGATAAGCGTCCCTCTGTCCGCTGCGGCCCAAGGCGGTTTGTTTTCCAATATTGGCGTACAGCTGGTTTTTCAGCGCGTACAGATCCATATCGTCCAGCCACTGCTGAGGATTCCCCTTCCACATCTGCATCAGATCCTTCGTGGTGTTCCCGCTGCTGAAATGCGTCCCACCGTTCTGCGCGGCCGCCGGGATGTCATGAAGCGTGCCATTTGCAGTAAAGCGCTCATCGTGGGTGATCACACCCAGTTCCTCCAAATCAGCCAGGAAGTCATCCCATTGCTGAAGAGACATTCCGCCCCGGCCATGATTCAGCTTCTCGCGCAGCGCAGACTTCTGCTCAGGAGAAAGCGTCTCTGCCGCCGGCCTCGCCTGGACAGCCGCTTCCGCGGCCTGCCCGTCAAAGGTCGTGTGCTCCACCTTGCGCGGTTCAAAGTTCGGCCTGACAAAATAACACTCGCAGCCGTTGGAACGCTCTGCCGGGGAATACACGTAGTTTCCGATCACCATAGGGTCATCCTCCGTTTTTATTCTCTCTTGAGACTCTTCACCCAGTCTCTGATGATATGATCGGCACTTCCGCGAAAAACATAAGAGTGCAGGACCAGGCATGTTTTGTCACAGGGCCCGGATCACTACCTTTTCCTCTTCCGCGGTGACGGAAAGCTGGGTCACGGGATGATCGTAGCTGTTGATGATCTCCAGAGCCAGCTGGTCCTCCACCTCTTTCTGGATGGTGCGGCGCAGATTGCGGGCCCCATATGCCGCCGAATAGGACTTTTTGACCAGATAGGCAACCAGCGCGTCGTCATAGGCCAGGGTCAGGCCCTTCTCCTTCATGCTCTCGCGCAGCTCATCCAGCATCAGCCGGGCGATGGGCCGGAAGTCCTCCTCGCTGAGCTTGTTGAAGCAGACGATCTCATCCACACGGTTGATGAACTCCGGACGGAGGAACTGCTGGAGGGCCTTCATGGCCCGGTCCTTGTCCAGCTCGCCGGCGGTCTTGTTGAAGCCCACGGTGCCCTCCTTCCGGTCGCTGCCGGCATTGGAGGTCATGACGATGACCGTGTTCTCAAAGTTCACCTTCCGCCCGTGGGCGTCGGTAATCTGACCGTCGTCCAGAATCTGGAGCAGAACGTTCAGCACGTCGGGGTGAGCCTTCTCGATCTCGTCGAAAAGGACCACGGAGTAGGGCTTGCGGCGGATCTTTTCCGTCAGCTGGCCCGCCTCGTCATAGCCCACGTAGCCCGGAGGGGAGCCGATGATCCGGGACACGGAGTGCTTCTCCATGAACTCCGACATATCCAGCCGGATGAGGCTCTCCGGCGCGTTGAACAGGTCGTCCGCCAGCTGCTTGACCAGCTCCGTCTTGCCCACGCCGGTGCTGCCCACGAAGATGAAGCTCACCGGCTTGTGCTTGGGGGAAATCCCCACCCGGTTGCGCCGGATGGCGGCGGACACGGCGTCGATGGCCTGGTCCTGGCCCACCACCTTCCGCTTCAGCCGCTGGTCCAGCTCGGAAAGGCGCTTGAACTCCTCCTCCCGGATCTTGCTGGCGGGAATCTTGGTCCACAGCTCGATGACCCGGGCCAGGTTGTCCATGGTCAGCTGGGGCTCCCCCCGGGCGGTGAGGCCGTCCAGCTCCGTCTGAAGCTGGAGCTCCCGGCTCTTGATCTCCGCCAGGCGCTCAAAGTTAGGTTCCTCGGCGGCCTCCAGCAGCTCCTTCTCCTTGCCGTAATCCGCCAGCTCCCGGTCGATCTCCTGGCGGCGGTTGATGCCCGCGTCCTTCAGGTTCATGTCGGAGCAGGCCTCGTCGATGAGGTCGATGGCCTTGTCGGGCAGGAAGCGGTCGGTGATATACCGCTCGCTGAGCAGCACCGCCTGACGCAGGATGCCCTCGGGGATCTTCACTCCGTGGAAGGTCTCGTAATAGTGGGCGATGCCCCGGAGGATGTTCATGGTGTCCTCCAGGTTTGGCTCGTTCACCGTCACCGGCTGGAAACGGCGCTCCAGCGCGGTGTCCTTCTCAATGTGCTTGCGGTACTCGGAGAAGGTGGTGGCGCCGATGACCTGAATCTCCCCCCGGCTCAGGGCCGGCTTGAGGATGTTGGCCGCGTTCATGCTGCCCTCGGCGTCCCCCGCGCCCACGATGCTGTGGACCTCGTCAATGACCAGAATGATGTTGCCGCACTTGCGGATCTCCTCAATGAGGCCCTTCATCCGGCTCTCAAACTGGCCCCGGAACTGGGTGCCCGCCACCAGGGCGGTGAGGTCCATCAGATAGACCTCCTTGTCCCGTAGCTTGAAGGGTACGTCCTTATTGGCGATGCGCTGGGCCAGTCCCTCGGCGATGGCCGTCTTGCCCACGCCGGGCTCGCCGATGAGGCAGGGGTTATTCTTCTGCCGGCGGTTCAGGATCTGGATGACCCGCTCGATCTCCTGCTCCCGGCCCACCAGATGGTCCAGCTTGCCGGACCTGGCCCGCTCCGTGAGGTTGATGCAGTAGCTGTCCAGATACTTCCTCTTGGGCGTCTTGTCCGTTTTCCGCTCCTTCGTCTCGTGGCTCCTGCCGGCGCTTTCGCCGCTGGCGGGCGCGGGCGGTTCCGCGCCGCCTCCGCCGAAAAGGCGGTTGAGGAAGGGGAAGGTGGCGGTCTTGCCGTCTTCGCTGTCCTCGCCGCCGTCGTCATCGTCATCCTTGGGAATCAGGCCCTCCATGGACTCCGCGCCGCCAAAGGCGTTCATCATCTCGTCATTGATCATGTCCAGGTCCTCGTCGGTGATGCCCATGCGGCGCATCATCTCGCCCACCTGGGGCAGGCCAATCTCCTTGGCGCATTTCAGACACAGGCCCTCGTTAACAGGCTCGCCCTTTTCAATTTTTGAGATAAAGACCACGGCCACCCGCTTCTTACATCTCGTACACATGGTCGGTTGCATAATTTTTTACCTCCAAGGCCGGTGCGCAGGTCTGCCCGGCAGCTGTATCGCTTTAGATTTTATAGCAGAAGTACAGTCCTTTGATATGAACAAATTGAAAACTTTTTAAAAAATGTGCGTTTCTATGCCCAGCCGCGCGGCGATGGCCCCGGCCAGCCAGCTCTCCTCCAGCACCTCCGGCGTAAGGATCAGCCCCATCCGGGCCAGAAGGTACACCCCCAGGCAGATCAGCACCGCCCCCTTGAGGGCCCCCAGGAGCAGTCCGCCCAACTGGTTGAATTCCCGGACAAAGGGCACCGGGAGCTTGAAAACATTGTCCAGCAGCCGGACAGCCAGCCGCAGGGCAATCAGCGAAACCAGGAAGGCAATAGCGCAGACCGCCGCGTGGACCGCCTGAAGCACCACGCCGTCCAGAGCCGCATCCACCACCCGGTATCCCAGGTTCACCAGCGTCTCCCGGGCGGAATAGCTGGCCTGCCGGACCGTGGACAGGCCCAGGCCTTCCACCAGGTCCCTGGCGTGGTCACGGACAAAGCTGTTTGGAATGCCCTCCACAACCCGCAGCAGCTCCTCCACGGGTGTGGTCGCGGAGACGTTCTCCGCCATCATCTCGTCCACCCGCTGCTCAATGGCGGCGTGGGCGGCGGGGCGCAGGGCGTTGTCGACCACGGCGGGAGCGGCGGCTCCGGCAATCTGGGTCGCCAGCAGCAGGGCAGCAACCACCGACGCCAGCTCCGCCAGAGTGCGGAACAGTCCCTTCCTCCAGCCCAGCCAGGCAAACAGCAGGAACACCACCAGAATGATCCCGTCTATCATAACAGATGTCTGCAAGAAAAGCCAACTCCTTTCTATGGAAAAATGGCAGCATTTTATCTCGTTTTCTCATCAAATCCCCGTCACCGTCCGGCAGGACTCAGGGCAAAAACCGCCACGCCGAGGAGCCGGAAATCATCAGCACCGAGCCGTTCGGCTCCACGTGGACCTGCCCTGCATAATCCGTCTCCTCCAGCTCGGCAAATTCCGTCAGATCCCGCTGGTAGACCACCATGCGGTCCCCATACAGCACCGCCAGATATTTCCCTCCGGCGGAGATGTCCAGCACCTCCTCGGTCAGCTCCAGGGATGCGATTTCCTCGCCCTCCATGTCGTAGGTGGTCAGAGTGCAGATATTCCCCGCCTGATACCGCCCCAGCAGCAGGGCGCAGAAGTCCTCTCCGGTCAGCGCGTAGTCATGGAGATACAGGTTGCCGTAGGAGCGGTCCAGCAGCGTGTCCCCGTCCAGGGTAGTTATGGTGAAGCGCTTGTCGCAGAGAGACAGCACCCGGTTCCCGGTACAGTGGAAATCCATCACCAGTCCGTCCATAATCAAGGCCCCGCTTTTCAGTTGCTTGCTCTCCATATCATACACCCGCAGCTTACTGGCGAAAATTCCATTCTGCGGCTCCAGACTCACCACCACCAGACTGCGCCTGTCCTCGGTGACCACGGCGTCGCTGAGATAGTTGTCATAGGAGTCAAAGTCAAACATCAGCGCCCCGTCCCCATTATATACGGAAACCGAGGTCTTATAGCCCGCCTTCTGCCCGGTCACCGCCAGGTAATCGCTGCCGTTCAGGCGGGCGGAAAAATACCGCAGCTGGTTCTCCGTATGCAGGGTCCGGCTGATTCCATTCTGATCCAGAATATAAATAGTGTCTCCGCCCACGTCGCATACGGCGGCCAGCTGCCGCCCCACGGACAGCTGCGGACTGGCCATTCGCAGCGGCAGGTCGTAGAGAATCGTCCCGTCGTCGGAAAGCAGCTGGACCGTGTTGGGATTGACCACCAGCAGACTGCTCCCCAGCTTGCCGTACTGGTTGTCTGGATTGGCGGCGTAGGCGTAGATATCCTTCGTGCCGCCGCTCTCGCCATACATCAGCCACCGTCGCAGGGAAACGAAATGCCGGCCATCCTCCATAGTAGTCAGCACCACCACCGCCAGCACGGCCGCCAGCACCAGCGCCAGGGTCAGCGCGCGGCTCAAAAGACTCCTTTTCTTTTTCGGCGCTTCCTGCGCGGTATCCGGTTTTTTACTCGTCATTGAGCCGCTCATCCTCATACCACAGTTTGGTCAGATACAGGCCGCCGGGAGGCACCGTCGGTCCCGCCAGAGTGCGGTTGCCGCTGGCCAAGATGCGGGGGATGTCCTCCGCCGTCAGCTTTCCCTCGGCGGCGTACAGCACGGTGCCGGTGATGGCTCGTACCATATTATACAAGAATCCGTCGGCGCATACCTTCAATTCCAGCAAATCGCCATTGCGGACAACATGGCAGTAGTAAACCGTGCGCACGGTGGTTTTGGTCTCCGTGCCCACGCTGCGCACGGCGCGGAAATCGTGGGTGCCCTCAAAGGCGCGGGCCGCCCGGTCCATGACCGTCTCGTCCAGCTTCTTCGGATAAAAATAGGCCCGGTGGACGTAGAAGGGATTCCTGATCCGGGAGTTGAAGATCCGGTAGGTATACTCCTTTTTCAGGCAGGAGCCAATGGCGTTGAAATCCTCCGCCACGTCAAAGGCCCGGTATACCACGATGTCCTCCGGCAGCCGCCCGTTGACCGCCAGCGGGAACCGGTCGCAGGGAATCGTCGAGCCGGTCCGGAAGTTGGCGACGTACCGCTCGGCATGGACGCCGGCGTCCGTCCGGCCGCAGCCGGTGACCTTGATTCGCTCACCGCAGAGGGCGGTGAGGGCTTTTTCCAGCGTCTCCGCCACGGTGGATTCGGTTTTCTGGACCTGCCAGCCGTGGTAGTTGGCGCCGTTGTACATTAACTTGAATGCTACGTTTCTCATTGCTCGTTTCTCCTGTCCCCCGCGGAGGACGGGGTGTACTTTTCCCTCAAAGGAAAAGTACCAAAAGTTTGCTCAAGGGGGCGGACCCCCTTGAGAATCCCCTGAATGTTTTTATTGATTGGCACAATGTAGTGCGCTGATTCTCCTGACCATGCCGATCAGAACCCGCCGGTGCCTATCGTCTACCCACTTGTTCTAACGAGAGCCAGAGGAAGCTAAGCCGCTTCTTCAATCAGCGCGCACCATCGCCATGAGACGCAGCGTTGACGAAAAGAAAAAACGGTAGACGCAGAGGCTTCTGCGTGTGTTGCCCAACGACAACCGTTAGCGCGCAACCGCAGAAGTAAGCACCACTGGCGGCCCACAGCATCCCGCAGAATAGGCGGTCTGCCAGATCGTAGCGAAAAAAGCAAAGCATAAAGCGTCGCCGCAGGCGATGCCAAGGGATTCTTAAACCGTAGGTTTAAGTGTGTTTTTGGTTACTTTTTGCACAAGCAAAAAGTAACCGCCCGTCCGGGGCGCGCAGCCCCGGGCTACAGGGCAGATGCCACTCCCCCCTGCCGCCGCAATGCCATCACAGTCCAAACCCTGCCAGCACCAGCACCCCGGCCAGCACAAGGATATACGCCGCCAAGACCAGATAATCCCGCATCTGATAACGGAGGACGTGCAGCTTCGTCCTGCCCTCGCCGCCGTGATAGCACCGGCACTCCATGGCCACCGCCAGCTCGTCCGCCCGGCGGAACGCGCTGATAAACAGCGGCACCAGAATGGGCACCAGCGCCTTCGCCCGCTGGAGCAGGTTCCCGGTCTCAAAGTCCGCTCCCCGGGCCTTCTGCGCGGACATGATCTTATCCGTCTCCTCGATCAGCGTCGGGATGAACCGCAGGGCGATGGACATAATCATCGCCAGTTCATGGACCGGCACCCTGATCTTCTTCAGCGGGTTCAGCAGCGACTCCAGACCGTCTGTCAGGGCAATGGGGCTGGTGGTATAGGTCAGCAGGAAGGTCCCCATGATCAGCATGGTGATCCGCAGGATCATGAAAAACGCGGTCAGAACGCCCTCCCTGGTGATCTTGAAGATCCAGAAGCGCACCAGCTCCTCGCCGGGCGTATAGAACAGGTTCAGAACCGCCGTGAAGCAGATAATGAACAGAATGGGCTTCAAGCCCCGCACCAGCGCCTTCGGCGCCACGCCGGAGACCCTGACCCCGGTAATCAGCAGCGCCGCCACCAGGGCGTAGGACACAAACCACTTGGCGCAGAACAGCACAACGATATACAGAACCGTCAGCAGGATCTTTGTCCGGGGGTCCAGCTTATGAGCCAGGGAATTACCGGGGAAATACTGGCCCAGAGTGATATCCTTGAGCATCAGGACCGCCCCCCTTTCAGCGCCGTCAGCGCCCTCCGCAGGCCGTCCACGGTATACACAGCAGGGTCGATATCCACGCCCTGCCGCTTAAGCTCCATGGCCACCTGGGTCACCTGGGGCACATTCAGGCCCACGTCGATGAGCTCCTGGGCCCGGCTGAACACTTCGTGGGGCGTGCCGGACATGACCACTCCGGCGTTGGCCAGGACCACGATGCGGTCCACGTTCTCCGCCACCTCGTCCATGCTGTGGCTGACCATGACCACGGTGGTGCCCTTCTCCTTATGATAGGCCCGGATGTTCTCCAGCAGCCCCTTCCGGCCCGCCGGGTCCAGCCCCGCCGAGGGTTCGTCCAGAATCAGCACCTCCGGCTCCATGGCAATGACGCCCGCGATGGCCACCCGCCGCTTCTGGCCCCCGGAGAGATCGAAGGGCGACTTCTCCAGCAGGTCCTCCCCCAGCCCCGCGAAGGCCGCGGAGGCACGGACCCGGCGGTCGATCTCTTTCTCGTCCAGACCCATGTTCCTGGGACCAAAGGCGATGTCCTGATAGGCCGTCTCCTCAAAAAGCTGGTACTCCGGGTACTGGAACACCAGCCCCACCTGGAAGCGGACCTCCCGGATTTTCTTCGGCTCCGCCCAGATATCCCGGTCCCCCAGCCAGATTTTCCCGCTGGTGGGCTTCAGAAGCCCGTTGAAATGCTGAATCAGGGTGGATTTTCCGGACCCCGTATGGCCGATGATGCCCAGGAACTCCCCTCTCCGGATCTCCATATTCACATCCTTCACCGCGCTGCGGCAGAAGGGCGTATTTTCTCCGTAGGTGTGGGTCAGATTCTCCACGCGGATGATCGGTTCCAATCTCGTTACCTCGCTTTATTTTTTCAGGCTCTCCACAATCGCGTTCGCGCAGTCCTTGATCCCAAGAGCGTCCAGGGGCACGTCGAACCCGTCCTGCCGCAGGCCGTGGAGCAGCTCCACCGTATGGGGCGCGGCCAGGCCGATGGCGCGCAGCTCCTCCACCCGGACCAGGACCTCCTCCGGCCCGCCGTCCATCACCACTCTGCCGTCGTCCATCACCACCACCCGGTCCGCCATGGCGGCCTCGTCCATATGATGGGTAATGAGGACGATGGTGATGCCCTTCTCCCGGTTCAGGTTCCGTACCGTGGCCAGCACCTCCCGGCGGCCCAGGGGGTCCAGCATGGCCGTGGCCTCGTCCAGCACGATGCAGGCGGGCTCCATGGCGATGATCCCGGCGATGGCTACCCGCTGCTTCTGCCCGCCGGAGAGGTGATGGGGCGCGTGCATGGTAAATTCCTCCATGCCCACCGCCTTCAGGGCGGCGGCCACCCGCTTCTGGATCTCCTCCGTGGGCACGCCCAGGTTCTCCGGGCCGAAAGCCACGTCCTCCTCCACCACGTTGGCGACGATCTGGTTGTCCGGGTTCTGGAACACCATGCCCACCCTGCGGCGGATCTCCAGCAGGAGATTTTCGTCGGCGGTGTCCATGCCGGACACCCAGACCTTGCCGCCGCCCGGAAGCAGCACCGCGTTCATATGTTTTGCCAGCGTCGATTTGCCGGAGCCGTTGTGGCCTAAAATCACAACGAAACCGCCCTGCGCAATGGTCAGGTCCACGCCCCGCAGGGCCTGTACCGGCTCTTTCCCCTCGTCGGGAGGGTATGCAAAGGCCAGTCCTTCCGTTTTGATGATCTCCGTCATGAAATTCCCTCGCTATAATGTGATCCAATAGCGGCGGATAATACCGGACTCCCCAAGGCCGGGAACATCCTCCACCTCATTTTCCAGCACGCCGCCTTATAGGCCATGACCTGGTCCTTATATGCTATCGTTGGCACGGCCAATTCCAAAACTTCCATCGCTATCGGTCCCCCGTCCACCGTCCCGTGGCCCCGCAGGGCAGGACCAATCCGGTCTCTGTTACCGGAAGCCCAATCTCGTCGCTGACGGTGCGGCCTCCGAATTTCCGGGAAACAACCGTCTCCAGAATATACGTCAGCACGCTGGGGGCCAGCCCCGTTGTATAGGAATTGATGATAATGAATAAGGGTTCGTCCGACAGCACCCCGGCGCACAGCTCCACAAAGGGATACAGGTTGTCCTCCAGCTTCCAGACCTCGCCGGTGGGACCCCTGCCATAGCTGGGCGGGTCCATGATGACGGCGTCGTACCGCCGCCCGCGGCGGATCTCCCGCTCCACGAACTTGGCGCAGTCGTCCACGATCCAGCGGATGGGCGCGTCCTCCAGGCCGGAGGCCTTCGCGTTCTCTCTGGCCCACTGGACCATGCCTTTTGCCGCGTCCACGTGGCAGACTTTTGCGCCCGCGGCGGCGCAGGCCACGCTGGCGGCTCCGGTGTAGGCGAAAAGGTTCAGCACGCTGACCTCCCTCCCGGCGGCGCGGATCCGCTCCTGAGCAAATTCCCAGTTCACCGCCTGCTCCGGGAACAGCCCGGTGTGCTTGAAATTCATAGGCTTGACCTGGAAGGTCAGATTCTTATACCGGACCTGCCACTGTCCGGGCAGCCGTCCCTTCTCCCAGCTGCCGCCTCCGGCGCTGGAACGGAGATAGCGCCCGTCGGGACGCTTCCAGCCATGATGGCGCCGGGGCGTATTCCAGATGGCCTGCGGGTCCGGGCGCACCAGGAGCTTGTCCCCCCAGCGCTCCAGCTTCTCCCCGCCGCCGCAGTCCAGCAGCTCATAATCCTTCCAGCCCTCCGCGATCCACATGGCCCGTTCCTCCAATTACAAAAACACTGCCGCCTTCGCGGCTCGGCGTCAGCCAGACGGCTCAGCTCCAATCGTATGGATTTCCGCATCCTAACACAGAAATCCATTATATACCAGTTAGCGGCACCCGTCAACACAAGATTCGGAACCCACGGGGCGGGAAACTTTGTTCATCTCGCCCATTTGTCCGATTTCTTACCCAACCCCCGCATATCTCCGGCAAAACGCGGCACAACTAGGGACGGAACCCAATCCAAAAGGAGGAAACGTGTATGAACTGCAATCCAAGAAAGGCGGCCATTATCGGCTGCGGCTATGTGGGCGCGTCCATCGCCTTCCGCTTCCTGCAGCAGGGACTGTTTTCCCAGCTGGTGCTGCTGGACGCGAACCAGGCGAAAGCGGAGGGAGAGGCGATGGACCTCAGCGACGGCCTTCCCTACGGCGCGGCCATGGAAATCACGGCGGGCGGTTATGACGACATCACCGACTGCGCCCTGGTGGTCATTACCGCCGGGGCCAATCAGAGGCCCGGAGAGACCCGGCTGGACCTGATCGGCAAAAACACCGCGATCCTGCAATCCATCCTGGGGGAAATCACCGCCAGAGAGTTTGACGGAATTCTCCTCATCGTATCCAATCCGGTGGACGTACTGACCTACACGGCCTGGAAGCTGTCCGGTTATCCCAGGGAGCGGGTCATCGGCTCCGGCACCGTGCTGGACACCGGGCGGCTCAAGCATCTGCTGGGGAAAGAGCTGCGGGTGGACAGCCGCAACATCCACGCCTTCATCATCGGCGAGCACGGCGACAGCGAGCTGGCGGTATGGAGCGAGGCCAACGTATCCGGTCTGGACCTGGAGGACTTCTGCCGCATCCGTGCAGCGGCGCGGAGCGGCGCTGCCGGACCGGCCGCTCGGCAAAGCCGAATGACGGTCCCGGAACAATACGGCGGACTGACGCCCACTCTGGACCGCATATACCGCGAGGTGCGGGACAGCGCCTATGAGATCATCCGCCGCAAGGGCGTCACCTGCTACGGCATCGCCATGGCGGTTGGCCGCATCGCGGCCTGCATCGTTAAGGACGAGCACGCGGTGCTTCCGGTCTCCGTGGTGCTGGATGGAGAGTATGGCCTGGACGGGCTGGCGCTGAGCATTCCCTCCATCATTGGCCGGACGGGACTGGAGGAAATCCTGGAAATCCCGCTGAATGACGGCGAACTGCAGGCCCTGCATGCCTCCGCCCGGCAAATGCGGGAGGCGCTCGACAGCCTGGCCTGCGCCCCCGTGTAGCGGGAGCAGCGCTCTTTTCCTATTGACCTGCGGCGCCGGAATGTGGTAGAATGCTGTCAGACGAAATGCTCGCGCGGGCGGCGGAAAGGAGCGGTTCCCGTGACGCAGACAGAACGGCGGATCTATTTGATAAAGGAGCTGCTTGCCGAGCAGCCCGGATACCGGGGCATGGAAATCCCGGAGGACGCCGCGGAGCAGAGGCGGCTCCTCCGCTCGCTGATGAACGTCCGGCCTCCGCGGCGGCTCGGCAATGCGCTCCTGGCGGCGCAGGACGAATATCTGCGGGAGGAGCTGGTCCAGCGGGGCGTGACGGAGCTGTCGGACCTGACGCCCACAGCGGAGGGGCTCTACCTCTGGCAGGGGGATATCACCACCCTGCGCTGCGACGCCATCGTCAACGCGGCCAACAGCGGCATGACCGGCTGCTACGTCCCCTGTCACCGATGTATCGACAACTGCATCCACACCTACGCGGGGATGCAGCTGCGGCAGGAGTGCGCGGCCATCATGGAGGCGCAGGGCCGGGAAGAGGAAACAGGCCGCGCAAAGATCACGAGGGCCTATAACCTCCCCTGTCAATATGTCCTGCACACCGTGGGACCCATTATTTCCGGGCCGCTGACCGCGCGGGACGAGGCGCTTCTGGCCTCCTGCTACCGCTCCTGTCTGGAGCTGGCCGCGGAAAACGGCCTGGAGAGCGTCGCTTTCTGCTGCATCTCCACCGGTGAATTTCATTTTCCAAACCAGGAAGCCGCCGAAATCGCGGTCAGGACTGTGCGAGACTTTCTTAAAACGCCATCCTCCATCAAAAAGGTGATCTTCAATGTTTTCAAAGATACAGACAAACACATCTATCGCCAGCTCCTCGGCGCAGATCGAGCAGCTGAGGCAGGCGCTTGAGAAGGCGAAAGCCGTCCTGATCGGCGCGGGAGCGGGGCTGTCCGCCTCCGCGGGGTTTACCTATTCAGGCCAGAGGTTTGAACAGTATTTTGCAGATTTTGCCGCTAAGTACGGTTTTCGGGATATGTACTCCGGGGGCTTTTACCCCTATGAAACGCTGGAAGAACAGTGGGCCTACTGGAGCCGGTATATCCTGATCAACCGCTATGAGGATCCCCCCAAGCCGGTTTATGATACGCTGCGGAAGCTGGTGGAGGGAAAGGACTATTTCGTCCTGACCACCAATGTGGACCACTGCTTCCAGAAGGCGGGATTTGATAAAGAGCGGCTGTTCTATACCCAGGGAGATTATGGTCTGTGGCAGTGTTCGGAGCCGTGCCATCAGGGAACCTACGATAATGAGGCTGTGGTACGCCGGATGGCAGAGGAACAGCGGGATATGCGGGTGCCGACTGAACTGATCCCGCGCTGTCCGAGGTGCGGAAAGCCTATGAGCATGAACCTCCGGGCGGACAATACCTTCGTGCAGGACGATGGCTGGTACGCGGCGGCGCGGCGGTATGAGGATTTTTTGCGGCGGCACAGCGGCGAGGCGGTTCTGTATCTGGAATTGGGCGTTGGAATGAATACGCCGGGCATCATCAAGTATCCGTTTTGGCAGCAGGTTTATAAAAATCCCAAAGCAAGCTATATCTGCATTAACCAGGGACAGGCATATACGCCCCAGGAAATCGAAAAACGCAGTTTGTGCTTGAATACAGACATTGGGCAAGTGCTGGAAAAAGCAATAATTTCATAACATTTGAGCCGTCTATTTCTACAAATAGGCGGCTTTTTCTATATCTATACATAGCCGTCTGCGTCAAATGGCGTAGGCGGCTATTATTATGTGAGAAAGGAGAAATCTCCATGGGCAAATGCAAAGTTATTGCCGTCATCAACCAGAAGGGCGGCGTCGGCAAGACCACCACTACGGTCAACCTGGGCGTAGGACTGGCCCAGCAGGGGAAAAAGGTGCTGCTCGTGGACACAGACCCACAAGTAAGCCTTACGGTGAGCCTGGGCGTGAAGAACCCGGACGAGTTGAACACGACCATCTCTGACCTGATGCAAGTCGTTGTGGACAACGGCAACCTCTCGCCGCGGGACAATGGCATTCTGAAAGATATTGAGGGCGTCGATCTCGTTCCATCCAACATCGGCCTGTCCAGTTTTGAGGTAAGCCTTGTGAACACTGAGCCCTTCCCGGGAAAACGGACAGAAAAAGGCGAGAAAAAACAGAGAAGAAGAATACTCAAAATTAAGCAGCATCTGAGAAGAGGTTCGCTTCAAAA
>JAAVHC010000056.1 GCA_014799925.1 Oscillibacter sp.
CGTAATTCTTGATCCTGGTCCACTTCTTTTTACTCATAACAGTACCCCCTCATGTAAGTCTATTATCCTACATGAGGGGGCTTCTTGTCTATTGTCCGTTTTTACTGGTTCGGTTCAGTTGGCATAGTGGGCTGTATAGGCCGTGCCGCCGCTATTCCTTGTCAAATAGCAGATGCAGACGCTACTATTATCTACCAGGTGACGATTGCGCTTGTGCATACAATCAGATGTGTACTGCTGGGCTGTATAAACCGTTTTATCTGCCTTGGTCTTGATGCGCTCATACTCTGCCACATCTTCCGGCCTCCATCTCTTTGTCTGTGTTAGGCACGGCAGGACAAGGATCAGCTTCATACCGGGGCAGCTTTTCCGCAGACGGATCACGGTCTGAGCAGCGAGGGTATCAAACCCCAGAGCCCCCCCAGCCCCGTAAAATCGGACGCCTTTTTGATAGAGGTTGATGATAATATGTTCCAGTTTGTCTGCAATTTCTGCCCGTTTCTCTGGCGGTATCTGCCGGTGCCCGGTAAAGCAGCAAGTCTGCATCTTTTGTTTGGCTACTTCCATTTCTGTACCCCTCTCATAGTAATTTTCCGTCCCGGAAAGCACATCCTATTATATCCTAATATCGAAGTGATATAAAGCCTATTTTCGTTCTATTTTGTATTCTTAATTGAATGTAGAATAGTTTCAAAAAAGGTGGTAAATTATGGACGTACTTGGACGGATAGAGCAGCTCATGGAGCAGCGGAGTTGGAGCGTATATCGCCTGTGCAAAGAGTCCGGTTTGGCGCAGTCTACGCTGTCACATGTTTTCCGCAAGGATTCAGAGCCGACAATTTCAACATTGGAAACCATCTGCAAAGCCTTTGGTATGACGTTGGGTGAGTTTTTTGCGGAGGATGATCTTGTACCATTGACTGTGGAACAGCGGACGCTGCTGGATAAATGGGCGCTACTGACTGCCGAACAGAAACAGCTGGTTTTGAATATGATTGACAACATGAAATAGTGCAGTCGTCAGTAAAAAATGCGTCTCACGGTGAGACGCATTTCTGATTGAAACGCACTCACCGCGAGACGCATTGATGCTTGGGGTTATGCCATAATTGCCGCAGTAATCTTGAAACGCTGATTAAATTCCTGCGGGGTAATCATTGTATCGTCACTACCGTCGATTGCTCCATAGAACACGGCAACCCCCAGAGAGCAGGTATTGGCTACACCCAGTTTTCCGGTTTGCGTTTCCATGATTTCAACGGTATGTGCGATTCGCTCCGCGCGTATCAGCTTTTGATATTCAGTCATGATGTATCTGTCAGTCTCCGTAGTAAGATGGTCTGCCTATGGTAGTAAAACCGGCCTGTCCCGTGATAACAACATTGTTCTGTCCGCTGGCACAATGGATGATCAGAATGTTCCCGTTTTCGTCCCAGCCGCCTACAATGCCGACGTGGGTATCTTCCGGGTAGAATACCAGATCGCCGGGGCGGGCCTCGGCCCAGGTAATTGGATTGCAGTAGCTATGCTGCATCCTCGCTCCTCCGCCGTGGCCTATGATGTAACTGCCGCCGGATATATTGTAAAATACCCAATCCACAAAACCGGAACAATCCATCCCATAGGGCCGATATGTGCCAGTGGAAGGACTGCCAGCCGCCCATACCTTTTGCATGGTTCCCCATCGGCGGTCCCAGCCAATCACAAGGGATTTGCCGCCCCAAAAGTAGTTGACTTTCCCAACAAGACGGCAGGCTGTTTCCACGACAGCACGACGTTCCAGTGAGAGATCAGCGGGGAGTCTCTGTAAGAGTTCGCGGGCTTGTCCCTCAATAGCGGATAGATCGGTGAGCAGTATGTCTACCATAGCGAGTTCGACCAAAAGCTCCGTCAGGGCCTCATTTTGATAGTCGGTAAAGGAATACTCTGTCCGCATATCGTCAGCGGATTTTGCCGTGACCGTGATATGCAGAATACGCTCTGTCCAGCTGTCGTCCGTGTCATCGTCGGGATCACTGTCAGGGTGGTCTATGGTTTCCACTTCCGAGGTAACAGCGCACATATCCCAAAATACGGCTCTTAACCGATCCACGCGATCTGGTGTCAGCACGGCTACGTCTACGCCATTATCGGCTCCCGCAGTTTTCACCGCGAACACAGCGACAACCTCCCGCCAGTCCGGTCCCTGCCCCTGCACGTCGCAGCTGTCATAATCGCCGCTCTGTAAAAGCTCCAGTTGATTGGACAGCTCCATGTTGAGATTTCCCACAGCAACATTGAGCGGGACGGCATCCGATGTCGGCTCGTTGGAAAAGAGGATTCCGAACGGCGAGGCGAGAAACGCTGCGGCAAAAATAATCAGGCAGAAAACCGGGATTAGAACAGTGCCGCCTACAAGCCCGGCAAGTGCGCTTACTGCGGAGGACGTGGCTCTTGCGATTGCTGCAAAAACTTTCTTGGACAGATCCACCGCCGCTTTTGTCGTGCGTGTAGATTTTTGGAGCAGCTTTCGCTGTGCGTTACGCTGGATGCGCTGCCGTATCCGTTCCAGTGGACGCATTGCCGCTTTGCCCTTCTTCACTGGCGGCACGGTTTTCACTTGGGAGCGCATTGCCGCCGCGGTCTGGCGGGTCTTTGGGATAAACGCGCCGCCGGATGACTTCTCTTTTAGTGCAAGAGAGCGCCGGGGGCGCTCTTTGATAGGATTGATAGATTGATTGCCAACAGAAACAGATTTGCTTTCAATGGCACCTTTGGGGGCCGGAGGCCGCTCCAGGTTCGGCGCAGCCTTAATAGGTTCGCCCCTGCGGTATTTGCCAATACTGTGTTGTGCGTCTGTAACCGCCTTTTCTCTCATACGTTCTTGCGGCTTGGGGATGACTGGCTCCGTTTTTTCGTCTGGAACAATCCGGTCATGCACCGGCGCAGGAGTCCGCCGCCCACCAGAGGCAGCGGGTTTCTGCCGCATGTCTCTATGCAGGTCCCGCTTTTCCTTAATAGCGTTCTGCCGCATACGCTCTTTAGGGCGCGGTACTTCCGGTGTGTACTCCAGGCCGGGGCGGGGTTCTGTTGCCGTTGTACGTTCCATGACAGCATGAGAAACAGGCTCCGTTGTGCGCGTCATACCTGGGCGTGGAATTTCTGATCCTGTATGCTTCAGACTTGCGGGAGAGGTTCTTGCCGTTGTACCCTCTCTGCCGGGTTGGGGCGCAGAGGGCTTTTCGCGGATTCGCTCAGTCCGGCGTTCCTTCAGCGGGGCCGGGGGATCATGACTGGCCTCCACAGGTCGCGTCCGTGCATCGGCAGGGGCTTTTTGCGGCGTATGCTCCTGCGCTGGAGGCGGCGCAGGCTCCGTATCCACTGTGGGCGGTTCATTGGCAGGCGGTTCTGTCTTTGCCAATCTCCGCAAGGATAACCTCCGCGCTGCGCCGTCCAATTCCGGGAAGTTCATCGATTGCTGATATAGCTGCCTCATATTCCGTCATGTAGTCTTTAACCATGGTGTCCAGTGTAGAAATCCGCTTGTTCAGATCATCAATGTGGTCAAGGACCTGAGAGAGTACTTTCCGTTGCAGCGGGGTCACAATTCCCTCAATAGAGGTCATGATCTCCGGCAGCTTTGGGAGCATCTTCTTGTGGATCAAGCAGGAAACCTCATCGGTATCCGGTAAATCGTCTGCAACGATTTTTTCGAGCAATTTCCGGGCACTGACGCCGTTAATGTCTCTGACTACACTTGCCAGTTTGATGTTGGCTCCCTCCAGAATTTTCTGCAGCCGATTCAATTCACGAGTGCGTTCTTCCATGCGGCAACTCCAGGAATGTTCGCGGCCATTCCTCTCTCAGCTCCCCGAATGCCTCCACATCCGTGAAGTCTTCTCCACTGCATAATATGGTACACAGCCCAATAATGATTATGTCTTCCAGTTTATGGAGAATATGGCCCCCTTCTGTTCGCCGTGGGTCTTCCAGTTTCTCCAACGCTTTTTTCAATCTTGTTACTTCCATGCTCTTAGCTTACTACTTCTCTCTACAGATTTCAAATGCTGTTGCCCTGCCCTTTTTTGCCCTGGTTTTGTGTGCCGGCCATGAAGAAGGGATTGTTTTTATGCCGTGATTGTGGTATGCTGTCAGACGGTGCGGCGGTTTGGCCCGGCGCGCCGGTATACGACAGATACTGGGGGAACAATCAATGTTAACTGCAATCGTGGGCATCAATTGGGGCGACGAGGGCAAGGGCCGCATGGTAGACCTTCTCAGCGAGCGCTACGACGTGGTCGTCCGCTACCAGGGCGGCAACAACGCCGGACACACCGTGGTCAATGACCGGGGCAGGTTCATCCTGAACCTGATGCCCTCCGGCATTCTCCGCTCCGGTACGGTGAACGTGCTGGGGCCGGGCATGGTCATCGACCTGGAGCATCTGTGCGGCGAGGTACAGCGTCTCCGGGACGGCGGCATCGAGGTGACGCCGGAGAATCTGAAAATCAGCGACAAGGCTACCATCTGCATGCCCTATCACAAGCTCCTGGACGGCCTGGAGGAGGACCGGCTGGCGGGGAAGAAGTTTGGTTCCACCCGAAGAGGGATCGCCCCCGTTTACGCGGATAAATATATGAAGAAGACCCTGCGCATGGGAGACCTGCTGGAGCTGGAGGCCTGCGCGGAGCATCTGGCCGACGTCGTGGAGTGGAAGAACCTGACGGTGGAAAAGGGCTACGGTCACGAGCCCATCCGGGCGGAGGATATGATGGCCTGGCTGCGGGAATTCGGCCTGCCCTGGAGGGACTATATCTGTGACACCACCCTGTACCTGAATCGGGCCATTGACGAGGGCAGGGACGTGCTTTTCGAGGCCCAGCTGGGGGCCCTGCGGGACATCGACTTCGGCATTTTCCCCTACACCTCCAGCTCCTCCTCCATTGCCGCCTACGCCCCCGTGGGGGCCGGCATCCCCAACCGCTGTCTGGATGGCTCCATCGGTATTATGAAGGCTTATTCCAGCTGCGTGGGGGAGGGGCCCTTCACCTGCGAGTTCTTCGGCGATGAGGCCCGAGCGCTCCGTGAGGCCGGCGGCGAGTATGGCGCGGCTACGGGCCGTCCCCGCCGGGTGGGCGGCTTCGACGTGGTGGCCAGCCGCTACGGCGTGATGATGCAGGGCGCGACGGAGCTTGCCCTGACCAAGCTGGATGTGCTCTCCGGCATGGAAAAGGTGCCGGTGTGCGTGGCTTACGAGGTGGACGGCGAGCGGGTGAACGATTTCCCCGCCGGCGCCCGTCTGGAGCGGGCCAGGCCCGTTTACGAGTACTTCCCCGGCTTCGGCGACGTGTCCGGGTGCCGGAAGAGGGAGGAGCTGCCCCAGGCGGCGCTGGATTACATCGCCTATCTGGAGAAGGCGGTGAACTGCCCCATCAAGTACGTCTCCGTCGGTGCGGAGCGGGACGCGTATATCGAAATGTTCTAATACTTTTCTTGAAAAAAGCAGCATAAAGAACTTATAATTCTGCGCAGGCGCATCAAGCGCCTGCGCAATCTGTATGCACTCCAATGCATTGCAATTCCTGGAATTCCGCACGCGTCAGGCGGCCCGCGGGCAACGAATTCAGCCCTACTCCACAACCCCGGCAAAAAAGCGAACACAGACAGGAGACAAAATAGAGCAAGGACCGGCATCAGGGACCTGGAGAGATTCAAGAGCAGCAGGGCAACACAGACAGCAGTTTCTTGCGGATGTGCCATGATGCGGCCCAGGCCATAAGCGGTCTTGCCCGTCCCGAAAATACCATCCACGGCGTTGCGGTCGCAGTCGTCCTGATGCTCCTGCTTCTTTGCTTGACGAGACAAAACGAAATCTTTTGGCGGCTTGCCTAGAGCAGCACCCAAAAATACTGAGAAAAGATCAGCGGTCCAGAAAACGCATGGCCGCGTTGTCGTCCTTGACGGGCGTCAGCCCGTCTGTGTCCTCCGCCTTGCCCTGCGTTCCC
>JAAVHC010000057.1 GCA_014799925.1 Oscillibacter sp.
AGAACGTCAAGGACGGCATCTCCCTGGTGAAGACCGCCGAGGGCGCCATGCAGGAAGTTCAGGACATGCTCAAGCGCATGAAGTACCTGGCTACCCAGTCCGCCAACGGCACCTATCAGAACGACGTGGACCGCGAGAACCTCCAGAAGGAAGTCGACTCCCTCAAGACCGAGATCAACCGCATCGCCGACAGCGCCAACTTCAACGGCATCAAGCTGCTGAATGGTGAGCTGGATGGCAGCGGCGCGTCCGGCGGCGCTTCCGGTGTTGATACGGCAATTGCCATTGAGGGCGGCAACAAGAATGGGCTTGCTGCTGGTACAACTAAGGCACAGGAGACCACGGCTACCTTTTCTACCGCTACTGGCGCCGTGTCGGTCGGGGATACAATTACCATCTCCCTGGAAATGACAGATGGAACGAAGTATAGCTTTGATTTGGAAGCGGCCGCGAGCGGAGCTCTCAAGTATAAGGGTGATAATTTAACCGCTACCTATACTGCCGCTGGTATGACGGCTGCTGAGCAGTCTGCGGCGCTGGCTGAATTGCTGAATGCCGACGAAGAGTTTGCTGCGAAGTTTACGGCTGATGGCAGCGCGGCTGCTTTTAAGATCACTTCCAATGAGGCGACTTTTGGTGATCCCAGCATTAAGGTGGCCAGTGTCTCCCTGAATGGCGCAAGCCCGACCAATGTTGCAGGTTCCGTCACTACCGCCAATGTCGGCAAGGGCAAACACCAGACCTTTAATGTTGCCCAGGCTCAGGTTTATGACGCCTCCAGCGCGACCCAGAATATGGAGGACTCCATCTACACGGTCAACGGCCAGAAGTTCGCCTTTGCCAAGGACGCCGCTTCCGCCAAGGCCCTGGGCAGTGATGTCAATGTGGTTATTGCATCGGCTACTACTCCCGCTGCTACTGACGCAGCCGCCATGGTCGCCCTGATGAACCAGAAGCTGGGCGCCAATATTGCCACCCCCACTGGCACTACCATCGAAATGATTTCCAAGGCCGGCGGCAGTACTGTTAGCGGCTCCGGCGCTGGCCTGACCCTCCAGATCGGCGACACGGCTGATACCTACAACCAGATGAGCGTTGTCATCGGCGATATGCACACCACCGGCAAGATGGGCATTGACAGCATCGACATCAGCACCCTGGAGGGCGCTCAGAAGGCGATCGGTATGGTCACTGACGCCACCAACTATGTCTCTTCCATCCGCGGCGATCTGGGCGCTATCCAGAACCGTCTGGACCACACCCTGAACAACCTGTCCGTGATGGCCGAGAACATTCAGGACGCCGAGTCCACCATCCGTGACACCGACGTGGCCGACGAGATGATGAGCTACGTCAATAACAACATCCTGATCCAGTCCGCCCAGGCCATGCTGGCCCAGGCCAACCAGGTTCCCCAGGGTGTTCTCCAGCTGCTGGGCTGATCATCGCGGATATCTATCGCAGCGTAAGTTTTTACGTAAAAGGGGGTGGGCTTCGGCCCACCCCTGTTTTTAGCAGAGAGCAGTTATACTGAATACAGAAAGGGCGCTGCCGGTAGACGGTTAGCCCCCTGAGCGATTAAAAGAAGTAACCGTGAGGGATGGGCGGCTGCTTCTTTTTCTATCCGCTTGACAAAACCGGAATATGCGGTTATACTGAATATAGAAAGGGCGCTGCCGGTAGACGGTTAGCCCCTCCACATGTTACAAGAAGTAACCGCTTGCTTGGAGGCTGGGCGGTTACTTCTTTTTGCTGTTATATACCTGAATAAACAGGCCGCAAATGCCGATGATGACCAGACTGTATGTAAACATATCAGCGTAAGTTACCATTGGGCAGCCCCCCTTTCCGAAGATCAGGAGGCAAGAAGGCGCCCCCTGTCAAGAGGGCCGACCGTCCACCGTCGATTCTGCACAGCCGCATCGAGCGGCTGTGCAGAATTTAATTGCACATGACCACTCGATGTGGTCATTGTGCAATCGTTACTGGCAGCGCTGAAAGATCATTCTTTCCTGATGCCAGCATAGCACAGTTTCTGCAAAATGCAACGGAAACTGGCCAGCTCGGACACAAAAACACCGGATCAGGCGTATGGGGCAAAAAGCGGGACCGGGAATTCCCGGTCCCGCGCGGATGCGGCGCTCACGCGCCGCGCCCCGTTTGCAGCTTCTTCACCTCGTCCAGAGGCAGGCCGGAAATGGCGGCAATTTCCTCAAGAGCGTATTTCCCGGCCTCCAGCATGCGAAGCGCAACGGTTTTCAGGTTTTCCTCCCGTTCCTCCCGGCGCATATCCTCAATTACCCTGCACATCTCGCTTACCCCCTTCGGATTTTCCTTGAAATATCTGGTGCGTTCCGCCAGCAGTTCAAAATTCATGTCGGCGGCGTTGGTGCAGTTGAAATCGTGCATCAGCCTTCCGATGTCGGAGTCGTCCCGATACTCGCCATTCACATAAAGAATATGTTCCCCATCTTCGAAAGGTTTACCCGTGTCAAGATTCATTCGCTCAATGGAATAAACCGGTTTGCCCATGCGGTAGAAATCCTTCTCAATGAGAAAGATCGTGTAGGTGTCCGGCAGCTGGTCAAACGCCTGCCCGGCGTCCAGATTCTCCACGTCCATCACGCTGGAATGGTATCTGGCCCGGTGGGGGTCCGCGCCCTTGTCCGCCCGCTGAATCTCCAGGTCATATTTCTTACCGGTGGAATCCGTCCCATACGCGTCCAGGCAGATGGAACGCGCCCCGGCCAGCCGCTTCATATCCTTCTGCGTCTGACAATCGGTAATGATTAAATCCGGCTTGCCGGTGATAATGCGAAGCACCAGTTCCGCTAAGGGAATATTATCCTTGAAAAGACAGCGCATAAAATCATCGTCGATCGGCCTGAAGCCGCGCAGCCGCTGCAAATCTTTCTGCCGTTTTTGCTCTGCTGTATCCAGAATCATCACCTGCTTTCCGTAACATGCCAAACGGAAGCTGATTTGCGTTTATTTTACCACAAATCCCTTCGCTTTTCAAGGCCCTTGCGCGCCCGCCCCGGCTGTGCTATAATGGCCGCAAACAACTCTCCCATCGGAGAACATGAGAAGGACGCGCCATGAAGCAGCCCCAAACCGTTTTGAAGCGCAGCCAGCAGGACCCCGCCGCCTGCTGGAGCGTTACCGACATTTTCCCCAGCGATGAGGCCTGGACGGCCGAGTTTGAGGCCTGTCAGGACCTCCCGGACCGGCTCGCCGCGTATCAGGGCCGCCTGGGCGAGTCTGCCCGGACCCTTTTTGACTATCTGGAGCTGAACGAGGCAGTGAACCGCCGTGTGGAGACGATGTATATCTACGTCTGCCTCCGCGGGGACGAGGATACCGCCAATCCCACCTATCAGGCCATGCAGGGCCGGTGCTTCAGCTTTCTTGTCCGGCTCAGCGGAGCCTGCGCCTTTGAGGGGCCCGAGCTGACGGCCATTCCCGACGAGACGCTGGACGGCTTCTATGCCCAACTGCCCGCGCTGGAGAAATACCGCCGCTATCTGACCAGGGCCCGGCTGGAGCGGGAGCACATCCTCTCTCCCGCGGAGGAGAGCCTGATGGCCGCCGCCGCCAACCTGAGCGGCGGCCCCGGCGATATTTTCAACGCCTTTACCGACGCGGACCTGAAATTCCCCGCCGTCTCCGACAGCCAGGGCCAGGAGCATCTCCTGACCAACGGCACGTATGTTTCCCTGCTGGAGAGCCAGGACCGCACCCTGCGGAAAAACGCCTTTCAGAGCCTCTACGCCGCCTTCGGCGGCTACCGCAACGCCCTGGCCGCCATGCTCAACGCGGAGGTCCGCAAGAACGTGTTCTATGCCCGCGCCAGGCGGTATGACTCGGTCCTGGCCGCGATCCTCCATCCGTCGGAGGTGCCGGAGGCGGTGTACCACAACCTGGTGGAGGCCGTCCGCCAGAATCTGGGCAAGCTGCACCGCTACATGGCCCTGCGGAAAAAGGCCATGGGCCTGGACGAGCTGCACATGTACGACATCTATACCGGCATCATTCCCGAGGCCCAGCGGGTGATCCCCTTCCAGCAGGCGAAGGAGGAGGTGCTGGACGCCCTCCGCGTGCTGGGAGAGGACTACCACCGGACGCTCTCCTCCAGCTTTGACCAGCGGTGGATGGACATCTACGAGAACGAGGGGAAGCGCAGCGGCGCGTACGCCTGCGGCTGCGCGGTCCATCCCTTCGTCCTGCTCAATCACAAGGACAACCTGAACAGCGAGTTCACCCTGGCCCACGAGCTGGGCCACGCCATGCACTCCTACCTCAGCAGCCGGGACCAGCCGCCCGTTTACGCCAGCTACGTCCTCTTTGTGGCGGAGGTGGCCTCCACCTGCAACGAGGCGCTGTTGATGCAGTATCTGCTGAAACGGACCGTGGACCGGAGGGAGCGGGCCGCCCTGATCAACTATTTTCTGGAGCAGTTCCGCACCACGCTGTACCGACAGACCATGTTCGCCGAGTTCGAGCTGGAGACCCACCGTCTGGCGGAGGCCGGGGAGGCGCTCACCGCCCAGCGGCTGTGCGAGATTTATCTGGAGCTGAACCGGCGCTATTACGGCCCCGCCGTGACGGTGGACCAGGAGATCGCCCTGGAGTGGGCCCGGATCCCTCACTTCTACCGCCGGTTCTACGTCTATCAGTACGCCACCGGCTTTTCCGCCGCCATGGCGCTGTCCAGGCGGATCCTGGAGGGCGGCGAGGCGGCCGTGGCGGACTATCTGCGCTTCCTCTCCGGCGGCTGCTCCACGGACCCGGTGTCCCTGCTGAAAATCGCCGGCGTGGACATGTCCACGCCTCAGCCGGTAAACGACGCCCTGGCGCTCTTCGGCCGGCTCACCGACGAGCTGGAGGAGCTGCTGGGGTAAAGGAGAATCCCTTGTCATACAGAAGCCCCCTCGCCTGCCGGGCGAGGGGGCTTCTTGCCGAAAAAGTTTGTTGAAAAGCCTTGCAATTCAACTCCGCATATTGTATGATACCCATGGAAGCATGAATTGCGGCAGGCCGCAGGGTGGGCCAACACCCCACGGCCCTGTACGAGTGAGATACGCACTCAGCACAGCAACATAGTTGCACCACGGGTCTATTATATCCGCTCATCCTTTACTTTTCAAGGGCGGATTTCAGGCCGTGCGTTCGCATTGATTTATCAAGGCGGTGTTGGGTTTACCAGGAAACTCAGCGCCGCTTTTTGTGCTTCCGGCGGACCTGGCGGGCGGGGCGTGAGTCCCGCCGCCGGGGGTGTCCGCCGGAGACAATAAACAAACCGAATAAGGACAGGAGAAAAGGCAATGAGAAAATGGATACTATCTTTCACACTGGCCCTGGTGACGTGTCTGGGCCTGACAGTCACCGCCCTTGCCGCCGGAGATCCGGCGGACGTGTCCGAGCCCAACTATTATACCGGGGCACAGAATGATTCCGTATTCTCCGCGTTCGTTGATGCGGACCATACGCTGTGGGCCAAGGGCGACAATACATATGGGTCCGTTGGAAACGGTACGCTGGAGGCTTCCAAGACATATGTCAAGGTCATGGATCATGCGGCCTCTGTTTCATACATCGCGGGCAGCGTTGCCGCTGTCAAAACCGACGGATCCCTCTGGACCTGGGGCTCCAATGACAATGCCCGGCTGGGCTATGAGGGCGGAATCGAGCGGCAGGACTACTCGACCTCCCAGCCCACGCCCCGGAAGGTGATGGACGGCGTGGCCGCGGCGTCCGCCACGTACCAGGGGGTCCTGGCCATCAAGACCGACGGTTCCCTATGGCTTCTGGCAAAGGAGCACAAAAAGATTGCGGATAACGTGATCTACGCTACAGAGGTACAGTCGGATATCGGCTATATCACCGCCGATCACCACCTCTGGATGTGGAACGCGAAGGACGGCGTGACGGATATGTTCGGAGATGTCAAGGCCATCGGAGGCACCAATTACTCCTTTTTTGTCTTGACGACGGACAGCATCCTCTGGGGCTGGGGCGACAACTTCTTTTATCAGATGGGGAACGGCACCCGGACGGATGCGGATGAGTGGGTCAAGATCATGGACAGCGTGGCGAGCTTCAGCCTCCTGGACGAGGGCGTCGGCGCGGTCAAGACCAACGGCGAGCTCTGGGTCTGGGGTACGAACGACCGCATCAGCGACAAGGAAGTCTACTATGGACTGACTGAGGTCTCCTGTCAGTCCGTGCCGGTGAAGGTCAGCGACAATGTAAAGAAGGCCGCTGTCGGCGGTTACTATGCGATCAAGCCCGACGGATCGGTCCACACATGGCGGTACGAGCATAAGTCGGTGAATATGGTGCAGTGGGGTTTTTACGACAGCAGACTGACGGACATTGTTACGCCGATGGCCGCTTCCTCCGGAACGGCGGGCCGGTTTGAGGATGTGCGCACCGACGACTATTTCTATGACGCGGTGAACTGGGCGGTGGAAAAGGGCATCGCCAGCGGAAAAAGTGAGACCCGCTTCGCCCCTTATGACACGTGTACCATCGGGGATGCTATGATCTTCCTTTGGCGGATCGCAGGCCAGCCAGAGCCTACGATCGACCCCAGATCCCGGTGGAACGGCCTGGAGGAGGGGGACTACCGGTATAAGCCCTACAACTGGAGCCTGAACACAGTCTATGACTTCACGCTCCGTCAGTTTGGCACCAGCACCGGGGCGAGATGCACCCGCCTTTTGATCGTGAATATGCTTTGGCGTCTGGCTGGCCGTCCCGAACCGGCTGAGATCCAGGAGCCGTTCAGGTACACCGATGTGAATTGGGACGACAGTTCTACCGCTAAGGCCGTGGCCTGGGCAGTGGAAAAGAACCTCGTCAGCGGTACGGGGGATGGGACTACTTTCTCCCCCAATGAGCTGTGTACCCGAGCGCAGGTCGTGTCGCTCCTGTACCAGGCATTCGCAGGATAACGTATGACACGGATATAAACGCACTTATATATTCTTTCGTAAAAAGGCACCACCCGCTGCATCCTGACGGACCGGCGGGCGGCGCCTTTTTCTGTGGGGGCTTAATGGCGTTGGGGTTTGGAGGGAAAATCACATCTCATATTTTTTCAAAAAAGTATCAAGCCGCTCCCGGTACATCTTCTGGACCCAGCCCCGCTCTCCCAGGCCAATGAAGGAACAGGTCACGAGGTGTCCCGCCCGCTCCAGCCGGGACTTCCATTCCCCGGCCATGTCCTGCCGGGCGTGGCGCCCGGCCGTCAGCATCATCGGAACCAGCTCGATCCGCCGGGGGCCGCCCGGCTCCAGCTGCCGGAGGACGTCGTCCAGGGTGGGCCAGCCCTTCACAGAGCCTACCAGCAGGTCCTCCCAGCCCTCCAGCCGCAGCCCGGTTTGCAGAGCGGGATAGACCGCGCCGGCAAGGCGCTCCGCGCCATGGCCCAGGAAGACCGTGACCGCGCCCTCCCGCGCCGGATGGGCCGCGCTGAGCCGGCTGGCGAAGCGCCTGACGTCATCCGCGTCCGACAACAGGGGCCGGCCCAGATCCAGCGTCTCAAAATCACCGGAGAAGCTCTCCGACTCCGCCTTCAGCCGCTCGTATTCCACGCCGCAGAGCAGATGGGTGGGCTGTATCAGGACACGGCGGGTCCCGGCGGAGCGCAGCGACTCCAGCGCCTCCGTCAGGCTGAGAACGCGTTCCCCTCTCCCGGCGAGAATCCGCCGGACAGCAGGGCTGGTGAAGACACGGACAAAGCCGTATCCCGGCGCGCCGGAGCCGAAGCTGGCGACGATCAGCGCCCGCTCCATCTCAGCCTCCGATGCCCCGGAAGCGGAAGCGGAAAACCATTTCCTCCGACGGCAGCAGGTACTCCGGCCGGGGCCTTGCCCCCCAGCTGTCGTCCCCGCCCAGGCCCATCTGCATGGCGGAGGCCCGGATCACCGTATAGTGGACGCAGGGGAGCTCGTGGGGATGGGCGGCGTTCTCCAGCTCGTGGGGCGTCCAGGGCAGGGCGGAAAACTCCATTCCGTCCCCCTCGAACAGCAGGCCCAGCCCGTCCTCATCGGTAACGGCGGCCCAGCGGACCTCTGTATGGTTCCCGCACTCCTGGGGAACCAGATAGGGCGCCGGGCTGTCCTCCGCCGTGGTTTCCCAGATTCCCAGTCTGCCGCCTTTTTTCCGGTCGCAGTAGGTGGCCTCCGGTCCGGGGCCGTACCAGCGCAGGCGATGGAAATCCGCGTCCATTTTCAGCGTCACGCCAAATTCCGGTGCGGGTCCCAGAATCCTGGGCGCGTCGGAGGACAGGACCGCCTCCACCGCGCCGTCGGAAAACACCCGGTAGGACAGCCGGCACGCCGTGGCCGGCGTGGTGGGCAGCTGGTAAAAACAGGTCACTTCCACCCAATTCTCCTCCCGCCGGACGCTCCAGGACTGCTCGCCCGGCTTGAGGCCGTCGGGGTTCTGGGTCACCGGGTAAAGGCTGGCCAGCTTCCACTGGGCGTACCGGACGGGGGCTCTGCATCCCCGGTCGTTGTCGGTGGGCGCGCGCCAGAAGCTGGGGACCGGCATGGTTTTCAGCATTTCCCGGCCATGGTAGCGGTAGGAGATCAGTCCGCCGGCGTTCTTGGAAAACAGCAGATGGAAATTCTCCCCCCGGACGCCCAGGTTCCAGGCCCCGTCGATGACCTCCGGAGCCTGCGGGGGATGAACGCTCTTCGGAATGGACCCGCCGGACCACTGGCCGAAGGCGACCTCGTACCCCTTTTTCGCCCAGGCCTCGTCCCGCCGCAGAAGGAAGGAGACGGTGACGGCGTACTCCGTGTCCAGAGTTTCCGGCCACAGGGGCAGGCGGCAGGTCCGGCGCTCTCCCGGCGGCACGGCGGTTTCCATGGGCGCTTCCGCCGTCAGCACGCCCTCCCGGTACAGCCGGACCACGCAGGCGAATTCACCGCTGCCAGTGAAGAGGCTCCGGTTGACAATCTCCGCCTGGCCGTCGGAGATATGGATTTGCAGATTCTGATAGAGGTACTTGACCTCCTGCATCTTGGGCGTGGGGGCCCGGCGGAGGCTGTCCACGATGCCGTTGCCGCTGAAATTGCCGTCATGGGGGCGGTCGTCAAAGTCGCCGCCGTAGCCCTGGAACCGAAGTCCGTAGCGGTCTTCCCTGGTCAGGGCCTGGTCAATATAGTCCCAGATGAATCCGCCCTGATAGGCCGGGACCTCGTCCGCCAGCCGGATATAGGCGTCCTGGCCGCCGAAGGAGCTGCCCATGGCGTGGCCGTACTCGCAGGAGATGGCGGGGCGGGAGGAATCCGCTTCCAGCGCCTTGCGGATGTCCTCGGCGGGCCAGTACATGTTGCTGAAAATGTCGCTGGTGTCGGCGAAGGCGGGGTCGTGGACCACGCTTTCATAGTGGACGGGCCGGACGTCGGTCCGGCGGAAATAATTCGCCGCCGCCCGCAGGTTCTCCCCGCTGTAGGACTCATTGCCGCAGGACCAGATGAGCACGCTGGGGTGGTTCCTGTCCCGGCGGAGCATGGCCTCGGCGCGGGAAAGCGTCGCCTCCCGCCAAATGGGGGCGCTGCCGGGGATGTGCTCCTCCACGGGCAGGCGGCCCGACGTGACCATGTCCCACGCGCCGTGGGATTCCAGATTCATCTCGTCGATGACATAGATGCCGTACCGGTCGCAGAGCCGGTAGAAAAAGCTCTGATTGGGATAGTGGCTGGTACGGATGGCATTGATGTTGTTCCGCTTCATGGTGCGGATGTCCAGCTCGGTCTCCTCCTCGGTGACGCAGCGGCCGGCGGAGGCGGAGAATTCATGGCGGTTCACGCCCCGGAAGAGGATGCGCCTGCCGTTAAGCTCCATGATGCCGTTCCGGATCTTGAAGCGGCGCAGGCCCACCTGCTCCACCACCGTCTCCGTCAGGGCTCCGGATGGGTCGAAGACCTCGATCTCCAGCTGATAAAGCGCCGGCCGCTCCGCGCTCCACAGCCTGGGCCGCTCTACAGGCAGGACCGCCTCCGCGTCCAGCGGACCGGCCGCCTCCGCCACCAGGCTGCCGCCGTCATACAGGCGGCACCGGGCGGTCCCTTCCCCCGCAGCTTCCATGGAAACGCACACCCTGCCGGAGGTAAAATCATCGCTGAGGGGCGTGGCAACGCGCAGATCCCGGACGTGGACCGCCGGGACGGCGTACAGGTACACCTCCCGGAAGAGGCCGGAGAAGCGGAAAAAGTCCTGGTCCTCCATCCAGCTGGCGTTGGTGTACTGGAACACCTGGGCCGCCAGCTTGTTTTCACCGGGCCGCAGGAACGCCGTCAGCTCGAATTCCGAGGGCGTGAACCCGTCCTCGCCATAGCCTGCGTATTGCCCGTTGCACCATACGGCCAGGCCGCTCTCCGCCCCCTGGAAGGAGACGAAGATCCGGTTTCCCGCCATATGCTCCGGCAAGGTAAAGTACTTCACATAGCTTCCCACCGGATTGTATTCCGTGGGGACCTCTCCCGGCTTCACGTTCTCGCGGCCGTCCCAGGGGTACTGAATGTTGACGTACTGGGGATGGCCGTACCCCTGAAGCTGGATGTGGGATGGCACGGGGATGGTATCCCAGCCCCGGCAGTCCACCTCCGGCGCGAAGAAGCCGGGGATGGTTCCCTGATAATTTTCGGCGTAGTGGAAGAACCAGGGGCCGTTGAGGGAAAACCGGGGGTTCGATCCGTCCGCCAGGGTGTAGAGGTGGTCGGAATGGGGCGGCTGGCGGTGATCCTGGAAAAATTCCGGGGACTTGGTCTGCTCATAATTAAATTCGTTCATAGGGCCTCCAAAACAATCCGTTTTTTGCAGTGACACTACCATGATGATACGAGTTTTCCGTCCGCCTGTCAAGACCGCCATGCGGTTGCCGGTTGAAAACCGGGTGATTTTCCCGATATCATTGCATCAGAAATTGCGGTATGGTACAATAACGGAAATAGAAAACAAGGGAGGGCGATAAACCATGATTCGCGTGGACCAAACACTTTTCCTGCTGGAGACCCGGCGGACCGCCTACTGCTTCCGGGTGACGGAGCAGGGCTTTTTGCAGCATCTGCACTACGGCGGCCGTCTGGACCTGTCCGGGGGCTGGGAGGCGCTGGTCCCCCAGGTCCGGCATCCGCCGGGAAACGGGACTGTCCTGGACGGCGTGTGTCTGGAGGACATGGCGCTGGAAATCTCCGCGCCGGGACTGGGGGACCTGCGGGAGAGCATGGCCGCGGTCCGCTCCGGCGGCGGGGACGCGCTGACGGACTTCCGGTTCGAGTGCGCGGAGGTCCTGACGGAGAAGCCGGAGCTGGAGGGGCTTCCGTCGGCCTATGACGAGACCGGCGAGTGCCGGACGCTGCGGGTGACGCTGCTGGAGAAGGGCGGCGGGCTCCGGCTGGAGCTGCTGTACACCACCTTTGACGACTGCGACGTCATCACCCGGTCCGCGCATCTGGTGAATCTGGGAGAGGAGCCGGTGACGGTGCTGCGGCTGCTGAGCAGCCAGGTGGACTTCCTGGAGCAGGACTACGTGTTCACCTCGTTCAACGGGGCCTGGGGGAGGGAGTTTGAGCGGAACGATACGCCCTGCGGCCCCGGAACCATCGTGGGCGGCAGCAGGACGGGCTGCTCCTCCAACCGGGCGAATCCCTTCGTCATGCTGCGGGAAAGGAACGCGGACGAGGACCAGGGTGCCTGTTACGGCTTCCATCTGCTCTACAGCGGCGACCATTTTGAATGCGCCTCCGGCAATGCCTATGGCAAGCTGCGGTTTCTCCACGGCATACAGCCGGACGGCTTTTCCTGGCGCCTGGAGCCGGGGGAGAGCCTGACCGCCCCGGAGGCGGCGATGACCTGCGGCCAGGGGCTTGCGGCGATGAGCGGGAATCTCCATGCCTTTATCCGGGAGCACGTGGTCCGGGGCTGGTGGAAGTACCGGCAGAGGCCGGTGCTGGTGAACAGCTGGGAGAGCTTCTACTTCCGGTTTACCCAGAAGGACCTCCTCCGGCTGGCCCGGCAGGGCCGGGACCTGGGCGCGGAGCTGTTTGTCCTGGACGACGGGTGGTTCGGCCGGCGGGACAACGACAATTGCTCCCTGGGGGACTGGACCATCGTCCACAAAAAGAAGCTGCCCGACGGGCTGGGAGGGCTGGCCCGGCGGGTGCGCGAGCTGGGTATGGAGTTCGGCCTCTGGGTGGAGCCGGAGATGGTCAGTGAAGACAGCGAGCTTTACAGGGCCCACCCGGACTGGATCCTGGGCCGTCCGGGCCAGGCCGTGGGGCGGAATCAGTACATTCTGGACCTGAGCCGGGAGGCGGTCCAGGACTATCTGATCGCGGCTCTGTCCCAGGTATTTACGGAGGCGGAGCCCGCCTATGTGAAATGGGACATGAACCGGATCATGACGGACACTCGCTCCGCCGCCCTGCCGCCCGCGCGGCAGGGGGAGGTGCGCCACCGGTATATCCTGGGGCTGTACCGGGTGCTGAAGGCCCTGACGGAGCGGTTCCCCAGAATCCTCTTCGAGGGCTGCGCCAGCGGCGGCAACCGGACGGACCCGGGGATGCTGTGCTACATGCCCCAGGTATGGCTGTCGGACAACACCGACGCGCTGTGCCGGTGCCGCATCCAGTATGGGGCCAGCTTCGGCTACCCACAGTCGGTGATGGGGGCCCACGTCAGCGCCAGCCCCAACCACCAGACCCTGCGGGCCACGCCGCTGGACAGCCGGTTCTGCGCGGCGGCCTTCGGCCTGCTGGGGTACGAGCTGGATCTGTGCAGTCTGTCCGAGAAGGAGAGGACCAGGGCGGCGGGCCAGATCGCCTTTTATAAAAAATACCGGGATGTGCTGCAATACGGAAAAATGTACCGCCTGCGGGGCGGACAGGACGGGCTGTGGCAGATGATGGCGGTGTCCGGGGACTATAAGACCGCCCTGACGTTCCTGCTCCAGCAGGAGAACCGGCCCAACGCCCCGGCCATGCGGCTGCTGGCCCGGGGGCTGTCGCCGAAGAACGTGTACCGCCTGACCGTCCGTCCGGCGGTGACGGAGCTGGGAGATTTCGGGTCGCTGGTGAATATGATCTCCCCGGTGCGCATCCGGCCGGGATCTCTGATGGAATCGGCGGCGGCCAAGGTCGTGCGCCTGTCCAGCGAGACGGAGGACCTGACGGCCTCCGGCGATCTGCTGATGAAGCGGGGCGCGTGGCTGAAGCAGGGGTTCTCCGGCACCAGCTATGACGGGGAGACCAGAGTCATGGGCGACTGCGGCAGCAGGCTGTACGTGCTGGAGGCGGAATAGCACCGGAAACAAACGGCCCAAAAGACGCGCGGAGCCTCCGCGGCGAAACGCCGGCGGAGGCCCCGTTTTTGCGTCAGACCGTCACTCCGGGTATCTCCGGCGCTTCCCGCAGCTGGCGGAGGCACCGGGCGCAGACGCTCTTGCCCTTGAAAACGGCCACATCCCGACCGCTGTCGCAGAAGATGCAGGCGGGGCTGTACTTTTTCAGGACGATGGAATTGCCGTCTACGAAAATTTCCAGCGTTTCCCGGTCCTGTATCCCCATGGTGCGCCGCAGCTCGGCGGGCAGTACGATCCGGCCCAGTTCGTCGATCCGTCTGACAATGCCTGTTGCTTTCATCAGTAAATCTCCTGTTCCAAGTCTTCAAAGCAGGGGGCGGTGAAAAATTCCGGGATGGTGACCCCAAGCCCGTCGCACAGCTTCTTGACCGTCACCACGGAGACGTCTTCGCGGCGAGCGTCCATCATGCTGTAAACGGTGGAGGGGGTTACGCCTGACCGCGTGGCCAGTTCGTTGTATTTGATCCCCCGCTCCCGGCACAGGTCCTGAAAACGCGTAACTACGGCCTCTTTCATATGCATAATCCCATTCACCTCAATTGTAAAGGTAAAATATTATGCGCTGTTGCGTATACGCAAATGCGTAACTTCTGGAATTTATTTGCTGAACGGAAGCAGATTGTCAATAAGCCCTCCGCAGGAGTTTTGCCGCCGAAGCGGCGAAATAAAATCGAATCGTTTTTCCCGCGGCGTGTACGTGAGAAAAACACTTTGCGCGGAGCGAGCGTCGGATTGCCTGTCGCAGACAGGCAGCCGAGGCGCAGAGCGTAGCGAAATCTCCTCAAAAAAGATGCACGGCATCTTTTCTGACAAACAAAAATCCCCGTCCTTGACAAAGGACGGGGATTTTTGTCGATGTACCTTACTCCGCTTCAATCGCTCCGGTGGGGCAGCTGGCCGCGCAGGCGCCGCAGTCCACGCAGGTGTCGGCGTCGATGACGTACTGGGTATCGCCCTGAGAAATGGCCTCGACGGGGCACTGCTCGGCGCAGGTGCCGCAGCTGACGCAGGCATCGGTGATTTTGTGAGCCATGAATGATTACCTCCTTAGAATGGGTATCTACATTGTAACATGATCTGGCGAAAATGCAAGGGGAAATTCAGCCGGTTCGGGAGAAATGTGTAAAAGACGCCGGTATGGGAATACTGAACGGGAAAAATCTATTACTTCCGAACGGAAAGGTCGGAAGTAATGGTGCCGTGTTTTGCGGTTGCCGCCTTTGGTGGCGAGCAAAACGGCTTCAATCTATATGGTATTTCCGAATATTAAATTCGGAAATACTACGTCGATAAGGATGGTAGCGCCATGTACGAAAATAGATTTACGCCCAGAGCGCAGAACGCCCTGCGTCTGGCGCAGGCGGCGGCGGAGGAGCTGGGACACAGCTATGTGGGCAGCGAGCACCTGCTGCTGGGCCTTCTGCGGGAGGAGGGCGGCGCGGCCCACCGGTGCATGACGGAGCAGTCCGTCACCGGGGAGAAGGCCAGGGAAGCCATTGTGGAAATCGTGGGCACGGGTCTGGCGGGGCTGGCCCCGCCCCAGGGGCTGACGCCCAGAGCCAAGCGGGTCATCGAGAACGCCGTGGGGGAATCCAGCCGGACGGTTGGCGGCTATGTGGGCACGGAGCATCTGCTGCTGGGCATCCTGAAGGAAAACGGCACCATGGCCATGCGGGTGCTGAACGCCATTGGAGCGGACCCCAGGAAGCTGCAGGCGGCGCTTACGCAGCGCATGAGCGTGGTCCAGCGGCTGCCCAGGGAGGCCCCCACCCGCATCGCCGCCCCCCGGCGGGAGGAGCCGCTCCGCTCCAAGGTGCTGGAGCAGTTCACCCGCAACCTCAACACGCTGGCCAGAGAGGGAAAGCTGGACCCGGTGGTGGGCCGGGACCGGGAGATCACCCGGTGCGTCCGGATCCTCTCCCGGCGGACGAAAAACAACCCGGTGCTGGTGGGAGAGCCCGGCGTGGGCAAGACCGCCGTGGCGGAGGGACTGGCCCAGCGGCTGGTCAGCGGTGACGTGCCGGAGGAGCTGCTGGGGAAAACGGTCCTCTCCATTGATCTTTCCGCCATGCTGGCGGGAACCAAGTACCGGGGAGAATTTGAGGAGCGGGTCAAGAACGCCCTGGCGGAGATCCGCCGGATGGGCAACGTCATCCTGTTCATTGATGAGCTGCACACCATCGTGGGGGCCGGCAGCGCCGAGGGCGCCGTGGACGCCGCCAACATTCTCAAGCCCGCCCTCAGCCGCTCGGAGATCCGGGTCATCGGGGCCACCACAAGGGACGAGTACCGGCGGTATATTGAAAAGGACGCGGCACTGGAGCGGCGGTTTCAGCCGGTAACGGTGGACGAGCCCTCGCCGGAGGCGGCGGTGGAGATCCTCATGGGTCTGCGGGACAAGTACGAGGCCCATCACAAGCTGGCCATCAGCGACGAGGCGGTAAGCGCCTCGGTGGAGCTGAGCCGCCGGTATCTGCCGGACCGGTTTTTGCCGGACAAGGCCATCGACCTGATGGACGAGGCCTGCTCCCGCGTCCGGATGGAGTGCGAGACGCGCTCGCCGGATGTGAAGGCGCTGGAAGAGCGGCTGGCTGCGGTGCGCCGGGAAAAGGAAGAGGCCATCGCCGGGCAGGACTATGAGGCGGCGGCCCGCCTCCGGGACGTGGAGGAGGACTTTACCGGCCAGCTGAGCGAGGCCCGGAGGCGCTGGAGCGATGACCGCACAGACGAGCTGATCGCCGTGACGGAGGAGGACGTGGCCGCCGTGGCGGCGGAGTGGACGGGCATCCCGGTGCAGCGGATCACCCAGGACGAGGGGGAGAGGCTGCTGGAGCTGGAGGCGGCGCTGAAGCGGCGGATTGTGGGGCAGGACGAGGCGCTGACCGCCATCGCCAGAGCCATCCGGCGGGGCCGGGTGGGGCTGAAAGAGCCCAACCGTCCTACGGGAAGCTTCCTGCTGCTGGGCCCCAGCGGCGTGGGAAAGACGGAGCTGTGCCGGGCCCTGGCGGCAGAGCTGTTCGGCAAGGAGGAGGCGCTGATCCGCCTGGATATGTCGGAGTACGCCGAATCCCACGCCGCCAGCCGGCTGGTGGGCTCGCCTCCGGGCTATGTGGGTCACGAGGAGGGGGGGCAGCTGACGGAGAAGGTCCGCCGGAGGCCCTACTCTGTGGTGCTCTTTGACGAGATCGAAAAAGCCCATCCGGAGGTATGGAACCTGCTTTTACAGATCCTGGAGGACGGCTGCCTGACGGACAGCCACGGGCGGCGGGCGGATTTCCGCAACGCCGTGGTGGTCATGACCAGCAACGTGGGAGCCCGGCAGATCACCAGCGGCCACGCGCTGGGCTTCGCCGGAGGAGAGGAGGGCGAGACGGAGCGGCAGAAAAAGGTCCGCAGATCGGTGACGGACGAGCTGAAGCGGACGTTCCGCCCGGAGTTCCTCAACCGCGTGGACGATACGATCGTCTTCCGGCAGCTGGACCGGAACGACATGAAGGAGATTGCCCGGCGGATGCTGGCGGAGAGCGGCGGACGGATGGAGGCCATGGGCCTCCGCCTCCGGGCAGAGGAAGAGGCCGTGGAGAAACTGGCGAACGACTGCTATGACCCAGCGAATGGGGCGAGGCCCCTGCGCAGGGCCCTCCGGCGGCAGGTGGAGGATGTTGTGGCGGAAGGGGTGCTTTCCGGCCGCTTTGTCAGCGGCCAGGGGATTGTTTTAATTGTTCATGAAAATGAGCTTGATATTGTGGGGGAAAAGGAGTAAGATATAAAAATAAATTTAACCTTTTAGCCGCCCGGGGGCTGCGCGCCTCAAGAATCCCGAATGGTTTGATTTGTTTTGCGCAGGTCCTGTAGACCGTCCGGTCTAAACCGGGCCGGGTCCCGTGTGCCGGGCGAAGCGGCTACCCGACGATGTCGTCGGTAATCCCTACCGTATTGCTTTGAGAGCTCCCGGCGGTGGTGTGCACCGATTGGAGCAGCGGCTTAGCCTCCCTGTCTTTCGATAGAACCCGTGGGTAGGCGCAGAAGTCCGGCGCATTTGGGAGAGCGCTGTCGACAGAAAAAACCAGTCGGGTCGTAGCGAAAAAAATAAACCATTCGGGGATTCTCAAGGGGTTCCGACCCCTTGAGCGTGCTACGATTATTCATGACCACATCGAGTGGTCATGAATAATTAAATTTTGCACGGCCACTCGATGTGGCCGTTGCAAAATCGTTGGTACTTTTCCCACGGAGGAAAAGTACATCCCCGCCCCGGCAGGGGCAAAGTGGAAGCGCGGCCTGACGGGGCCGCAGGTCAGAGTGGAGCCGCCTATGATTGTGCATGACCGCCATAGGCGGCATAGAGAAAGGAGACAACCATGCCATTTTCCGGTACCGACGCCGGCGGCTTCCGGTGGGAGGGATTCAACAGCGGCGCTCCCTCTCAGCAGCCGCGCCCCGAAAAGCCCCAGAAGCCGAGGAAAGCGGTGAAAAGCCCCGCCGCCCGCGTCCTCATCAACCTTGCTGTCACGGCGGTGGCGGGATTCCTCTACTTCTACTTTGAGCTGCCCGCCCTCAATTTACAGTCCCCGGATTTCTACACCTTTGTCCTGCTGCTGTGCGTGGTGTACTGCGTCAGCGCGATCTTTACCTCCGGATTTCAGGGCCAGGGGCCGGGGCCGTACTTCAAATTCCTGAAAAAGCAGTGCAAAATCCCCCTCCTTCTGGCGTTGGCAATGGTCGCGTTATCCCTGGCGGGCTCGCTGGTGGGCAGCGTCATCTTCCGGGCCAGGAGCTATTCCCAGCTGCTGACCGTGGAGACCGGCGACTTCGCCGCTGAGGTGGAGGAGATCTCCTACGACCAGATCCCCATGCTGGACCGGGACTCCGCCGAGCGGCTGGGCGACCGGAAGCTGGGTGAGCTCAGCGACATGGTCAGCCAGTTCGAGGTGGTGGACGACTATACCCAGATCAACTACAGGGGCCGCCCCGTGCGTATTGCCACGCTGATGTACGCGGACATCATCAAATGGTTCACCAACCGCTCTGAGGGCCTGCCGGCCTATCTGGTCATCGACATGGTAACCCAGAACGTGGAGCTGGTGCGTCTCAGCGAGGGCATCAAGTACACCAACGTGGAGCACTTTGGCCGGAACCTGTACCGGCACATCCGGTTCCACTACCCCACCTATATGTTTGCCCAGCCGGTGATGGAGGTCAACGAGGAGGGCGTGCCCTACTGGATTTGTCCGCGGCTGGTAAGGACCATCGGTCTGTTCGGCGGCGTGGACGTGAAGGGCGCGGTGCTGGTCAACGCCATTACCGGCGACAGCCAGTACTATGAGGAGGTCCCCTCCTGGGTAGACAACCTCTACTCCGCTCAGCTGATCATGCAGCAGTACGACTACTACGGCATGTATCACAACGGGTTCTTCAACTCCCTGTTCGGGCAGAGGGAAGTGACCGTCACCACGGAGGGATACAACTATCTGGCCCTGGGGGACGACGTGTGGGTCTACACCGGCATCACCTCCACCGGCGGCGACCAGTCCAACATCGGCTTCCTGCTGACCAACCAGCGGACCAAGGAGAGCAATTTCTACTCCTGCGCCGGGGCCACCGAGTATTCCGCCATGGCCTCCGCCAACGGCGAGCTGCAAAACCTGCGCTATCAGGCCACTTTCCCCCTGCTGCTGAACGTAGGCGGACAGCCCACCTACTTCATGGCCATGAAGGACGCCGCCGAGCTGGTGAAGAAATACGCCATGGTCAACGTCCAGCAGTACCAGATCGTGGCCACCGGCGACACCGTGGCCCAGTGTGAGCAGAACTACCTGGCCATGCTCAGCCAGAACGGGGTGGTGGACGGAAGCGCCAGCCTTTCCGGCACCCAGACAGTGGACGGGGCCATCGCCGAGATCCGCTCCGCCGTGCTGGACGGCAACAGCTATTACTTCATCCGCCTGATCGGCAGCGACGTGTTCTACTCCGTCTCCGCTGTGGATCAGCCCCTGGCGGTGATCCTCAGCGAGGGGGACCAGGTGACCGTCACCTACCGCCCCGGAACGGACAGCATCCTGACGGGCGTGGAGATCGCGAAACGGTAATCCTTTTTCCCGGATTTACAATGCCCCTTTTCCCGCTGCCCCCGGCGGGTCTCCCCGGACTCCATTACCGGCAGCAGCCGTTCACTTTTCCTTTCCCGCACCGCCGCCGGCAGGCGGCGGTGCTCTTTTTCCGTCAGCTCTTTCTCTTCATCCCGGAAAATTTTCCGTTGCATGCGGCCGGACTTCGGCCGGCGCTCCGGAACGCCGGGCCATAGATATCGGGCTGCTATTAGCACTCTTTCTGTAGGAGTGCTAATGTTTACAGTTTAGTCATATTGCGTTCATAATTACCCTTCATGATAGGGCATGAAAAATTTGCGGGGCCGCGGAAAACGGCCCCTTTTACGGGAGGACAATCAGACTATGGCCAAGAAAGAGTTTAAGGCGGAATCCAAGCGCCTGCTGGACCTGATGATCAACTCGATCTATACCCACAGGGAAATCTTCCTGCGGGAGATTATCTCCAATGCCAGCGACGCCATTGACAAGCTGTGCTACAAATCCCTGACGGACGAAAACGTGGGCATGAAGCGGGAGGACTTCCGCATTACCATCCACGCCGACCCGGAGGGCCGCATTCTCACCGTCAGCGACAACGGCATCGGCATGAGCGCCGACGAGCTGGAGAACAATCTAGGCGTCATTGCCTCCAGCGGCACCTATCAGTTCCGCCAGGAGGTGGGCAGGGACAACGAGGACGTGGACATCATCGGCCAGTTCGGCGTGGGCTTCTACTCCGCCTTCATGGCGGCGGACCACATCACCGTTATCACCAGAAAGTATGGCGAGGACATTGCTTACCGCTGGGAGAGCGACGGCGCCGACGGCTATACCGTTACTCCCTGCGAGAAGGAAACCGTGGGCACCGACATCATCATGCACATCAAGGCCGACGGCGAGGAGGAGAAGTACTCCGAGTACCTTCAGGAGTATACCCTGCGCAGTCTGGTCAGGAAATATTCCGACTATATCCGCTGGCCCATCCGTATGGAGGTCACCAAGTCCCGGAAGAAGGAGGACTCCCCGGAGGACAAGCCGGAGTATGAGAGCTACAGGGAGGAGGAGACCCTTAACAGCATGGTTCCCCTGTGGCAGCGGAAAAAGAGCGATGTGACCCGGGAGGAGTACGACAAGTTCTATCAGGAGAAGTTCAATGACTTTACCGCTCCCCAGTCCGTCATCACCGTCTCCGCCGAAGGCCAGGTGTCCTATAAGGCCCTGCTGTATATCCCCGGCCGGCCTCCCTTCGACTACTACAGCGCCGACTATGAGCATGGTCTCCAGCTCTACTCCGCCGGGGTCATGATCATGGACAAGTGTCAGGATCTCATCGGGGACCACTTCGGCTTTGTCAAGGGCGTGGTGGATTCTCCGGACCTGAGCCTGAACATCTCCCGTGAGCTGCTCCAGCATGACCGCCAGCTGCGCCTGATTGCCAACAACATTGAGAAGAAGGTCAAGGGCGAGCTGGAGCGTCTGCTGAAGGACGACCGGGAGGGCTATGAAAAATTCTTCCAGAATTTTGGCCGCCAGCTGAAGGTGGGCTGCATCAACAACTACGGCGCAAAGAAGGAGCTGCTTCAGGACCTGCTGCTGTTCTACTCCTCCACGGAGAAGAAGCTGGTCACCCTTGGCGAGTATGTGGACCGGATGCCGGAGAGCCAGAAGTATATTTACTACGCCACCGGCGAGAACGCCGCGGCCATGGACAATCTGCCCCAGACGGAGCTGCTGCGGGAGCGGAATATGGAGATTCTCTATCTCACCGATCAGGCCGATCAGCTGCTGGCGGAGGTCCTGCGGGAGTATAAGGAGAAGCCCTTCCGTTCCGCTCTGGACGGCGAGCTGGATCTGGACGATATGCCGGAGGAGAAGAAGGAAGACGATTACAAAGAAGCGCTGGATTTCATCCGGGAAGCCCTGGACGGCGGCGTGGACGAGGTCCGCGTCTCCCGGAAGCTGAAAACCCATCCGGTGTGCCTGACCTGCGGCGAGGGCGTCAGCTTCGAGATGGAGCGGTATTTTGCCGCTGTTCAGCCGGAAATGGGCATGAAGGCCAAGCGGATTCTGGAGGTCAATGTGGACCATCCCGCCTATGCCGCGCTGGAGGCCGCGAGGTCCGCCGATCCGGAGCGGGCGAAGAAGTACGCGCAGGTGCTCATGAATCAGGCGAAGCTGATTGCCGGACTGCCCATCGACGACCCGTCCGGATATACCGACCTGCTGTGCAGCCTGTGGAGCTGATACTTTTTCTTGAAAGAAAAAGTATCAAAAAGAACTTTTATTCCGAGCCTAAACCCCTTGCATTTCCTGGATTTCTGCCCGGTTACGGTATTGCACTTTTAATCGAGGAATAGTATGAATCTCCTGCTTTCTCTTTCCCGGTCTTGCGTTTTTGGCCGATCTCCCTTATACTGAATGCGAAGAGAAACCCCAAATTATACTTGAGGGAGGCATCCTTATGCCGCGTATCAGCAAAGAAAACTATTACCTCGACATTGCCGAGACCGTGATCGGCCGCGCCACCTGTCTACGCCGCTGCTACGGCGCGATCATCGTGAAAAACGACGAGATCATTGCCACCGGGTATAACGGCGCGCCCCGGGGGCGTAAGAACTGCGTGGACCTGGGCCGTTGTACCCGCGCGGAGATGAATGTGCCCCAGGGCCAGCGCTATGAACTGTGCCGCTCCGTCCATGCGGAGGCCAACGCCATCATTTCCGCCGCCCGTCGGGACATGGCGGGGGGGACCCTCTACCTGGCCGGAAAGGACGCCGCCACCGGAGAGCTTCTCCACGACACGTCCTCCTGCTCCATGTGCCGCAGGCTGATCATCAACGCGGGGATTACCAGGGTCATCGCCCGCACCGGACCCGGCGACTACACGGTGACTGACGTGCGGGAATGGATCGAGGAGGACGACACCCTGCCCGCCGGCGGGATAACCGAAGATTTACCATAAATTTCGTAGAGGAAATAGAAAACAGCGGCCGGCTTGTGGATAACTTTGTGGAAAATGTGAAAAAGTTCTGAAAATCCATAGAAATTTACTTGACATCATAGGAATCCCCATGCTATAATGCCCCACAAGCAATCATGACAAATGCGTGGAAGGCGTTAAGCCAGTACGGGACCCTCTCAGAGAACCGGCGGACGGTGCGAGCCGGGGTGGGCTGTATTGGCGGCTGGCGCCGGAGCGGGACGCCCCAAAGAGAGCTTTTCTCCGGTAGGGCGTCACGGATTTGCCTCCGTTATCCGGGCAGGGACTTGTTGGAGTCCTCTGAGCGCGCGCGGTCCGCCGTGCGAAGCCGGGTGGTACCGCGGTAAGAGATTATCGTCCCGGGAGCAGTGCTCTGCTCCCGGGACGTTTTGCTTTAGAGCCTGTCCGTAGGACGTGCGCAGATTGCGCCGTCAGGTTTTTTGACGCTATATATGGCGGGAAATATGCAGGCAAGATATGTGCGGACTATTTGCGGATAGGCTCTTAGAGCAGTTCCCAGAAATAAAGAGAAAAAAGGAAGCGAGGGCAGGGAACGCAGGGCAAGGCGGAGGACACAGACGGGCTGACGCCCGTCAAGGACGACAACGCGGCCATGCGTTTTC
>JAAVHC010000018.1 GCA_014799925.1 Oscillibacter sp.
AGTTTGTCTCAGTCTGCCGCACGGTAACCCTTGATACCTATAATTGAAAAAAGTATCAAAAAGAACTTGTGATTCTGCAACGGCCACATCGAGTGGCCGCGCAAAATTTAATTGTGCATGACCGCTCAATGCGGTCATGCACAATCGTCGTACACACCCCCGAAAAAACGATTGAAATTGTGGTAATTCAGGAATTGCAATGCACTGGAGAGCGAAAGTAAAGTTCTTTTTATACTTTTTTCAATTATAGGTATCAAGGGTTACCGTGCGGCGGACTGAGCCAAACTGCGCAGAAAAGAGCGGCTTTGGCCGTCCGCCCAGGACGTTTTTCTTTCCAGAAAAAGTATGAGCAGGTTGAGAGGCGGCATGACATTCTTGGTCACGCCGCCTCTTTAGCGTTTTTTCATAGAAACCAGCTCCTCGGGCGTTTTTGCCGCATGATGTATTATATAGTCGAAGCGGCGGGCTCTTTCTGCCGGGCACGCAACAAAAACGAACAGAAAATGCCGTCTCTCGTTGGTTGAAACGCCTTGAAACCCTGGTATAATCAAGTATGAAAAATCTGAAAGGAACGAACGCCATGGAGCAGAGCAACCTTGCGAAAAATCTGTCCGCCCTGCGGCGGGCCGCCGGCCTGAGCCAGGAGAGGGCGGCGGAGGCCGTGGGCGTCACCCGGCAGGCCCTGGCGAAATGGGAGTCCGGCGAAACCACCCCGGACGTTCTCCACTGTGACAGGCTGGCGGAATTGTACGGCGTGTCCCTGGACGACCTCCTCCACTATGAGCAGACGCCCGGCAGCGTCCCGCCGCCCCCTCGGGGCAAGCATGTCTTCGGCGTGGCGCAGATGGGGGAGCGGGGACAGATCGTCATCCCCAAGAGGGCCAGGGAGTTGTTCGGCCTGGACCGCGGGGATACCCTGGTGGTGCTGGGGGACACCAACCCCGGCACGGCGGGCATCGCCCTGGTCCCCGCCCAGCTTTTCACCAGCCTGCTGGAATTGGCCAACCAGGTCCAGCAGGAATCGGAACAAAAGGAGAAAGAAGCATGAACGCGCTGACGGTAGAGGCACTGACCAAGACCTACCCATCGTTTACCCTGGACCAGGTGTCCTTCACCCTGGGGCGTGGCCGGATCATGGGCCTCATCGGCAGGAACGGGGCGGGGAAATCCACCACACTGAAGTCCATCCTGAACCTGGTTTCCCCTGACAGCGGCGGGATCGAGCTGCTGGGGATGCCCTTCCCCGGCCGGGAGACGGACTGCAAGCAGAAGACCGGCGTGGTGCTGGGCGGCATCGACTTCTTCCAGCACAAGCGGCTGGAGGCCGTCACCGCCGTCACCCGGCGGTTCTACCGGGAGTGGGACCAGGGGGCCTATGAGCGGTATCTGCGGGAGTTCGAGCTAGACCCCCGGAAGAAGGTGAAGGAGCTGTCCGCCGGGATGCGGGTAAAATACCTGATTGCCCTGGCCCTGTCCCACAAGGCGGAGCTGTTCCTCTTCGACGAGCCCACCAGCGGACTGGACCCGGTGAGCCGGGACGAGCTGCTGGGGCTGTTCCGGGCCTTGGTGAAGGATGGGACCCGGAGCATCCTGTTTTCCACCCACATCACCTCCGATCTGGAGAAATGCGCCGACGACATCACCTATCTCAAGGACGGAAAAGTCCTGGCCAGCGGGCCGAAGGAGGCGTTTTTGCGGTCCTTCCAGTATCTGCGCGCGGCGGAGGACGCCGAGCCGCTGAGTCTGGAGGATATCATGGTCCGCATGGAGAGGAGGGAGTTCCATGTCTGAGCTGTTATATAAGGAGCTGCGTCTGGCGATCCATCCATCAATGTATGTCTTTATGTGCATGGGGGCGCTGGTGCTGATCCCGGCGTATCCCTACGGCGTGGTGTTCTTCTTCGGCTGCCTGGGGCTGTTCCAGTCCTTCATGTTTGACCGGGAGACCAGGGACGTGTTCTACACCGCCCTGCTGCCCCGGCCCAAGCGGGACGTGGTGAAGGGGAAGCTGCTGCTGGCGGCATTCGCCCAGCTGGTGCAGCTGGCGCTGTCCCTGCCCTTCGCGTTCCTGCGGACGCTGTACCTCCCGGACGGCAACCCGGTGGGCATGGAGCCTAACGCGGCCTGGTACGGGTGCGGGCTGATGATCTATGGGATATTCAACCTCGTATTCTTTACGCGGTTTTATAAGACCGCCTACAAGGCGGGCGCCGCGTTCCTGACCGCCCTGATCCCCACCACGCTGGGCATCATCGCCATGGAGGCGGCGGTCCACGTCCCCGGCCTGGAGTGGCTGGACGGCATGGACAGCGCGTCCCTGCTGCGGCAGGTCCCCATCCTGCTGGCGGGGGCGGCGGCGTATGCGGGGACCTGGTTCTGGACCTGCGCCGCCGCCGCGAGAAGATTTGAGCAGGTGGATTTATAGAAGGATTGCCAGTGATTCGCACGGAAAACGGGCAAAAAAGCGGACCTTCGGGTCCGCTTTTCTGCGCTCTGAACGGAAGATTATAGTCAACGCACTTGAAAAAGCGCAGCCTGCGCTTTTTCACCCGACGGGCCGGAGGCCCGCCGGCGTGCTGCACACGCTGTTTGTTGACTATGAAGCCTTCAGCCGATGCCGCGTAAGCGGCATCCTGCGGCGCGATGCGCCGCAGACTTGAAAAGAATCTTTTTGATTCTTTTCAAGTGCTTCGACTATAAAATTTCCTTAAGCCCCTTGACGAATGATATTATAATGTTTATAATATTGTCGAGAAAGGAGGCGTACTATGGCATACACTCTGGGACCGCAGCTGTTGGAGACCTGCGTGCTGGCGATTGTGGCCAGGAAGGATGCGTATGGCTATATACTCACACAGCAAGTGAAGGAGCGGCTGGGGATTTCAGAGTCGGCTCTGTATCCGGTATTGCGCCGCCTCCAGGCGGAGGGGTGCCTGGCGGTATATGACAGCACCTATCAGGGCCGCAACCGCCGCTACTACGCGATTACTCCGGAGGGCCGGACTCGTCTGGCCCAGGGCCGGGAGGACTGGACCCGCTTTCGGGAAAACGTGGAATATCTTTTAAGGGAGGATGAAGATGGATAAGAACGCCTATTTGAAAGAGCTGTCCCGGCACCTGCCCCGCAGGATGCCGGAGCGGGAGCGGGAGGATACTCTGCGGTGGTATGAGGAATATTTTCAGGAGGCCGGGCCGGAGCGGGAGGCAGAAGTCATCAAGGAGCTGGGTTCACCCGAAACGGTGGCCCGGCGGGTGGCGGAGGAGGGCGGCTGGACCCAGGAAAAAAGGCGCGGCCGCAGCCGGGGAATGGTCGTTGGGGCGGCCGCGGTGCTGCTGATTGCCGCGCTGTGTGTGGGCATCTGGGGCGCTTTGCCACGCACCACCCCCGATGACCCCGCCGCCGGCCCCGGTGTCAGCGAGGGCCGGCAGGACCCCGACGGGACATACGGCGTGCCTCCCCAGCCCGACAGTCCCGCGCCCGCCACGGACCCGGGACCATCCCAAAGCCTGGGGTTCTCCCCGGCGCCGGAGCCCGGTCAGGCCCAGGGGCCCGGCGGCGATTCCGCGCAGACGCTGGACGCTTTTACAGAGATTGAGGTGCAAGTCGCTGTGGGAGATGTGACCATTCGGCGGGGCACGGAGTTCCAGATCGAGGTGGCGTTTGAAGGCAGTGTTCGGGGCGAGCCCTACCGGATCGACTATGAGGTGACGGACGGCACGCTGAATATCGTCAGCTTTCCGAAGCATCACGATGACAACGACGGGGACTGCTCCGGCCAGGTGCAGATCACCGTTCCGGAGGACCCGGCTTTGGAGGAAATCAAGATCAGCCTGGGCGTAGGGGACGTCACCCTCCGCAAACTGTCCGTGGATGAGGCGGAGCTGGAGACCGGTGTGGGCGACCTGTCTGTCATTGACACCGCCGCCGGGGAGGTGGAGCTGAATACCGGCGTGGGGAACGTGAACATCAGCGGGATTCCCGCAGCGTCGATGGAACTGACCACGGGAGTGGGGAACGTTACCGCCAGGCTGGACTGCGCTTCGGAGGAGTGCAGCTGGATGCTCGCCTCCGGCGTGGGTTCAATACAGGTGGATGGCGTCACCTCGCTGCTGAGCGCCAGCCACAAGGCCCCGGACGGCTCCTGCCGGCTTACCGGCTCCACCGGCGTGGGCAGTGTGAGCGTTACGTTTAGCTGATCCTTTTTCTTGAAAGAAAAAGGTCCTGGGCGGACGGCCAAATCCGCTCTTTTCCGCGCAGTTTGTCTCAGTCCGCCGCACGGTAACCCTTGATACCTATAATTGAAAGAAAGAGGTCCTGGGCGGACGGCCAAATCCGCTCTTTTCTGCGCAGTTTGTCTCAGTCTGCCGCACGGTAACCCTTGATACCTATAATTGAAAAAAGTATCAAAAAGAACTTGTGATTCTGCAACGGCCACATCGAGTGGCCGTGCAGAATTGATTGTGCATGACCGCTCGATGCGGTCATTGCACAATCTGTACGCTCTCCAGTGCATTGCAATTCCTGAATTTCCACACGGCAACGATATTGCGCTTTTAATCGGGGAATCGTATGATTTATGATTTTCCCGCCACTGGCGGGGGAAAATCATAAGGAACCGCGAAAAAGCGGGCCGCGCCACCAACGGCGCGGCCCGCTTGCGTTTTGCTGAAAAGCTTATTTTGCAGATTCCTTGTTTGTCATCATCCGCAGCACGAACAGCGTGCCGACGGTCAGCAGAGCGCCCACCGCCAGGCAGATCGCCGCGTTCTGGACGAACCCGGCAAGGAGGAAGCACGCAAAGCTCACGCCCGCCACGGTGACGGCGTAGGGCAGCTGGGTGGCCACGTGGGTCACGTGGTCGCACTGGGCTCCGGCGGAGGCCATGATGGTGGTGTCGCTGATGGGGGAGCAGTGGTCGCCGCAGACCGCGCCGGCAAGGCAGGCGGAGATGCCGATGGTCAGCAGGGTGCTGCCCGGCTCAAAGACGGAAACCACGATGGGGATCAGGATGCCGAAGGTGCCCCAGCTGGTGCCGGAGGCAAAGGCCAGCAGGCAGGCCACGATGAAGATCACCGCGGGCAGCAGGCTGTAAAGGCCCCTGGAAGCGCCCACCATGGCGGTCTTGACAAACACGTCCGCGCCCAGCATGTTGGTCATGTTCTTCAGGCTGACGGCCAGGGTCAGGATGGTGATGGGGGGCACCATGGCGATGAAGCCCTTGGGCACGCAGGCCATGGCCTCCTTGAAGGAAAGCACCCGGCGGGCAACCACGTAAATCACGATCAGCACCAGGGCAACAAGACCGCCCCAGGGCAGGCCGACAAAGGCGTCCGTGTTGCCGAAAGCGCCGATAAAGTCGCCGCTGAGGCTGTCGTCCGTCCAGGGAGTCGTACCGAAGAAGCCGCCAACGTAAATCATGCCGACGGTGCAGAGGACAAACAGGATGACGACGGGGATGATCAGGTCCATAACCCTGCCCCTGGCGCTGCCCTCCTCCGTCGCGCTGCCGGGCAGAGCGCCCAGGTCGCCCCTGCGCTGCGCGTTCATCTCGTGGAGCTTCATGGGACCGTAGTCAAACTTCATGACCGTCAGGGCAATGATGAAAACAAGTGTCAGCAGGGAATAAAAGTTGTAGGGGATAGCCTGGATGAACAGCTGGATGCCGCTGACGCCGGTGTTCAGATCGTCCGCCACGCCGGACACGGCGGCGGCCCAGGAGGACACCGGGGCGATCATGCACACGGGCGCGGCGGTGGCGTCAATGAGATAGGCCAGCTTGGACCGGGAAATTTTGTGGCCGTCGGTGACGGGCCGCATGACGGAACCCACGGTGAGGCAGTTGAAATAGTCGTCAATAAAGATCAGCACGCCCAGCACGAAGGTGGCCAGCATGGCCCCCACGCGGGTCCTGATGTTCTTCTCCGCCCAGCGGCCGAAGGCGGCGGAGCCGCCGGAGGCGTTGACCAGGGCCACGATGACGCCCAGCAGCACCAGGAACAGGAAGATACCGGCGTTGCCCTCAATGGCGGAGACAAAGCCGTCGTTGATCATAGTGTTCAGGGTGTCCACAGGGGCAAAGCCGCACTGGAACAGCGCGCCCACCAGGATACCGATGAAGAGGGAAGAGTAAGCTTCCTTGGTAATCAGGGCCAGGACGATGGCCACAATGGGAGGCACCAGGGCCCAGAAGGTGGCGTACATGCCGGAGACGGCGGCTTCGCCGTCGGCGGCAAAGGCGGGGGCCGCCAGCGCCAGGCAGGCGGTCATGGCAAGAAAAGCGGTCAGCGCTCTGCGGGTTGTTCGGGTTTTCATGGGGATTCCTCCTAAAATAAAAAAGCGTTCAGTCATGACGCGATCATGACTGGACGCTTTTCCGCTTCATCCATCGTCATGACAGCTCTCCACGTTTCCGTGACAGTCCGCCGGATATTCTCCGGCGGCCCAGCCTACCTCCCGCCAGACAGCGGTCAGTCGCTTCGGCGGCTTTCCCTTTCCCTCCCCACGCTGTCTGACGTGTCCGGGGAGCTACTGATGGCAGCCGCGCCTCTATCATAACCGTATTTTTTCAAGCCGATTCGGCCTGATTACGCTTTATTATATCCACTGCTCGCCATTTGTCAAGGCGAAGTTTCACATTTTGTCAAATTGGGTGAAATTTTGCGCGCCGGGTATGGTCCTGTCATAAAAAATAACGGAAATCCGTCCGGATCATCTTTTTCACAACAGGAACCGCCGGATCACCTCCTCAATTCCGTCGTGGTTGTTGTCCCGCTTTGTGACGTAGTCCGCCGCTTCCTTTGCCGCCGGAACGCCGTTGGCCATGGCCACGCCCACGCCGGCGGCGCGGATCATGGAGACGTCGTTGCTCTCGTCCCCCACGGCCACAGAGTTCCGGACGTCGGTTCCCAGCTGGCGGCACAGTTCCATGACGGCGGAGCCCTTGTTCACACCTGCCGCCACCACCTCCAGGAAACAGGGGCAGGAAAAAAAGCAGTCCACCCGCCCCGCCATTTCCTCCCGGAGCCAGCGGGCCATGTCCTCCAGTGGCTCCCGATGACGGTAGTCTATGAGCAGCGCCTTCACCGGCGGCTCCGCCAGATCCGTCCGGATGTTCCGGATCATCCGCCAATTCACGCCGATCACGGCGCAGTAACGCCTGGCGTTCTCCTCGCTGCATCGGGGCTCGATGACCACATCCTCCCGGTCATAGGTCTGGATGTATACGCCCCGCTCCTCCGCCTTTCCATAGACCCTGCACAGATCGTCCATGTTCAGCGCCCTTCGAAGCGACACCGTCTCCGCGGCGCAGTCGCAGACCACCGCTCCGTTATAGGCAATGACATAGCAGCCGGCCCCCGCCAGCCCCAACCGTCCCGCCTGCTCCAGCGAGCTCTTCAGCGGCCGGCCGGAGGTCACCACGACCCGGTGCCCCTGGGCCAGCGCCTCGTCGATGGCCCGCCGGTTGCCGGGTGTGACCTCCTTCTGATCATTCAGCAGCGTCCCATCCAGATCCAGGAACAGAATTTTTCTCTCCATACCGGTTTCCCTCGTTTTCAGAAAATGGTTACGATCCCGGTGGTCCCGTCTACCCGCGCCATGTGCCCATGATATTCCGGCTGAAGGCAATCCCCCAAATTGCAGATGATGGGGATGCCCATCTGCCTGGCCAGAATGACGGCATGACTGTGCCTGGAATCCCGCCGGATCACAATGGCCAGCATCTGCTCCCGGTCCAGCTCGATAAATTCCGTCGGATTCAGATCATCCGCCACCAGAATCACAGGTCCCTCCGTTGCCGCGCCGCCGGTCCCCGCGCCCGCGAGACTGCGGAGCAGCCGCCACGTTACATCCAGGATGTCTCCGCCCCGCTCCCGCATATAGGGATCGTCCATCGTCTCAAAAAGAGAGGCGAACATCTTTCCCGCCTGCTGTACGGCGTACTCCGCGCAGCACTGCTCCCGGAGCAGGACCTCTTCAATGCGGGACAGATAGTCCTCGTCTTCCAGCAGCATGGCGTGGGAGGCAAACACCTGGGCGGCCTCGACGCCCACCTCCCGGAGACAGCGTTCCGTCAGCGTCCTCAGCTGCTCTTTCGCCCTGGAGCAAGCCTCAGCCAGCCGGATCTTTTCCCGCTCCGGGTCCGCTCCGGCGTTTTTCACGGTGGCCGCGCCCACACGGTGATAACAGTGCAGACGGCCCTGGACCACGCCGGCGAAAACCCCTTCGCCCTGTATCCGAATCACAGGTTCATCCCCCCTGCCCATCGGGCTCTTGGAATATTTACGGTTTATTTTAACAAAGTTTACAACATTTTTCAACTGTGATTTCTGTGCATCCCCCTGCCGGAATCGTGCCGTCCGACCCGGAAAGCCGATTCCGGCAATTTTGTCTTTACAAACGCAGGCCTGTCCGTTATAATGATGACGGTATCCGCGGGTATGATGGAATTGGCAGACATGCGAGATTTAGGTTCTCGTGCTTTGGCGTTGGGGTTCGAGTCCCCATACCCGCACCACGACCACATAATCCGAACCTTTTTCCGATAGGAGATGGGTTCGGATTATTGGTTTTCTTTGAGCGATTTGAAACAACTCACTTCCGAAACGGGCTGGAACGAAAGCCGACTTCTAAACCGAGAGGGCCGAGAAAAAAGAAATAGACAAGAACAGGGCGGGCGCATCAGATACGATTGCGTCCGCCCTGATTGTTTACTCTTTTTGTTCGGCCTTCCGTTGCTTTTTCCATTCTTCAAATTCCCGCTGCCCTTCTTTGCTCTCATAGAAAGCGAGAATATCGGGCAGGATGCAGCGGGCAATGGCCTCGATCTGGTGCTGGGGAATGTCGGTGTTATTGATCGGGTTCTTTCGCTTGCTCAAATGGTGTCCTCCGTACTAAAATTTCCGAAGGTACGTTCCTCTGTCCTTTCGTGGTACATTAAAAGTCATCTTCAAGTTCTACGAATAGGGTGTCCCCCTTCCTACTGGATAATCATGTATCGCAGCAACGAGGACTGGCTGTCCTCTCATTCTTCTGCGAATATTGTATCGGATTTCGGATGCCCTGTCAAGGCGAACGCTGGTAGAAAAAGTAAGGGGTCAAAGCCCTTGTGCTGCAAAGGGTTCATGTGTAGAAATGGAGCAAGCTGTATGATTTCCTTTAGAACGCCAAAATCTAGGGTTACTTTTTCTATCTCTAAATGAGCAAAATTAAAAACTGCACAAAAGGGTTCTAAAACGACGAATAGCGGCAGACAAAGACAGCGATGC
>JAAVHC010000058.1 GCA_014799925.1 Oscillibacter sp.
ATCCCGTCCGCATTCCGGCTGTACTTGCTGATGATCTTCGGCTCAAAACTGCCCTTCCGATCCCGGGGAACCTTGATGTCCACTTCCCCAAGCTGCGTCTTCACCGTCTTCCGGGAGTACCCGTTGCGGTAGTTTGGCGTTGTCTCGGACGCCTCCGCTCGCTGGCAGCGTTCCCGCCCCAGCTCCTCGTCCAGTTCTACCTCCATGACAGTCTGAACCACGTCCCGGAACATTTCCTTCATGGTGGTCATGATCTCCGCTGTGCTGGTAAACTGCTGGCTCCTGACGTACTCTTTCAGTAATTCCGCTGGTGCCGTATTCATTTTCTTCGACTCCTTCTTGATTGGTTGTTTTCTCCATTCTTGACTGAGCCGAAGTTTTTTATACTGTCATTCTTTGTCGTTTACACGAATTTTTCCGGGGCCTTGACCGATATCTCTTACAACGGCGTATGATCCGCCCACATTTCGCACTGGCTCATAACCGTCTGCACCGCACCCTCCATTCCCTCCGGCGGATACTTGTACTTTTTCAGAAGCCGCTTGACCAGCCGCCGCATTCCTGCTCTGGCGCTCTCCTTTTTCTGCCAGTCGATGGTACGGTTTTTGCGCAGAAGATCCGTCAGCTCTTTCGTGATAGCAATCAGTTCCTCATGTTCATAAAAATCCTTGATTGCCTGGGGCTTGGTCAGTGCATCATAAAACGCCAGTTCTTCGGCATTCAGCCCCAGCGCCTCACCCTCCGCATTTGCCGCCGCCATGTCCTTGGCCAGCTTCAAAAGCTCCTGAATGACCTCCTCATTGGTCAGCATCCCATTGAGATACCGATTCATGGCGCTATGGATGATCTCGGAGAACTTTTCCGATTTCACTACATTTGTCCGCCGGTAAACCGTTACCTGTTCGGCAATCAGCTTTTTCAGCAATTCCACCGCCAGATTTTTCTCTTTCATATTGGCGATTCCTTCCAAAAACTTCGGGTCAAACAGAGAGAACGAGGAATGAACGTCTGAAAACAGATTGATAACGCCCTCGCTTTTGATGCTGTGCTTCAAAAGCTCGTTGATCCGCTCATTTACCTCCGGCAGCGTGAGTTTTTTCCCGCTGCCGCCAGTTGTCAGGCGAACTACCATCGTCCGAACTGCCTCAAAATAGGCGGCCTCGAACCTTGCCGCCGCATCCGCCAGACTGCCGCACAGCGACAACGCTTGCTTCAGCAGTAGCGCTTCCTTCACAAAAACGTACTGTGTGCGCTCCTTTTCCGGAAGTTCCCGCTCGGCTACATTCTTTCCCAGAATAAAGTTCACGCCGCCGGTGATGGTCCGCGCCTTTGCCAGATCATCGCCCTCCGCAAAGCTGGAATAATCGAACCCATGGAACAGGTCCCGGCAGACCGCCAGTTTCTCCAGAAACTTCGGATACGCCGCCTTGGCAATGTCCGTTTCTCCGTAGTTCATCTTATCACGGCTGGTGTAATCATTCATGGCCTGTTTCAGCGCGGCGGCGATGCCCACATAGTCCACCACCAGCCCGCCTTCCTTGTCACCGAAGACCCGGTTGACACGGGCGATAGCCTGCATGAGATTATGCCCAGCCATGGGCTTATAGACGTACATCGTCGCCAGCGACGGTACATCGAACCCCGTGAGCCACATATCCACCACGATGGCAATTTTCATCGGCGAGCTGTTATCCTTGAATTTCCGGGCCAGCTTGTCTTTGTGCGCCTTGTTGCCGATGATCTGACGCCATTCCTCCGGGTCGTTGTTCCCCTGGGTCATCACGACGCCCACCTTCTCTGTCCATGCCGGGCGGAGTTCCAATATCCGCTTGTAAATTTTCATGGCGATGGGCCGGGAGTAGGCCACGATCATGGCCTTCCCGGTCAGCAGATGGGCGCGGTAATTCTCGTAGTGATCCAGAATGTCGTCCACCAGGGAGTGGATCGTCTGCTCCGCGCCCAGAATGGCCTCCATCTGCCCCAGTTCTTTCTTGCTCTTTTCGATCACAGTCGGATCGGCATTTTCCGCCATCAGGTCGTATTCCGTATCAATGAGCTGCAGCGCCGTCTCGTCCAGCTTCAGGTGGATGACCCGGCTCTCGTAGTAGACGGGTCGGGTAGCCCCGTCCTCCACCGCCTGGGTCATGTCGTAAACGTCTATGTAGTCCCCGAACACCTCGCGGGTGTTGCGGTCCTGGGAGGAAATAGGCGTACCGGTAAAGCCAATATAAGTAGCATTCGGCAGGCTGTCCCGGATGATCCGGGCTGTACCGGTCACCGTCCGGGCCTCCAGTTCGCCGTCCTCTTTCCGCTTCACCACCACTTTCTCCGTCAGGCCATACTGCCCGCGGTGGGCCTCGTCCGCCATGACGACGATGTTCCGCCGCAGGGACAGCGCCTCGCCGCTCTCCTCAAATTTCTGCATCGTAGTAAAAATGATCCCGTTGGCCTGACGGCCCGCCAGAAGCTCCCGCAGATGCTGGCGGCTCCGGGCGCGCTGGGGCGTCTGGCGCAGAAAATCCTTGCAGCGGGCAAACTGGCCGTAGAGCTGGTCGTCCAGGTCATTGCGGTCCGTGAAAACCACGATGGTGGGGCTCTCCAGCGCCTGCTGCAAATAGTGGGCGTAGAACACCATGGACAGGGACTTGCCGCTGCCCTGGGTGTGCCAGAATACGCCGCCTCGGCCGTCCGTGGCGTGCTGAGTGGAGGCTACCGCCTTTTTTACCGCGAAATACTGGTGATACCCGGCCAGAATCTTGAACGTGTTCTGGCCGTCCACATTGAAGCAGATAAAGTTCCGGAGAATATCCAGGAACCGGGTTTTCTCAAAAATCCCCTCAAAAAAGGTGTCAAACTGGGCGTAGGCCGTGTTCTCATAGCTGCCGTCCTTCGTCTTCCACTCCATGAACCGGTCCTCGCTGGAGGTGATAGTCCCGGCCTTGGAGACGGACAGGTCGCTCATGACGCAGATTGCGTTATAGACAAACAAGGACGGAATCTCGTGCATATAGTTGCGCAGCTGCCGGTAGGCCGCCGAGGCGTCCGTCTCCTCACGGGAGGGGGATTTCAGCTCCATGACCACCAGGGGCAGGCCGTTGACGAACAGCACCACGTCCGGGCGCTTCTCGGAGTTCTCGACCACCGTCCACTGGTTGGCGATGGTGAAGTCGTTGTTGGCGGGGGCCTGGTAGTCAATGAGGTACACCAGGGCGGAGCGCTCCTCGCCGTCCGCGAAGTATTTGACGGGCACGCCGTTTTGCAGGTAGTCCATGAACACCATGTTCTTTTGCAGCAACGTCCCGCTCTCGAAGTTTTGCAGCTTGTAGACCGCCTCGGTGAGGGCTTCCGGGGGCAGGGCGGGGTTGACGCGCCGGAAGCTGGGGAGGAGCGCGGCCTCATACAGCGGGTCGTGGTAGTCCCGGTCGACGTCCGGGCCGTAGGTATAGGCGTAGCCCAGCTGCTGGAACAGCTGGAGGATGGCGTTTTCGTAGTGGGATTCGATGAAGTGGCCGGACATGGCGGATGCCCCCTTTCCCCTGAATTTGACGCGGCCTACAAATGCTCTGTTTTGTATACCGTATATCCCTCGTAATAATAGCTATGGTCGATCCCCTTCATATAGACGTCGCGGTCATTGATCTTGTCCGTCAGTGCCTGCTTCAGCAAAAATTTAATCTCAATGTCCTTGATGGGGCTGCGCTCCATCGCCAGCAGATAATCCTCCTTATCCACAAGACTCCAGTCCACCACGCAGCCCAGCTCTTTTTTCAGCATGAGATCCAGCCAGATCCTTGTACTGCGCCCGTTTCCCTCCCGGAAGGGATGCGCAACGTTCATTTCAACATATTTTTCGACGATCTCATCAAAGGTGGACTGCGGCATTTTCCCAATATTTTCTACGGCGGCCTGTAAATACATCACCGGCGCGAAACGAAAATTCCCTTTCGCCAGGTTCACGGTGCGCAGTTTCCCGGCAAAATCGTAGATTTCGCCGAACAGCTGCGCGTGTATGGCGGCAAGCGCTTGATAAGTCCCGGCTTGCAGGTTGTCCAGCGCGCCGCTCTCAAATAATTCCAGAGCCTTTTTCTTGCTGATCTTTTCCTCGGCCTGCGCAAGCTCCACCGAGTCAGTGATCCCCAGCTTGTTCTGAAGCGTCATAGTGTACCTCCGTTGTGTTTGGGTGGGAGTAGCAGGGTATGTATATATGCGTAGCCTGACTGCTGGAAGAGTTGGAGGATGGCGTTTTCGTAGTGGGGGCGGTGAAGTCGATGGACACAGTATTATCACTCCGATACCGCTGTATTTTTTGAATATAATTCTTTTTTCATTTTTTGAAGAATTCCTTCTGTTTCTATCTTCTCTGCGGTACTGCAATAGTTCATCATTAGTATTTCCAGTGATATGCCACTATTCATGAAGGTGTCTGCACAAATCAAGTACGATAAACAATTTGCAAGCGCTATTAAATGCTCTCCAATGTCCTCACTACCATCTTCTGAAAATATAAATTCTGCCTGACATAACTTTGTTCGAATTTTATAGGTTTCCTGAAAATAAAATGTTTGTTTGGAGTTCTCTAAAGTTTCTGGAGCGACGTACATATCACTAAACACTCCCAAAAATGCTAATCGAATATTGGAGAGGGTTACTGCTTTCGGAGAAACCCCTATTGAAAGAGAAAGGCCTTTTGAAAACTGTAAGCACTTATTTGTGATATCATACAGTTCAAATTGCTTATCAAAAACTGCAATTTTATTTTGCTGCTCCGCTATTTCAGCCTGCTTTTTTGAAATTTCAGTTTGTTCTTTTGCGATAGAAGTTTGTGCTTCCAAAATTTTATTCTGCCTTTGAGCCACTTTAATTGTGACCACCAAAGCAAGACCCGCAAATATTACAGTAAATAGGGCAGCTATTGACGACATTTGAGCAGCCCAGTTGGGATTTGCAATGACATTTCGGATTTCAATAAGAATATCTTCCATTTATGGTGTCTCCTTCATTTTTATTTCGCCGGACATGAGTTTGGGGAGAAGTGTATCGCGAAGTGCAGAAAGCTTCTCACTTTCAATGCGCTTTTGTTCCCATAGCTGCATTAGCTGTCCAACCTGGATTTCAAATTGATCTAAGGTATCAGATGGCGGTAATACGATTTTTACATTTTTGAGGTCAGTTTGGGTTATTAGTGGCTGCGTTGAACCTCGATTCATATTGGCATAATCAATATTTTGCAATACCTGATGAACAAACTCATAATACCGGCTTGTAATCACTAGAGTATTATCTGACGGCCAACATGGTGTACAAAACCGCTGAACTACTCCATGAGTGCCGACGCGTCCAGTAACCAAAATAGGAGCATCATATAATACTGCATTAGTATAGCCCATGACAGATGCGGCACCAACCAAGGGAATCTGGAGATCGTTTGCCTTTTCCCCAGTTTTCACAGGTGGCCGCTTTCCACTTGTAACAGTAGAAATATCTCCAAGCTTTGCAATCTTCCAGCTTTTGGGCATTGCGCCACCAAAGGGTGTAAAGTCAATAAACCATGATTGATATACTGCTTGTGCCTGCCGTTGCAAATTATCGCTTATCTTCTGGTTCAGTTCGATTTTATCATCAAGAGGACTCAGCAAACGAACAAGGAAATCTTGGTGGTCCCTCGGTGGTAATGGAATTTCCATGTTAGCATAAGTTTGTGCATTGATATTGCCGCGTGTACTGCCCGTGTTAAAAGATTGAACCCAATTCCAGTATTGTGATGACTTACAATAATATTTAATGTACCTTGGATTAACTTTTTGAGGGTCTAAACTGAATTTAATAAGGAACCCTGCATACACAAAATTGCCATCAGTACCATCATAAAAATAATTTCTCCCGGTACTGTTGCCCGTCCTAGCAAACACTATATCATTAGGTTTTAACAAATATTTGTCAGCATTTTCGTCTGCTACTGACATCAAACTTTGCTTTTTTAGTGTCCCTTGGTCGGAAATATCTGTTATACGAAGATAAGCCAACAAATTTTCGGAATAAGGTACGGCTGATGCCGCAATACCATAGTTCCCCTTTCCTCCAACAGAAAGCTGTCCCAGGGTTGTATTCTCAAATCTCATACCCAATCGCCCCAAACTGCCGCTTAATCTCTGCCTCCAGCTCATGGGACTTGGCAAACAGCTCCGACAACTCCGCCGTCAGCCGTCCCATCTTCTCCTCAAACGGCTCCTCGTCGTCCTCCTGCTCCTCGATGCCCACATACCGCCCCGGCGTGAGGATATAGTCCTGCTTCGCAATCTCCTGCAAGTCCGCCGCCGCGCAGAACCCCTTGACCTCCTCCAACGTCCCCGCTGTGAAGGCGTTGTAGGTGTCCGCGATTTTCCGGATGTCCTCGTCCGTCAGCTCCCGCAGCTTCCGGCTGACCATCGTCCCCATTTTCCGTGCGTCCAGAAACAGCGTTTTGCCCTTCTGCTTCTTGTTCCTGGACAGGAACCACAGGGACACGGGAATCTGTGTGGTATAGAACAGCTGGGGCGGCATGGCGATGATGCAGTCCACCAGATCGGCCCCGATGATGTTTTTCCGGATCTCCCCCTCGCCGCCGGACTGGGAGGAGAGGGAGCCGTTGGCCAGCACCATACCGATACGCCCGCCCAGCGCCAGGTGCCAGATCATGTGCTGGAGCCAGGCAAAGTTGGCATTCCCGGCGGGCGGCATCCCGTACTGCCACCGCACGTCCTCCCGCAGCTTATCCGCGCCCCAGTCGGAGAGGTTGAAGGGCGGGTTCGCCATGATGAAATCCGCCTTGAGCTGGGGGTGGCAGTCGTTGAAGAAGGTGTCCGCGTTGAACCGCCCCAGATCCGCGTCGATGCCCCGGATGGCGAGGTTCATCTGAGCCATTTTCCAAGTGGTGGGGTTGGAGTCCTGGCCGTAGACGGAGATCTTGTTGATGTTCCCGCCGTGGTTCTCCACGAACTTCGCGGACTGGACGAACATGCCGCCGCTGCCGCAGCAAGGGTCGTAGACCCGGCCATTGTAGGGCTGGAGCACCTCTACCAGCGTACGCACCACGCAGGCGGGGGTGTAAAATTCCCCGGCCAGCTTGCCCTCCTGCTCGGCGAATTTGGACAGGCAGTACTCGTAGGCCCGGCCCAGGATATCCTTGCTGTCGCCGTGTTCCACCATCTGAATATTGGTAAAGAGGTCCACCACGTCCCCCAGCCGCCGCTTGTCCAGCTCCGGACGGGCGAAGTTCTTTGGGAGAATGTCTTTCAGCTTTTTGTTCTCTTTTTCGATGCTGCGCATGGCGTCGTCGATCACCGTGCCCACCTCCGGGGCGTGGGCCGCTCCGGCAATGACCTTCCACCGGGCGGACTCCGGGACGAAGAAGATGTTTTCGGCGGTGTATTCGTCCTTGTCCTCCTCGAAACCGTCGCCTTCGGCTGCCAGTTCGTTATATTTTGCCTCAAAGCGGTCAGAAATGTATTTCAGGAAAATCAGGCCCAGAACGACGGATTTGTATTCCGATGCGTCCAGATTGCCCCGCAGGACGCAGGCCGCGTCCCAGATTTGCTTTTCAAAGCCGACGTCGCTTGAGTTGATTGCCATGGTGCGCACTCCTTTTGGCTGTAATTTTCTTTATTTTAACATGTTTTGGCTTTTGCCGCAAGGTGTGACAGGAAATACGATGCTTTTTACTTATTCTTTCATATGTGGCGTATTGCTGCCACCATATAGCGACCCACAGCGGTTTCTTGTTCATTGCAAATCAAGCAGCATAGCAAATGTTGAGCGGCCATGATAGATTTGACAAGAACCTTTCTCTCTCTACAAAAAATCTATTGATCAGCGCGTCCATTGGGGTATCAGGGGAAAGGTGCTTGCTGACCGCCGAAAAGTGTTGACCGTAGGTGAGCAAGGTTTTCTCGCTGACCCCCGCCGCCTTTTTCCCGGTGAGGAAGTCGTGGAAGGTTTCTGCAACCGTGACGCTGTTTTTCATTTTGATTTTAGCCATTCTTAGCACTCCTTAATTTGTTGAAATTTATTCAAAAATCAAGCGCGCTTCGCTATCGAGCGTCAATGTGCAACTTTGAACAAGTCAAAAGAAAACCCGCTGTAATCTTGCGATTACAACGGTTTTTTTGAACCCTTGCGGGTGAGTGGTGGAGATAAGCGGGATCGAACCGCTGACCTCTTGAATGCCATTCAAGCGCTCTCCCAATCGGACTTTTACTATACCATGCGAATATGCTACAGGCTCTTAATATGTAACATGGCACCACTCTGCAGGCAGCGTGTGCCTGCACTTCAATGGTAGTGGCGTCCCGCAGGTGACTCTGGGTGTAAAGAATGATGCTGTCCCCTTTCCTGAGGACCAGGTCGCCGCCGGGGATGAGGACGTTCCCCTTTCGCCGCACCATGACACAAGAATGGTCTGCCCCGCCCAGTGGTCTTTCCTGGCAAAGAAACCTTGATGAAATGGATATCTGCCTCGTTGGCATACTCGCCGAGCCGCTTGATCCGGGAATACTGGTCCACAAACCCGGCGGATATGATGCCGGTAGGAATGGCCACCATGCCTACCCCAAAATGGAATTTCTTTACAGGTTATCCGGAGGCCGACACTCCTTTACAGAGTGTCGGCCTTACAGGGCAGCCCTTTTTGTATAGTCGAAACACATCCCCCTTTGGGGGTTGCGTTTCCGGCGTATATCTGTTATGATTCCTGTGTCAAAATACAGGAATCATATATTTGATTTTAGCCGTTTTGCTTGTCGTCGTAAACGGCGGCGGCCGCGAGGCAGGTCATAAGCTATTGACAAATTCACCGCTGCAAAGGAGTTCTCCCCATGTGTGAAGAGAAAAAATACCCGCCGGCGGAGCCCGCTATGGACCACGCCTATATGCACGCCCACGGCGTGCCCCATGAGCATACCCACGGCCACACCCATAGCCATACCCAGACAAGGGCGGTGGTCAACCGTCTGGCCAGAGCCATCGGCCATCTGGAGCGGGTGAAGGCCATGGTGGAAGAGGGACGGGACTGCTCGGAGGTCCTGATCCAGCTCTCCGCTGTCCGCAGCGCCATCAACAATACCGGCAAGGTCATTCTGAAAGATCATCTGGAGCACTGCGTGGTGGATGCCATGGAATCCCATGACCGGGCTGCTATCGACGAACTGAACCGGGCGATTGAACAGTTTGTAAAATAATACTCTTTTTGAATAAAAAGGTCCTGGGCGGACGGCCAATCCGCTCTTTTCCGCGGCGTTTGACCAGTTCTGCCGCACGATAACCCTTGAGACCTATAATCGAAAGAAAAAGCATCAAAAAGAACTTGTGATTTTGCAGCAAGCGCATCGAGCACCTGTGCAGAATGGATCGCGCATGACCGCCCGCCGCGGTCATCGCGCAATCTGTACGCCCTCCAATGCATTGCAATTCCTGGACTTTCGCACGCGGTTTCTTCTGCGCGGGATATTCTATATCTTGAGTTTTCCAAACCGCTGGAAGAGGAGCTGCGATTTCAGCGGTGCCGGCGCTGCTGAGGGCATTTTCCAGCCAAAGCTGACTTCGTTCTATGCCACAAGCGGCGCAATGTACGCCGACCAAATCCAGCTAAGCGGCATCGCTAAGATCATGGCAGGTATCATATCCGCAGTAGGAAACATTTTCACTTTAATCATACGGAATCCCGTAGCAAGCATGATGATCCCGCCAACCGCCTTGAAATCATCAATCATATCCGGTGTTGTCAGAGGGAAAATCAGTCCCGCACAGAAAAACAACAGCAGGAAAATCAACATCTGCGGGATGGCAATTAAAGCAACCACGATTCCCAGTGTGCAGCCAAAGATAAGCGCCGTAGGCAAATCCAGGACGGATTTGGCAATCAAGATGCTGTGATCCCCGGTCATCCCAGAAATAATTGACCCATAAATCCCCGTCCCGCTGGCGTTGAACAGCACAATTACCGTGACCAAAGCGGCGGTGAATTCTTCCGAAGAAATGCCGCTGTCCGGCATTCTGACAAACTTTGCGACGAGGCGCTGCATCTTCCGTCCCGCAGCGTTAATCTTATCGCCCAAATGAATGGCAAGGCCAAGCGCCGTACCAAGAATTACCGCGAGGGTAACTGCCGGCAGGCTCTTCATCAGGACGATAGAACTGATCCCGATCCCCATAGAGCATACGCCAAACACCATATTCAGGTTTTCCTTGAAATCTTGACTTATCTTCTGGCCTATGAGGCTTCCGATTACGCCTCCAATGAAGGTAGCCAGAGAATTGATCAGAACGCCTACCGGCATTTTCTATTCATCGCCTTTCTTGATTTGGATTTATTTATTATACTTGGTATCGGCGTACCGGTCAACCAGTTCTCGCTCTTTACCTTGAAATTATCCATTTCCGACAAAAAAGCGGACGGCTGTTTTCGGCAGAACGGGCGATCGGCCCAATATGGTGATTGCGGCTGCCTCTTTTCCGCCTCCCCCATCCGGACAATTGCTTCTGTCAGCAAAAACCAGGCCGCAGCCGCTTCTTTACGGAGCGGCTGCGGCTGTGTCATTTCGTTAATCCGCTTGGATCCTGCATTCAAAGGGCTTCAGCACGACATCGCCGGCCTTTGCCTCATGGTCATTGTGGTTGATGTACATCCGGACAGACTGCTCCTGACCGCCTCTGCGCACTACCTCGACGCCGTTGTCGGAGACAACGGTCTCGATTCCGTTGTCCGCCATGATCGCGGCCATCAGTCCGGCAGTGGTGGCCTCATCCATCCCGCAGCCCAGGTAGTAAACCGTACCGCTGCCCTGCTTCTTCCGGGTGACGGCGGCATATTCCTGATAGAAGGCGTCGCCGTAGCGGTAGAGGACTTCGGCGTCCCGGACAGCCAGCATATCCCGGAAGATGCCGCCGTGTCCCCGACTGCCGGCGAAAGCGCCCTGGCCCACCAGCGGGAAAGCCTCCAGGTCCTGCAGGCTCTCGGTCTCCACGATGGATACCCCGGCCAGGTCTGTGCAGCCCACGGGGATCACTTCGCCGAAGGGAATGTTGTTGTCGGCATCCTTGATGGCGTTCCGGTAGGTGAGGACCAGGGTGCCGCCGTTCCTGACGAACTGCTCCGTTTTTGTCCGGAACTCCGGCTTGGTGATGATCATCTGGGGCAGGAGCACCACCTTGTAACCGGAAATATCGGCGTCGGCGGGAATCACGTCCACGGACACATTCACGTCGTGGAACGCCTTATACAGCTTCTTCATCTCGTTCTGGCAGTCCAGCAGGATGCTCTGCCGCTGGATGCGGAAGGAGGCCAGGGAGTCGTAGTCATAGACGATGGCCACATCGCTGTGGATGGGGGCCTCCATGGCCTGGGCATACTGGCTGATGTCCCCGAAGAAGCTCTGGACCTCCCGGAATTTCCGGCCCTTGACGTTGTCCGCGTCGATGACGCCGTAACAGAACTGCTCGGCCCCCTTGGTGGCCCCCCGGTAGCGGAAGTACATCATGGAGCAGCAGCCGTGGGCCATACCCTGGTAGGACCACATCTTGGCCTGGTTGGGCCGTGGGAGGAAGCCGGTGACGTCATGGCCCTGGGCTCCCATAATGGCCTCGGTAATCCAGAAGTTCTCCCGCTTCAGGCCCCGGATGTAGTCCAGCCCGAAGGCGATCTCATGGGGCGCGATAGGCTCCTTCTGACCGCCCCAGACGGGATAGTTGTTATAGGCCACTACGTCCAGGCTCCTGGCCACGTCGGCGTAGCTGACGTGCTTATCCAGGCCGCCGCCGGGGAAGTCGTGCATGACCACGGCCTCCGGGTCCACTTCCCTGATGAGTCTGGCCTGGAAGTCCATGAAATCGACGATGCTCCGGCTGCGGAACCGCTCCCAGTCCAGCCGCAGAGCGGGGTTGTGGGTGGTGATGGTCTCAGCGGGCAGGGGGATCTCGTCGAAATCGTTGTACTCCTGGGACCAGAAGGTGGTGCCGTAGGTGTCATTGAGCTTGTTGACGTCCCCGCCGAACTTCTTCCGGAGGAAGTCCTGGAACGCCTTATGGCACTGGGGGCACCAGCACAGGTCGCTGCCCTCGTGGCCGATCTCGTTGTCAATCTGCCAGGCCACGATCTGCTTCTCGCCCTTATAGTGCCCCACCAGGGCCCGGATGATCTTCTCCGAGTACTCATACATCTCCGGGCTGTTGAAGCAGTAGACATGGCGGCCGCCGAAGGCCCGCTTCTGTCCGTTCTCAAACTGGGAGAGGATGCCGGGGTGCTTTTTGGCCAGCCAGGCGGGAATGGTGGCGGTGGGAGTGCCCATGATGACCTTCAGGCCCTTCTCCCTGGCCCTGGCAATAACGCCGTCAAAGAAGGAGAAGTCGTAATTTCCCTCCGTTTTTTCCATCAGATGCCAGGAGAACTCAGCGATCCGGATCACGTTGCCGCCCATCTCCTTGATGGTGTCCATGTCGGCGTCCATCAGAGCGGGGTCCCACTGTTCGGGGTAATAGTCAACGCCTAACCACATGGCTTACTTCTCCTTTCTCGCGCGCAGCTCTTTAATCATTTTCTCGTAGAACTCGCCGGTGAGCTTATAGCCCTTCTTATAGAACACATAGCACAGGGCGGACAGAATGGCGGGGATCACGAGCATAATGATCTTCATGCCCGCGACGGTGCCCGGGCCCGCCGCCTGACCGGCCTTCCAGCCGATGAGGGTCAGGCCGATGCCGCTGACGAAGCCGGAGAAGGCGCCGGCGAACTTGACGATGAAGGTCTGCATGGAGAAGAGGATGGACTCGTTCCGGGTGCCCAGGGAATACTCGCCATAGTCCACCACGTCGGCCAGCATCACGGTGATGAAGACCAGCATGAAGCCGATGCCGTAGTTGACCACGGCGGAGGAGGCGATCACGGCCGCGGCGCTGCTGGGCGCGACAATACCCACGACAAACAGCAGGGCGAAGCCGGCCACAGGCAGGAAGCAGGCGGCGAAGAAGGCCTTGCCCCGTCCGATGATCTTGGTGACCATGGGGAAGGTAAACTGGGCGGCCATCTGGGCGACGCCGGCCACGCCGGTGTAGACGGGGTACAGGGCCTCGATGCCGATGGCATAGCTGAAGTAGTACAGGGAGAAGGAGTTGGACAGCTGATAGGCGAAGTTGAAGAACAGGGCGATGCCCAGAATGACCTTCACCTGGTCATTGGCTACCAGGACATGGAGCATTCCCTTGGCGGTGGTCTTCTCCGCGTTCTTTGTGACCACCTTCTCCTTGCAGTTGATCACCGTGATGGCAGAGCAGACAATGAAGATGACGCTGACCATCATGGCGAAGTAGGCGAAGCCCGCCTTGCGGTCGCCGCCGCCGGCCGTGTCGATGATCTTCAGGCCGAAGGAGCCTACGATCAGCCAGGCGAAGGAGGCGAAGAGCCGGGGAATGGCGGAGACCTGGCTGCGCTCGTCCTCATTGTCGGTCAGGGCGGGGACCATGGACCAGTAGGGGATGTCGTCAATGGTGTAGGTCATGCCCCAGAGGATGTAAAGCACGGCGCAGAAGGCCAGGAAGGTGTTGCCCTCAAAGTTCACGTTCCAGAACATCAGAGCCAGGACAATAGCGTTGAGGATGGTGCCGATCATGATCCAGGGCCGGAATTTGCCCCATTTGGTGCGGGTGTTGTCCACGATCATGCCCATAAAGGGGTCGTTGAAGGCATCCCAGATCCGGGCCACCATGAACAGGGTGCCAACAAAGGCGGGGGCGACGAAGCGCACGTCGGTGAGATAGAACATGAACAGATTTCCCACCAGAGCGTAGACCAGGTCTTTGCCGAAGGCGCCGACGCCAAAGCTGATCTTAGAGCGCCAGGACAGTTTTTCGTACTTTTCCAGATTCATCACATGTACCTCCTAAATTTCACAAGTATTTTCCGTCAGAGCGCGTCCACGGCGGTGGGCCCTGCCGTCGGGAGCGCTCCGGAGGAAGTAAGTAAACTTTACCACCAATTTTACTAAATGTCAACACCTTGAACTAAATTATTTACTAAAAAGTCAAAAATTCAGTAAAATTGCACAAATACGCGGCGACAAAAACTGTGCAATAATACCTCCGTTAGGGCCTTTCCATCCGTGCGCCCGCAGCGAATCCCGGCTTTGGAAGAGACGAGCGCAAAATCAGACAGGATGGACTTTACATTTTTAGTTGACGCTAAGTAAAAAAAGAGGTAAAATCAGAGAAACGAGGAGGTACCGCTTATGGCTACATTGAAGGACGTTGCCCGGCAGGCGGGGGTGTCGGCTGCCGCCGCTTCCCGGATCTTGAATCAGGACCCCACGTTGAGTGTGACGGAAGAGACGCGCGGCCGGGTACTGAGCGCGGCGGCCGCGCTGAACTATAAAAAAACCGGCTTGCAGCCGGAAAAAAAGGGCCGCCCCCAGGAAGAGCGGGAGCTGCGGGTTGGGATCGCCCAGATGTTTGACGCCAGGGAGCTGCAGGAGGATCTGTACTACCTGGCGCTGAAAAACGCTCTGGACCAGGAGTGCTTTTCCCGGCGGTGGAGTACGGTTCCCCTGTTTCGGGACGAGGGGGGCAGCTTTACTCTGCGCAACGCGCTCCCTCTGGACGGCCTGTTTGCCATCGGCCGCTTTACCCGGAGAGAGATCGGGAGCTTCCGGAGGTATACGGATAAAATCGTTTTTCTGGATTCCGATCCGGACCCCATGCAGTATTACAGCATCCTGCCCAACTACCACCTGGCGGTCCGGCTGGCCCTGAACCACTTTGAGGCGAACGGCTTTCAGAAGGCGGCCTATGTGGGCAGCGTCAACACCTTTGGCGACCAAAAGGAGCTGACCATGGACCCCCGGTTTTATTACTACCGGACCGGACTGATGAACCGGGACCGTTTTGACCCGGAACTGGTGCTGGACTGTCCTATGACGGCCAGGGGCGGCTATAAGGTTATGACGGAGTTTCTGGACCGGAACGAACGTCCCCCGGAGGCCATGTTTGTCGCCAGCGACTCCATCGCGCCGGGGCTGATGATGGCGCTGCGGGAGCGCCGTCTCAGCGTGCCGGAGGATACCAGCATCATTACCTTCAATAATACGGTGCTGTCCCAGTTTTCCGATCCGCCGCTGACTTCTATCGAGGTGCATATGCAGGAGAATGTCCGGGCTGCCGCCTTCAGTATGGAGATGCTCTGGCAGGGCGACGTATGCGGAAAACGGATTGTGGTTCCCTGCAGCCTGGTCAGCCGGGACAGCGTACAGAACGTGTGAAGCGCTCCCTGTCAGGAAGGTTTTGCAAGGATTTTCTGCAAGGTCAGATACGTAAATTCTGAGGGGCATTATCCAAAGAATTAGAGCAGTTCCCAGAAATAATGAGAAAAAAGGAAGCGAGGGCAGGGAACGCAGGGCAAGGCGGAGGACACAGACGGGCTGACGCCCGTCAAGGACGACAACGCGGCCATGCGTTTTC
>JAAVHC010000059.1 GCA_014799925.1 Oscillibacter sp.
CTCATTACACCCATCGCTGGAAAATTGAGGTCATGTTCAAGCAGCAAAAAATGTATATGGGCCTCAAATCCTTTATGGTTCGTTCCGCAACTGCCATTGACCGTCTGTTTGTCATCCTCCCCTTGGCCCATTTGTTTTTTATTGTCCTTTTTGATGCATCTCTGTCTTTGTCTGCCGCTATTCGTCGTTTTAGAACCCTTTTGTGCGGTTTTTAATTTTGCTCATTTAGAGTTGCCAAACTTTTTTCATATTTTTCCTCCATGAATTCCGAGTTGTAAATAAAGAAGTATACCATCCCAGTACGAAATAAGTCAACCAAAGGACTTGTGTACTTTTTGTGTATCAGACACCGCCCAAGCACCTAAAAGCGTTGCGCCACAATGGGTTCGGGCAGTTGGTACCTTTAACTTTCAAGAAAAAGTATCATTTCTGCTCCAGCTCCGCCATGGCGGGGCGGAACACGAAGAAAAACGTGACCGCCGCCGCGGTGATGGAGATGAAGTCGCTGACCGGCTCCGCCAGGAACACGGCAAACACCTTGTTCTCAAAGAAATGGGGCAGAATAAAGATCAGGGGAATCAGCAGGATCACCTTCCGCAGGCAGGCGATGAACAGCGACGCCTTGGCCTTGCCGATGGCCATGAAGGTCTGCTGCACCGACATCTGGATCCCGAACAGCCCCAGCACCGCCGTATATACCCGCAGCGTCCACACCGCCGTTTCCATCAGCTCCGGGTCGTTGTTGAAGATCCGGATAAAGGCCTGGGGGAACAGCTGCACCAGCAGCCAGAAGCCAAACATCAGCGCGCAGCTGACCCGCAGCAGCGCCCGAAAAGCCTCCCTCACCCGCTTGGGGTTCCGGGCGCCGTAGTTGTAGCTGATAATGGGCTGGGCCCCCTGGCCCAGGCCCTGGGAGGGGATCCACACCATTTGCAGCACCGTGCTGGCGATGGTCATAGCTCCCACCGCCACGTCGCCGCCGTAGCGCTGGAGGGAGGAATTGAAGGAGATGTTCAGCAGCGCCTCGGTGGACTGCATGATAAAGGGAGAGATCCCCAGCGCCAGCACCGGCGCCATGATGCGCCAGCTGGGCCGCAGGCACTCCCGCCTCAGACGCAGGGTGGTTTTCTTTCCCAGCAGGAAGCACACCACCCAGATGCCGGAAACGGCCTGGGAAATCACCGTGGCCAGCGCCGCGCCCCGGACGCCCATATGGAGGCCGTAAATGAAAATGGGGTCCAGAATGATATTGCTCACCGCGCCGATCAGGACCGTACGCATACTGACGATAGTAAAGCCCTGCGTGGTGACGAACAGATTCATTCCCAGAGCCATCATGACGAACAGAGAGCCGCTGGAGTAGATGCGCATATAGGGCAGGGCGTACTGGATGGTTTCCCCGCTGCACCCGAAGAGCCACAGCAGCCTCTCTCCAAAGACCCAGAACAGCGCCGTCAGCGCCACCGCCGCCGCCGCCAGACAGGTGAAGCAGCTGCCCATGATCCGCTCCGCCTGGTCGCTGTCCCCCTCGCCCATGGCAATGGCGGCTCTGGGCGCGCCGCCCTGGGCGATCAGCATGGTGAACGCCCCCATGAGATAAATGACGGGGAAGCACAGGCCCACCCCCGTCAGAGCCGTCCTGCCTACGTCCGGCATGTGTCCGATATAGATCCGGTCCACAATGTTATACAGAAGATTCACCAGCTGGGCCACTACCGTGGGCACGGCCAGCTTCAGCAGCAGCTTCCCCACCGGGGCGGAAGCCAGCTGCCGGGAGACGGCGGTATCGTGTTCTTTTTCCATGCGCATCGTCCTTTCCAGGGCAGGAGCAGCCCAACAAAGGGGATTATATCATATATGGGACGGCTTGTCATCTCTATTTTGTTCGTTCAGGAACATTTTCAGGCCGGCGGCTTCGGCTTCTTATTCTTCAGGAGAAAAATTGTCGTGCATTTTCCTGATTTATGGTGTATGATAGGGTTGCTGTATTTTTCCAGGCGGCGGACGGCTCGTATGGCACGCCGCCCGCAAAGCCCGCGGCGGAAGCCGCCGGGAATCTTTCCATCTCAGGAGGAAGCATTATGAACCACTGTGTGATCCCTCAGGGCTACCGCTGCCCGCTCTATGGTTATGACATGCAGCGGGCCATTGAGTTCGTGAAGAGCAGCTTTCAGGAAAATCTGAAATTCGCCCTGAATCTCCGCCGGGTTTCCGCGCCGCTGTTTGTGGACCGGCATTCCGGTCTCAACGATAACCTCAACGGCGTGGAGCGGCCCGTGGACTTTGATATTCCCGCCGTCGGCGGGGCCACCGGCGAGGTGGTCCACTCCCTGGCCAAATGGAAGCGTCTGGCCCTCAAGCGCTACGGCTTCTACCCCGGCAACGGCCTCTACACCGATATGAACGCCATCCGCCGGGACGAGAGTCTGGACAACATCCACTCCGTTTACGTGGACCAGTGGGACTGGGAGAAGGTCATCACCAGAAATGACCGGACCGTGGACTTCCTCCAGTACACCGTCCGCTCCATCGTGGGCGCCGTGTGCGACACCTGCGACGCCCTGCGCCGCGCCTTCCCCCAGGTAAAGACCCATCTGGACCGGGAGGTCAGCTTCATCACCACCCAGGAGCTGGAGGACATGTACCCTCATCTGCCCCCCCAGGAGCGGGAGACCGCCTACATGCGGGAGGGCCGCAGGACCGTGTTCCTCATGCAGATCGGCAAGGCGCTGAAAAGCGGCCTGAAGCACGACGGCCGCGCCCCGGACTACGACGACTGGGAGCTGAACGGCGACATTCTCATGTGGAGCGACGTGCTGGGCCGCGCCTTCGAGATCAGTTCCATGGGCATCCGGGTGGACCCGGAGAGCCTGGACCGGCAGCTGACCCTGGCGGGCTGCGAGGACCGGCGGGAACTGCCCTTCCATCAGATGCTCCTGGGCAACGAGCTGCCCCTGACCATGGGCGGCGGCATCGGACAGAGCCGGCTTTGCATGCTGATGATCGGCTGCTGCCATATCGGCGAGGTGCAGGTGAGCCTGTGGGATCAGGAGACGCTGGATATCTGCGAGGAGGCAGGGGTGCAGCTGCTGTAGTCAAAAAAGATGCTGACGCATCTTTTTAAAAGGAGGAAAAGCGATGGAAAATCCTGTTTTAGCAAGCCTGGAGCCCAGGGGCGTGTTCCGCTTCTTTGAGGAGCTGACCCGTATCCCCCACGGCTCCGGCAACACCGCCGCCGCCAGCGATTGGGCGGTGCGCTTTGCCGGGGAGCGGGGCCTCCGGCACCGCCGGGACGGGCTGGGCAACGTGATTGTCTGGAAGGACGCCTCTCCCGGCTATGAGGACCACCCGGCGGTGATCCTGCAAGGGCATTTGGACATGGTGTGTGTCCAGGAAGCCGGCATGGACCACGATTTTGAGAAGGACCCGCTGGAACTGGAGATCGAAGACGGCTGGGTGCAGGCCAGGGGCACCACCCTGGGCGGAGACAACGGCATAGCCGTTGCTATGGCCATGGCGCTGATGGATGACGATTCCATCCCTCATCCGCCCATCGAGGCGGTGTTCACCGTGGACGAGGAAATCGGTCTGCTGGGCGCCGCCGGGCTGGACTGCTCCGACCTGAAGGGGCGGAGACTTATCAACCTGGACAGCGAGGACGAGGGGATTCTGACCGTCAGCTGCGCCGGCGGGAGCCGGTGCGACTTGCAGGCTTCCTTCCCCACAAGCCGAGCCTCGGGCATTGTCTGCGAGGTCCTGGTCAGCGGACTGCCCGGCGGGCATTCCGGCGCGGAGATCCACCAGAATTACGCCAACGCCAACCGCCTGCTGGCACAGTGTCTGACGGAGGTGCCTGATCTGCGCCTGATCTCCCTCTACGGAGGCAAGCAGGACAATGCTATCCCCAACTACGCCAAGGCCCTTTTTCATCTGCCGCGGGAAATGGAGTCGGGGGACGTGTCCGAAAGGATTTACAAGGCTTTCGGCGCGGCCAACGCCGCATATCACACGCCCGACAGCGCGGAGCCCAGCTGCGGGGTTTCCTTTGAATATCCGCGCATTTTCCCTGAGTCCCTCTCTGTGGAGGACAGCCGCAGGGTGCTGGAGCTGATTCTGGCTATGCCCAACGGGGTTCAGGCCATGAGCGGGGATATCCCCGGCCTGGTGCAGACCAGCCTGAACCTGGGCATCATGCGGCTGAAGGACGGAACGCTGAAGCTGTCCAGCTCGGTACGCAGCAGCGTGGCAGCGGAGAAGGAGGCGCTGTGCCGGCAGCTGGCGGAGCTGGCGGACCGGTACGGCGCGGATTACTCCCGCCGGGGGGACTATCCGCCCTGGGAGTACCGGAAGGACTCGCCGCTCCGTGATACGATGACGCGGGTTTACCGGCAGATGGCCGGAAAAGAGATGAAGGTGGAGGCCATTCACGCCGGACTGGAGTGCGGCCTGTTCGCGGGAAAGATGGGCGGCCTGGACGCGGTGTCCATCGGACCGGATATGCGGGATATCCACAGCACGCGGGAGCGGCTGTCCATTGCCTCGGTGCAGAGGACATGGGCGTATGTGAAAGAGGTTTTGCGGCAGCTGTAGTTGTAGGATGTACTTTTCCTGCGAGGGAAAGGTACCAAAAGCTCGCTCAAGGGGCCATGGCCCCTTGAGAATCCCTGAATGTTTTGTTTATTTGCGCTACGACGTACCGGGTTTGGTTCTACCCAAGTGCTTACCCGGATGCGCCGGTGCCTATCGTCTACCCACGGATTCTAACGATAGACAGAGGAGCTAAGCCGGTGCCGGTTGAGCTGCGCACCATCGCCGGGAGTTCCCAAAGCAATACGGTAGGGTCTGGCGATAATATCCTATAATAGACGCTTTGCAGAAGAAACCGCACTGGAAGCTCGGTTTAGGCCGGACGGACTACAGGATGAGCGCAAAACAAATAAAAAAATAGGGGATTCTCAAACCGCAGGTTTGAGCGACTTTTTGGGTACTTTTTGTTCGCACAAAAAGTACCCGCGGGGTCCGGGGCCGCGCAGGCCCCGGAGTATCAAATCGAAACAATTCACCCTCGCGCCGGAACGGCGCGAAGAAAGAGGAGAAGCGATGAAATTTTCAGAAATGCCCTACACCAGGCCCGACCTGGAAAAAATCAGGGAAGAATCCGCCAAAACGCTGGAGCGCATCCGCTCCGCCGCCACGGCGGAGGAGCAGATCGAGGCATACCTCGCCTATGAGGAGGCGCAGAAGGAGCTCAGCACCGCCTTCTCCCTGGCCTATGTCCGGCATACCATCGACACCAGAGACGAGTTCTATGAGAAGGAGAGCGACTATATCGACGAGATCAGCCCCGCCATTCAGGAGCTGGACCAGAAGATCGACACGGCCCTGCTGGAGTCGAGGTTCCGTCCCCAGCTGGAGGAGCGGTTTGGAACGCTCCTCTTTAAGAATCTGGATATCTCCGTGCGCTGCATGAAGCCGGAAATCATGGAACTGATGCAGGAGGAGAACAAACTGACCAGCGAGTACCAGCGGCTCTATGCCTCCGCCATGGTGGAGTGGGAGGGAGAAACCCTTCCCCTGACCAAGCTGGGGCCCTTCCTGCAAAGCCCTGACCGGGCCGTCCGCAAGGCCGCCTGTGAGACCAGGGGGCGCTGGTTTGACGAGCATCAGGCGGAGCTGGACCAGCTCTACGACAGACTGGTAAAGAACCGAGACGCCCAGGGCAGGGCCATGGGGTACAGAAATTATATCCCGCTGGGCTATGACCGCCTGGGCCGCAACAGCTGGGGTCCGGGGGAGTGCGCCGCCTTCCGGGAGCAGATTGCCAGAGACATGGTTCCCCTGGTAGCCAGGGTCAAGGAGGACCAGGCCAGGCGTATCGGCGTGGACGAGATGAAGTTTTATGACGATCCCCTGATGTTCCCCGACGGCAACGCCGAGCCCCAGGGTACGCCGGACGACATTCTGGCCGCCGGGCGGAAGATGTACCATGAGCTCAGCGGAGAGACAAAGGAGTTCATCGACTTCCTCTATGACGGTGAGCTTCTGGACGTGCTCAGCAAGGAGGGCAAGGCCCCCGGCGGCTACTGCACGGACTTCCCGCTGTACCAGGCTCCCTTCATTTTCTCCAACTTCAACGGCACCGCCGGGGACGTGAACGTGCTGACCCATGAGGCGGGCCACGCCTTCGCCTTCTACCGCGCCGCGCGGAAGGGGTATCTCTCCTCCCTCATGAATCCTACCATGGAGGGCTGCGAGACCCACTCCATGTCCATGGAGTTCCTGACCGCGCCCTGGCATGAGCTGTTCTTCGGCCCCGCCACCCGGAAGTATGAAATCGGGCACTGCGAGTCCAGCCTGATCTTCATCCCCTACGGCTGCATGGTAGACGAATTCCAGCACATTATGTACGAGCAGCCGGAGCTGACCCCCGGCCAGCGCAACGAGGTATGGCTGAAGCTGGAGAAGAAGTACCGTCCGTGGATCGACTTCGACAATCTGCCCTTCTACAGCCGGGGCGCGCTCTGGCAGCAGCAGATGCACATCTATATGAACCCCTTCTACTATATCGACTACTGCATGGCCCAGACCATGGCCTTCCAGTTCTGGCTGGCCTCTCTGGAAAACCGGGAGGAAGCCTGGGAGAAGTATCTGGCCTTCGTGGACCAGGGCGGCACCAGGACCTTCGAGGAGTTGGTCACCGGCGCGGGCATGAAGCTGCCCTACGCAGCCGGGTGCATCAGGGAGATCGGGGAGAAGATTTCCCGGTGGATCGACGGGAACCCGCTGTAAAATGTTTCCTTAACTTTTGACAGGTATCTGCCGAAGAACAGGATAGGAAGAACAAAGGAGGCGGACCTATGGAGATCAACGCTGTAAACCGTCAGAACCGCATCGAGCAATCCATCCGGTCAGAGACCAGGAAAAAGAATTCCTCAACCGGGGGAGCCGTTTCGTCCTCCGCGGGCGCTCGGACGGACAGTCTGACTCTGTCCGGGGACATCGTGGAGCGGCTGAAGGAGCAGAGCCAGCGGCTCATGGCCCTGTTCCAGCAGGACCAGCCGGTGGAGAAAAAGCCGTCCATATGGGACATATTGGACGGAGAGGAGAAGACCGGGGACGGCGAAGCGGGCGCCCTGGGCGAGCAGATTAAAACCATGGAGCGGTGCCATAAGATCGCGGCCCGCATCATGCGGGGCGACAAGGTCCCTCCGGAGGACGAGCGGTATCTGATGGAAAACGACCCCGACGGCTACAAGCTGGCCCTGGCCATGCGCCAGCCCAGGAAACATCCCAAGAAGTGGGAGAGCGTCCTGAAGGATGAGGATAAGAAACAGGACCAGAGTCAGGCGGCGGAGTCCTCAGGTGAAGAAGCCGTGGCGGAATCCGGCGAAGCCTCCGGCGGAGACACCTCCTCCAGTGAAGAATAAGAACGCGCGAAACAGCGCCCGGGACCCGCTCACAGGTCCTGGGCGGACAGCCGATTTCGCTCTTTTCTGCGGCGCTTAACCAGGCTTGCCGCCCGGCAGCGAGAGACGCTCTTATTAAAAACTATCAAAACTGCCGGACGGGATATCTCTCCCGTCCGGCAGTTTTGGCGCTATCTCAGCATAAGAAAGTCCGTCCCCACGTCCGGGAACATGCCGATAATATGCTTCCCGTCGGGCTGGGGAGCGTCCATGGCCGGCCTCCCGCCGTTCCGGTGCATCGCGTATTCCGGCGCGTACTTCCAGAGGGCGTTCATCAGGGCGGGAGCGTTAACATAGCACTTCCCCCATATCGGGCGCTCGATCGCCAGCTCATAGATGGGGACACAGCTGTTCTCCTTGGAGAAAAAGGCATAGCACAGGGACTTTGACGCGCCGGCGAGCCGGTCCTGGTCCGTCATTTTTGCCAGCGCGATCGCCGCGTCGGACAGCTCCGTATTCCAGATGGGGAAACAGAGCGCCAGCAGCTCCCTGCCGCGGCTGGTCTCCAGCCAGTAGATGCCGTTGGCCAGTCTATGGTGGCGCAGGGTATAGCCCTCGGGCGTGTGGTAGGGGACGGGAAACTCCCCGAAATATTCCTCGTAGGCGTCCATGGCGTGGACCGCCCTGTCGTGGAAAACCTCTTCCGGTACGGTCTCCTTCCCGGCGGCCAGGTTGTACTTGGTGATCTCATACTGCATTACTTCCCAGCCGCTGCCGTACCTCCCTATCTCAAACAGGTACAGATATTCCTTGAACCACTCTCCATAGTTCCATAGGTTCCCGGTAAACGGCGCGCCTTCCATCAGGACATAGTATTCCTTATAAAACCTCTCCCCCTTGTCCACCGTCACATAGTATACGCGGGGACAGCACTCCTTCACGTCCACGATCGGGCCGAGCTTCGCCTCCAGGTCGGGCATAAAATCTTCTATTTTCAAGTCTTCTAATTTCATATTGATCCCTCCCTTTGCAGGCATTATAGCATATTGCGGATATATTCACAATACCCAAATTGCAATAAGAAAAATATAATGGTAGCATACGCAAAGGTCAGGAGGTGTATTGCGATCATTGATTTTTCTCCGCTCTGGACAACAATGGACAAAAAGGGCGTAACGCAATACCGCCTGCTGAAAGATAAGATTATTGATAACAAAACGCTGGATGGGCTCAAACACGGCCGCAATATTACCCTGTTGACATTAGAAAAATTGTGCCGCGTGTTGGATTGCACGCCAAACGATGTTGTCCAGTTTATAGAAGTTCCTAAAACATGATACAGAACGGGGGAGGGCGTGCCCTCTCCCGCTTATTTTTTCTTCGCCCTGTGTGGGGCGGGGCGTCACTTTTCCCTCGTGGGAAAAGTAACCAAAAGCACGCTTAGGAAACTACGTTTCCTAAGAACCTTCCTGAATGACGGGGGTTATGATTTACGCTCCGACGTACCTGGTTTAGTTCTACCTGCGATTCTTCGTTGGTGCGCCGCACTTCTGCGTCTACCCACGGGTTCTAACGAGAGCCAGAGAGGCTGAACCGCTGCTTGTCGGACTGCTTACCGTCGCCGGGAGGACCCAAAGCGATACGGTAGGGATTGCCGGTGACCACACTCAAATAGACGCAGAAGAGGAACGAGGCGGACGGCAGTATGATAGACAAAACCAGACTGTGCCACGGGCGCAAACAAAACAAAAATGAGGGATTCTCAAACCGCAGGTTTGAGCGACTTTTTGGGTACTTTTTGTTCGTACAAAAAGTACCCGAGGGGTCCGGGGGCGAGAAGCCCCCGGGAGCATGCCGCGCGTGGCCCCGGGGGCAACGATTAGAAATATGTAAAATTTATGATTGACAAACGTCTACCACTGTGGTATATTCTCGGTAGACGAAGGTGTACCGACACCGATGAGGAGGGCTCCGCTGTGGAAAAGAAAAGAATCAGCCTCTCGGACGGCGAATGGAAGCTGATGAACCGTCTCTGGGAGAGACCCCCCATGACCATTATGGAGCTGACCGCCGCCCTGCGGGAGGAAACCGGATGGGGGAAAAACACCGTTATCACCATGCTTTCCCGGCTGGAGGCAAAGGGAGCCGTACAGTGCGAGAAGCTGGACCGGGCAAAGCAGTATTTCCCGGTATTGAAGAAACAGGACGCCGCCAGAGCGGAAACGGAAAATTTTCTGGGGAAGGTCTACGGCGGAAGCCTGGGGCTGATGATGAGCGCCATGGTAGAGAGCCGCCGCCTGACGGAGTCTGACGTGGCGGAGCTGTCCGCCATTCTGGAAAAGGCGGGAGGCGCGAAGTGAGGGAGGTGCTGCTGACTTCCTCGGCGCTGATTCTGGCATTGCTGGCTGTGAGAAAGGTCTTCCGGGAGAAGATCTCCCGGTGCGCACAATATGCCCTGTGGGGGCTGGCACTGCTGCGGCTGCTGATTCCGGCCAACCTTCCGGCGGTGAATTTCAGCCTGCTGTCCGTCTCCGAACCCGCGCGGGCGCAGATAGCTGAACGGCTGGAAAAGGAGCCGGTGTATGTGCTGCCGGTGTCTACCCGGGAAATCGCGGTTTCTTCATCCGCGCCCAATGTGATCCCGCCGGTGGAGGGCCGCTATTCGGCGGTCAAGCAGGAGGAGGGCCGGCCGGCCGTTCTGACAGAGTATGCCTTCACCCTGGAGGAGGCCCTGGAGCTGGTATGGAAAACCGGCATGGCCGGCATGGCCGCGTGGCTGGTCATCCTGAATTTCGGCCTTTGGAGAAGGCTGAGGAAAAATCGGATTCCGCTTGATCTGCCGGAGTGCGAATATCCGGTGTATCTGGTGGAGGAGGGCCTGGTTTCGCCATGCCTGTTCGGCCTGTTCCGGCCGGCCGTGTACCTGACTCCGGCCGCTCTGGAGAGTGAGGAGAGTCTGCGCCATGTGCTGGCCCACGAGGAGACCCACGCCCGGCACCTGGACCCCCTGTGGTCGCTGCTGCGGAACGTCTGCCTGACGGTTTACTGGTTTCACCCGCTGGTCTGGTGGGCGGCGGCGGCCTCCAAAGAGGACTGCGAGCTGGCCTGCGACGAGGGCGCGCTGAGGCGTCTGGGAGCGGACGAGCGCGTCCCCTATGGCCAGACCCTGCTGCGGCTGATTCCGGTACGGAAAAGCGTGGGCGGCGTGCTGGTCGCGGCCACCACCATGACGTCGGATAAGAAACGGCTGAAGGAGCGCATTACCCGTATCGCGGAGAACCGGAAAACGAAAGCCGCGGCCCTCTGCGCCGCGCTGGCGGTGACGGCGGCGGTGTGCGCGGTGACGTTTACCGGATGCGCCGCCGCGGAAGAGCCGGCGGAGGCGCCTGCCGCGCCGGTAGACCCGGTCAATGCCGCCGAGCCGGACGAAGCGGTGCTGACCATCCCCCTGACGGATTTGTCCCCGTATGCGCCGGTAAAAGTGGTCCCCCTTCCGGCGGATACACCGGACGCGGGGCATCACCATGGAGATCACCATCAGAATCGGCTCAGGGCGGGCGGCGGCTGCCGCACAACGGAAAACTGCGGTACCTTCGTCTGGAATTACGGCGGAAACACCTACGTCTCCTCCCATGATCTCCGCCTGAGCTCCTATCCCGACAGCTACTTCCTTGTCTTCCCGGAGCAGGAGTATCAAGAGGAGCCGTTTACCGGCCTGCTGGGCTATAACGGGGTGAAGATTACCTACCAAGTGGAGCTGGAGACGGGTGAGTGTACCGTCAACGACTACTACATCTTCGAGGAGAGCGGGGACAGCGCGGACATCTATCTGCTGGCCCGGACTTATGGTCAGTCGGAAACCGCCGATATAGACGGCGATGGGGAATTGGAGCTGATTGCCGGCGACTTCCTGAAGCACTGTCAGCTGATTTTCCGGCGGGACGGACGGCTCTATGAGGCGGACATCCACGCGCTGGTCCATGAAAACTGGCCCGGGACGGGGGACTTCACAGGCTTCCTCTGGTCTCCGGAGGAAAACTGCCTCCATATATTTTACAGTCTCTTCTCCAGCGACAGCCGGCAGGACCGGCAACTCCGTTTTGACGGCGAGAATCTGTTGCTATATAAATAGTCTGAATAGGAGGAACACAACCATGAGGAATTTACCCACAACAAGAAAGCCCCTGCAAAAACGCACCCTTGTCCTGCTGCTGGCCCTTGTAACAGCCATGGCGCTGATGGTCCCGGCCATGGCCCACGGTCACCACGGCGGCAGAACGGGCCAGACTCAGGTGACCGTCTGCACCGTCGCGGACTGTGATCAGGCGGGCCGCCACGTCCACAACGGCGTGACCTACTGCGGCTACGCCCATACCGGCGGCGTGTGCGACAGCAAGTGCCTGGCCCTGTGCCCTGTGGAGGGCTGCACTCTTACCGGACGGCACGTCCATGATGGCACGACCTATTGCGGCAACCACCACGAGGCGGGCTTCTGCGACGGCAAGTGCCTGGAGCTGTGCCCTGTGGAGGGCTGCACCCTTACCGGCCAGCACGTCCACGACGGCACGACCTACTGCGGCAACCACCATGAGGCGGGCTTCTGCATTGGCAGCTGCGCTGTCAGTGATACCGGCGGGCATCATCACGGCGGATGTCACCATTGACGCTTTTCCTTGAAAGAAAAAGGTCCTGGATGGACCGCCAATTCCGTTCCATTCTGCGCAGGCGCATCGAGCGCCTGCGCAGAATGGATTGCGCATGACCGTTCGATGCGGTCATGCGCAATCTGTACATCCCTCAAAAGGAACAATATGAATCTACAACATCCGCCGCAGTTTTTCCAGCACCGCCGCGAACTCCCTGTCCAGCGGACAGCTCAGCTCCATCGTTTCCCCGGTTCGGGGATGCACGAACCGCAGGCCCACCGCGTGGAGGCACTGTCCCGTCAGCCCCGGCACGGGCTTCTGCGCTCCGTACACCGTGTCTCCATAGATGGGATGGCCGATATAGGCCATATGCACCCGGATCTGGTGGGTCCGTCCGGTCTCCAGGCGGCAGCGGACGTGGGTGAGGCCGGGGAAGCGCTCCAGCACCTCCCAGTGGGTGACGGCGCTCTTGCCGCCGCGGTCTGTCACCGCCATTTTTTTCCGGTCCGTATGGTGCCGCCCGATGGGCGCGTCCACCGTACCGGTTTCCTCCCGGAGGTTCCCCGCCACCACCGCCTCGTAGGTCCGGGCCAGGGTATGATCCTGAAGCTGAGCGGAGAGGGCCAGATGGGCGGCGTCGTTCTTGGCGGCAATGATGAGACCGCTGGTGTCCCGGTCGATCCGGTGGACGATGCCGGGGCGCAGGGCGCCGCCCACACCGCTGAGGCTGTCTCCGCAGTGGTAGAGCAGGGCGTTGACCAGGGTGCCGTCCGGATGTCCCGGCGCGGGATGGACCACCAGGCCGGAGGGCTTGTTGACCACGATGACGTCGGCGTCCTCGTACACCACGTCCAGAGGGATGTCCTGAGGCAGAGCTTCGATGGGCTCCGGGTCCGGGAGGACAGCGGAGATGTTTTCCCCGCCGGAGAGGCGGCAGCTTTTGGAGGCGGGCCTGCCGTTCACCGTCACCTGCCCCGTCTCAATGAGCCGCACGGCGGCGGAGCGGGTCAGATCCGGCAGCCGGGCGGCCAGGAAGCTGTCCAGCCGGACGCCCCCGTCCTCACTGCCCGCCGTCAGGTGAATCGGTTCCATGCTCCGGCTCCTTCTTCTCCGTCCCCTTGTCATGGAGCAGCAGATAATATGCGGCAAATCCGATGACGCCGCACACCACCAGGATGTCCGCCACATTGAACACGGGGTAATTCATAAACTGGAAGTTGAACATGTCCACCACGTATCCCAGCCGCACCCGGTCGATGAGGTTCCCCAGTCCGCCGCCCAGTATGACCGTCAGCGTCCACATGGCCAGGGGATGGGAGAAATATCTCTTTACCAGCAGCGCCGCGATACCGGCCATCAGCGCCGCCGTCACAACGGTGAGAATCCAGGTATGACCCGTGAGGATGGAGAACCCGCCGCCGGTGTTCCGGATGTAGAGCAGCTCCACCACCCCCGGCAGCAGGGGCGCGGACTCATACAGCGCCAGGCGGGACACCACATAGAGCTTCACCGCCTGATCCGCGGCGACGCACAGGATGATGGCAAGGATGTAGGGCATCGGTTATACCTCCAGCTCTTTGAGCACGTCCTGATTGACCTGATTGCTGGCCCAGACGCTGCACCGGTCCGCGAGGGGCAGAGGGCCTCCCTCCAGGGTGGAGACAAAGCCGCCGGCCTCGGTAATGATGAGGCTTCCCGCCGCGTAGTCCCAGGGGCACAGGCTGTACTCGAAAAACAGCTCTGTCCGCCCGCAGGCCACGTCGCACAGATCCAGCGCCGCCGCGCCCAGGCGGCGGAAATCGCAGCTGCGCCGGAAAAGCTGCTCCGCTAAGCGCATGGTGGGTTCCAGATATTCCCGGCGGTAGATGGCGGTGCCCATGCCGAATACGCCCTCCGACAGGGGCCGCCGGCTGACGTGGATGGGCCGGCCGTTCAGAAACGCGCCGCCGCCCCGCCGGGCAGAAAACAGCTCGTCCTTGTAGGGATCGTACACCACGCCGTACTCCAATACGCCGTCATGGGCCAGGGCCACGGAGATGGCGCTCTGCCGCAGGCCCCGGACAAAGTTGGTGGTGCCGTCAATGGGGTCCACGATGAAGGCCCAGCCCCGGCCGGGGTCGGCGTTCTCCGTCTCCTCCTCGCCGAAAAAGATGGAGCCGGGCGCCAGGGGCGGCAGCTTCTCCTTCAGGAAATTCTCCACCGCCAGATCGTACTCCGTCACCAGGTCGGCGGCGGAGGTTTTTTCATGGGTATGGGACCAGATATCATGGGCGGAGAGGACGATATCCCCCGCCTCGCGGACGATGGGAATCATTTTCTCTAACATGGTGAGACTCCTTTTTCGCTTGTTTCCCTATGGACTTGTGAGCCGGTTTTTGCTAAAATAGATACGGCTTTCAGCCGCAGGGAGGATTTATATGAAAACTTTGATCATCAACGGTTCGCCCCGGCCCAACGGCGATACGGTCAGCCTGATCCGCCGCCTGGAAGGGGGCCTTGCCGGGGAATGCAAGGTGATAGACGCTTACCGGTGCAAAATTTCGCCCTGTGTGGACTGCCGGTATTGCCGGGACCACAGCGGCTGCGCCATTCAGGATGAAATGCAGGCGGTCTATCCGTATATCCAGGAATGTGACAATATCGTGATCGCTTCCCCCATTTACTTTTCCGAAGTAACCGGAAAAGTCCTGGATGTTTGCAGCAGATTGCAGACCTGGTTCTGCGCCAGATTTTACAGAGGGGAAACGCCCATCCAAAAAACAAAGCGGGGCGCGGTCATCCTGACAGGAGGCGGCGACGGCGCACCGGATAAGGCTTACGGCACGGCGTGTACACTGCTGCACCAGATGAACTGTCGGAGCATCCATCCCATGGTGTGCTCCCACGATACCGACCGACGGCCCGCCATTGAGGATGCGCAGGCGCTGGCGGGGGTGGAAAGCATCGTCGGGTTTTTCAATCAGGAGAACTGAGATACTTCCGCTCCATCTCCCCGTCGCTCTCCCGGAACAGCGCCAGAGCGGCGGCCCGCGCCTCCGGAATGGGGAGGACCGTCAGTTCCTCGCGGGTCTTGCGCAGCCGCTCCCCAAATCCACGGATAATCCGCTCGGCGGCCAGGGCGTGGCCGTTTTCCGCTCTGCCGGCGTCCGCCTCCCGCAGGAACCGGTCCAGCATCCGCCGCTCCTCCGAATAGATCAGCTCCACCAGCTTGGCCCGGTACTCCAGATCCTCGGGGGACATGCCCGGATAGCGGTCCTGATCCGCCGCGTGCTGGGCCTCGTGCTTCAGGAGGGACACCCGGAAGTTCTCCGAGTCCAGATCATAATTGGATTTGATGCAATGGATCAGCCCGTCACCGTTGGACCAGCCGCCGGTACCGGACATACCGAAGGTCAGATAGCTCAGCCAGCTCTCCATGATAAAGCCGTCCAGCAGCTTTACGGCGTAGTCCCGCGTACCGTCCGGCAGCTCCACCTCATAATGCTTCAGCTCCTCCGTTCTCCAGATGTAAGGCCCGTAATAGCCGTTGGTCCGGCCGCACAGAGCGTACAGCGATCGGCTGCGGAAGGCCTCCGCCACCTTCCCCTCCAACTCATCCAGCGGGGCGGCGGGGTCAGCCTGAAACAGCTCCGCCAGCCGGAAGCGGAGCTGTTCGGCGGCGTCCTCCGCGCTCCGCTCCAGATAGAAAACCTCACGGTAGTACTTTTGATACATTAAAAGGATCTCATTCAGGCCGTCGTCTATGTCATAGGTGAGATAATTCTCTTCCTGAAACAGGGACTCGTACCTCCGGCACAGCTCCGCCAGCTCAGAAAACCGCGCGGCGTACTCCATCGCGGCGCGCAGCTTCCCCTTTTCAAGGTACGCAAGGCACAGATTCCGGTCAAATGCGCTGCTCATGCGATCAGGCTCCACTCAAAGTTTTCCCACAGCAGGCGGCTGCCCACATCGGCGCCGTCCGGCAGCAGGAACATGGCGACCTGATTCTCCACGCCGCTGTCGCTGGTCATGTAGGCATAGTCCCCGTTGATGGTATTGACGGTATAGTAAACGGGCTCCATAAAAGGCCCTCCCTTCTTTTGGACAGAAGTAATATATCATAAAACTCTCCGCTTTACAAGGCGGGTGGGAATCTTTCCCACCCGTTCACAAAAAATTCACTTGACTTTCCGAAAGGCGCATAGTATATTCCTTTTTAGGATTTAATCCCATTAAGGAGCAAAATTGATGGCGGACAGAAACACCGTGCAAAAGGAAATTATCCACCATACCCTGCGCAGGATGGGAAACCACCCGACCGCCGCCATGGTGTATGACGAAGTCCACCTGAGCCATCCAACCATCAGCCGCTCCACAGTCTACCGGGTTCTGGCCCGGATGGCGGAGGAGGGCAAGATCCTGCGCCTGGAGCTGGCCGGCTGCGACAGCCGCTATGACGGCGAGATGAAGCCCCACAGCCATGTCCGCTGCCGCTTGTGCGGCGCGGTGGAGGACCTTCCTCCCGTGCATGTGGAAAAGCCTGCCGGTGACCTGGGCTTCCTGCTGGAGGACTGCTCTGTGATCTACCGGGGCCTGTGCCCCGCCTGCCGGAAGCGGTCCGGACAATAACCGATAGCTACGCCGGGAGGCGTCTATAATAAAATCATTCAGGATACTTATTTGAAAAGGAGATTTTTGCTATGAAAAAGTGGGTTTGCCCTGTCTGCGGTTATGTTCATGAGGGGGAGACCGCCCCTGAGAAGTGCCCCCAGTGCGGCGTCGCCGGCTCCAAGTTCACCGAGCAGAAGGGTGAGATGACCTGGGCCGCCGAGCACGTGGTGGGCGTGGCCAAGGGCGTGGACGAGAAGATCCTGGAGGGTCTGCGCGCCAACTTCGCCGGCGAGTGCACCGAGGTCGGCATGTATCTGGCGATGGCCCGTGTGGCCCATCGCGAGGGCTATCCCGAGATCGGCCTGTACTGGGAGAAGGCCGCTTACGAAGAGGCCGAGCACGCCGCCAAGTTCGCCGAGCTGCTGGGCGAGGTCGTGACTGACAGCACCAAGAAGAACCTGGAGATGCGCGTTGAGGCCGAGAACGGCGCCACCGCCGGCAAGATGGAGCTGGCCAAGATGGCCAAGGAGCAGGGTCTGGACGCCATCCATGACACCGTGCATGAGATGGCCCGCGACGAGGCCCGTCACGGCAAGGCTTTCAAGGGCCTGCTGGAGCGTTACTTCGGCTAATTCAAAACCGCTGAAAATCAAGGGATTTTCGAGGGGGAACGGGGAAGCCTGTTCCCCCTCTTTTTGCGTCTTTTTAGCCCCGTTGTGGTAGTTTTTGTGGATAGATTCCTGCCGCCGCCACTGATAATTTGCCACATGTGGATATTCAGTTTTTTGCCCTATAATCAAGCGTTTTCGCGCCTAATTAACGGATTTTCAGACAATTTTAGCAAGTTTTTAGAAGTTCCCGCGTCCTTGCCACAAGATACACGCTGATTTCTTTAATACTCAACGTCTTTTTACAAGTTTTAGAGCCGCCGAGCAAAAAAGTGAATGGAAATTTCTAAAAAATGCCGCTTGCCGCTGGATTTTTGCAGACTGTTTCATGGTCTGCTTTTTTCTTTTCTTCATTATAGCACATGTCCTGGTTAAAGTACAAGTATTTTTTTGCCCCGTGCTATACTAAATCCAGAAAGAGCGAAAGACACAACCTCTTGAAAAACAAAATTCAAAATGAAAAGGAGCTTATCACCATGAAGAAGAGCGGATACACTGTTGACCATGTCCAGAATACCATCACCATCACTAAGGCTTTTGCTACACGCGCCGCCGATATTACCACGGAAGAATATAAGACATTCCTCCAACTTCGTGCAGACTTGCCGGGGTACAAAATCCTGCGTAGAACAGCCGATATCAAAAAGGCAAAGGAAACCCACAAGGGCCTGTCTATCGAGTACATGGAGAAATGTATCAGCACCATCACCCACGGCGACAAGGACGCGCTGGACGCTTTTAAGGCGGTCAAGGAGTATTTCAAAGGCCAGCCCGCCTATTACGCAAAGGTAAAAGCGTGGTTCCTTAATAAATATAGCAACTACACCGAAATTGACCCCGCCGCTAAATAAGACCGTCACTCAACAAATTCTATTAAAACATGGAGGTTATCAAAATGAAAGAGTACAAAATCAACTTCACCGCCAACACCATCACCATCAGCAAGAGCTTTGCCGATGCTGCCAGCGACCCAACTTCCGCCGAATGTGAAAAGCTGTCCAAGCTCCAAGCGGCTTACCCCGGCATGAGGATTGTCCACAAGACCCACCGCTCCCCCTCCAAGGCCAACGTGAATAAGGGCCTGACCTATGACCGCATGGAGGGGTACATCAATTTGCATGAGAACGCCGCCGAGCTGCTTACTACGTTTAAGACAGTCAAGGAGATTGCCGCCAAACAGAAAAATCCTTATCAGTTCACAAAGGGCTGGTTTATGCAGCAGTTCCCCGACTATGGCAAGCTCCCCAACATCAGCGACAACGGGAAAATTTTGTATGTCCTCCCCGTTGACCCTCCCGCCGCCGAAAAGGACGGGGACGTAGAGAACAGCACCGCCGCCGAGCATATCGAATTTGCAAAGGTCGTTAATCAGTAACAAAAAAGCAATTAGCTTTTTGAAATACACTCTACAAAATTTGAAAAGGAGAAATGAGCATGAACGATGAACGCCGCAACATGATTGACCTGCTGCTGTCCCACTACACGGAGGACGAAGAAGCCGAGCGCGAACAGGAACGGGCCGAGTTGGAAAACATGTCCGATGAAGATTTGTATTATACCCTGGAATCAATCAGGTATGAGGCTGAACAGGAGGCCAGAAAGGATTATGAAGCGGACAGAATGGAAATCCTGGAAGAACGCGGCTGGTAAAGGAATATGAACGTAAGAGGGGCGGCACGTTTGATGTGCCGCCCCTCTTGCTTTTATCCATTTTTTTCTATTTTGGCATTTTGAACCTCAAATAATATTTTTTCTCCATTGTATTCATGCACTCCACCCTCCAAAGGGTTAGTGCTTAAGCAATAAACATTCCCGCTAACGGCAATTCGCTGTTGTACTTCAAGCGTAGCCAAACTATCACCATCAAGATAGATATTGCAAAGAATATTAGAAGAATTATCCATGGAATCGACCATTGCGGTGCAATAATACGGTTTATCGCTACTTGTAGAGGCATATACAAGGGATAAAACAGTAGCTTCAATTTCAAAACTGTCACTCACAAGAGAGGCGGAAGTAACAAGGATTTGCCTACCCTCAATCGCCTCTATGGTTCCTTCAACAGTAACTCTTTGTCCCTTGCTTAACTCCATTAAATCATCTGTTGGAAGTTCCACTTTGAACACATAGTCTTGTGCAACAGCTCCCAAGATTTCTAAAATGCAAAAATCACTTTCCACGTTTCTGACAAAGGCAGAAATCTTGTAATTACCGCCAATATAGGTGCTTTTTGCTTTAAGTTCATTATCATTAAACGCAGATATAAAGCTACTATAACTAAAAGCAGTTGCATTACTCTCATTTCCGGGTTTATCGGTGCTCGTTGTGTCCCCGTTCCCGCCGCCGGGCGTGCTGTTGTCCCCTGTTCCTCCACTGCCGCCACAGGCCACCAGAGAGAGGGCCAGAGCCGCCGCAAGCGTGAGTGCCAAAAGTCTTTTCATTCTTTGTTGCCTCCTGTAATACAGAGTGATAGTCTAAACGACATCTAATTGTATTATACTTTGTGCCTCTTTGTCAAGCTATAATTCATTACAGATTGAGAGGTGCAGCGATATGAAAAGTGAACCCTTGAAAATCAAGAGGCGCGGGGAGGACGGGAACAAGGTTATTACTGTTCGGATTAGAGAAGATACCCTTGACGCGCTGGACAAAATCGCAGCGGAAACAAACCGCTCACGCAACGAACTAATCAACATTATTCTTAGTCATGGTGTGCAAAACCTGGAAATTGAGTAGCCACAGGGCGGGGTAACCCGCCCTGTGGCTTTGCCTTTTTTGCATGGGGTATAACTTCCGCCGCGTCCGCCGTTTTCGGTCGTTTCCGCCGTGATCTTGTGTCGGGAGGGAAATCCGCCGAGAAAAGCAGCATTGAAAAGTCAAAATGAGATTTTCCCAAAACCATCCCCCCGGTGGGCTGCTGGCTGCTACCCTCTGACGAATAGGGGGTACACCGCTCGTCATTCAAAATTGAAAGTGCAGACACAAGATTGCCAGCCGCCGAGCCAAAAAAGAAAACAGGGCGAGAAGCAACATCTTCCGAGAAGCTGCTACGTCTTTTTGCGTGGCGGCAACGTGTTTTTATAAGAGTGAAAGAAAAAAGTGCGTAATCGTACTTATTTGTGTGAAAACTACCGCGAATTGCGACAAAAAAATTTTTGTGATATAATATTTATAGAAAGTGAGAGAGAGGTGAAAGCCCTTTGACTGTCACTTAAAAAACACATGGATGAAAGGAGGCGCTTCATGTGCCGTTCAATGCTCTGACAAACCAAATGGAACCGGACTATGAGGACAAAATCTCCCTTTTGAGCGCAGAGGATTTCTTTGCCCTGTTCGAGAGCCTTGACGCTTGCCCTTATTGGGTGACAAGCAACGGCAAACGGTCAATTCAAATCCTTGGCCTGTGTCATTGTGGGAGCCATCACAGCGCACTATTTGACCCTACCACTCATAAAGTCCACTGCTTTGCAGATTGTGGCGGTGGGATGATGTTGCACACATGGGTAATGCGGGCATTACATCTTCCCTATGCACAAGCCGCAAAAGATGCGATTGAGGATTGGATTGAGGGACATGGTATCGACCTTTCCGACTGTCAACCGCGAACAGGTGACGAATATGACTACATCGAAAAGCCATATGAGCCAACACACATTGAGCCTGTTCCTGGTATTCCACAAGAGATCATTGACCGCCTGTATGCCCAATGGGATAAACGTGAGGAAACGCTTGCACGGCTTGTCTGGCACACAGAGGATGGAATTGACGTGGAACAGCTAAAGCGGTTTGACGTGGCCTGTTGTCCCGCCATTCCGGGCAGTAGTCCGGGCATGGTCAAGAGAATGGGAACGATTATTTTGCCGCACCACAACGCGGACGGGCAGATTGTCGGCCTGTATGAGAGAAGTTTTGATTACACGCGCAGGGAGGCAAAAGATGTGTTCAAGCTAGATTTGCAAGATGTCGGTGACCGCAAATTTTGGTGGACTTTTCCGCGGGCAAAATATCTTCCTGTTTTGCGGCCTGAATGGGATAGTGATGCAAAACTGAACTGCTATTCATTTCCCAATTCCTGCAATCTCTACGGCTTGCACATGGCAAAAGACGCTATCCAGCAGACAGGGAAAGCCATTGTCTTTGAGGGGGCAAAAAGCGTCATGTTGGCCCATCAATACGGCTACCCCTTTTCCGTGGCAAGTCACACTTTCGGCGCACACGTCAACCACGTTTCCATGCTTATTGAGTACGGCGCAAAGGAGATAATTCTTGCCTTTGACCGCCAGTATGAGAATACAGAGGACGATAATCTTAATTGGCATTTTTATGAGAAAAAGACAAGGGAACTTGCTGAAAAAGTGGGCCAATATGTAAAGGTGAGCCGCATTTTGGACAAAGGCAATTTGCTCCAATACAAGGATGCACCCATTGACCAGGACAAGGATGTTTTTGAATGTTTATATTCAAATCGGGAGGTGCTGACGATGTGAGCAGATTTGAGGAAAAGGAAAGCGCGGCACCCGCTCCGCTCCCGCTCGAAAGAGCGGGGCGGGGAGCCGCCGAGGAACAATCAGCCGCCGAGCAATCATTTTTTCGTGGAAAGCCGATTGCATGGGTGACCGTTCCAACGGCGAAAACTGTTGTCACTGAAAATGCCTTTGGTGACAGCGAGGCCAGCGAGAGGCCGGGGCGGAAAAATCACTTCATTCTCTATGACGGCAATCAGTACAAACGGGAAGAATTTTATCAAATGGCGTTCCCGTAGGTCTACCGCAAATATCCGTACAAAGTGATCTTTGCCACGGATGATATTTACAGGCTGGGCGGGAGCCAGCGGGCAAAACTGCAATATCACATTTTGGCCCAAAAGTTTCCGCTGGTCGAGGTAGCCGCCGAGGACAAAGAAGATTTAGAGGCGTTCGCCGCTCGATCTGAAACGGAGGCCGCGCAACTGTGGCTTGCGCGTATGCGCTGGCCCCAAGGCCACGAAAAAATGGTGACATTCGGGCAAAACATTGGCGTAGAGGATAAGGCTAGCGGGGGACGGGTCAAGGGCCTTTGGTGCTACACGGCTGATATGGATGCTGTGAGAGCCGTTTACACAGGTTGCCCCATGACATGGGAACTGTGGGCCGCGCCCATCGTAGGTTATCTACAAGGCCGGAGAGATGCAAGAACCGCCGCCGCGTTGGAGATCATCCAAACGGTCATGCGCCTTTTGTACTATCAGAACGGCCTTTATCTGACTGTCCCCGGAGATGTGCGGCGGGCAATCGTCAAGTGGGTTTATCAATATATGAAAGATGGAACCACGTCATTTCCCTTTGCCGGGGACATGGGGAACGATAGCCGCCGAGTTACTATTAACTTTGAGCGCGACACGTCCCTAAAGGATAACCGCGTCATTCATGACAATATGGCAGAATATAACAGGGAGGCCAACGCAGAGAAAGCCGCCCGCCGAACAAAACAACGTTTTGAGGATTTGACCGGGGAGCGGTGGACAACTGCCGAACTCCACGCGCAAGGTTTCACTGATAGAAATATTAAGACGTTCTGTAAAGACGGCCTGATAAAAAGGCTGTATCAGGGCCACTATCAGAGAATTTCCAAGTGACTGCTGTGACTTTGCAAACGCTCCCGGAAGTTGGTAATAAGAGAATAAAACCAACTTCCGGGAGCGTGATGAAAGTCACAGGCGGAACTTGAAAATACACATTCAAAATAGAAAGGAGCCAAAAAATATGGCTGATATTACGATTAACTTTGATAATTTGATTGATAACATCGTTTTCGCATTTGAGATGGAAATGGGGACAATAGAAACCCGCCGAATAAAGGGGGAGATTGCGCGAAATACTCCACCAACAGCTATGGACGCACTCAACCGACAAACACGGCGCGGCCCATTCTATGATGAGGAAAGGAAAGTCTTGCGCAATGTTCTGCGGAAATTTTTGGGGAATGATAAACAGCTAAAAGAGTTGATACGCCCTGCCGCCGAACAAGCAATAAAAGAAGCGATTGAAAAATTCAAAAAAGGTCTGGGTGATCTGACAATCAATCTGGGTTTTTAAGGACAGGCTACGGCGGGAGATGTAACAATCTCCCGCCGACTTCTTATTTTTTGTAGAAAGACGCTACTAACTTGTAGAATCTTCTTTGTCCTTGTCGCTATCTTCTTTCTTTTCCCATCCAAGAATTTCCTCCATGACAAGAGCAAGGGGCAAGTCTGTATCTGGAAACATGTGCAATCCTCCATTTTGACAGGCCGCGCAGCGGCGGCGAAACTTGTTCAATAAAACAGATGGTTTTGTGAACACTTGCACAGCGGTGGAAACAGGGCAAATGCCCCCGGTATTAGGGCCGATTTTGTCCAGGAAAATAAAGCGGCCTTTTTGTGGACACTACCCCTCTCTGACGTATTCCAGCAAATCCCCCGGCTGACAGTCCAGCAGTTCGCAAATTTTGGAAACATTCTGCAAAGAAATGTATTTGCTTTCTCTTAGGGCTTGTATTACACCCTCTGACAGTAATTTATCTTTCCGTAGTGTGCTGGTATTGTACCCTGCCGCTTTCAGAGCGGCGATAATGTCAATCTTGTATTTGATGCCCATTGTATTCCTCCAATCCGGGTGACCGCTGAAAAATTGCGGCCCTTCTCCATTGTCCTTATTGTAGCACAGGATTACACAGAAAACAATGTAAAATATCAACAAAAATTTACACAGAATTTTGTGTAAATTGCGAATTGATTTTACACAGCTAATAGTGTAAAATAATAATCAGTTAAGGGGAACACCCCAATAAAAATAAAGGAGATCAAAACAATGAGTAGAAACGAACTGGAAGCCAAAATCGAGGCCCTGACCGAATGGGAAGCCGTGATCGAAGAAGCCAAAGCGGAAGCCGAAGCCCTGCGGGATGCAATCAAGGCCGAAATGCTGGAACGCGAAACCGAAGAACTGACCGCCGGGAAGTATATCGTCCGCTGGACTTCCATCATCTCAAACCGCTTTGATACCACGGCTTTTAAGAAGGTCATGCCGGACGTTTACAAGGCTTATACGAAAGCCGTTTCCAGCCGCCGCTTCTCCATCAGCGCATGAAAAACGGCCCTTGCCTGACAGCCGACCAAAGCCCAGGCAAGAGGCCATACCTTCCACCGCTACAACGGAGAGGGCAAGAAATATTATAGCTTGCCCTCTCCCAAAAATCAAGATATAAAGGAGATTTTCAGAAATGAAACAGTTGACAAGCTATAATCGGGTAGCCGGGTATTTGAACAAAATGTTCGACATGCTGAACGCCGAATTTTTTGAGGGTACACTTTCAAGGCCCACCATCACCATTCAGTCCACGCCCCGCGCATACGGTCACTTCTCTTTGCGGGACAACACATGGATTTCTGCCGTAGGCGATACGCACGAAATCAACATCGGCGCGGGAACGCTGGCGCGGCCCATCGAGGAAGTAGCTGCCACCCTCTTACATGAAATGGTACACTATTTCAATTATGAGAACGGGGTACAGGATTGCAGCCGGGGCAACACATACCACAACAAACGGTTTAAGGCAGCAGCAGAGGCCCACGGCCTGACCGTCACCCATAGCGACAAATACGGCTGGTCACATACCGCCCCCGGTGATGCCCTGTTAGATTTCATCCTTGAAAACGGTTTAACCGATATTCTGATTAACCGAAACGAATACGGCGGTTTTCAAGTGACAGGAACGGGAACGCACAGCGGCACAGGAACGCCCCCACCGCGCCGCCCCACCAGCACAAGGAAATATATCTGCCCTTGCTGCGGAAACTCTGTGAGAGCCACGAAAACAGTCAATATCGCTTGTTTAGACTGTGACGTGCAAATGGTAGTTGCCGGGTAACATACAGAGGGCGGGGAGCAATCCCCGCCCCCGCAAAGGGGGATATAAAGAAATGACGATTTTAGAAAATTTGTGGTTCGGGAATATTGCCCCGGTTGATAGAAGTTTCACACGGGGGAGCGAAATCAGAGAACTATTAGAGGCCCTAACTGCCTATGAGGATATATTTACCGCCGAATTATCCACCGAGGGCCAACGCGCATATACCGAGTATGACAAGCTGATTAGTAGAATTTCTGAAATTTCAGAATGTGACGCTTTCGGAAAAGGCTTTCGGCTGGGGGCGCGGTTGATGCTGGAAATACTGACAGAGGAAAATACACAGATGCCGACTATCATTGACGGTATGAGCTAAACAGAATGGGCGGGGGACAGTCCCCCGCCCCATGAAAGGGGATATATCATGATTTACGGATATGCACGTTGTTCCACCAATGAGAGCAAACAGGACATAAACAGACAAGTCCGCGAATTGAAAGCGGCGGGAGCGGAACAGATATTTTTGGAGTACGAACACGGGGACAGCAAAATCAAGAGCCAACAACGGGCCATGCTGGAACAAGCCCAGGCCGGGGACAGCATTATCACGCTGGAAGTCCCCCGTTTGGCCCGCAGCACACAGCAACTTTGTGAGATCATCGACACGGTGAGCGCGAAACACCTACGATTGCAGATAATAGGCAGTATCACCCTTGATTGCCGCAACGGACAGGCCGACCCCATGAGCGAGGCATTTTTACAAATGGCTGGGGTATTCAGTCAGTTAGAACTTTCCATGATACGCGCCCGCGTCCGTTCTGGAATGGCAAACGCAAAAGCCAAGGGGAAGCAGATCGGGAGGCCACAAACCACCGCCGAGGACATACCCCCTATTTTCTTCCGCCATTACCCCGCCTTTGCTGCTGGAAGTCTGAATGTCAGCGAGTTAGCGCGGGTGTGCAATTTGAGCCGCACAACAGTCTATAAGTATATCGGCATGATGAATGGGGGACGCTCCGCGTGAGCGTCCCCCATTCATTGACATATCGGCGATTTGGGGGTATGATGTACCATATAAAGCACATGGAGAGGGAGGCCCCCGAATGGCAAAATCAGAAAATCAAAAGGTGAAGACACTTTTTGTTGCAAAATTCTTTCTGGAAAATTCAGACGAAAATCACCCCGTCACAGCTGGAGACATTACCGACTATCTCAAAAACGAATGTGGTATTGAATCAGAACGCCGCGCCATTTACCGTGATATTGCCGCCCTCCGGGATGTGTTCGGCATGGATATAGACGGGGGACAGGGCGGAAAATACCGCTTGTTATCCCGGCAATTTGAATTTGACGATTTGCGGCTGCTGGCGGAATGTGTCCACGCTGCAAAGTTTATTTCCGCCCCTAAAGCAAAAGACCTTGTTTCCACAATAGCGGAATTTTGCAGCAGCTACCAGGCCGAGGAATTACAAAGGGAAGTTTTTCTATGCGACAGGGTAAAGACCACCCGCAAGGATATTCTATTGATTATCGGTATTATTCAATCCGCTATGTCTACCAGGGAGAATGGAAAACCCAAGCCCCCGCAGAAAATCAGCTTCAAATATTTGAAGTACACTCTACAAAATGGCAAAACCCAGGTGGAACGCCGCAGGGGAGCCGCTTACAAAGTCAGCCCCTATAAGCTGCTGATAAATGAGGGCAATTATTATCTGTTGGCCTATGATGATAAAGCCCAGGATATGCGGACATATCGCATTGACCGTATGAAAGAAGTAAAAGCCCTGGACGAGCCGCGAGAGGGTGAAGAAGCCTTTGCAGCTATTGACATGGAAACATATACCCGCCGCGTGTTCTCCATGTATGGAGGCCCGCAAAAGCGTGTCAGCGTCCGCTTTATCAATCCCCTATTGGATACCGCAATAGAACGGTTTGGAACGGCCCCCGATGTATTTTATAGACCAGACGGGGAGCGGCATTTTGTAGTGACCGCCGATGTAGAGATCAGCGACCAATTCTTTTCATGGGTATGCGGCTTTCGGAAAAAAGCAAAAATTATCAATCCCCCCGATGTAGTGGAGAATATGCAAAAGTTCTTGAAAGATATTTCCGACAGATACGAAACTTGATAGGAGATGCTGAAAGCAGATAGAAACTTGCCGTTTCTATCTGCTTTCTTGTAAAAAGTTCTTAAAGCATGTTCAAATTGCCTTGCAGGATATTGACCCCCGACTTTGAAACGGCGATATAATACCGCTGTGTCACCTGGATATTCCCATGCCCCATCTGATTACACAGCAAATGCGTGGGGGTATTCATTTCCGCCATGAGTGTACCGTAAGTGTGCCGCAAGTGGTGATACTTGAAGTCAATATGAAACCGGGCCTTGATTTCCCGTGTGGGGTATTTCATGGAATTGACCGTCTGGATTTTCCCGTTAGGCAGACAGTTGACAAGTTCCGTTGAAAAAATCTGCTTGCCGCCCAAGTCCTCAATCAGCCTTTGATTCTGTTCCCGCAGCGCGGCAAATTGAATTTCATCCTCTGACCGCCGCCGCGCCAATTCTTGAAAATACACTTTCAGTTTGTCGCACATGTAGATCATTCGTCTGGCGTTGTGGGTTTTCAGCGGCACTAACTTGATAAGCCCATCCTGATATTGCATTTGACGGTCAATCAAAATTGTGCCATGCTCCACGTCTACATTCTCCCATTTCAGCCCGAAACATTCATTGATACGCAGACCACAAAACCGCCCCAACAGGTACGCCGTTTCCGCATTTGTCCCCCGGAAATAATCATCCAGAATTACAAGTTCCTCTCGGCTGAACGCGACAATATCAATATCATCATCACTTTTCAGCTTTGGCATGTGGATTTTCGTGTCCTTATTGACGCACAGCTTATTATAGTTATCCACAGCCAAATAATTGCGGGAATAGGCTTGACCGAAAATCAGATAGAACATTTTCAAAAAACTTTCTACATAGCGATAAGACAGCCCCCGGTTATAGTAAAGTTCCGTCAAGTAGTCTACAACTTCCGCCGCGCTGATTTCGTCAATGTACCGCTTGCCAAAAGCGGCACAAAGGTGATTGTCCCACAGGCTTTCTTGCTTGCGAATGGTGTTATAGGCTTTGCCGCTCCGCCCCTTTTCGCAATACTCTTGATAGACCTCCGCCACCGTCTTTCTGACCGTGGGCTTTGGCCTCCGGGAATTTTGTTCCGCTTCAATGGCAGCTTGCCGCGCCTTGATTGCCTCCCGCTTTGTTTTGAAAGGTGCGCCAAATTCATCTTTTGTCTTTCGCGCCTCTTTCCGTTCGCCGTTCACCATCAATACATAGCGATAGCCCCAGCATTTGTTGGGCAGTTGATAAACGCCCGTGTCGTTCTTTGCCACTGTAACCCCTCCATTGTGGATTTTTTTGTGGCAAAAAGCCGAATATCCACAATGCGAAAATTACCAGTTGTGGCAAAGAAAAACGTAGTTTAACTGCCCTGGGACATGTGAGCAACCCGCGCCGAAACGTCAAACGCCGGGTACGGCGTTTGACGTTTTGGCAGAGAAGGCCGCTTACGAGGAGGCCGAGCACGCCGCCAAGTTCGCTGAGCTGCTGGGCGAGGTCGTCACCGACAGCACCAAGAAGAACCTGGAGATGCGCGTCGAGGCCGAGAACGGCGCTACCGCCGGCAAGATGGAGCTGGCGAAGATGGCTAAGGAGCAGGGTCTGGACGCTATCCATGACACCGTTCATGAAATGGCCCGCGATGAGGCCCGACACGGCAAGGCTTTCAAGGGCCTGCTGGAGCGGTACTTCGGCTAAGCAAAGTCCTTCTGTTATCGTGGAAATACCGGCCTAAAAGCCGGTATTTCCACGATTTCTAAATGTTCCTGAGGGTTTATCTGTCCATACGGGGTATATCTATAGATGCAAAGTGATATCATAAAAGCCCAAACACTGCCAAATCGCGATACAGATACAGATTTCATTCGCATATTTGCCGCCATTGGCGTTGTGATGATCCATGTATCGGATATCAGTACTTTTTCCGGGCTCTTTCTGAATGCTGTAGCGCGTTTTTCCGTACCGGTGTTTGTCATGATCAGCGGATATTATATGCTGGCGCATAAACCCGACGGCAGACGGATCGCCCAAAAATGCGGCAAGCTCTTTGGCCTGATGCTGTTCTGGTCCGGAATTTACTATGGATATAACCTGCTGCATGGCATTCACGACTATACCGGCGTGCGCAGTTTGCTGACCTGGCTGCTCACAATGCCTGTCCACCTCTGGTATATCTACGCGATTATCACACTGTATCTCTTTACGCCGCTGTTCTACGTTTTTGTGAACGCCGCATCCAGAGAGGAGTACCTTTACGCACTGGCGCTGATTTTTTTGTTTGGTTCTCCTGTTGTGATCCTTCTGCGTTCGGGATGGGTTCCGCTTCTAGCTGTCATCCTGGATAAAATGAAAGCGGCCTATTTGCTCGGCATGGTCTTCCTGTATCTTTTGGGCGGATACCTGCGGAGATATGATGTTGATCGCGCGGAATGCCAGGGCGCAATTTATCTGCTGGGCGTTGTGGGAACGGCGGCGTCCATTGCAGGGACGGCTTTGCTGAGGGATAGCGGAGCTGCTGCTGAGTTTTTTTGCGCCCAACGTCATGGCGGAGGGCGTTATGGTGTTCCTGTTCTGAAGAGGATTGCCGGATAAGCGCCGCATCTTTTGGAGCGGCTGATGCAGGAGAGCCGTTCGCCTGCAGCTTCTATGGACCGTCGTGCTCAGGCGGTGTATGGCCTCCCGTACTCCCAATTTCAAGTAAATTTCCTTCGGGGTCAGCTGCATAAAAGTTTCGGATACCAAACGGATACGTTATGGGCCCTCCTGCTGGAAACGGCACACCCAGCTTCGACAGCCGTTCATATTCCAAATCCACATCAGCAAAACCAGGAAGCCAGAGGGCAATTTCAAAAGTCTGGTTAATACCCTTTGGCGGGACATAATCTTCACCTATTGCCTTTACAAATTCTTCCCTGCTGTACATAAACAGAGATAATTCGCCATTTGCTGTTTTAAAATCCGCAAAAGGCCCGCCGTTCCATTGTGTTTGAAAACCCAGGATGTCTCTGTAAAAATGGACCATTTTTTCCATATTGCCCACCAACAGTCCCACACCCGTCTGCACATCTTTTCCAATCAATGTTTTCATCTCCTTAACGACTTCCGATTTGCCGCTCTGATACTTTTTCTTGAAAAAGCATCAGAAAGAGCTTTTTATGCGAGCCTATACCCATTGCAAATCCCGGATTTTTGCCCGGTGACGATATTGCGCTTTTAATCGGCGCATATTACTTCCGACCTTTTCGCTCGGAAGTAATGGTATGAGTATATCACGGCCGCGTTCGGGTTTCAAGCCGTCATTTGTGAAGCGGCCGGTGTTTGGAATCCACCAATGCAAAAGGCAGAACGAATTACTTTTCCCCAAAAAGTATCAGGACCCGCAGAGCGCAGCCCCGCGGGTCCTGATTTGTTATTGCTTTGCCGCTTCGGGCTCCATGGCGGCGTACAAGCGCCCCCGCATAAAGTCCGGCGTGGTATCCAGCGCGGCGGCAAATTCCTCGCATACCAGGCGCTCCGCCAGCTTCTGATACCGGATGTCCACCTGCCCCAGCTTCCTGCTGCGGGCGGCCAGCTCTTTCTGCTTGCAGTAGAGTTCCTTGAGCAGGATCAGACAGTCCTCCAGACGGCAGGTGGACAGCAGCTTCTGGTAATGGTCGGTCAGGTCCGCCGGTCGTCTGGCATGAAAGGCCCTGACCTCCAGCCGGGGCAGCAGGGCCAGATAGCCGGAGGCCGCTCCGCTGTCAACCAGCGGGCGCATGGACGCCTCCGCGTCCACCGGGATATAGACCCGCTCGCCGCTGGAAGAGAACCGGGCCCGCAGCTTGTAGTAGGGGCGGCCGTTCCCCTCCGGAAACGGGGACGCGCCGATGCTTTCCACCTGGCATACCCCCATCCGGCCATACAGAATGGATGTTCCTACCGCATACATGACCGGCCTCTCAATCCAGGTAGCTGCCCACGGGCTGGGTATTGTTCTGCCGCTTGAGCCTGATGATCAGAGTGCCGTCCGGCTGTTCCCGCTCCTCCAGGATTTTGTAGGGGACTCTCCGGCGGTCCAGCTGTGCCTTGTAGAAAGCGTACTCCTGCCGGACCTGCTCTCTGGCCTCCCCCGGGGAGAGGCCCTCCTTCTGTTGAAAATGAATCGTCTGCTCCAGGCAGGCCGCCGTGATCCGTTTCATGTGCAGCTTCCTCCGTTTCTTGATATACGACTATTTTATCAGGAAATTGCACAATTTTCAAAGGACATAATTCACAAAAACAGGCGAGGTGCATATAGGGCAAAATGACGGTAGGGCGGGCCGTCCGGCGCCGCGCCGATCCGCGCTGGAGGACCTTCTCAGAGCAGCACAATCAGCAGCGCAACAATGCCCCCAAGAGCGATCCAGAGGCAGGCGGAGGCCTTCCGATTGCTGTACCGCTCCATGAGCGTCTGGTGGACGACCATCCCCAGAGTGAACAGGACCATCGCAAGGAGGATATACCCCAGCACGCCGATCCAGGCGCTGAGAATCTCTTCCGGGCGATACCGGGCGAAATATCCTGTCTTCCAGCACAGGCCTATGGTGGAAAAGGCCACCCCGCACAGCAGCGAGCGGGTAAAGACGCCTCCGGAGCCGCTTTTTGTCCCGGGAGAGTCAGTTCCCTGCCGCAGGGCGTCAATCCAGTTTTGAAGGGGATGTTTCATCACTGACGTCCTCCCGTCCGTCTGGCGATTAGCGGAACAGAAGCTGGCAGGCCAGGCCGTAGACAATGATGGTCAGATAGGCCCGTTCAAAATAAACCAGCAAAAAGTCCCGAAGCTTAATGGTGATTTTGGTAGAATAGAGCGAGGACATAAAGCTTCCAAAGAAGCAGAGCACCACCATTACATAGCCCACGCCAAACACCTTGGTCGCCATGGTGGCTCCCGCCGCCGTAATGATTCCGGTCTGGGAGGCAATGGTGGAGACGGTGCCCAGTCCCATCATGGGGGCGATAATATCCGCCTGCATACCCAGCACCTTGAGAACGGGCCAGAAGATATAGCCCAGCAGGGTGAAAATGGGCGTATAGTAATTGATAAGGCCGAAGAAAACGATGGTCCCCACGCCCACAAAGCAGACGCTTGACACGGAGGGGAACGCTTTGCAAAAGGTCCTGCAATTCTGAAGAACAGGGATCTTGCCGGAATTCTTCTGGCAGGTTTCCACGCCGGTGTTGAAGGCGATGGTAAGCAGATTGCCCTTCTCATACACTTCGGGATTGGGTTCGATCCCCTCATAATATTCATCTGGATATTTGCTCAGAGGAGGGATGTGGGCCACGATAGAGGTAACCACGAGGACGCAGATCAGAATGAGGGCGCAGATCAGAGGAAACCTGTCCGTAACGCCGGCTGTGCTGCAAAGAGAGAGGATCAGACCGATCGAGGGAGTAGAAAAGCCCAGCGCCATAACCAGAGCCTCACGGTGAGTTACCCGGCCCGAGGTGTAATACATGTTTGCCTGCACGTGTCCGACGGTAAAGTTTCCCAGGAAGGCGCTGACAATAATAACCGCCACACGTCCCGGAACAGCCCAGATAGCCCGGCAGAAGGGCTGCACGAAGACGCCGATGGCCTCGGGAAGTCCGTAATCCGTCAGAAAAGGAATAAAAAACATGATAATCATGATCTGAATGAACATTTTGCCCATCAGGGAATAGGCACCGCTGAGAGTGGAGTTGACCTCAAAGACAGGGGGGCAGATCCGGAGGAGGGTCAGGATAATGAGGACAAAGGCCATCAGGCCCATCAGGTCAAAGAAGAAGGCCAGTTTATTGCTCTTTGCCGTTTTCCAGAATTTTTTCTTCACGACGGTGAAATAGACCAGCAGGGCCGAGCCGAAAATGCTGACCTCAAGGTAATTGTTCCCCTTAAGCCAGGTGGTAAACAGATTATTGATATAATCAATGGGAAGAACGGAAGCTCCGCCCAGCGGGAACTTGACAAAGAAAACGCAGATGCCGATGATGGAGCAGATCAGAAACCGTGCAATTGCGGCAGAGCGTGATATGACTTTAGCGTTATCCATAGTGATTCTCCCTTCCATCATTTTGTTGTTCAGATTGGATGAATTGACGGCGCGTATTGAAAAAGGCAACTAAAACCACACCCCCAGGACGCCATTTCGAAAAATTTCAGCTTCCTGCGGTACAAATGGGACCATCGTATTGCTTGCAATAGTATGCTCTTCAGGCCAAAACTCAGTGATAGGATAAGGCGTCCGCCTTGATCAGAGGATCGGCCAGATATTTGGGGTTATCGGTTTTATTCCGGTTTTTGTTTCCCTGCATATAGTCCGGAATGTGAATCAGGACGCCCGTCTCGGCCAGACGGTTCTGAAGGACCGTCAGATCCACCTCCTGAAGAGTTGTCCCCTGCTCCAGAGCCAGAGCGGTGGCGGTTCCGGCAACCTGGCCGGTAAAAACGGCGGCGGGAATGAGACGCATCATTTCCCAACCGGCGCCTCCGGCGGCGATAATGCGTCCGGCGGCGGCAATATTTTCCAGCTTCGGATCCAGGAGCGTGCCGTAGGGCAGCTCATAGACCGGAGCGGGGCAGGCCAGAGCGGAGCAGACACAGCCCACGGAGTCGTTCTGGAATTGATCCGCCGCGGTCATATCCAGCTCCTTCATGCCCCGGATACGCCGGGTCATGCGGAACTGCGCCATATAGGGCAGAGAGATCATAGCGTAATCGGGGGCGTCATTCTGGTCAAGATAGTTCCGGGCCAATTTGCGGCTGAGATTCAGATAGCCGTTGACGCCCTCAATTGTGGTGCCGTAAAAATGAGACAGCTCGCTGCTGGAATTGTCTACGTCCGGACGGAGCCCAAGCCACCGCAGACGCAGTGTGTTGATAATTTTGCCGCTTTCCAGACCGGCGCGCATCACATCGGGCCGCAGCTCGTAGCACCAATGGGAGACAATGCTCTTCTGCTCCTCGCATTCGGCGCCGGCCCGGTAGAATACGTCCGCGTCACCGGAGGCGTCTACCACCATGCCCGTCATCAATGCGACCCGGCCCTGCTTGGTCTCCAGGACAACCCCCTTGCAGCGGGAGCCTTCCATGATGGGCTCAGAAAACACGGCGTCGTAAATAACGGTTACGCCCTCCTGCTCCATGATCTCGTCCAGAGAGAACACAGCGGCAGGAATGTTAAAATGGGTACGATACCGGGCGGAGGGTTTTTCTACCCGCATAGTACCCTTCTGCCATTCCGGGGAGAGGGTGTTGTAGCTGCGCTTGATGCAGACGTGGAGCAGCTCCTCGGCCAAACCGCCGAATACTTTGTTTCCCACGCCGTCATCCAGGGGCAGATATACGCAAACGTGCCCCAGGGTGGCAAGGCCGCCCAAAATGCAGCTTTTTTCCACAAGAGTGACTTTTTTTCCGTTCCGGGCGGCAGCAATGGCGGCGCCGATGCCGGCAACGCCGCCGCCTACTACAACGACGTCCGTAGTGTCATAGATTTGAATTTCCGCCGGTTGGATGCAAATGGTATTTTCTGTCACATGTCTCACCTCATTTTCAGATTGATTAGAGAAGTCGTGGCCGCAATCCTCTTCCATAAGACAAAAATACCATAGAACTATTGACAAGAAAAGCGAAAATGTGGCATAATTGACATGCCAAAATGGAATGGCAGGCGGATAAAGGAGTGACAGATGAAGCTCAGCACATTACAGCTGTTCGTGCAGGTGATGGAACAGGGCAGTTTTTCCAAGGCGGCGATTGCCGCCTTTACCACTCAGTCCAATATCAGCAAACAGATCTGCAGCCTGGAAGAGGAAATAGGGGTCAGGCTTTTTGAGCGCAGCAATCAGGGCATACAGCCAACCCCCGCCGGCGTCTGCCTTGCGACAGGCCTGAAGGATCAGCTTCCCAGGCTCGGGCGGCTTCTGGACCAGACCCGGAAAGCCGCGGCGGCAGACGGCCTTTCCTTGAAAATCAGTATCAGCGATTCCATGTCCATCAACCATATCGCGCCGCTGCTGACCGATTTTCGGGAAAGCTACCCCAGCGCGGAGCTGAAGCTGATTGCCATGCCGCAGGAGAGTATTCTGCGGAATCTGGCAAACGGAACTGTGGATGTGGCCCTGATCTACTCCGTATGGCCTACTGACGCGGCCAGTGTGACCCGGAAGGCAATCACCAGAACCAACCCTTGTATTTATTATTCCAGCCGGGAGTGGCCAGGCACCGTGAATGTGGACACATTCCGGAATGCCGCCTTTGTCCGCCTGGAGGCAAGCAGCGTGGATGCCACGTTGGATCTTCCCTATCTGCCCCGTCAAATCATTTTTGTGGACAGTTTGCGAAGCTTGCAGTTTTATGTAGCTGCGGGAATGGCCTGCGCTGTGCTGGGAAAATCCCAGCTGATGATGGACAGCGCGGATATCTCCACCTGCGAGCTGCTTTGCGCAAGGAACAAGGTCGGTACGGATGCGGTATGGATGTCCGCCAATAAGAATCCATCCATCTATTTGTTCAAAAAGAACGTAGAAAAGTTTGTAATGGAGGGATCAAACAGACGCCGCTAGGCGGGGACTGAACGCCTGGTTATCATCAAGCAACTTGAAAAGAATCAAAATTCTTTTCAACTGCTTTGACTATTACTTCCGAACCGAAAGGCCGGAAGTAATATATGCCATGTTTTGCGGTTGCCGCCGCTTGCGGCGGCGAGCAAAGCGGCTTGAATCAAATGATTATTTCCGAATTTTTAATTCGGA
>JAAVHC010000060.1 GCA_014799925.1 Oscillibacter sp.
AGAAAACGCATGGCCGCGTTGTCGTCCTTGACGGGCGTCAGCCCGTCTGCGTCCTCCGCCTTGCCCTGCGTTCCCTGCCCTCGCTTCCTTTTTTCTCATTATTTCTGGGAACTGCTCTAGCACTTTTTCTGCTGGACCTCAACCCGTTTTTTGTCAATTTTGAAAATGCCATGGAAAAGAGGCGCGAAACACGATCCGCGCCTCTTTTTGCTGCTAATTGGCCAGCAAAGCCTCCACGTCCAGCGGCGTGCCGTCGTTCCACAGCCTCTCCAGGCCGTAGAACTCCCTGGCCTCGCTGTTGAACACATGGACCACGACGCAGCCGTAATCCAGCAGGACCCAGATGCCGCCCCGGTGGCCCTCCCGGTGCAGGGGCTTCTCCCCCGCCTCGGTCTCCAGCTTCTCCTCCACCGCGTCGCACAGCGCGTTGATTTGTGTGTTGCTGGAGCCGGTGCAGATGACGAAGTAGTCCGCCAGCGTGGTCAGCTCCGTGACCTCCATGACCTTGATCTCCTCGCCCTTTCTGCCGTCCAGCGCCTTTGCCGCCAGAATCGCCATTTCCTTCGGTGTCATACGCTATACCTCACTTTATCGTATTTTGATGTTTCTTCCATCTTATATTCCGTCCGGCATTTTGGAATCGTCCGCGTCATCCGGCAGCGGAGGCTCTTCGTCTTCCTCCTCCGGCGCTCCCTGCCCGTCGCCGGAATCGTCAGCGCCGGAATCCGGAGCCGGATTCGGAGTCGGATTCGGAGCCGGATTCGGAGTCGGAGTCGGATTCGGCGTCGGGGTGGGCGTCGGGGTGACGCCGGGCGTTGGATTGTTTCCGTTGCTCTGACTGCCGTCTGTGGGATGGAGCGGCAGCTGAACCGGCCGGCCGCCGCTCTCCGACGGCATCGGCGGTTCGTCGGCCACCGGATTGCCATTCTCATCGGTGTAGGTGATGGTCCCGTCCTCGTTCTTGATGTACCAGTTGCCATTCTTGTCCTGCTCCGGCTTGGCCGGGGGCTGGCCGTAGACGATTTTTCCGTCGTCGTCATAGTAGGCCTCGCCCCGGCGGACGGCCATGATGTCGTTGTGCTGTGTGTCCTTCAGGCTTCCGGTGGAGGAAGCGATATCGCCGTTGGACAGAATGCTCATGGCGTCCAGCATGCCGGTGGTCACTTTCTGCTCATAAGGGTTGAAGCGCTCGTTCACCAGCTTGACCACCTGATTGGGATAAATGGTCACGTAGGATTGATTCTGCCGGGTGTCCCGGCTCCATGTCTCCGCCAGGTAGTTGCCGGGGAGGGTGCAGGTATACACGTCGTCCATGCTCAGCGTGGGCACGCCGTTGAGCCCCAGCACATTGGCGGCAAACCACACCACCGACCCGGAGTCCAGGTCCGTCTCGACGTTCTCCATGGCCAGATCAATATACGCCTTGATTTTTCCCCAGTGCCGGATGCTCAGGCACTCCTTGATCAGCGCCTTCAGGAAGCTCTGCTGGACCTCCACCCGCTGGATATCGCCCATGTCGTAACGGCGGAACCGGACCAGCTGCATGGCGTGTTCCCCGTCCAGCACCTGAACGCCCTTTTTCAGATGAATGTGCAGGTCCTGCCAGTCGTCGTCATAGTTCATATCCTGGGGCACGTCGAACTCCACGCCCTCCACCAGGTCCACAAGCTTGACAAACATCTCCAGGTCCACCTTCACGTAGAAATCCGGCTTGAAGCCGATGAGTTTCTGTACGCGGTTGGACAGGGAGTTGACGCTGTTGCCGGTGCGGGAATAGACGGAATTGATCTTCTTGAGGTCCCATTTCTCATTGATCATGGTGTCGCGGGGGATGGACATGACGTTGATATCCTGGCCCTTGGTGTCATAGCTCACCACCATGATGGTGTCCGTGTTGCCGTCGTCCATATCGGTGCCCACCAGCAGAAAGGTATACACGCCCTCCTTCCGGTTGCCGGAAACGGTGGGCATATCCCCGTTGTAGCCATCGTCCGGGTACAGCTCGTCGTCGGTGGGGCCGGCGGGTTCCTGGTCCTCCGGCTGCCGGCTGGGACCGGCGGTCTGCTGGGAGGGGGTGTTCTCCGGCGCGGGCTGAACGGGCAGCTCCGGCGGCTTGATCCACATTTTCAGCGCGACCGTCACCACGATGGCGAACACCGCCAGGCAGCTCAGCGCCGTCACCAGAATCTTCCCCTTGCCGGAATCCCAGTACGCCGCCCATCGGTCCTTCAGGTCCGGCTTTTCGTTGTCCTCCGCGAAAGGGTCTCCCAAAGGGGCCGCGTGCTGAAGCCGCTGTTTCTCCGCCCCTGCGCCCCCCCTGAATTCTTCTCGCTTTCCTTTCATTCGGCCCATTCTCCTTCTATCTATCCTTTCCGCTGTTTTGCCATGCCGGCCCCGCTCTTCCGGCTGCTAAGGCTCCGGAGGGAGATCCGGTTCGGGATCTGATTCCGGATCAGGATCCGGCGCAGTCCCGGGATCCGTTGTGGTCCCGGAATCCGTCGTCGTCCCGGAGTCCGTTGTGGTCCCGGAATCCGTCGTCGTTCCGGGATTCGTCGTCGCTCCGGGATTCGTCGTCGCTCCGGAGTCCGTCGTCGTCCCGGAGTCCGTCGTGGTCCCGGAGTCTGTCGTCGTTCCGGAGTCCGTTGTGGTCCCGGAGTCTGTCGTCGTTCCGGAGTCCGTCGTCGTTCCCGGATTCGTCGTGGTCCCCGGATTCGTTGTCGTTCCGCCGCTTTCGGAGTCCGGCAGCGCCGGTTCATCCTCGGACGGGGAATCGGGTTTCGGGGTCTGGCTGTTGGAACCGGCGGGCGGATTGGAGTCTGCCACCACGCCGGTAGGCGTGGTGGTGGATACGCCTCCGCCGCTGGTCCCCTCGGAGCTCTTTACCGGCGTCGCCCACTTGGAATCCAGCAGCTGGCCGCCGGACACGTAGCAGGAGCCGTCCTTATTCTTCACGAGGATCCGCAGATCGCTCTCCTGAATCTGCTGGTTATAGGGGTTGAACTGTTCATTGATCAGGGTCGCGATTTCCGGCCCGTTGGGGAAGAAGTAGTCCTCTCCCCGATAGCGGCCCACGTCGATATAGGGCAGGGTGCTGGACTGCATGGCGCTCAGATCCACGCTGAGGGCCTTGGAGGCGAACCACATCAGCTCCGTCGTCTTCAGGTCCGTCTCCACGTTTTCCATAAAGATATCAATAAACTCGCCGATCTTGGTGATGTTTCCCAGCTGGAGGACCTTCTTGGCCATCGCCTTCAGGAAGTCCCGCTGGGTGTTCATCCGGCCTGTGTCGTCGTAGCCGCGGACGGTGCCGTCCTCCAGCCTGTTGTCCTTGCGGTAGCGGAGCATGGCCATGGCCTGTTCCGCGTCCAGGGTCTGCAGCCCCTTGTTGAGGTGGATGTGCAGATCCTGGTAATCGTCGTCGTAGTTCATGTTCCGGGGCACGTCGAACTCCACGCCGCCCACGGCCTCCACGATCCGGCCCACGGCTTTCCACTCAATGATGGCGTACCGGTCCGGCATCACGCCGGTGAGGGCCGCCGTCTGAGCTTTCAGCCCCTCGATGCCGCCGCCGCTGGACTCTTTGGCGTTGTAGACGCTGTTGACCTTCTTGAGCGACCACGGCACGTTGACGGCAGTGTCCCGGGGGATGCTCATCATATTGACCTGTCCGTTGGGCACGTCGTAGGACACCAGAATCAGGGTGTCCGTGTTGCCGCCGCCGGCGGTGTCCCGGCCAATGAGCAGGAAGGTGTAGTAATCCTCTTTCCGCCCGGAGACGTCGTCCGGCACTCCATCGCCGTCCAGATCCACCGCCTCTCCCGGCCGGAGATTGGGGTTGTTGTTGGTCACACCGGGCCGGTCATTGTCCCCGATTTCCGGAGGCCGGACGAACATCAGCCACCATCCCGCTATACCCAGCGCCAGCGCCGCCAGGCAGCAAAGGGCGATGACGCCGCCCTTCTTCCCTCTGCTCCAGCTTTGCCAGCCTCCGGAAGAGCGGGTCTTTTCCCGCGGCTGCTTTCCTTTCTTCTTCTGTAACGGCGTCTCCTCCGCGAAGGGGTCGCCGCCCCGCTGCCATCCGCCGCCGCCGGCGGCTTCCCGCTTGCCTTTTTTCATGGTTGCTTTCCTTTCAGATAATCCATCGCCCGTGCGCTGTTGGAGTGGACCGCCGCTCCTCTTTTCTTCAGATCGCGCACCGCCATCGTCAGACCCAGGAGCATCGCCCCGTCCAGGTCCTCAAAGGCCAGCGCTCGCAGCTCCGTCAGATCGCAGAAGTCGCGGGTGGGCTCGATGTAATCCGCCAGATAGATGATTTTCTCCAGCGTGGTCATATCCGCCTTGCCGGTGGTGTGCCAGCGGATGGCGCTCTCCATCTCCGGAGGCACGCCGAAGACGTGCCGCGCCACCGCCGCGCCGGTAACGGCGTGATACAGCTTCTCCTCCCTTTCTTCCTCTGCGTCCAGGGAGATATCATATTGACGAAGGAGCGCCCGGTGTTGTTCCCCGTTTAATTTTTTTGTGCAGTCGTGGAGCAGCGCCGCCCGGCGGGCCGTCTCCTCATCCTCTCCCCACCGGAGGGCCAGCCTGGCCGCCGTCTCCTCGGTTCCAAGGACGTGCGGGACCCGCGTACGTTTGAGCATACTCAGCGCCACAAAGCGGAGCTCGTCCAGGGAGAGCCTCCGCAGATCCCGCTTCACCCCGTACAGTCCCTCCCGCAGGATATAGCCGTAAACGGCGGGGTCCAGATATTCCATCCCTTGTCCGTCCGCCAGCGCCGCGCGCAGCTGTGTGGAGGAGATCTCCACGATACGGGGCAAATCCATCGTCACGATATCCGCGTCAAAGTCCGTCTCCAGCTTCTCCCGCTGCGCGGCGAACAGCTCCGCCCCGTCCTTCTCACTGCGCCTGAAGGCGCACAGGGTACACAGCTTCGCCAGCTTCTCCGGGTCCCGCCACTGGTGAAAGGTGAGGAACATGTCCGTACCCATCAGCAGGTACAGTCTGGCGTGAGGGTGCCGCTCCCGGATTTCCTTCACGGTATCCAGGGTGTAGCTCTTTCCCTTCCGGCGCAGCTCCATGTCCGACGCCTTCGCGGCGGGTCCCACCGCCTCCGCCGCCAGCTCCGTCATCGCCAGCCGCTGTTCCGGGGCTGGCGACCCCCCGGCTATTTCCTTATGGGGCGGGATGCCGGCAGGAATCAGGTACAGCCGGTCCAGCCCCAGCTCTTCCGATGCAAACCGGGCCGCCTCCATATGGCCCATATGAATAGGGTTGAAGGTTCCCCCATAAATTCCGATTTTCACAAGGACGCCTCCGATGGTCAGATTTATTTCCCGGACCGCTTCCTGTCCTTCACCAGCTCAATTTTCCTCTTGCTCTTGTCATAATGCTGGCGGTAAAGCACGAACTTGGTCCCGATGACCTGCACGCCCTCGCTGCGGGTCAGTACGGCCAGCTGTTCGCAGGCCTCACGGGCGGTGAGCATGGAGTTCTCCAGCACCTTGCACTTGATGATCTCCCTGGCCTCCAGCGCGTCGTTGGCCTGCCTGACCAGATTGTCGTTGATTCCGTCCTTGCCGATATGCACAATGGTATCAATCGTGTTGGCGACGCCCCGCAGCTGGGCGCGCTGTTTACCGGTCAGTTCCATTCAGTTGTTCCCCCTCAGGTATTCCCGCAATTTCCCATCGAAAACCGCCAGCGCCTTTCCCCTGTGGGACACCGCCGCCTTTTCCTCCGGCGTCAGCTGGGCGTAGGTCTTGCGCAGCTCCGGCAGGAAGAACACCGGGTCATAGCCGAACCCGCCGTTCCCCTGGGGGGCAAAGGCGATGGTGCCCGGGCAGACGCCCTCGGCCTCGATGGTATCCCCGTTGGGGAATACGCAGGCGATGCAGCTGGTGAAATGGGCCGTGCGGGTCCGCGCCCCCCGCATGTTTTCCAGCAGCAGCCGATAACGGCCCGCGTCGTCCAGCGACCGCCCGCCGTAGCGGGCGGAGTAGACCCCCGGCGCGCCGTTCAGCGCGTCCACGCACACGCCGGAATCGTCGGCGATGGCGGGCAGGCCGCTGGCCTCCATCACGGCTCTGGCTTTGATCCTGGCGTTTTCCGCGAAGGTCTCCCCGGTCTCCTCCACGTCCACATGGAGGCCGACGTCGGACTCCAGTACTGCCTCTACGCCGTGGGCGGAGAGGATGGCCTGCATTTCCGCGAGCTTGTGCTTATTCTGTGAAGCAAGGACGAATTTCATGTCAGATCTGGCCTCCCAATATCTCTTTCTGTTTTTCCAGCAGCTGCCGGATGCCGCCCTGGCACAATTCCACCAGCGTCCGCTGTTCATCCACGGTGAAGCCCCGGCCTTCGCCGGTGCCCTGAAGCTCGATGAGCTCCCCGCGGTCGTTCATTACGCAGTTGAGGTCCACCATGGCGCCGCTGTCCTCCTCATAGCAGAGGTCCAGCAGGGGCGTGTCCTCCACGATGCCGGCGGAGACGGCGGCCACGCAGTTTTTGATGGGATTTTTTTCAATCACCCCGGTCTCCGCCAGCTTCCGGCAGGCGATGGCCAGTGCCACGAATCCGCCGGTAACGGACGCGGTGCGGGTGCCGCCGTCGCCCTGGAGCACGTCGCAGTCAACGGTGATGGTCCGGTCGCCCAGGGCCTCCAGGTCCACCGCCGCCCGGAGACTGCGGCCAATCAGCCTTTGAATCTCGGCGGACCGGGGGCTGAGCTTCAGCTTGCTCACGTCCCGGCGGCTCCGCTCCCGGTTGGCCCGCGGAAGCATCGAATATTCCGCCGTCACCCATCCGGTTCCCTCCGGCACATGTCCGGGAGCCCGGTCCTCCACGCTGGCGCAGCAGAGGACCTTGGTTCTGCCGCACTCGATGAGGACGCTGCCCTCGGCGAAGTCCACAAATCCCACCGTCATTTTGACGGGACGCAGTTCATCTTCTTTTCTGCCGTCAATTCGCGTCATTTCTCTCTTTCCTCCCGTTAAATCAGGGCCTCCACGTACTCCTTGGCGTCAAAGGGCTGCATATCGTTGATGCCCTCGCCCAGTCCCACCAGCTTCACGGGCACCTGCAATTCCTGGGCGATGGCGACCACGATGCCTCCCTTGGCCGTGCCGTCCAGCTTGGTCAGCACGATGCCCGTGCAGCCGGAGATCTCCTGGAACTGCTTGGCCTGGATGAGCCCGTTCTGTCCGGTGGTAGCGTCCAGCACCAGCAGGATCTCCAGCGCCGCCTCCGGCAGCTCCCGGTCGATGATCTTGCGCAGCTTGGCCAGCTCCGCCATGAGGTTGGCCTTATTGTGGAGCCGTCCGGCGGTGTCGCAGATGACCACGTCCACGCCCCGGGCCCTGGCTGCCTGCAAAGCGTCGAACAGCACCGCGCCGGGGTCGGCTCCCTCCTTCTGCCGCACGATCTCGCATCGGGAGCGGTTGGCCCAGATCTCCAGCTGGTCGGCGGCGGCGGCCCGGAAGGTGTCCCCCGCGCACAGCAGCACCCGCTTGCCCTGCAAGCGCAGCGAGTTGGCCAGCTTGCCGATGGAGGTGGTCTTGCCCACGCCGTTGACCCCTACCACCAGCACCACGGAGGGCTTGGTAGACAGGTTCAGCGCCGGGTCGCCCACGCTGAGCTTTTCCGCCAGGATTTCCCGCAGGCAGGCCTTCACCGGCTCCTGACCGGCGATCTTGTCCTCGATCATCCGCGTCCGGAGCTCCTTGACCGCCTCCATGGAGGTCTCCATCCCCACGTCGGCAAGGATGAGCATTTCCTCCAGGTCGTCGAAGAAGGCTTCGTCGGCCTCGCTGATGGCGGCGCCGAAGACGTCGCCCATATAGATTTTCTTTAGTTTTTCCCAAAAGCCCATTGTATAGTTCCTTTCTCTGCGCCGTCCCAGCGCAGGGGTAGTTGTTTCCCTTTGATGCCCCGGGCTCCCGCGCCCGGACGGCGGCCTACTTTTTGTGTGGACAAAAAGTAGGCAAAAAGCCACCAAAACCATACGGTTTTGGATTCCCTGCGGAGCGCCGCTAAGGGCGGCGCTCCAAAACGAGGGATTTGTCACCATTGGGTTCGTATGAAGAGCTGCCCTGCCCCGTGAACAAAAGCTCCTTCGGGCATCCGATCTGGCGGCTTGGTACTTCCATCACTCCGGCTGACGCCCTGTTAAAGGGACAGAGCCTGCAATGGGGATTCGCTCTGCTGCAAATCCTTCTGAACGGTTGCCCCCCATACGGAAACCTTCCGCCATTTTGTCATTGGATTTGAGGGAAGACAAACCTCCGCGTTAGCCACGTACGAAAGCAAGTCGAACCCCGGCCCAGGTACCGGGCCGCACGCCGGGCTGCACAAAAGGTCGTGCAAATCGGACCTTGAAAATCAAATACTATTTAATATCCAATTCCTCCGCCATTTCATTCATATTGATGGCCAGCATCTTGCTGACGCCCTTCTCCTGCATGGTGACGCCGTACAGGATGTCCGCCGCCTCCATGGTGCCCCGGCGGTGGGTGATGACGATAAACTGCGTCCTGTCCGAAATCGACCGCATATAGCGGGCCACCCGGACCACGTTGGCCTCATCCAGCGCCGCTTCCACCTCGTCCATGACAAAAAACGGCGTGGGGTGGACGCGCAGAATGGCAAAATACAGCGCGATGGCCACGAACGCCTTCTCTCCGCCGGAGAGAAGGGACAGCGTTTTCAGCGTCTTGCCCGGCGGCTGCACCTTGATTTCAATGCCGCAGTTCAGGATGTCCTCCCGGTCCTCCAGCTCCAGCGTGGCATGACCGCCGCCGAACAGCTGCAAATAGGTCTCCTGGAAGGACGCGGCAATGAGGTCAAACTGCTCCCCGAAAATGGCCGTCATCTCCCTGGTGATGGCCTCGATGATCCCTTCCAGTTCTCCTTTCGCCTGCTCCACGTCGTCCCGCTGTCCGGTGAGATAGGTATATCGCTCGTTGACCCGCTGGAACTCGTCAATGGCGCCGATGTTCACCGCGCCCAGACCGCTGATCTCCCGTTTCAGCTCGTTCACCCGGCGGTTGGCCTTTGCCGTGCTCTCCAGCTCGATGCGCTGCTCCATGGCGGCGGAGTGGCTCAGCTCGTAGTTTTCCCACAGCTTGTCCAGAATCTGCTTCTCCTCCATGCCGCCGGTATTCAGTTTCTGCTCCAGGCGGGAAGCCTCCCGCTCCGCGTCCAGCAGCGCCTCGTTGCACTCCTTCAGCTTCTGCCCCATGGCCGTGCGCTCCCGCTCCAGCCGCAGGCGGGCCTCCTGCAATTCCCGCAGCGCGTCCTGACGCTCCTTAGCCCGCAGGCGCAGGGATGCGGCCTCTTCCGTCCGGCGGCCCATTTCCGCCTCGTCGGCGTCGATGGCGGACCGGTAGGCGCTTATGCGCTCCAGACGCTGCTCCCGGTCCCCGGCCAGATCCCGCTGGGACTGCTCCATCCGCTCCAGGGCCTCCGCCCCGGCGGCGCGCTCCGCCCGCAGTCCGGCCAGAGTTTCCTTCCGCTCCGCCATCCCGGCGGACAGCTGGTTGGAGTAGTCCCGCAAATCCGCCTGACCGGCCAGCTTCTCCTGGGCGGACTGGCGCAGGGACGCGGCCTCGGACTCCCTGGCCGCGATCTCCGCCTGAACCATTTTCCGCTGCGCGTCGTTGTCCTGCATCCGCTGGACCAGGGCTTCCCGCTCCCCTTCCAGGTTCTCCTCACCGGACCGGAGCCCCGCCAGCAGCGCGTCGTACTGCTTCACTTCTCCCTGGCGCTTCAGTACCGCGTCCTCCGCGGCGCGCCGCTGGCCCTCCGCCACCTGCATCTCATACCGGGCCGCGGAAAGCTCCCGCGCCGCCTCGTCCTTTTCCTTTTGCGCGGCGGCCAGACGCTCCGTCAGGGCGGCCTGCCGCTTCCGCATGGCCTCCAGTTCGTTGGCGCGGGACAGCACGCCCGCGCTTTTGGACACGCTTCCGCCGGTCATGGAGCCGCCCCGGTTGATGACCTGGCCGTCCAGGGTGACAATGCGGAAACGGTTCTGATACTTCCGGGCAATAACAATCGCGCAGTCCAGATTCTCCGCCACCACCGTGCGGCCCAGCAGGTTCTTGAATATATTGTCGTATTTCGCGTCATAGGCCGCCAGCCGGGAGGCCACGCC
>JAAVHC010000061.1 GCA_014799925.1 Oscillibacter sp.
GCCTGCGGCCGGCTTAGCGCTATAAGCGCCGCCTTGCGGCGCTTCACGGAGGGGTCATGCACAATTCAATTCTGCACGGCCACTCGATGTGGCCGTTGCAGAATCTTGGGCGCGCAGCCTCCGGAGACAGCAAAAAGAAAGGACCCCACTCTATGGTCAACCAGGAAAAAGGCTATATGCAATTTGCCGACCGGGAAGAATTCCGGAGCTGGCTTTCGGAAAACTGCCTGACAAGCCCCGGTATCTGGCTCCTGTTTGGCAAGTCTGGCGGACCGAAAACAATCAAAGCGGGAGAAGCGCTGGAAGAGGCCCTCTGTTTTGGATGGATCGACGGACGGATGCAGAGCCTTGACGAGAAAACCTACCGGAAATATTTTTCGCAGCGCAGGGAAAAGAGCAAGTGGTCAGAGAAAAACAAGGCGCTGGTCAAACGTCTGGAAGAGTGTGGCCTGATGACTGATTTCGGCAGAGAAAAAATTGAGGAGGCCAAACAGAACGGCCAGTGGTGCGCTCCGGCTCCCACGGCAATCACGGAGGAACAGATTACCCGCTTATCCGCGCTGCTGGAAAGCTATGAGCCCGCGTACACAAATTTTCAGGCCATGCCCCTGTCGGTAAAGAAGACCTATGCGCGGGCATATTTTGACGCGAAGACGGACGCCGGACGGGGAAAACGGATCGCCTGGATGGTGGACCGGCTCAATAAAAATCTGAAACCGATGTAACGGTTCGCCATATACGAATACGGCATTTGAAAGGAACCCACTCTATGGTCAACCAGGAAAAAGGCTACGTAGTCTTTACAGAAGAGATGAAAAGCACCCACACCATTCTGGCGCCCAACATGCTGCCCATGCACTTCAAGATGATCTGCAAGGTCATGAACCGGTCCGGGTACAACATGGAGCTGCTGGAAACCAGTGGACCGCAGATCGCGGAGACGGGACTGAAATATGTACATAATGACACCTGCTATCCGGCCATTCTGGTCATCGGGCAGTTCATCGACGCCCTGCAAAGCGGGAAGTACGACCCGGACAGGGTGGCGCTGATCCTGTTCCAGACCGGCGGCGGGTGCCGTGCGTCCAACTACATCCATCTGCTGCGGAAGGCGCTGGAAAAGGCGGGGCTGGGGCATGTGCCCGTGATCTCCCTGTCCCTGACGGGACTGGAGAAGCATCCCGGCTTCCGGCTGAGCCTGCCGCTGATCATGAAGATGATGTACGGCGTGCTGTACGGCGATTTGCTCATGACGCTGGTGAACCAGTGCAAGCCCTACGAGCTGCATAAAGGCGACGCCCAAGCGATGGCGGACAAGTGGACGGACCGCCTGGCGGAGGAGATGGGGGGCAAGGCCAGCTACCGGCAGGTCAAGGCCAACTACCGCCGCATCCTGGACGACTTCGCCGCCATCCCCATGGAGAAGTCCGACAAGGTGAAGGTGGGCATCGTGGGGGAGATTTACGTGAAGTACTCCCCTCTGGGCAACAACAATCTGGAGCAGTTCCTGGTGGATGAGGGGGCCGAGGCGGTGATCCCCGGCCTGCTGGACTTCTGCCTGTACTGCGTGTATAACAACCTGCTGGACCGCAAGCTCTACGGGATGCAGAAAAACGTCCAGTTCGCCTATCAGCTGGCTTATCAGTATCTGGTAAACAAGGAAAAGGATATGATCGACGCCATCAGCGCTCACGGACGCTTCTCTCCTCCCACGCTGTTCACCCATACCATCGAGCTGGTCCAGGGGACCATCAGCATGGGAGTGAAAATGGGCGAGGGCTGGCTTCTGACGGCGGAGATGCTGGAGCTGGCGGACAAGGGGGTAGGCAACATCGTCTGCACCCAGCCCTTCGGGTGCCTGCCCAACCACATCTGCGGCAAGGGCATGATGAAGCCCATCAAGGAGCGGAACCCCAACGTCAACATTGTCGCCATCGACTACGACGCCGGGGCCACTCGGGTCAACCAGGAGAACCGCCTGAAGCTGATGCTGGCAAATGCGTCGCGAAGCGGCGCATGGACCGGCCGTTCGGACGCGGAGCAGCCGAATGACGGTCCCGGCGCGTCTTCTGCAGAGGAAGCAGATCTCCGCCAGACCGTGTGACCCTGGAGGAGGCGGAGGATTCGATCGCGGTATAATACCAACGCAGAGGCGGGGCCGTCAGGCCCCGCCTCTATGTTTATCTTACTTGTTATACTATTCCTCGATTAAAAGTGCAGCACCGTCACCGTGCAGAAATCTTGGAATAGCAAGGGTCTGAAGAGCGAAAGCAAAGTTCTTTTTGATACTTTATCTTTCAATTATGGGGACGCTGGTTTAGTCCTAATCAATGTCGTGTAGTTTCAAGCATTTCCAGCGTTCATTAACTTTTCTTCATACAGTTGCAAGCAGTTGGAAATATCCTATGTTGTGTACCAAATGGTGTACCCAGCTTTTACCGCCCCGATGGAATAGAAATTTCAGTGGTTTAGCTGCAAACGTGTGTACCCATTTCAAACCAGTTTATCAACCTGCCACATTTAGGGCACTTATGCTCAGCTATTTTTTCGTTGATCCATTGTGAAATTCCAACCTCTTTCATGCGTAAAGAATCAGGGATCACATTTGCGTGATTGCAAATCCCGTTAATAACAGGTTTTGTACTAAACTCTTTCAATTTTGCACATGGAAACTCTCCACACTCATAACAACGCGTAACGTTGTGACTGGTAGCACAGTCCAAAAACCCATGGTCGGCGCAGCCTCTGCATCCCTCACGCACAAATTCAGAAAAACATCCATGACATTCATCTGGAAAAGATGGGCAGGCTCCACAGAATAGACCACATATAGATGCACATTTTTCGTCAGGAATTTTCTGCATAATCTTGCTCTCCTTCGGTTCTTATGAAATTTTAAAGCACTTGTGTACTTTTTGTGTACCAAGCACCGCCCGAACCCCTGAAACCGTTGCAACACAGGGGATTCGGGCGTCTGATACCTTTAACTTTCAAGAAAAAGTATTACCGGTCCCCGGCCGCGGCGGACATAGCCTCCTTCTGTACGGAGGCGTACAGTTGCGCCGCCGCCGCGCCGAAGGCCTCGGCGGAGAATTTTTCGGACGACTCCCTGGCCGCCGCGCTCATGCGCCGGCGCAGCGCAGCGTCGCCGCAGAAAGCAGCCAGGTGCGCCCCGAAGGCCCCGCTGTCCTCGTACTGCCAGCCGTTGATCCCGTCCTCCACCACGCCGTCCACGCAGGGGTCCTTCCGGCACAGAACCGGCACTCCCGCCGCCAGGGCCTCAAAGTAGGTCAGGCCCTGGGTTTCGCTGGTGGAGGCAGTGACAAACAGGTCTCCCAGCCGGTAGTAGTCCGCCACCTCGGCGTGGGGGACCATCCCGGTGAAAATTACGTCCAGGCCGCGGCTCCGGGCGTAGTCCAGCACCTCCTCCCGGTCCGGACCGTCGCCCACCAGCAGGAGGGTGACGTCCCGCCGCCCGGCGGCGGCGATCTGATCGACCAGCTGCTCCAGATTCTTCTCCTTGGCCATCCGGCCCAGATACAGCAGCACGGTGTGATCCTCCGGGATGGCCCAGCGGCGGCGGAGCGCGGCCATCCGCGCCATGTCCGGCTCCCGGCGGTAAACCGAGAGATCCACGCCGGTGGGGATCACCTCAATGCGGCAGCGGACATTGTAGTCCCGCAGCAGACGTTCCACCTTCCGGCTGGGGGCTACGACGCAGGCGGTACGTCCGCAGATCCACCGGGAGAACACGGACACCACCGCCCGCCCCACCCGTACGCTGGGAGAGAAATAATGGGTATAATCCTCATAGACTGTATGATAGGTGTGGACGATGGGCACGCCCAGCCGGTTGGACAGAGCGTAGGCCACCCGGAAGGAGCTGAATTCGCACTGAGAATGGATGACGTCAGGTCCCCACTCCATCAGCTCCCGGACCAGACTGCGGGTGCGGTTGATCCGCAGCCGCGCGCCGGGATAGATTTTGTTGGCGCTGACGGAACCCATATAGTAGACGCCGCCGTCCTTATAGCTGTGCATGGTGTTGGACAGGGTGACGACCCGGACCTCGTGGCCCAGTTCCCCCAGCTCCCGCTGCAGCAGCAGTACGGAAGTCACCACGCCGTTGATCACCGGCGCGTACCAGTCCGTTGTAATCAGGATTTTCATGTTATTCCCCTTTAACGATGCGCAGTTTTTCTCTGAGTGTGATCATATGACAGAATGATTATAGCAGGTCATTTCCCGCGGGGCAAGAGGGTTAATGGAATCCTAAAAAATCTCCTGTGACATTATCCGTCTTTACTTTGAGTTATGGGTGAAAGGAGGTCCTGCCTATGAACGACCAGCCGCAGCGCGCGAGCGGCGAAATGGACCAACTGATCGACCGCTATCAGAATATGGTGTATGGTCTGGCCCTGGCGAAAACCAACTCGCCCGCCGACGCCGACGATGTGTTCCAGGAGGTGTTTTTAGCCTGCTTCCAATCCGGGAAAATATTCCGGGATGAGGAGCACCGGAAGGCCTGGCTCCTGCGGACCACCGTGAATATGAGCCGCCGGATCACCGCCTCCACCTGGCGGAAAAAGACGGTGCCGCTGTCTGATCGGGAGGACTCCCCGGTCCTCTTCCGGGAACCGGATGAGAATCTGGTGTGGGAGGCCGTCCAGGCGCTGGAGGAGCGCTACCGCCTGCCCATATACCTCTTTTACTTTCAGGAGCTGTCCACCCAGGAGATCGCGAAGGCCCTGGGCATCCGCCCCGGCGCGGTGCGGATGCGCCTGAGCCGGGGAAGGGACATGCTCCGGGAAAAGCTGAAAGGAGACATTTTCGATGAATAAGGAACTGTTTCGTTCCATGCGGCTTCAGATGCAGCCAAGCGGGGAAGCGCGGTCTGCCCTGACAGAGCAGCTGGCTTCTACGAAGCGAAAAACCGTCCCCGTGGGACGGTATGTGGCCATAGCCGCCTGCGCGGCAGTGATCGTGGCGGCTGTTCCGGTGTATGGAATGGTCCGGGACCACCTGAGATGGCAGGCGGTGCTGAACGGATTCTTCCACAGGAACGCCGTTGTGGAAGTCACCCAGCCCCACAGTTACGTGATGGCTTCCGAGCTGTACTGCCGGCCGGAGGACGGCTCTGCCATGGAAAATATGATTGACACTGGCGCCGCAGGGGACCGGGATCAGGACATGACCCCCGGCGAGCTGACGGACAACCTGCTGGAGGCCGGGTTCAGCCGGGAGGACACGGACGCTTATCTGGCCTCCGGCTGGCAGATGACCTGGGGTAAATGGTGGAAGTTCTACCACCTGACCGAGGAGAGCGGGGACCGGACCCTGGAAGCCCTGCTGACTTTCTCCCGGGAGGAGGGACTGGCGGTGAACACTGGGGACGCGGACATCCCCGGCGGGGCGTTCGTGGGCGGCGCGCCGGACCAGAGCGGGGCCATCATGGCCTATCAGAACCTGATGGACCGCTTCAAGGCGGATTACGGCCCGGACCGCTACCCGGAGTGGTACGGTGGGGCGTATATCGACGAACACGCGGGACTGATCGTCAATATCGCGGCGTCTTGTGAGCCGGAGGACAAGGAGCTGTACTTCCAGATTCAGGACTGGGCGGGCAGCGACCGGATCGGCTTCGGCAGCAGCGAGCTGTCCCTCAATCAGCTCCGGGAGCTTCAGGACAAGGTCTTTGACGCCATGTGCGGCCTGGGCCTGGAAGCGGGCTGCGGAGTCAACGAGGAGACCGGCCAGGTGGAGCTGACCCTTCCGGCTGCCACCGATGAGGCCATGTGGAAGCTGGCGGAGCTGGACCCGGCGGGCGCCGCCGTCCTGGTAATTGTAGGGGAGTTCATCGCCATGGATCTGACGGAGGACCCCGTCCCGGTTGCCCCCAGCGTGTCCCACTCAGTGCAGCCCGGCGAAGGTAACGTGGACCCCCGTACGCCTGTGAGCAATATGCCCGGCATGGTCGTGGACGCGGACGGCGTGATCGCGTACGAGCCGCAGGGCTGAAGCCATAGAGGAAGCCCGCCCCGTTTTCGGGGCGGGCTTTGCCGATTACTTTTTCAGCTCTCCCGTGGCGCTGGCGGTGAGATAGGCGTTGATGAACCCGTCCAGGTCTCCGTCCATGACGGCGGCAATATTGCCGTTCTCGAAGCCGGTGCGGGTATCCTTGGCCAGGGTGTAGGGCATAAATACGTAAGACCGGATCTGGCTGCCCCACTCAATCTTCATCTGCACGCCCTTGATGTCGGAAATCTTCTCCGCGTGCTGCTGGGCCTTCATTTCCATCAGCCTGGCCCGGAGCATCTTCATGCAGTTCTCGCGGTTCTGGACCTGACTGCGCTCCTGCTGGGAGGACACCACCACGCCGGTGGGACGATGAATGAGCCGCACGGCGGAGGAAGTCTTGTTGACGTGCTGTCCGCCGGCGCCGCTGGCCCGGTAGACCTGCATCTCGATGTCCTCCTGCCGGATCTCCACGCTGTTGTCGTCCTCGATCTCCGGCATGACCTCCACGGCGGCAAAGGAGGTCTGCCGCCGGGCGTTGGCGTCAAAGGGGGAGATGCGGACCAGCCGGTGGACGCCGTTCTCGCTGCGGAGGAAGCCGTAGGCGTTCTCCCCCTCAATGGAGATGGCGGCGGACTTGATGCCCGCCTCGTCGCCGTCCTCGTAGTCCAGGGTCTTGACGGTGAAATTGTGCCGCTCGCCCCAGCGGGTGTACATACGGAAGAGCATCTGGCACCAGTCCTGGGCCTCGGTGCCGCCGGCCCCGGCGTGAAGGGTGAGAATGGCGTTGTTGGCGTCATATTCCCCGGTGAGCAGGGTGGCCAGATTGGCTTCCTCCAGGGCGGACTCCAGGGCGGCGTATCCCTCCGTCACCTCGGGAAGCAGACTCTCGTCGTCCTCCTCCATGGCCATTTCCACCAGGGTGGTCAGATCCTCCCACTGGGAGGTGAGGCGGGCGTGGTGTTCCAGCTTGTTTTTCAGCTGCTTGGTCCGCTGGAGGACCTTCTGAGAGGCGGCAACGTCGTTCCAGAAGTTGGGGTCGCCGGTTTTCTCCTCCAGTTCCTCCACCTCCCGGCGGGCTCCATCCAGATCCAGGGCCGCCGCCAGCTTTGTCAGCCTGGGGCCGATGGCCCCCAGCTTTTGTTTATAGGCGTCGTATTCAATGATAGGCATAAGAATCCTCTTTCTCCATTGGATTTTAACATAATATTATTTTCAAATTCAAATTCGGAAATAATATTTGCCATGTTTTGCGGCTGCCGCTGTTTACAGCGGCGAACAAAACGGCTTCAATCAAATGATATGATTCCTGTGTTTTAACACTGAAATCATATTATGCCATAAAGGACGGGAGCTGTAAAGGGGAAAACACATCTTTCCCGCCTTTTTCCAGAGGTATTACTTCCGAGCCGAAAGGTCGGAAGTAATATGCGCCATGTTTTACGGTTGCCGCCGGTTACAGCGGCGAGTAAAACGGCTCAAATTAAATATTATTACTTCCGAACCGAAAGGCCGGAAGTAATATATGCCATGTTTTGCGGTTGCCGCCGCTTGCGGCGGCGAGCAAAGCGGCTTGAATCAAATGATTATTTCCGAATTTTTAATTCGGA
>JAAVHC010000062.1 GCA_014799925.1 Oscillibacter sp.
GGGGGGGGGGGGGGGGGGGGGGGGGGGGGGGGGGGGGGGGGGGGGGGGGGGGCGGGGGGGGGCGGGCGTGTCGTTGTTGCCGCCGCAGGCGGCCAGGGCCAGAGTCATGACCAGGGCCAAGAGCAGTGCAAGCGCTTTTTTCATTTTCATGTTACTCCTCCTTCAATTGTTTACCGGTGTAAGTACTTGTGGAAATCGCGACAGGTATCCTAGTTGCATGGTACTAGAAACTGTGCAAAAAGTCAATACTTTTTTGAAAAAAATTTTCACAAAAAATGCGGTTTGATTGCTTCCTTCCAAAACCGGACGTTCCGGCGGTCCGGCTACAGGTGCTTTTCGGCCAGCGCGTCGGCCACCTGCTGCCGTCGGGAGCGGCAGGCCTCCAGATCCCGGCGGCACACCTCGGAGAACAGGATGTCCAGCACGAAGATCATGGCGATGCGGGCGGCGGGGGAGCCCTGCTGCAGGGGACTCTCGTTGGAGCCGCACTGGAGCACCACGTCGGCCATGGCCGCGCCGGGGGACTTGGGGAAGCGGGTGACCAGGATGAATTTCGCCTGCCGCCGCCTGGCCAGACCGGCGATCTCCACCAGGTCGCGGGTGGCCCCGGAATAGGAAAAGTATAAGATCACGTCCCGGGGGCCCAGCTGGGCGGTGGCAATGGTCTGGGTATGGGAGTCGCAGATGGAGAAGAAATTGCTGAAAGCGGTGCTGAACAGGTGGGCGGCCTCCTGGGCCATGACCATGGAGCCGCCCTGGCCCATGCAGAGGACCTTGTCCGCGTCCGCCAGCAGGTCGCCGGCGGCGGTGACCGCCTCCGGCCGGATCAGGCTCAGCGTCTGCTCCATGGCGTCCACGTCGGCGGCGAAAAGCTTCCGGCATATGTCGGGGACGCTGTCCTCGGCCTGGACCTCCCCGGAGAGGGGGTTGCCGCCGCTGGTCCGTCCGGCGGTGGAGTTGGCCACCGCCAGCTTGAAGGCGTTATAGCCCTTATAGCCCATCCGCTTGGCAAACCGGGAGATGGTTGCCTCCGCCACGCCGCAGGCGTCCGCCAGCTCGGAGATGGACATATACTGCGTATCCCGCTGGTGGATGATGACGTAGTCGGCAACCTTCTTCTCGGCGGTGGTAAGAAAGTAGTAGGTATTGCTGATTTTCTCAAACGCGTCAATTTCCGGCATAGGCCGCTCCTTTCCCGGCGCGGCTGCTCCGCGCGTTTTTATTGTTCCGGCAATCAAATAATCTGAAAATTTGCTGAGGTTCGGCATTGCCGGAGTAATATTGCCATGTTTTGCGGTTGCCCCGCAAGGGGCGAGCCAAACGGCTTTCAATCAAATCGTAATACTTCGGCAATCAAATATAATTGCCGAAGTATTAGTCCGCCTCCAGAATCTGTCCCAGGACCTGCTCGGCGATGATGAGGGAGCGGGGGACATGGAAGGGGCCCTTGAAGGTAGAGCCCTTGGTGGAAGGCATCGTGGGCTTGCCGTCCCGGCGGAGGTAGCCGTACCACTCGCCGTATTTGCTGTCGCAGAAGTGCTCCCGGCAGTAGTCCTCGGTCTTCCAGAACCAGTCCAGGTACTTTTCATCCCCGGTGTCCCGGTAGAGCATGCTGGACGCGATCAGGATCTCGTTGTGGGGCCACCACAGCTTCATGTCGTGCTCATAGGCCTCCGGCGGCTTGCCCAGACAGTCGGTGAAGTACAGCAGTCCGCCGTACTCCTCGTCCCAGCCGGCGGCGATGGCCCAGTCAAAGATCTGGGCGGCCCTGCCCACCAGCTCTCTGTCCCCGGTGCGCTGGGCGTGCTCCAGCAGGAACCAGACGCCCTCGATATCGTGGCCGGGGTTGACGGTGCGGCCCTCGGTGTGATAAAGCCGGGGCGTGCCGTCGGGGTTTACGTTCTCCAGCACGCATTTCAGGTCCGGCTTTACGTGATAGCGGAAGATTTCGTCCACGCACTGCTGGGCCCGGTCCTCGTAAAGCGTCTTCCGCTCCGGGTCCACCCGCAGCAGCACGCCGGTGACGTTGAGGATGATCATGGGGCCGCCGAAGGAGCGGCCGGACCGGGTCTCGGGGATGGTCTTGGGTCCCAGGCCGGTGGGGTCCGCCATGCCGTGGTTGAGATTCCAGTACAGCTCATAAGCCTGCCGGGCACGCTCCAGGCGCTCCTTCTCCCCGGTGACGCCGTAATACTCGGCGTTGGCCAGGGCGTAAAACGCCTCGGAGAAGCAGTACCGCCGCTGGCGCAGGGGCCTGCCGTCCTCGGTAACGGTAAAATACATCCGATTGCCGTGGGCGCGGTTGATGCAGAACTTTTCCATGAAGTCCAGACAGCTCCTGCTGGCGTCCAGCCATTCCTGCTTCACGCCGTACACGTGGCACAGGTAGGCGAAGATCCAGCCGCAGCGGCCCTGCATCCAGACGCTTTTGTCGGTGGAATAAATCTCCCCCTTCCGGTCCAGGCAGGTGTATACGCCGCCGTGGACCGGATCCATGCCGTATTTGAGCCAGAACGACGCGCTGCGGTCCAGCTCCTCGCGCAGCCACTGGCGGCTGCGCTCCAGTTTTTCACGATTCATTGCGATCCAACCTTTCTCTTATGAAAATTTCCATGAGGCTTCGCCCGGCGCAGGGCTTCCGTTTGGTTAAATTTCACAGTGTCCAGTTCCATCCTATCACACTGAAAACAACTTTTCAACAAAAAGTTTTTAGAAAATTTTTTTCTTTTTTGCGGAAAAGACGTGACAGGCGGTCTGCGCCGTGGTACAATAGCCGCGAGATGGCTGCCGTGGGGAGACCGGCCGCGAGAGCCGCCGGCAGCTGGTATGAACGATGAAGGAGAAGATGGAGGTTTACTGTCATGAATCGTTTTGGTGTGGAAGTATCTGTCAAGCACTCTCCCAAGCTGGACCCCGCGTATCTGCCCCTGCATAAATTCAACCAGGCGTTTTTGAAGGATGCCAGGCAGCCTCTCGGGCTTGCTGTGGAGCGGGCCGGCGGCGAGATGGCGGTGTGCGAGACGTTCATTCACGGCACGCCGGAGATGCGGGAGGCCGACCACTATTATGTCAACCGCGTTGTCAAAACCCTTCTGTGGATGAAGGGCGGCTTCCGGATCTATGTCCGGGGCAGCGAGGATATCCGGGACTACCTGAACGAGGCGTATTCCGCGGGCGGCTGCCAGGCGTTCGACTGGGACTATATGGCCAGCGTGTTTGAGCATCCCTTTGAGGTGGTGCTGTGCGACCGGCTGCCCCAGGCCAAGGACAGCCCCAAGGCCATTGGCCGCCATCTGGACGGATGCCGCATTGGCTTTGACGCCGGCGGCTCTGACCGGAAGGTATCCGCCGTCATCGACGGAGAGAGCGTTTTTGATCAGGAGGTGGTCTGGTTCCCCAAGACCAATTCCGACCCGGACTACCACTATAACGGTATTGTCTCCGCCCTGAAGGCCGCCGCGGAGCACATGCCCCGGGTGGACGCGGTGGGCGTCAGCTCCGCCGGCGTCTATATCAACAACCGGACCATGAACGCATCCCTGTTTCTTCAGGTGCCCAAGGACCTTTTTGACGCCAAGGTAAAGGATATTTATATCCGCGCCATTACCGATACCTTCGGCGACGTGCCCTACTCCGTGGCCAACGACGGCGACGTGTCCGCCCTGGCCGGCGCCATGAGCCTGGAGGAGGACAACGTGCTGGGCATCGCCATGGGCACCAGCGAGGCCGTGGGCTATGTGGATCCCCAGGGCCGGATCACCGGCTGGCTCAACGAGCTGGCCTTTGTCCCCGTGGACGCGGCCCCGGACGCCATGCGGGACGAGTGGAGCGGCGACATCGGCTGCGGCGTCAAGTATTTCTCCCAGGACGGCGTCATCAAGCTGGCTCCCAGGGCGGGAATTGAGCTGGACGAGGCGCTGTCTCCCGCCGAGAAGCTGAAGGCGGTCCAGAAGCTGATGGCGGAGGACGATCCCCGGGCCGCCGACGTGTACGGCTCCATCGGCGTGTACCTGGCCCACGCTCTGGCGTTTTATTTCGAGCTGTATCATTTCAAGCACGTGCTCCTTCTGGGCCGGGTCATGTCCGGCAAAGGGGGAGACCTGATTCTCTCCATCTGCAAGGACGTGATGGCCGACGAGTACCCGGAGATATACGGACAGATCAACCCCACGCTGCCGGACGAGAAGTTCCGCCGGGTGGGTCAGTCCGCCGCCGCCGCGTCCCTGCCGGAGTCCTGCCGGACGGGCAATCCGTGACCGTGCTGCGGCAATTGACCGGCTCTGCCGCCCGGTGACGAAACTGCCTGTAAAACCAGGGATACCCCAAAAGTCCTGCCGGACGGGCAATCCGTGATTATGCTGCGGAAAAAGGCAAACTCCGCCGCCCGGTGACGAAACTGTATGGAAAATCGAGGAAGAATCATGAAAAAGCATATTATCTGCCTGGGCGATTCCAATACCCACGGCTACTGTGCCGACCCCGCCGACTGCGCCGACGGCGGCATCCGGTTCAACGAGGACGAGCGCTGGACCTGCCTGCTGCAAAAGGCCCTGGGGGAGGATTATGTGGTCTATGAGGAGGGCCTTTCCGGCCGGACCACGGTGTTTTCCGATCCGCTGTATGAAGGACTGGACGCGCTGCACTACCTCTGGCCCTGTCTGAAAAGCCACGAGCCGGTGAGCCTGCTCATCATCATGCTGGGCACCAACGACAGCAAGGAGCGTTTCGGCATGAACGCCTTTGCCATCAGTCTGGGGATGCGCCGTCTGGTCCAGAAGGCCCAGACCACCGACTGCTGGGGCCCCGGCGGCAGGCCCAACATCCTCATTGTTGCGCCGCCCGTCATCGGCGAGGGCGTGCTGACCTCCCCGGTAGCGGACGAGATGGGGACCATGGGCCATGGCTGCGTGGAAAAATCCCGGAAGCTCCCCGCCCACTACAGGCGGGTGGCGGAGGAGGTGGGATGCCGCTTCCTGGACGCCAACGCGTGCGGCGCGGAGTTCAATACGATCGACTTCATGCACCTGACCGGTCGGGGCCATGCCAATCTGGCGGCCGCTCTCGCGGAGCTGGTGCCCACGCTGCTGGAAAATGGGTAATCTATTTAACCCGGACGCCTTTCTCTGGCGCTGGTGCAGCCGGATTCTGGACATCATGGTGCTGAGTCTTTTCTGGCTGCTCTGCAGTCTTCCGGTGGTGACCGTGGGCGCGGCGTCCGCCGCGCTGTACGACGCCGCCGTCCACGGCATCCGGTGGGATGAGGCGGGGGCCTGCGCCCGCTTCTTCCGTACCTTCCGGCGGGAGCTGAAGACCGCCGTCCCGGCGGCTCTCCTGTGGGGGGCGGCGCTGGCCGTCCTGCTGTGGTGCGGACAGCAGATTGGCGTCGCCATTCAGGAGCCCGGTCCCGTGCTGGCGGCCACGGCGGCGCTGGCCGCACTGCTGCTGTTCGTTCTGGGGACGGTTTCCTGGCTGTTTCCGCTGCTGTCCCGGTTCACGTTTTCCTTCGGGGCGCTGAACCGGACCGCGGGGCAGTTCTTTATGGCGCATCTGCCCTCCAGCGTCCTGCTGGCCCTGCTGCTGGTGGTCAGTGTGCGGGCGTGCGCCCGGTTCTGGTTCCCTGTCTTCTTTGTTCCCTGTACGGAGGCGCTGCTGGCCTCCTTCCTGGTGGAGCGAGCGTTCCGGAAGCATATGCCGCCGGAGGAGAAGGAGGCGGGGGAGGACGCCCCGCCGCAATAGAGGTAAACATGGAAAGCCACGGCGCGACGCGCCGTGGCTTTCCGTGTTTCGGATGAAATGGGCCGGCGCCGCGCTGTGGCCCCGGGTTATCTCCGCCGTCCGCGATATCCGCTGCTGCCGCTTTTTTTTACCGCCTGCCGCCGGCTGGCGCGTTTGCGGCGGGCCTTCAGGATGGCGCGGAGGATGAGGATCAGGAAGACGAAGGAAACCACGCCGCCGAGAATGACCCAGAGTGTTGGCCGGTGGAGGAACTCGATCAGGTCCCGGCGAAAGACCAGAAGGCGCGAGACGGAGACGTCCTCGTCCGCCAGGAGGTCCACGGTGGCATAGACGGTGTCGGCGGTGCGGAGGGTGATCTGTCCCATGACCTGTCCCTTCTCCACGGGGGCCTCCACGCTTTCGGCCGTGTATGTAACGACCCGGTCCACGTCGCGGATGGGGTCCATGTCTTTGGGCAGCAGGCGTTCCACCTCCTGCGCGGGGTGGACCTTCACCGTGTTCTGCTGCTGGGACAGCTCCACGTTGACCTCGCCCACCAGCTCGTCGGCGGTGAGGAGGATCTTGCGTTCAAATTCATCGAAGCCCAGATCGAGGAGCTTCGCGGTTTCGATGAAGCTGTAGGTCAGGGTGATCTCAGGGGACACGACCCGGTTCGCGCCCAGCACCACCGTCAGCAGACTGCGGTCGCTCCGGGTGGCGGAGGCCACCAGACAGTAGCCTGCGGCCTCGGTGGAGCCGGTCTTGATGCCCTCGGCTCCCTTGTAGAGGTAATAGCTGGTCTTGTAGCTGGAAATAAGGTAGTTGGTGTTGTACAGCTGGCGGGCCTCGGCGAGATTGGTGGCGGGGACCTCGTGATAGGCGGTGCCCACAATGGGCATGAAGTCCGGGTAGGTCCGGGCCTCCCTGGTGATGAGCCAGAGATCCCAGGCGGTGGTGTAGTGGTTGGCGTCGGGAAGGCCGTTGGTGTTGCAGAAATGGGTGTCCTCGCAGCCCAGCTCCTGCGCCTTCTGGTTCATCCGCTCCACGAAGGCAGGGATGGAGCCGTCGATGGCCTCCGCCAGTATGTTGCAGCCCTCGTTGGCGGAGGAGAGCATGATGCAGTAGAGCAGCTCCTCCACCGTCAGCTCCTCGCCGGGCTTGATGCCCACGTTGCTGCCGTCGGGGGGGACGGCGGAGATGGCGGTTTCGGAGGCGGTGAGGACCGTGTCCATGGACAGCTTTCCGTCTTCGATGGCCTCCAGCACCAGCAGGCAGGTCATGATTTTTGTCACGCTGGCCGGGTAGAGGGGCTCATGGGCGTTCTGCTCGTACAGAATTTCCTCGGTGTCCGGGTCGATGAGCAGCGCGGCCTTGGCGTCGACCCGGAAGCTCTCCGGGGCGGCAGGCTCCGAGGCTTCCGGTTCCGTCCCCTCCTCCGGCGGGCCGCCCGCGTCCTCCGCGGCGGCCAGAACGGGCAGGGAGAGGGAGAGGGCCAGGTACAGACTAAAAAAAAGAGCGCAAAAACGGCGAATTTTCATATCATTCTCTCCAAGAATATGGTATACTGTTTCCTGTATGGCGATTCCTGATTTCTCAGCGGGGCGTCCGGCGGAGCGCCGGACGGGCCGTACTCTCTCAGTATAGCAAATATCCGGGGGAAGTTCAACCAAAAAAGTGGGGATAAAACCGGATAATTATGGGAGCCGGCCGGAAAGCGGGCGGCAAGGAGGATCACGCATGAAAATATTGGTGGTGGACGACGAGCGGCTGCTGGTAAAGGGCATCAAGTTCAACCTGGAGAACGAGGGGTATCAGGTGGAGTGCGCCTATGACGGGGCGGCGGCGGTGGAGCTGGCGCGGAACGGGGGCTTTGATCTCATCATCCTGGATCTGATGATGCCGGAAATCGACGGGCTGGAGGCGTGTATGCGCATCCGGGAGTTTTCCAACGTGCCCATCATTATGCTGACCGCCCGAAGCGAGGACACGGACAAGATCATCGGCTTTGAGTGCGGAGCGGACGACTATATTACCAAGCCCTTCAATATTCTGGAGCTGAAGGCCCGGATCCGCGCCATGCTCCGCCGGGCCTCGGCCGGCGCCCAGGGGAAGAGCCAGATCACGGTGGGCGGCCTGACGCTTGATACCGAGCAGCGGGTGGCCATCCGGGACGGCGAGGTGGTGGAGCTGACCGCCAAGGAGTATGACCTGATCGAACTGCTGATGAAGAATCCCAGGCGGGTATACAGCCGGGAGAATCTGATGAACGTGGTGTGGGGCTACAGCTACGCCGGGGACTACCGGACGGTGGACGTCCATATCCGCCGCCTGCGGGAGAAGCTGGAGCGGCAGCCGGCGGAGCCGGAATATATTCTGACCAAGTGGGGAGTTGGCTACTATTTTAAGGGGTAGAATTTCCTTACAGCTGAAAATCAGCGCCGGTTACCTGGCCATCCTGCTGATTGTGATGGTGCTGATGAACACCTATCCGCTGGTGGTCAGCGAGGATCTGGTGTTTCAGGGCAAATGCAACAGCCTTCTCAGCTCCGCCGCGGCGCTGAACACCGCCGTATCCGGCCTGGATGAGCTGACGGAGGAGAACGTGGGGCAGGCTCTGGCGGGGGTGGATATCGCGGGCGTTTCCCGCTCCATCGTCGCCGACCCCTATGGGAAGGTCCTCTATGACACCCGTGAGATTGGCAGCGCCGTCGGGCGGTACGTATTTTATAACGAGCTGGTGGAAGCCCTGCTGGGAAACAGCTGTGCCTACAGCGAGTATAAGGAGGGGGCGTTTCACTCCGCCGCCGCCCAGCCGGTGCTGTACCGAAACCAGATTATCGGCGGCATCTATGTCTATGAGTACGACGCCCAGCAGGCGTCTCTGCTGGAGAATCTGAGCAACACCCTTCTGAGCATCTCCATCGGCGTCGCGGCGCTGGTGGTGATGCTGAGCATGTTCTTCTCCCGGCAGCTGACCCGGCGGCTGGGGAGCCTTCAGGCCGCCATCCGGGGCGTGCGGGAGGGGGCCTATAACCAGCGGGCCATTCTCTCCGGCCATGACGAGTTTACGCAGATTGCCGGGGAGTTCAACGATCTGGTGGACCGGCTCCAGGAAACGGAGGGCGCCCGCCGGCAGTTCGTCTCCGACGCCTCCCATGAGCTGAAAACGCCGCTGGCGGCTATTCGTCTTCTGACGGATTCCATTCTGCAAACGGAGAACATGGACGGCGCCACCGCCCGCGAGTTTGTCAGCGACATCGGCCAGGAGGCGGAGCGGCTGAGCCGGATCACCGAGGATCTGCTGCGGCTGACCCGGCTGGACAGCGGCGTGATAGAGGCGGCGGGGCTGGTGGAGGTTGCCCCGGTGCTGGACCGGGTGGCGCGGATGCTGCGGCCCGTCGCGGAGGAAAAGGGCGTGGAGCTGCTGATTGTCTGCATCACCGGCGCGGCGGTTGTGGCGACGGAGGGCGAGCTGCACCAGATCCTGTACAATCTTGCCGAGAACGCCATCAAATACAACCGCCGGGGCGGATATGTCCGGGTGACCGCCGAGCCCAAAGGGGAGACCACGGTGATTGTCGTGGAGGACGACGGCATCGGCATCCCCGCCGGGGAGCTGTCCAATGTCTTCAAGCGGTTCTATCGGGTGGACAAGGCCCGGTCCCGGGCCGCCGGCGGCACCGGACTGGGCCTGAGCATCGTCAGCGACACGGTGAGCCGCCGGGGCGGCGCCATCCGGGCGGAAAATGTGGACGGCGGAGGCACGCGGTTCATTGTGACGCTGCCCGGTCTGGAGAGAGGGGAGGAGGAGCCATGAGGAAATGGATGCTGTGCCTGCCGGTGGTCCTGCTGCTGGCGGCCTGCGCCGCGCCCGCTGAATCGGAGCCGGGGGAGGAGGGCTATCTGCTCTACTTCCTGCTTCCGGAGGAGGCTGCCAGGGGCAGCAACCGCATCCGGTCCAAATGGGAACATCTGACCCTGCCGGATGAGGCGAACGCCCTGGAGGAGGCGCGGACCGTCGTAGAGCGGCTGCTGGCGGGGCCGGAGGACGGCAGTATGGACAGCCCGCTGCCGGCGGGGGTGGAGCTGCTGGGCCTGGAGATCCGGGATCAGACGGCCTGTGTGGACCTGAGCGGCGGACTGCGGGAGCTGTCCGGAGTGGAGCTGACCCTGGCGGACTACTGTCTGACCCTGTCCCTGACGGAGCTGGACGGCATCCGGGCGGTGACCGTTACCGCCCAGGGGAGGCCGGTGGGGCAGCAGCCCAAGCAGGTGTTTTATGAGTGGGACGTGCTGCTCTCCGATATGGAAAACGTGATACAGACCATGGAGGTCCGGCTGTATTTCCTGAACGCGGAGGGGGCGCTTGCCGTGGAAGCGCGGACGCTCTCCCTGTATGAGGGCCAGACCCTGGCGGAGACCCTGGTGGAGGAACTGCTGAAGGGGCCGGAGGACCGGGAGCTGTCGCGGGTGATTCCGGAGGACTTCGCGGTCAACTACGTCCGGGTGGACAACGGGGTGTGCTATGTGAGCCTTCCGGCGCTGTCTCTGGAGACGCTCCCGGAGGAGGAGTGGGTCCAGCGGATGATCCTCTGGTCGCTGGCGGATTCGCTTTATTCCATTGATTCCATTGAGGAAATCCGGCTGCTGGCGGACGGCGAGGAGCTGGAGCGGTTCGGACAGGTCCCGGTGGATATGATCGCGGCGCGGCCGCAGGGATGAGCGGCGGGCGGAACATGGCAAATATTACTTCCGGATTTTGATCCGGAAGTAATATGTTTTCCCCGTTTTCGCAAAGACTAGGAGCGAAAGCGAGGGATCGTCCATGAATGAGGAAACCAGAACCACTTCTCCTGACGAAGAGAGAGAACGCCAGAATCAGTCGGAAGCCCGCCAGCGGATCGTAGATTTCGGCTCGGCCGTCAGCCGCAGCGCGCGGGGGAATATTTATACCCTGACCATCGTGGGGCAGGTGGAGGGCCATCAGGTGCTGCCGGAGACGGTGAAGAGCACGAAGTACGAGCACGTGATGCCTCTGCTGGCCGATTTGGAGCAGGACGATGAGATCGACGGCGTCCTGCTGCTGCTCAATACGGTGGGCGGGGATATTGAGGCGGGGCTGGGCATCGCGGAGCTCATTGCCGGGATGCGGAAGCCCACGGTCAGTCTGGTGCTGGGGGGCGGCCACTCCATTGGCGTGCCTCTGGCGGTGGCGCCGAAGGTGAGCATGATCGTTCCGTCCGCCTCCATGACCATCCATCCGGTGCGGATGAACGGAACGGTGATCGCCGCGCCCCAGACGTTCCAGTACTTTGAACGCATTCAGGAAAGGATCGTCAGCTTCGTGTCGGGAAACAGCGGGATCAGCGAGAAAAAATTCCTGCATCTTATGCTGAAGACCGGAGAAATGGCCGCCGACGTGGGCAGCGTGATTTACGGGGAGGAGGCGGTGAATCTGGGGCTGATCGATCGTATCGGAGGCCTGGGCGACGCGCTGGACTGCCTGTACGGGCAGATTGCCCAGGCCCGGCGGGACCGGGAGGAAGCGCTGGCGGCGGCAAGGTGACGGAGCCTTCCGCCGGACCCGATCCGGTTTCCGGGGGAGGGGAGAGACGATGCTGTCTCTCCCTTTTTTTGCTTTGATACTGTTTCCCGATGATAGGTATCAAGGGTTACCGTGCGGCGGACTAAGGCAGCCTGCGCGGAAAAGAGCGGGATTGGCCGTCCGCCCAGGACCTTTTTCTTTCAATTATAGGTATCAAGGGTTACCGTGCGGCAGACTAAGGCAGCCTGCGCAGAAAAGAGCGGGATTGGCCGTCCGCCCAGGACCTTTTTCTTTCAAGAAAAAGTATCACTTGACAATGTCATGTAACTGTGCTATCCTCTCAGCATGACAATGTAATGCAAAAGGAGGACGGCGCATGAAAGAGAAACAACTGCTGACCAACACGGAGTGGGAGGTCTGCGAGTGCCTGTGGGAGGCGTCCCCCCTGACCCTGACCCAGATCGCCAGCCGTCTGACCGAGCGTACCGGCTGGACCCGCAGCACCGGGGAGACGCTGGTGCGGCGGATGGCGGATAAGGGATTGCTGCGCTGGGAACAGGGGGCGAAGGCGAAGCTGTACTCCCCCACCGTGGCGCGGGAGGACGCGGTTTTGCGGGAAACCAGGGGATTTTTGCGGAAGGTTTTCGGCGGCAGCGTGGGGCTGCTGGTGAACACCATGGCGGAAAACGAGGAACTGAGCCGGGAGGAGATCGACCAGCTCTATGAGGCTCTGCGCAAGCTGGAGGAAAAGGGCCATGATTGAGTGGATCGTTACGTCTTCCGTCTTGATTTTGCTGGTTGCATTCCTGCGGGTCATCATAAAGGGCCGGGTCAATCCCCGGCTGCGGTACGCGCTGTGGGGACTGGTGCTGCTGCGGCTGCTGATTCCGGGGACCCTGTGGGAAAGCCGGGCCAGCGTCATGACGCCCGTGGCCGCCCGGCAGGAGTACCAGGCCATAGAAAACATCCCAAGCTATATCAAGACGCAGCCGGACGGATGGATTGAGATCGGAACCCACGGCGGCCAGAACTGGACATCCATTCCGCCGGAGAGGCTCCAGCCCGGAAGCCCGGTCCACTACGACTGGCCGCCGGTGGAAGCCGAGCTGGAAACACTGCGGAAACAGGTCAGCATCCGGGATGCTTTTCTGTGGGCCTGGCTGGCCGGCAGCGCCGTCGTGGGCGTGTTCCTGCTGGCGGTGAACCTGAAATTCAACCATAATCTGAAGAAAAACCGCCGGACGCTGGAACAGTACCGGGGCCGCTGGGTTTTTACCATGGATGGCCTGCCGACCCCCTGCCTCTTTGGTCTGTTCCGTCCTGCTGTCTATCTGACGCCGGATGTGGCGGCGGATGAGAGCGCAAAGGCGCACGTCCTGGCCCATGAATACGCGCACTTCCGCCAGGGGGACCACGTATGGTCCTTCCTGCGGGGCGTATGCCTGGCCCTCCACTGGTACAACCCGCTGGTCTGGCTGGCGGCGTACCTGAGCCGCCGGGACTGCGAGCTGAGCTGCGACGAGGGCGCGGTGCGCCTTCTGGGCGAGGATTCCCGGGCGGACTATGGCCGGACGCTGGTGGAGCTGGTCGCACGGCGGACCACGCCGAAGGACCTGGTCTGCTGCGCCACCACCATGACCGGCGGCAAGTCCGCGCTGAAAGAGCGCATCGCTTTGCTGGTGAAGCGCCCCAGGACCACGGTCTGGATGGCCTGCGTCGTGGCGGCGGCGTGTATCGTGTTCGCGGTCTGCACCTTCACCGGCGCGGCGGCGGATGAGACGGAACCGGAGCCGGAAGCGGACGCCCCGGAGGAAGTTCTGCCCGCGAATGACGAGAACCTTCCGGACGTTGAGGACCTGCCTACCGCTGTGGATTGGGACGCGCCCATCTGGGTACTGGACCGGATATCGGGGCGGGCGCCGGGGGAGTATATTTTTATCTATCAGGACGCTGAGACCGGCGTGAACTACCTGCGCAAGGGGGACTATCTTCAGGAGCTGGAGACCCGGAACATGTACGACCGGCAGGGATACAACGACATAGAGATGACCTGCCGGGACCTGGATGGCGACGACGCGGAGGAGATCGCCATCGTCTACCATATCACATCCGGGACCGGTGTGGAGAGCCGGGAGCTTCTTATCTGCGATTGGGACGGCCAGCGGTGGACGGAACGCCACCCGGAAGGGGTGGTCTCTTCGCTGGTCCGGGATTTCCAGGACAGCTACGAGATTTCCACAATATGGTCAGACCCCGGCATGGGGGACACGCCTGGGCCGTCCATCCTGTCGGTGAACTGGGACAGGCTGTCGGTCGCGTTCGAGGTCAGCCCCTGGCTGCTCAAAACCGGCGGGACGCTGGAGTGTTCGCTGGACGAGTGGCAGTACACATACTATGTCGGACGGGACGGCGGCATCGAGCTTATGATTGCTGGCGAGGCCAGCTATGCGGATTCCCCGGTGGAGGACAGCAGGCAATTCTGGTACGCCTGCCCGGTGGCCTACCGGGCGGACGGGACCTTCGCCGTGGGACCGGGGGCGCTGAACACCAGGCCGCCGGAGGACCTGCCCACCGAACCGATGGACCTCAGCCGCCCCGCGGAGGAGCAGGGGCCATGGCTGCTGCTGGCGGAGACTCCGGGTTTTGACATCGCCCTTTACCGCAGCGCGTGGGACAACCAGCACGTCTATCTCCGCGTGACCAATGGGAGCTTCCAGGCTTTTAACCGGGACCTGAGCGGGATGGAGCTGCTGCCCGCTCTGGAGCTGGTGGAGGGAGACGCGGACCTGACGGTGCGGGCCCTGTACCGGCGTTACGAGGGGACTTACTTCAACGGCACGTCCTATGAGCCCGGCGTGGTGGCCGACCAGGCGCTCTATCTCTGGAGCGCGGCGGAAAAATACTGGCGGGAAGCTTATATCACCACCCAGCCCGCCCAGCTGACGGAGGACCTCCCGGTTATAGCGGAGCTGCCCGGAATCTTCGGGATATATGATTGGGACGCACCCATGTGGTGGGTCGGAACGGTGCGGGAGGAGGGCATCTCCCTCTACTGGGCGCAGTACGAGGAGCAGATGTACCTGCGGTACGGGGACCACATCCAGAGGATCGACGACGAGCTGGGGTGTGAGTGGCTGCCGGAGCTGTATTTCGAGGACCTGGACGATGACGGCGGCCGGGAGCTGCTGATCCACTATCACACCGGCCACGGCACCGGCGTACACACCGATTATATCGCGGTCCACGAGTGGGACGGCGAGAGCTGGCACGGGACCCAGCATACGCCGGACGAGACGATTGAGGTTTTCAACAACGACCTTGATCTTATCTTTGAATGTTACGAGGACGGCACGGCCTTTATCAAGAACCGTTATTCGTCCATCCTGCTGGACCTCTCCCACCTCTGGGAGGCCGGTTACTGGGAGTCCTCGCCGAAAAAGTGCAGTCTGGTCCCATATTGGACCGAGTATGCCTATCAGAACGGGCAGATCACGCTGACCATTGCCGGCGGGCTGTGGGACGAAGAGGAACGCCTCTATGGTTACGCCTTCGAGTATGTCTGCCCTGTCGGATATATGGAATACGGTGATGAGGGTTACCTCGGAAGCGGGTCCGGCGTTCTGCAAAGCGAGTACGCGGCGGAGCGGTCGCTGCCGGAGCTCACGGACACCTGGCGGAAGGTGCTGGAGAAAATACTGACCGAGTGCGACCCGGATTATCCCGACGCCAACGTTTACGCCGTTCATGATGTGAACGGCGACGGCGAGGACGAGCTGATCGTAATCTGGTATTCCCCCCTTCCGCCTTCGGTGTACAGTCGGAACACGGAAGTCTACGACGCCAAGGGCAAGGGAATATTTGGAGCTCTTGGAGAGCTGACCTTCTACAGTAACGGCGCGATCTCCACACCCTGGAGCCACAACCAGGGCCCGGCCTGCGCCATGTGGCCCTACGACCTGTACGTGTGCGACGCCTACACCTATAACGGCAACCACAGCTTCCTCTATTCGGAGGTGGGCAGCGCGCGGGCCAGGAGCGATGACGCGCCCGGTTTTGAGGACGTGGCTTACGCCGACCTGGACGGGGACGGGGTGGTCTACTATATCGACGGGGACGCCTTTCACGAAGAAAACCCGGTGGACAACGCAGTCTATGAGGCATGGCTGGACCAGTATCTGGCCGGAGCGCAGGTCCTGCCGGTCCAGTACTTCCCCCTGACGGAGGATACCGTTTCATCAATGCATTAAAACACGGAGAGAAAAAACATGAAAAAGAAACTGATTCTGACAGCGGCGCTCTGCGTCCTGCTGTGCGCCCTGACCGCCTGCGGCGGAACGCGGAAGGAGACCGCATTACCGGAGGCCGGCACGCCTCCCCAGACCCGGACGGAACCGCCGGAGGCCCCGGAAGCCTCCGAGCCCTCGGATATCCAGCCTGTGGAGCCCTCTATTCCGGAGGAAACGCCGGAACCGGTGAAAAGCGAAGAGCCCGCCATCCATCAGACGGGCTGGTCCGGGATGCTGACGGCTTACCAGCAGCTTCTGGAGGAGCTGTACCAATCCTATGACGACCCGGAGCGGTTCCGGTATGAGGACGGTCCCAGCTTCGCGGTGTACGACGTGGACCGGGACGGGACGGAGGAGCTGCTTATACAGGACCCGGTGAGCGAGTTGGTACAAATTTACGGGTATAACAGCGCCGGGAAGGTTTACCTGGAGCTGGAGGAATACTCCAATCTGTACTACTACGACAACGGCGTCATCGAGGTTGGCTGGAGCCACAGCCAGGGCGCGGCCGGCGACAAGCTGTGGCCCTACAATGTGTACCGGTACAACCCCGACACGGGCGTATACGATTGGGTCGCCGCCGTGGACGGCTGGGACAGGGCGCTGCGGGAGATTTTTGGCGGCAAAGCTTTCCCGGCGGAGATCGATCTGGACGGGGACGGGTTCATCTACTACGTCATCACCGAACCGGGCGGCTACGCGCCGGATTACGGCGAGGCCATGGATTACGCGGCCTATGAGGACTGGCGGCAGTCCTGGTTACAGGGCGCGGAGCCCAGCGGAATGCCGCTGCTGCCTCTGGTCCGGGAGAATATCGAGCAATTGACGTAAGAACAGCAGATTATGTAAGAAGCAAAGGATAGCGAAGGCCTTCAGCCTTCGCTATCCTTTGCTTGTCAAAATACTTGAAAAACGTGAGTGCGTTGGGGGAGCTCGAGGCGTTAGGCCGCCAGCGGCGGCCCCAGCTGTCGGGTCGCCGTTGGCGACCCACTAGGGGCGAAGCCCGCCTCGAATCGGATCTGCCGCCCCCGTGGGCTGGCTTGCGGCCAGCCTTAGCGCTAAAAGCGCCGCTTTGCGGCGCTTCACGGAACACCTGCAAAGCAGGTGTTCAGCGAGCAAAGTGAGGACTTTTGTGGAGGCATAGCCGGAACAAAAGTAACGGCGGCATTGGATTGTCAAAAAAGTCCGCTGGACTTTTTTGACAATCTGAGGACAGCGGGGGCTCTCAGCCCTCGCTGTCCTCGCAAATGATTTCCGGCGCCAGTATCTGCCGCGTTTTGAAGAGGAGGAAGTCCTCCTCCGTTCCGCCGGCGGCAACCAGCAGCAGAGGCCGGTACAGCGGCGACTGCGCCGCCTGGCACAGCTTCCCGCCAACATAGGGAATCCCCGGCGTCTCCTCCTGCCGCAGGAGGAGGCGGCCGCCATCCCATATCAGCTTGATGATCCGGACGCAGGGCGTCTCAATAAAGTCCAGCCGGATGTAAAAGACGGGGCGCTCCTCCTCGTCATGGGTAAAGCGGCCCAGCGCCGCGGCCTGAAAGACATTCCCCCGGAAATCCAGCCGGGTCACCGCCGGACGGCCCAGGCCCACCGGCAGCCGGTACAGCGCGTCCGCCTCCCGGTAGATCAGCTCCGGCAGCTCTCCCTTGACGCTGACCGCCACGGAAACGACGCCGGCGGTGTAATTGTTATACAGCGCCTGAAGGGCCAGAGGCAGCAGCCCCACGGAAGCCGCCCGGTCGTCCCGGACCCGGAAGGACCGGTTCAGGAAGGGGTTCGCGCGGCTTTCCAGGCGCTCCGGCTCCCGGTGATAAAAGGAAAGCGCGCGGATCGTCTCCGCGAGGTCCGTCTGAGCGGCCTCATCCTCCGGCAGGAGGTCGGGAAAGGCCCCGCCGAAATAGCGGCTGACAATCTCAAAATACCGGCTCTCCTGGAAATCCGTGTCCGCCCCGGCGTGGGTCAGGACGATGATCCCGCTGTCCCGGAAGCCCAGCACATTCTGCCCCAGCATACCGTTGAAGAGGAAGGTGTTCTCATGACGGCCCACCCAGATCTGGTAGCCGTAGTCGAAGTCTCCCATCGTCTCCGGCGTTCGCGCGTGGGCGGTGGCCGCGGCGGCAATATACGATCGGGAGAGGAGCCGCCTGCCATGCCACAGCCCGCCGTCCATCACCAGCTGGCCCAGCTTCGCCAGATCCTCCGGGCGGATGTAGAGGCCCCAGCCTCCCTTCTCGATCCCCTTGGGGCAGGTCTCCCAGTGGACGTCCGTGATCCCCATCGGGTCAAAGAGACGCTCCCGCAGAAATTCCGTCAGGCTCTTTCCGGCCTTCAGCCGGACAATGGCGGACAGCAGGTAGGTATTCAGGCTGTTATAGGCAAATTCCGTCCCCGGATCGTTTTTCGGCGCCGCGCCCAAAAACCGGCGGACCCAGTCCGCCTCCGTCAGGGCCTCCGCTTCCGTAAACAGCACGCCGGAGCGCATGGTCAGCAGGTCCTCCACCGTCATGCCCTTCAGCCGGCGGCGGAGATTCGTGGACCCGGCCTCGTCAAAAATATCCGCCACCGCATCCCGGACGGACAGCGCGCCGTCATCCACAAGCAGTCCAACCGCCAGGGAAACCACGCTCTTGCAGGCGGAAAAGGTGTATTTGACGGCGCGGAGATCCTGAGCGCCGTAAGACGCTTCGCAGACCACGTTTCCGCGGCGGAGAACCATCACGCTCTGCGTATACAGCTCCCTGCCCCGGCCCAGCTCCTCCAGGAACGCCTGGAGGAGGCGGGAGGAAATCCCCTGGCTCTCCGGCGTGGCGCGGGGGAAGGGCTGCTGCACGTCCCCCAGCTCTATGGCGGGCTTCTCCGCCGCGGCGGGGAGAAAAGGTTCGGTGGGCGTACGGGCGTCCAGAATGCGGGTAAGCAGCTGGAAGGTTCGGCTGGCAGTGGTAAGATTCATAGCAACAACTCCCTGGCAGTAAAGAATGAACGGCAGATATTATTTCCGGCCTTAAGGCTGGAAGTAATATACCATAAAAATAAAAGTAAATTCAACCGGATTTCGCGGCTCGCTCCAGAGCGGTTCACAGCAGCTCCAGAAGCGCGTCCACATCCGCGTCCGCGGTGTGCCAGGCGGTGACGAACCGGACGCAGGTGCGTCCCCCGTCCAGCTTCCTCTCCGCCTCAAAGGCCGCGCTTTCCCGCAGCGCGTCCACCGCCGCGTCCGGCAGGATGGGGAAAACCTGGTTGCTTTCCGCCGGAACAAGCAGCGGGACGCCCCGCGCGGCCAGTCCCGCCGCCAGGCGTCTTGCCAGGCGGTTGGCGTGGGCAGCCAGCTCCAGATACAGCCCATCCCGCAAAACCGCCTCAAACTGCACGCCCAGCAGCCGGCCCTTGGCCAGCATGGCCCCCTGCTGTTTCATACAGTTGCGGAACCCCGGCCGCAGGGCCGGGTTGACAATCACCAGGGCCTCCCCGAAAAGAAGTCCGTTTTTGGTGCCCCCAATGGTGAACGCGTCGCAGGTCCGCGCATAGTCCGCGAAGTCTGTCCCGCCCGCGTCCATGGCGCTGCCCAGCCGGGCTCCGTCGCAGTACAGAAGCAGTCCCTGCTCATCGCAGGCCTCCCGCAGCGCGGACAGTTCCGCCGCCGTATAGACGGTTCCCAGCTCTGAGGTGTTGGAAATATAGACCAGACGGGGGACCACTTCGTGCTCAGTGACCGGTCCGCCCAGGTTGGAGCGCAGCATCGCCGGCGTCAGCTTCCCGTCGCGGGAGGGGATCGGGAGGATCTTATGGCCGCCCTGTTCAATGGCGCCGGCCTCATGAACGCAGATATGGCCGGCGGAGGCGGCCGCCGCCGCTTCCCAGGGACGCAGGAACGCGCCGATGGCCGTCTTGTTCACCTGGGTCCCTCCCACCAGGAAATGGACCTCCGCCTCCGGACTCCGGCACAGCTCCCGGATGGTCTCCGCCGCCGCGAGGCAGTGACGGTCCGCGCCATAGCCCGCCGTCAGCTCCCCATTGGTCCGGCACAGCGCCTCCAGCACCGCCGGATGGGCCCCCGCGCCATAGTCATTTCGGAAATACAGCATTTCGCGCCCCCTCTCATACCTTTCCCCGAAAAAAGCATCTGACAGTTCCAGTATACCAGAATCTGACACGCCGCACAAGTCATACTTTTTCTTGAAAGAAAAAGGTCCTGGGCGGACGGCCAAATCCGCTCTTTTCCGCGCAGGCTGCCTTAGTCCGCCGCACGGTAACCCTTGATACCTGTAATTGAAAGAAAAAATATCAAAAAGAACTTTTTTCGCTCCTCAACCCCGTGCTGTTCCAGGATTTCTGCACGGTGACGGTGCTGCGCTTTTAATTGAGGAATAGCATGATTTGATCCGAGCTGTTTTACCTGCCGCCGTAAACGGCGGCAGCCGTAAAACATGGCGCATATTACTTCCGTCCTTTCAGCTCGGAAGTAATATGAATCTCCCTGGAAGATTTTTCAGAGAAAAAGAGGGTTCCGCCCATGGGCGGAACCCTCTTTTTCTCTGAAATCAGTCCTCGCTCGCGGCGCTCTTGACCTGACGGCCATTGTAGGTACCGCACTCGGGGCACATTCTGTGGGGCAGGCGCATCGCGCCGCACTTGGGACAAGGAGTAAGACCGGGAGCCTTGAGCTTCCAAACGGAAGAACGGCGCTTATCGCGTCTCGCCTTGGATACTTTACCCTTAGGGACTGCCATGATGACACCTCCTGTATATCTGAATTTTTAATTTGATTCCTTGCTGTCCTTTTCCAGAAGCCGGGCCAGCACCGCCAATCGGGGGTCCACCTGCTTCTGGCAGGTACAGCTCCCTTGGTTGAGATCGACGCCGCAGCCGGGGCAGATGCCCTTGCAGTCCTCCGAACAAAGGGTCTTCGCGTCCATTTCCAGGATAAAGGCCGTCCGGGCCAGATCGCCCACGTCGACGCAGCCGTCCTCCAGAACGACGATGTCGTCGTTCTCCTCGTTTTCCACCTCTTCCGCCAGCGCGTAGTGGCAGCGGACGGACTTGGGGTTGTCGAAGTGTTTCAGGCAGCGGTCGCAGACGGACTTGAGTACTGTGCCGGCCGTGAACTGCATCAGCAGCATCCCCGCCGTATTCCGCACATCGCCGGTTACCACCACCGGGTCCTGAGCGGGATACAGGCCGCCGAAGTCCACATCGGAAAGATCCAGCTCAAACTGGAAATCCATCCGTTCTCCGGGGGCGTTGATGATCCTCTGTACATTCAAAAGCATAGCACACCTCGCAAAGACACGACTAGTATTATAGTAGACAGAAGGCGGAATGTCAAATACTTTTTCCCGATTTTTCCACGAATTTTACATTTTTCTCAATAGGCCAGCTTTTCCGCCGTCCAGTTCTGGATGATCCCGCTGTAATCGGCGCACTGCTTCCTGGCAAGGGAAACATCCAGATTGATATAATTTCCGCACTCGACGGGGCTTTTTCCCGGCATTTCTCCCGAAAAGGCCGCCCCGGCGGCGAAGGTTTCCTTCACCAGCTCCACCGCGTCCGCCTCCGGGAGCCTGCGGCTGTCAAAAAGGAAGTAGAATCCGGTCTGACAGCCCATGGGGCCGAAATAGATGACCGCGTCCTTCGCCCGGCCGTTGCGGAGCAGGGTGGCGATGATATGCTCCACCGAGTGCATTTCCGCGTTGGACAGCAGGCTGCCGGTGTTGGGCTTTTTAAACCGAAGGTCGAAGGTGACAATGTCTCCGTCCCGGCGGGAGAGGTACATGCCGGGCTCCAGCCTGTTGTGGTCTACCTGAAAGCTTGCGATGCGCTCCATGCGTTCGTCCTCCTGATTTGATGTCTGATTGATTTTTATTGAGCCGATGAGATAAGGACTAGCCGCCCTTTCCACGATTTCTGCTCCGGCTGCCGTGCCTGCTGCGTCCGTCGGCAAAAGCGACCAGACGGCCCATCCGGGGCGGCTCGGAGGTGATGCGGCGCATCACCGTCCTGGTGGGCTCCGGCGGATAGACCGCCTTGGGCCGCTCCACCTTATAGATGACGGGTTCTTCCACGGGAACCTTCTCCGGAGCGGGGGAGGCCGGCTTCGGCGGTCTGGGCCTCGGGGCCGGCCTGGCCGCTTTCGGCTGAGGCTTTGGCGGCGGGGGCGGCGCGGAGGGCCTGACGATCACCGGCGGTTCCTGCTGTTTCTTCTGCGGGGCCTGGTCTTGCTGTTCCGCTCTGGGAGGCCGGGGGGCGTCATTCGCCCGCTGCGCGGCTGGATGACCGTCCCGGCGGCCTGCCGGCTGCCGGGCTTCCCGCTGTTTTTTCGGCGCCGCCTCAAAAATCTCCATGGGCCAGGGGTGGTCCTCCACCACGGGGACCTTCTTCCTGATGAGCTTTTCGATGTCCTTAAGGTAAGCCAGCTCGTCGAAGTTGCAGAAGCTGATGGCGACCCCGTCCCGGCCGGCCCGTCCGGTCCGGCCGATGCGGTGGACATAGGTTTCCGGCACATTGGGCAGCTCATAGTTCACCACCGCCGCCAGTTCGTTGACGTCGATGCCGCGGGCGGCGATATCCGTGGCGACCAGCACCCGGATGGCGCCGCTTTTGAAGCTGTCCAGGGCTCGGATGCGGGCGGTCTGGCCCTTGTTGCCGTGAATGGCCATGGCGGTGATCCCGGCGCGGCCCAGCTCCTTCACGACCCGGTCCGCGCCATGCTTGGTGTTGGTGAACACCAGGACGCTGTCCAGGCTCCGGTCCTCCAGGACATGCTGGAGCAGGAGCTTCTTGTTGCCTTTGTCCACTTTATAGAGCCGCTGCTCAATGGCCTCCGCCGTGGAGGACTGGGGGGCCACCTCGACCCGGATGGGATTTCGCAGAATTTTTCGGGACAGCTCGGCGATTTCCTGGGGCATGGTGGCGGAGAACAGCAGGGTCTGCCGTTTCTCCGGCAGCCGGGCGATCACCTTCCGCACATCATGGATAAACCCCATGTCCAGCATCCGGTCCGCCTCGTCCAGGACGAAAGCTTCGATGCCGGAGAGATCAATATATCCCTGATTGCACAGATCGTTGAGCCGTCCGGGGGTGGCAACCAGAATGTCCACGCCCTTTTCCAGGGCCTCCACCTGGGGAGCCTGGCCCACGCCGCCGAAAATGACGGTGTGCCGAAGCTCCAGGTATTTGCCATACTGGTCAAAGCTCTCTTTTATTTGCAAAGCAAGTTCCCTTGTCGGCGTCAGCACCAGGGCGCGGATAGGCGTATGACGCTGGTTGACGCGGCCATGGAGGCGCTGGAGAATGGGGATGGCGAAGGCCGCGGTCTTACCGGTGCCGGTCTGGGCGCAGCCGATGAGGTCGCGGCCCTTCAGTACCGGCGGGATGGCCTGGGCCTGGATGGGGGACGGCTGGACGTATCCCAGCTCGTCGACCGCCCGAAGCAGCTGGGGCAATAAATGCAGTTCTTGAAATGTCATGACGTTCCTTTGTTGTTTGAATTTCTGTGGCTTGCGCTTTTTTATTATATACGTTTTTTTCAGGAAAAGCAATCCCCCTCTGCGGACGGAAAAAGAGTTGTACTTGGAGCAGTTCCCGGAAATAATAAGAAAAAAGGAAGCGAGGGCGGGGAACGCAGGGCAAGGCGGAGGACACGGGCGGGCTGACGCCCGTCAAGGACGACAGCGCGGCCATGCGTTTTCTGGACCGCTGAACTTTCCTCAGTATTTTTGGGTGCTGCTCTAAATACCGACTATTTGGAGATTTACAATTCCCCGGCGTTTTTGAGCACGGCGGGGTATTTTGCCGCGCCTTTCTCCGGGAGGCCTTCCGCAGCAAAGATAGCCGTCTCTGCGCTTTGAACGATTTCAGCAATAGGAAGAACCGGAATCAAACAGAATCCAGGAAGGAACGGACAAAGGGGATCGCCGCTCCAGTAGCGATAATATCATCCTCCTGCACTCCCAGGCGCAGAAAACTTTCACTTTCTGGGAAGGCCGTCCTGGTCTGTACTGCCGCGAACAGCCTGTCTAAATCGTCCTGCGTCAAATAGGGCGCGATGTGCCCGCCCAATACGATCGTACTGTCCAAAACCATATGGAGATTGTTCAACGCTATCGCCAGCCAATCAATATACTCCGCCCACCGCAGGCAGTGCTCCGCTGTCCCTTCCCGCAGCAGCCGGAAGAAGTCTGGCAGGGTTTCCCCGCTATGCAGCAAGGCGTCCGCCGAGCAGTAGCGCTCGACACAGCCCAGCTTTCCGCAATAGCAATGCCGTCCATCTTTCTCCAGGGTCATGTGCTCGAATGTCCCTGTACGCCCGGTACGTCCCCGCTGGATTTTTCCGTTCGATATAATTGCGCCGCCCAAGTGTTCTCCCAGAGACAGATAGATAGCGTCCGTCAATTCCGGGTGCTTCCACAACTCCAGTTCGGCGGCGCACTCGGCATCGTGAACGAAGCGAACCGGATAGGGCAGCCGGTCTGCTGCCGGCGTTACTGTTAAACCGGTGCAGTCCAGAATCTTTCCATAAAGCATCTCATGTCCATTTTCCGACACAAGCCCCTGCATCCCAAGTCCTGCGCCCAATACATCTTCATTGGAAACGCCGGCATTACCCAGAACATCCTGAATCAAATCAGAAATATCTCTGAAATAAGCGTCCTCCTGAGAAAACGCCAGGGGACGCTCTTTTTTTGCGATCACCGCGCCATACAGATCAATGACCACGGCAGTCACGCGTTCCGGCAGCACCTCCACGCCTGCCGCCGCCCGCGCGGACACCCTCGGTGCGTAAGCCGCGGCTTTACGCCCGATGCCGGAGGCGAGCTGTCCCTGTTTTTCAATCAGCCCATCCTCCTCCAACACGGTCAAATGCTGGGTAACAGTAGGCAGGCTCATTTGAAGGACAGCGGCGATCTGCGATTTTGAGATGCGCCGCTCCTGGTAGATCAGACGGTAGACGTCGGAATAATTCTTTTTACGGATATCGTTCATCGAGATTTTTTCCATAGCGGGCTCACCCTTCCGGAAATTCATTTTATAAAATGAGTGTATCCTATTTGCCTGAAAAAAGCAACCCTTCCTTGTGCATATTTACAGGAATGTACGAAAAATTGTGCGTTCTTCACAAGAAGCCACCCATTTATTCGGCTATTCTGCGAATTGCAAAGGCAGCGCGGCGGTGTTATTATATAAACACATTACAGAAAATCATTTTATATAATGAAATAATAAAATCAGGAGGAACACACTATGGGAATCATCGAGAAAATGAGGCTGGACGGCAAGAGGGGCTTTGTGACCGGCGCGGCCAGGGGCATTGGTAAATGCACCGCCACCGCCTTCGCTGAGGCGGGCGCGGACGTCGCCATCGTGGACATGGACCTGGAGACCGCCGAGGTCACCGCGCGGGAGATCGCCCAGGCCACCGGACGCAAGGTCATCGCTCTGAAGTGCGACGTAACCGACGAGGCGCAGGTACAGGCTATGGTGGACGCGGTGGTCGAGCGGCTGGGCGGCCTGGATTTCTGCCACGCCAACGCGGGCATCTGCATCAACGCGGCAGCGGACGAGATGACCTACGCCCAGTGGAAGAAGAACATCGACGTGAACCTCAACAGCGTCTTCCTGACCGACACCATTGCGGGCCGGTACATGCTCGCCCACGGCGGCGGCTCCATCATCAACACCGCCTCCATGTCCGCCCACATCGTCAACGTGCCCCAGCCCCAGTGCGCCTACAACGCCTCCAAGGCCGGCGTCATCCAGCTGACCAAGTCTCTGGCTGTGGAGTGGGCCAAGCGGGGCGTCCGGGTCAACAGCATCAGCCCGGGATACATCGGCACCGATCTGACGCTGTCCTCCGAGACCCTCAAGCCCCTGATCGCCCAGTGGAACGCCATGGCTCCCATGGGCCGTCTGGGCAAGCCCGAGGAGCTGGAGTCCATCTGCGTATACCTGGCGGGCGACACCAGCAGCTTTACTACCGGCGCGGACTTCGGACTGGACGGCGCGTTCACCTGCTTCTGATAGAGGGGAGCGGACGGTGAATTATTTGCTTGGTACGGATATTGGCGCCGCGGGTACGAAAACGAGCTGGAGCTCCAGGCGGAGCGCGAGGGCGGTCCCAACGCCTGTGACGTACTCAACGAGCAGGCGGCCAGGCTCCCGGCGGGCAGCGAGGGACTGATCGTCCTGCCCTGCTTCATGGGCGGGCGCAGCCCCGTCTGGGATTCCGACGCAAAGGGCGCCATCGTCGGTCTCTCCCTGGCGCACACCAAAGCCCATCTGTACCGGGCCTTCCTGGAGGCGGCGGCCTGCTCTCTGCGGGACGCCATGAACGCCGCGGGAGAAAATCCGGGTCAATACATCCTGCTGGCCGGAGGCGTGACAAAATCCAGGCTGTGGCGGCAGATCTTCGCGGACGTTACCGGCTATCCGGTCGTCTGCCCCAAGAGCGGCGTGGGGGCCAACATGGGCGACGTGATGCCGGACCCGGCCCGCCATGCCCGGTATGACCGCTGCTTCGCGGCCTGCAAGTCCATCTACCGGCACTTGAAAGACGATATGAAGGCGCTGAGCGCCATGAGCTAAGGGAGGTTTTTATGAAAAGTAAATGGGGTAAGCGAATCGGCTACGGCATCGGCGACCTGGGCTGCAATCTGGTATTCAGCACCATGTCCTCCTACCTGCTGATTTTCTACACCGACGTCTTCGGCATTGCCGCGGCGGCGGCCGGCACCATGATGCTGGTCACCAAGCTGGTGGACGCGGTCACCGACACCATCATGGGCATGATCGTGGACAAGACCCACACCAAATGGGGACAGGGACGGCCTTACTTCGTCGTCGGCGCGGTGCCCTTCGCGGTATTCACAGTGCTCACCTTTATCGTCCCCGATCTGAGCGAGGGCGGCAAGCTGGTGTATGCGTATATCACCTACTGCCTGCTGTGTACGGCCTACACCGTGGTCAACATCCCTCTGAACACTATCGTCCCCCGGCTGTCCGCCGACCCCAATGAGCGGAACATCCTGGTGACTACCCGTATGGTCTGCGCCCTGCTGGGTACTGCCATCGTTATGTCCATCACCACTCCCTTTGTCAAGTTCGTGGCCGGCATCGTGGATCCTGGACTGAGTGATCCCTTCAAGAGCCCCAAAGCCTGGGTTATCGTCATGGGCGCGTACGGCATTGCCGCCATGCTGATTTTCTTCCTGACCTTCGCCAGCACGGAGGAGGTTGTTCCTCCTTCCGTGGAGAACTCTGACGGCTCTCTGCTCAACAACATCAAGGCTATGACCGGTCAGGCCTGGATCGTGATGGGCCTGAACTTCATGTACTTTGCGCTGTACGTGGTGCGTTCCACCACCGTTATCTACTTCTTCAAATATAACCTTCAGCGCGAAGATCTGGCTACGCTGGTGGGCTTCCTGGGTATCCTGTCCGGTCTGCCCATGCTGCTGTGTCTGCCCAGGCTGGAAGAGAAATTCGGCAAGCGCAACATCCTGTTCCTCTCCACCGGACTCTATCTGGCGGGCAGCGTGCTGATCCTGCTCTTCAAGACCTCTGTGGCGATCCAGCTTACCGCGCTGGTGATCACCGGTCTGGGTATTTATGGTATCTTCGGCACCATCTTTGCCATGCAGCCCGACGCCATCGACTACTCCGAGTGGAAGAAGAACCGCAGCATCTCCGGTACCATCGCCGCGTTCCAGGGCCTGTTCGTGAAGGCCGCCATGGGTCTGGCCAGCTGGATCATCGGCCTGTACCTGGGCATGAAGAACTACGACGGCGCTGCCAGCACCCAGACCCTTGAGGCGCAGGGCGCGATCCAGGTCTGCTATATGTGGATTCCCATCATCCTGTGCGTACTGATTATCGTGCTGAACGCCTTCTACAAGCTGGACGGCTGCGCCGATGAGATGCGCGTGGAACTGGACGCCCGCCGCAAAAAAATGCAGAGACCGGCAGGCAGGCAGTAACCTTTTGACTTCTGCCCGGCAAGTCAGGCGCTCTTTCTCAACCGCGTCGACTATACAAATGCTCCCCATAGCGTAGTTTGCAGAGTTTTTATCCTCTGCTTGTCTACTCTACGGGGAGCATATCAAATTTTTGCTGAACTCAAACCAGGGACCGAGGGGATCGCCGCCCCGGTCTTTCTGCTGTCTATTCAGAAAACGCCTTGCCCAACTCGATGAAACATCCGTTCAGGACGTGGACCTTTGCCGCATCCTCTTGCCCATAGTCTTCACAGGGCAGTAAAAGACCATTTGTAAGCGTGAGAACCTGTAGCGGCTTACTGTCAGGATCAACAATCCGGTATTCCCGGACCCCGGTCCGCTGGTAAAGTTCCAGCTTTACAAGCCTGTCATGCCGCCGAGAAGGGGGGACAGGATTTCAATAACCAGATCTGGAGCGCCCCTGCGTCCGTGATTGTCCAGCTTGTTGCTATCACACACCACAGTGATATCCGGTTCAACCATCGTGTCTGCATCCTCCTCGGAATCCCGCCGCTGGGAGGAGACAATTTCGTCTGTCAGGTCTGTGAAACGAAAGGCGCGTTCCTTCGGCGGGATATACTGCGCAAAATTTTAGTTATTGACACCATGATGCGCCGTGGGGCTGTTCTCGTCCAGGGCCCTGAACGTATACCCATTCCGCAGCCCCCACTCGATAATCTGGGGGACGGCGTCAACACTGAAGCTCTTGATGTCATGCTGCAGGACAACGGACGCGCGCTTTCCGCTGCATCCATTGATCACATTGTCGACGACTACGCTTGTCTCTGTCGTTCCGCCGCCGTCCGTGCTGGACACGTTCCAGTCAAAATAATGGTAACCATCTTCCTCAAGAGATTCCGTCAGAAGAGACATGATCCCCTTGCAGTACTTCCTGCTGACCGTGTTGGAACTGCCCCCGGGGAAACGAAACAGGGTTGTCGCCTCCCCGGTCTGCTCCACAATGATCTCCTGCATCTTATTCAGATCGTCGTAATAGGCCTCCTTGCTCGCATAGACGTCGGAGTAGCTATGGGAGTAGGTGTGAATGGCAATCGTATGACCACGCCTGTAAGCCTCGCCGATCATATCCCTGTATTCCGGGTATCCGTTCGTGACAAAGAATGTCACTTTCACGTTATATTCATCCAGAATATTCAGCAGCTTCTCCGTATATGGGCCGGGGCCGTCGTCAAACGTCAGATAGATGACCTTATCGCCGCTGTTGTTCGACGGATTGTCGAGCGGGGACGCAACGGTCACGGTCCTCTTTGCCGCGGTCTGGTTTCCGCCGTGGTCCTCAACGGTATAAACGACCTCATACACCCCGGGCTTCTGGCTGTCAATCTGATGCTCCACAACGACCTGGCCAGTCAGGTCTCCGTCAACCTGATCCGCGGCCGTATAGCCCGGCTCGTTATAAGCCTCGCCGACCTTCAGCGTCATATGCTCCGACCCGATTAACGTGATCACGGGAGGTTCCGTGTCCTTATAGCGGATGATCCGCTCCGCGGTCGCGGTATTGCCGGAGGAGTCTGTTACGGTATAGATCACCCTTCCATTCTCTTCCCTGCTCTCTACCTGATCCGCGACGTCCCCGTCGACATTATCCATCGCCCTGTACCCGCACTCCTGAAACGGCTCGCCGGGCAGAGTCAGCTCCGAGTCCTTCTGCTCCGCCAGCTCAATCACAGGCGGCTCCCGATCGACAACCACCACCGTTCTCTCCGCGGTCGCTTTTTGAAACAGGAAGCCGGCCTCGTAGACGATCTGATAGGTTCCGACCTCATTCCTCACATCATTCTGGATGACGCTTGGACGGATGGAGAATAAATCCTGACCAAAGAGTTTCTCCGCCAGCTTGCCGGCTGCGCCCTCTTCCTCGTATGTCTCACCGTAGTTAATCTCCACCCGGTCGCTGCCGTTCAACGTGATAACCGGTTCCACATCGGCGAGAAACCATACGCAAACCGCGGCGGCAAGCGCGGCGGACGCCAACAGTATGCCAATTCTTTTCTTTCGCAAAGTAAACACAATAAACACCTCAGCACAGTTTTCGCTTGAATAGACTATTAAGCATTATATCATATCCCCCGATTTCCCGCAATACGGTGTGTCGAATTTCGGGGTAACGGCATTTGAACTTAGAACTTATCCCCGTTCATCGCTGATTTGTGGATAAGCTCTAAGATTACCTGTCAGCCGGTCCAGCCAAAGGAGCAGATGCCGGAGATGGTAAAGAATATGGCCAAAGCCGCCGTCGAGGAGCTTTTGGAAGGGAAGACTCTCGTACCTGTTGAGGAGCGGCCACAAGAAACACAGACAGGCCCAAGCGACCAGGACGTTGACGCGATGCTGGCCGGTCTCAAACTTTTTGATCTTATATAACCGACTGTGAACGAAATAAGCCAAATCCCGTTTTGGGAGCGATATACATTGAGCATTGAAGAAGCTGTACAGTATTTCCGGATTGGCGCGCGTAAACTCCGACAAGCCATTAGTGAGAATAAAGATGCGGATTTTGTGCTCTGGAACGGGAACCGAGTGCAAATCAAAAGGAAATTGTTTGAAAAATTCATTGATCAGAGCAACTGCATTTAATTTCAAAAGTAGCTGAAACCTTTTGGCTTGAAACTTGCAAAAAGGAATCTGATGTGGTAAAATAAAATACTATGTCAGATTTCTTTTCCAGAAAGGGAGTCGCTATGTCAGAAAAACGCAGAGACAGTAAAGGTAGAGTTCTACGAAACGGAGAAAGCCAGCGTTCAGACGGGAAGTATATGTTCCGCTACACTGAATAGTACCGGTGAAAGGCATACAGTGTACAGCTGGAAATTGGTGAGTAGCGACAAGCTGAAGGAGGGACAGCGTGACTCGCAGGCATTGCGGGATATGGAAAAACGCATACGGAAGGATTGCATCCGGGGTTAATCCGACAACCGCGCAGAAAGCGCATTCCATTATTTATCAGCTGTTTGAGAATGCTGTGATGGATAATATCATCCGTGTGAACCCTGCGTCAAATGCGTTCCGCAATTTCTGTAGGACCGCGGAATTGAGTCCTGCCTGCAGGGAGCCGTTGACTATCATGAGAGCATGCTGATGGTGTAGGGCATCCGGCATTATTTGGCATAGGTTCTCAAAAGTTCGCAGACCGCCCCGTTCAAAACCGCGCAGCCCCACAGCCCCAACGGTTTCCGGGTTTTTGTGGTGTAAAAAGAAACGTCCCCCGGTTTTACACCAATTTTTACACCAATTCAATGAGAAATTACGCCAGGATTTGAGAAGATATGAAAAATACGAAAACCGCGAAACCGTTTCGCTGCAACGCTTTGAGAAGATTTGAGAAGAAAGGGGTGGTTCTGTGTACCTGAAAGCGCTGGAAATCCAGGGCTTCAAGTCCTTTCCCGATAAAACCGTTTTGAACTTCGGCGAGAGCATTACCGCCATTGTAGGTCCCAACGGATCAGGAAAGTCCAATATTTCCGATGCGATCTGCTGGGTCATGGGAGAGCAGTCCGCCCGAAGCCTCCGGGGGGACAAGATGGAGGATGTGATCTTCGGCGGTACGGAGAAGCGGGGACCGGTCGGCTTTGCCCAGGTGACGCTGGTGCTGGACAACAGCGCCGGCATGTTCCCGTCCGTTGACAGTAGCGAGGTCATGGTTACCCGGCGATACTACCGCAGCGGGGACAGCGAATACTATATCAACAAGCAGTCGGTCCGCCTGCGGGACGTCAACGAGCTGTTTATGGACACCGGCCTGGGCCGGGAGGGATACGCCATCGTGGGTCAGGGGCGGATCGATGAAATCCTTTCGGTCCGCAGCGCCGACCGGCGGGAGATTTTTGAGGAAGCGGCGGGCATCTCGAAATTCCGCCACCGCAAGGAGGAATCCGAGCGACGCCTCCAGCGCACCCAGGAAAATCTGGTACGGATCAATGACAAGATCAGCGAGCTGGAATTGCAGGTGCATCCCCTGCGGGAACAGGCGGAGACCGCCCGGCGGTTCCTGCTGCTGCGGGATGAGCAGCGCACCCTGGAAATTTCCCTGTGGATGGAGCGGCTGGAGGAGATCAAGACCGCCAAAAACCGCCTGCAGGCGGAGTACGCCGCCGCGCAGGCGCGGCAGACGTCCGTTCAGGCGCAGCAGGACGCCCTTTATGAGGAAAATGATCGGTTTTCCCTGCGGATGCAGGAGAATGATACCGGACAGGAGAGGCTCCGGCAGGAGACGGACGATCTGACGGCTCAGGTTCGCGACCGGGAGTCCGCGGCAGAGCTGCTGCGGACCAACATCCGGCACCGGCTGGATTCCATCGCGGAGCTGGAGGCGGAGCTGGCGCGTCAGGACAGCCGCAGCCGGGACGCCCGGGCGGAGATGGATGCCCAGCGGCGGCGCCTGGATGAGCTGGACCGGCAGGTCTCCGGACTGGAAGAGGAGCTGGAGGCCCTTTTGGAAAAGGCCCGCGCTGCGGCCGAGACCGCCGGCGAGGCCGGGGACGAGATCAGCGCCCTCCAGGCCGGTGAGGCTCTGGCGGCCGACGCCGCCGCCAAGGGCCGGGAACGTCTGGCCGCTCTGGACGCGGCCCTGGAGCAGATGAAGGACCGGCAGGAAACCGTTCGCCGGGAGCTGGAAGCGGCGCAGGTCCAGCGGGAAGCCGCCGGCCGGGAGGCGAAAGCCGCCCGCCGCGCGCTGGAGGACGCGCAGGATGACGCCGCCGCTGCCGCCAACGTCATCCAGGGCCACACCCTCCGCATGGAGGGACGGGAAAAGCGGGAAAAGGATGCCGCCGATACCCACATGAAGCTGACCATGGAGCAGAACAACCTGGATTCCCGGATCCGGATGTTGGCGGAGATGGAGAAGGAATACGAGGGGTTCAGCAAAGCGGTCCGGCTGGTCATGCAGGCCGCGGAGCGCGGCGCTCTCCGGGGCGTTCACGGGCCGGTGGCAAATTTGATGAGGACCGACGGCAAGTATGCCGTCGCGCTGGAAATCGCCCTGGGAGCCGGGATGCAGAACATCGTGGTAGACCGGGAGGAGGACGCCAAGGGCGCGATCCAATTCCTGAAGCAGAAGGATGGGGGCCGGGCCACCTTCCTGCCGCTCACGGCCCTCCGGGGCGAGGAGCTGCGGGAAAAGGGCGTAGAGAATGAGCCCGGATTTGTAGGCGTGGCCTCCCGGCTGGCGGCCTATGACGCGAAATACGACAATATATTCAGGAACCTGCTGGGCCGCACGGTGGTGATGGAGGACCTGGACAGCGGCATCGCTGCGGCAAGAAAATATCAGAATCGCTTCCGCATCGTCACCCTGGACGGCCAGCTCATCAACCGGGGCGGCTCCATGACCGGCGGCAGCGTGTCCAAAAGCGCGGGCGTGCTGTCCCGCGCCAACGAGTTGGAGGCCATGCGGAAGCGCCTGGCCGCCTTGACGGAGCGTCTGGCCGCCGCGCAGAAGGAAAAGGATGAGGCGGCGCGGGAGCTTTCCGCGGCCCGGTATGAGATGCAGGTGGCGGAGAGCCAGCGGCGCGCCGCGGAGGACGCGGTACTGAAGCGCCA
>JAAVHC010000063.1 GCA_014799925.1 Oscillibacter sp.
CCTCTCTTGGGTGGTCTTGTGGTGACTCGTCATCCCACATTTTACCACTTCCGCTGAGGTTTGCCTTTGTTTATTTTTCAGATTCGCTCATTTAGAGCTATCAAAGCATTTCTTTCTCCTCTCAATCAAGCTTAGAGCAGCACCCCAAAATACTGAGAAAAGTTCAGCGGTCCAGAAAACGCATGGCCGCGTTGTCGTCCTTGACGGGCGTCAGCCCGTCTGTGTCCTCCACCTTGCCCTGCGTTCCCTGCCCTGGCTTCCTTTTTTCTCATTATTTCTGGGAACTGCTCTAGTGTGTACTTTTTGTGTACCAATCACCGCCCGAACCTCTGAAATCATTGCAGTCCAGGGAATTCGGGCGGTTGATACCTTTAACTTTCAGAAAAAGTATTATAATACGGGCCGCAGAAGGGGAAACAGCCGGCGCAGGAGCTTTTTCTGCCGCGTCCGCGCCGCCTCCGCCGCCGCCTCCAGATGGCTCCAGGCGGCCGCCCGCTCCTCCTCCGTCAGGGTGTGCTGGCTGAATCTGGCCTTGCGTCCCAGCTCCTCCAGAACCTTATCCTCCACGCCGCCCAGGCGCAGGACCCTTCTGTAGCGGCGGTAGGCGCGGAGCGCGGACCGGTTGGTGTCCGGGTCCTTCCGCGCCAGATTCCGGGGGAGAAAGCTCAGGGCGTACAGGGTACACAGCGCGCCCAGGACCAGCGCGGACCTGCCCAGAACCCGCCGGGAGGCGGCGGGTTCCGTCCCGGCCTCCGCTGTCTCCTCATCGGGCGGGTCTTCCTCCGACAGGTCCTCCGGACCGGCGGTATCAGGGACCTCCTCTTCCGGGGTCTCGTCGGGCTCCGGCGCATCCGTCCTGTCGGGAACGTCCTCATTGGGGGCGCCGGCCAGCTCCACGCCGGTCCCGCCGCCGGTGTAGCCCGGCGTCATCTCCACCGGATGCCAGCCGTAGCCGTCCAGGTAAATCTCCACCCAGGCGTGGGCGTCGCTGTCCAGAACATCGCCCCGGCCCCGACTGTTCAGCTGTACGGTGTACCCGGTGACGTACCGGGCGGGAATCCCCTGCATCCGCAGCAGCAGGGCCCCGGCGGTGGCGAAATGGACGCAGTAGCCCCGGCCTTCCTCCAGGAAGTGGGTCACAAAGTCCTCTCCCGGCTCCATGGCGGGGACGTTCAGATCGTAGTCCGCCAGGGCCGCCAGCAGCGCCGCCGTCCGGGAGGCGGCGGTGATCGCGTCCCGCCAGTCCTCCATGCCCTCCGGCAGCTCCGCCGCGCCGTCGAAGTCCTCCGGCTGCCGCTCCACAGCCTCGAACATCAATTCCAACTGATCTCCGCTCAGCAGCGGCTCCAGCGTCCGCCGCGCCGCCGGGGGGACGTCCAGATAGCGGTCGTAGACCACCTCCGCCCGATACCGGGCCTCCTCCTCCGCCAGCGCGCCGGACAGAGGGGTAAACCCCTCCCCCGGCCCACCGGGGATGTAGCCCACGCGGTAGAACTCCAAACCGGTCCGCAAAAGGCCGTCCGTCCAGCCGCCGTCATCCGGCAGGATCATCACGCCGGACTCGTCCGTCCCTTCGCCGCCCTCTGCCAGGCGGTAGGGATAGAAGCGGACGCCCTGATAGGAGATTTCCCGGATGCTGATGGTATGCTCCGTTCCGTCCGCCGCCGTCCGGGCGGGATACAGGCTGGGCTGGGCCTCCGGCGCCCCGGACCCCTCAGAGAAGAAGGGATAACCGCCGCTCTCCGCCATCTCCCAGCTGTCCCCGGTGTATGCTGCCAGGGAGCCGCCCCGGAGGTAGAGCCGCCCGCCGCCGGTCTGGTCCGTGCTGACAGAAAGGACCCGCCGCCTGATATACCGCCGCGAGCCCGCTGCCAGCAGATCTTCCCGGCGGTTCGGCCCGTCAGCGGCGCTTCTGCCGGGGCCGGGACCGCTCTCCGGGGCGGGGCCGCTTTCCGTTTCCCCGCTGGGGAGGGAGAGGTCCAGGCCCAGATCGGCCAGCAGGCCGCCCTCCGTCGTCTCCAGATCAAAAAAGCGCTCCAGCTGCCGGGTGACGCCCCGGATCAGGCCGGTCCGCGCGTCGGTCGCCCACTGGGGACGGACATATCCTGTTATGGGCAGGCACATCACCAGTCCAAGCACCAGCGCCGCCATGCCCCCCAAGCTCAGGAAACGGGCGCGGCCCAGGCAGTCCGCATCCCGGCGGCTGAACAGGGCGGTAAGCAGCATGGAGCCCCACCCGGCAAAGCCGGCCAGCATCCAGCCCCAGGAGGGCAGCACCCCCGACTGGATGGCGGGCAGCAGGGGCAGCGTCACCAGCGCCGCCGCCAGCCACCACGCCCTGACCCGCACCACAATCCAGCCCAGGACCAGAATCACCAGGGCATACAGCAAAAACAGGGTTCCGGGATGCTTGCCGGTCAGATCAAACAGGGAAGGAGGACGGCCAGGGAGCCAGTCCTCCGTTACATGCTTCCACAGCCGCCAGAGGATCAATCCGTCCGCCGCCAGTAAAGCCGGTACGGCCCAGATCCAGCGCCGCCAGGCGAAAATTGCCGTGGCGGTCAGAGATCCAAACACGCAGAAGGCCAACACCGCCCCCAGATCAAACTCATAGCGATCGGATATGCCGTAGGCGGACAGACAGGGGAAAATCACTCCCGCCGACAGCAGCAGCAGGGTCAGCCAGTCCGCCGCCCTCAGCAGCAGGCGGCCCTCCAGCGTTTCCTCCTGGCGCAGCTCAGTCTTTGCCATAGGGCTCCTCCTTCCCGCTGACATGGATCTGGTAAATGGGCGCTCCGGGGCCCCGGACCAGGGCCTGCTCCAGAATGGAGCGGCCGTGCATGGGGGCCGGGTCTGAGAGAATGGCGGCCAGACAGATTTCCCAGTCCCGCTCCCCCGCCACCGGATAGCAGCGCGCCGCGCCGGTCACCGGATGGACCCAGCGGACCTCATGGGCCCGCTCCTGTGCCAGCAGGGCCATGCTGTATCCCTCCAGCCGGTCCAGCGTCCGGTCTACCTGAGAGAGGGGGCCGTAGTGATTCATGGTCAGCACCGGCAGGGGGCGGGTGTCCTCCGGGGGCTCCCGCGTGACCAGTTCATCCCGCTTGGCGCTCATTTTCCAGTGGATCATCCGCAGGCTGTCTCCCGGCCGGTAGGGGCGCAGCTCGTAGGTTTCCCCATAGACCGTCCTGCCCCTGGGCAGGGGCACGGAGGCCCCGGTCCCCTCCGGCAGCTCGATCCGCCCCGGATGCTCCGGCAGAGGGACAATCAGCACCGCCGCCGGAGGGGGAAGACGCGCCGGCAGCGCGAACAGCCCCAGGCAGTCGTACACCCACAGCCGGTCGATCCGGCAGTCCACCGCGCCGCAGTGGTCCGTTTCCAGCGTCCAGAACCGGTCCTCCTCCGGCATGGCGCCGCGGATGGAGGTCCGGGCGGTATGAACCTCCTCCGTCAGGCGGTTGGACACCCGCAGGCGGTAGGAGGCGCGGGACAGGGGCAGGCAAAAACGGTTGACCAGGGACAGGGACCAGGAGACCGTCTCCCCCCTGGCAGCCCGGGGAGCGGAGGGGGTCAGCACCGCCCGGCAGCCCAGCATGGCGGGGAGACTGATCAGCAGACCCAGAAAGGGCAGGCAGACCACCGCGTAAAAAATGAAATGAAAAAGATATCCCACGTCCAGGATCTGGCCCAGAAAGGCCAGCAGCAGAGCCAGGGCGTACAGGATCCGCCGTCTCCACATGGCGCTACTGAATCCTGGGCGCGTCCACCGAGCGCAGGGCCCCGTGGGCGATCTCCTGGACGCTGGTGGTCCGCTCCGCGCCGGGAACCAGCAGCAGCCGGTGGGCAATGGCGTCCACCCAGATGGCCTGCACGTCCTCCGGCACGACATAATCCCGGCCCCGGAGAAACGCCACCGCCCGGCTCACGGCGGAAACCGCCAGGGTGGCCCGGGGACTGGCCCCCTGGAGAAGCTGCGGGTGCTTCCGGGTCGCGTTCACCAGGCGGATGATGTACTGCATGATCTCCTCGCTGACGTGGACATGGCCGGCGGCCTGGCGCATCTCCTCCAGGGCGTCCCGGTCCACGACCTGCTCCACGCTGCTCATGGCCTGGCCGTACTGCCGCCGGCGGAGCAGCTCCAGCTCCTCCGCCGGGGAGGGATAGCCCATGCTCAGGCGCAGCAGGAACCGGTCCAGCTGGCTGTCCGGCAGCTTCTGGGTGCCGGAGGCGCCCACCGGGTTCTGGGTGGCGATGACCATAAAGGGCTGGGGCACCGGGCGGCTGACGCCGTCCACCGTCACCTGCCCCTCCTCCATGGCCTCCAGCAGGGCGGACTGGGTCCGGCTGGTGGCCCGGTTGAGCTCGTCGGCCAGGAACAGGTTGCACATGACCGCTCCCGGCTGATATTCCATTTTCCCGGTTTCCCTGTTGTAGATGGAGAAGCCCGTCACATCGGAGGGCATCACGTCCGGCGTAAACTGCACCCGTGAGAACTGGAGGTTCAGGGCCTTGGCAAAGGCCAGCGCCAGTGTGGTCTTTCCCACGCCGGGGATATCCTCCAGAAGAATATGGCCCCGCGCCAGAATGGCGGCCAGCGCCTTGACAAGGACGGGGTCCTTGCCCACAATGGCTTTTTTGACCTCCGTGACCACAGAGGAGGCCAGGTTTCGTTCGTTCATCGCAAATTCCTTTCGTACACTTCAGGTTAAGAAGCCCGCGAGCTCGCTCGCAGGCTTTTATTATAGTATCCGGACCCGTTTCCGTCAACTGATTTCTGCCGCGTATATCCCGGCCGGCTCTGCGCATACTAAGGGAAACGCGCAAAAAAGGAGGTCTTTACCATGTCCAGAGCGGACCGCAGGTCCATCCTGGCCTTTTCCGCAATGACGGCCCTGGCGCTGGCCGCCGCCGTGATCCTTTCCCTCAGGGACAGCGGCGAAGCGGCGATTCCCACCGCCTCTCCCGCCGCGATTCCCGTTTCCGCCAGCGACTGGGGGCTTTCCTTCCCCACGGAGGGGGAAGCGCCCGTAGGCAACGCATCTCCCGCGGAACTGAGGAAATACGACACGTATTATCTTGGCGACACTTCGCAAAAAGTAATTTATCTGACCTTTGACTGCGGCTATGAGAACGGATACACGGAGCGGATCCTGGACGCGCTGAAGAAGCACAACGCCCCCGCCGCCTTCTTTGTGGTGGGTCATATGATCGAGTCCGCGCCGGACATTGTCCGCCGGATGGCCGACGAGGGGCATATCGTGGGCAACCACACCTTCCATCATCCGGATATGTCCAGCATCTCCCGGCAGTCCGCCTTTCAGGAGGAGCTGGAGAGTCTGGCCGCGCTCTATCAGCAGACCACCGGCAGGCCTCTTTCCCGCTTCTACCGCCCGCCCCAAGGGAAGTACAGCGTGGAAAATCTGAAGCAGGCCCAGGCGCTGGGCTACAAGACCATCTTCTGGAGCCTGGCCTACGTGGACTGGAACACGGACAACCAGCCCACAGCGGAGCAGGCCTACGCGAAGCTCCTGCCCCGTATTCATGATGGGGCCGTCGTCCTGCTCCACTCCACCTCCCGGACCAACGCGGAAATCCTGGATGAATTGCTGAGCAAGTGGGAGGCAATGGGATATACCTTCCGGTCGCTGGAAGAGCTGTCGGGGAATATCTGATTTTAAATAGTTGATTTTGTGTCGAATAATACGAAACGATGTCAAAAAAAGAGAGGCCGGACTGCGTCCGGCCTCTCTTTTGCTATGTGAGGTTACTTTGCCAGCGTCAGCACCGCCACCTGCGGGGGGGTGTCCCTGGTCAGGGTCAGGACGTTGGAGGGGTATTCCTTCACCCGTTCCTGGGGGTACAGCACGGTGAAATCCTCCACCGTGCCCAGCACGTCGAAGCCCACCGTGTCCTTCCGGTAGTGCATGGGGATGACCACCGGCGCGCCGATGGCATCGGCCACGGACCTGGCCTCGGCGGCGTCGATGGTGTAAAAGCCGCCTACGGGGATCAGGATCGCGTCGCAGCGGCCAATCCCGGCCAGCTGCTCCGCGCTGAGCCGGTGGCCCAGATCGCCCAGGTGGGCCACGGTGACGCCCTCGGCGGTGAAGGTACGAACAATGTTCTTACCCCGCTGCGCGCCGCCCTGATTGTCGTGGCAGGTCTGGATTTCTTTTACCGTAAAGGGATTTTCCTTGCCGGTGGTCAGACGGATGTTCTCCGTCCAGGCGTGGTCAAAGTGATCGTGGCTGCAATAGACGGCGTCCGCCTCCGCCGCGACGTCGGGCAGGCCCCGGACCTCATGATAGGGGTCCAGAATAACACGGAAGCCGCTGCTCTCCAGAATAAAGCAGGAATGGCCCAGCCAGGTAATTGTCATTAGTATATACCTCCTTCTTGTGTTCCTGAAAATGCGATATTCTCATTCGTTACCATGCGGTCAATCTGGAGCCGCAGGACGGTACAGAGCGAATCTGTCAGCGGACACAGCCCGCCGCCATCTTCACGGCGGTCTCCAGGGCAATCTTCATCATGGTGGTGAAGCTGGTCTGACGCTCCGAGGCGTCCAGCTCCTCGCCGGTGACGATGCTGTCGGAGATGGAGCAGATGGCCAGAGCCCGCTTGCCCAGCTTGGCGGCGTTCATATAGAGGGCCGCCGCCTCCATCTCCACCGCCAGAACGCCCAGCTCCGCCCACTTCATTGAGGAGCTGGACGCGTCGTAAAAGGTGTCGGAGGAGAGCAGATTGCCCACCGGCATCTCCACGCCAATCTCCCGGGCGGCGGCAACCGCGGTTTCCAGCAGGGTGAAGTCGGCGATGGGCGCGAAAACGCCGGGGAGGCCGTACTGATGGGCAAAGTTGGAGTTGGTGCAGGCCCCCTGGGCGGCCACCACGTCCCGCAGCTTCAGCTTGGGGCTGATGGCCCCGGCAGAGCCGATGCGGATGATGTTCTCCACGTCGTACTGGCTGAAGAGCTCATAGGAGTAAATGCCGATGGAGGGCATTCCCATGCCGGAGGCCATGACGGAGACGGGTACGTCCTTATAAGTGCCCGTGTAGCCGTGAATGCCCCGGACGTTGTTGACCAGCCTCGCACCGTCCAGAAAGGTATCGGCGATGAACTTGGCCCGCAGGGGGTCGCCAGGCATCAGCACGGTTTTCGCGAAATCACCAGGATTGGCGGAATTATGGGGGGTTGACATATTTCGTTCCTCTTTTCTTCTTCGTTTTGAATTCGCCCCGTCGGATGAGGCGCCGCACAGCATATGGTTTCGTTTGCAGTATACCATATCTGGGAAGAAAAGGGAAGTGGGTTTTCAGGGGCATGGAAAAAAGTTGAAGAAAAAATAAAATCAACTCTTGACAAGGCGTATGTTTTGCGGTATACTAACTCCTGCCTGGCCGGTCAGGCACATATTCGACCGGGTTTATGGCGGCGTAGCTCAGTTGGCCAGAGCATTCGGTTCATACCCGAAGTGTCACCGGTTCGAATCCAGTCGCCGCTACCATGTCCCAACAATGGGACAGCCCCTTGGCGCGTTGGTCAAGCGGCTAAGACACCGCCCTTTCACGGCGGTAACACGGGTTCGATTCCCGTACGCGTCACCACGACGGGAGGAATCGCTCCCGTCACTTCGGAGGCTTAGCTCAGCTGGTTAGAGCGCATGCTTCACACGCATGAGGCCACTGGTTCGAGTCCAGTAGTCTCCACCAGAACCCGGCAAATCCGAATGGATTTGCCGGGTTTTCTTTTGTTTTCAGCACTTTTTAGGCGCGTTTATTTTAGGGCCTTTGGTGTGACCCACGCGGCGACCCACACGGGGATAGATCTGGATAGGACGGGGCAGCACCGGACGGGATTTTCTTGTCCGGTGCTGCTCTTTTGAGAAATTTTTTTGTTACATCGCTTGGCTAATGACTGCGCCGATGGTGTCTGCCGCGTCCTGCTTCATCTGTGCGGTGGCGTGGGTGTAGGTATTGAGGGTAAATCCTGCGGAATAGTGGCCCAGGGCTCCAGCGAGAGTTTTCACGTCTACGCCGTTCTTGAGGGACAGAGTGGCGAAAAGATGTCTCATATCTGCTAATGTCAAGCCAGAACTAATAAATTTTTGAAATTTTTATTGATGGCCTATTCAGCGGCTTTCATTTCCCGCCCTGTCCCGGCTAAAGCGGGCAGTTCGTCAGTGAATTTCAGC
>JAAVHC010000030.1 GCA_014799925.1 Oscillibacter sp.
ATGCGGACCTCGCCGGTGGACCGGGTCCCGGCGGTGTTGATGGAGGTGAAGGGGATCGTCACCGTGCCGCTGTATCCGGCGGCGGGAACAAAGGTGACGTTATCCATGCTGTTGGCTCCAGCGACGGCGGGGGAGGAGACGCTGAACCAGCTGCTGTCGCTGGTGATCGCCATCCCGGCGGCCGTGGCGGTCCGCCCGTAGTAGAGTGTGCCGACGGCTGCGGAGGGCGGCGTGAAGGACACCATGCTCAGCTTCGGTGCCGCCGCGCCGGGAAGGGTCTCGAAATCAACGGACCGGAAGGACACTCCGGCAGAGGTGGAGACATAGGGTACCGTCATCTCCGCCGCGCCGGGGTTGGTGGAGGAGTTGATAAAGGTAATCCTGCCCGCGTACAGGGGCTTGCCCTGGGTGCTGCTGGCCACGTAGCGGATGGATTCCGACACGGCGGTGCCGGGGACGTAGGTCAGGCTGCTGATGGTCTCTCCCCGGCTGTCACTGTAGGAGAAGGGGCGGCCCTGAATGTTGGCCTGGGTCAGACGGGTGCCGCTCCGGTTGGCGGTGCGGCCCACGTACAGGCTGCCGCTTTCCGGAACATCCAGCAGCTGAATATAGAAGCTGCTCCCCGTGCCGCCGGTGGCGGATTGATAAGCCTTCTGGAAGTCGGCCGTCAGAAAAGCGGTGCCGTCGGCAGCGGCGTTCACCGTCACGTCGGCGGAGCGGCCATCAGCGCTGAGGAAGATGTACATGGTGCCGGAGCGTCTGGTGTTGGTGCGGCTTCCGCTCCGGGTGCCGTAGGCGGTGAAGCGCAGGGGCACATATTCCGACTGCTTCGCGCCGGGCAGGAAGGTGACCGCGTCGATACCATATTCGTAGCGGCCCGGATCCACATAGAAGGTGTCGCTGGTGCGGACCCGATCGCCGGGGAAGGAAGGAGAGACGTAGTCAATGTACAACGTGCCCTCCACGGACTTGGGCGTCTCGTCAAAGCTGATGGAATCGAGCACGCCGCCGGGGCAGACCTTGTCCCAGTAGGCCTCGAACTCGTCGGGGGACAGGGTGACCGGCGTATTTCTGGCGGTGATGTACAGCACGTCCAGATTACCCACGTCCTGCTGCACCGTGATGGTCAGAACGCCGGCATAAGACTTGTTATTGGTGTCATAAGCGGTAAAATCCACGGTATAGTCGCCGGCGGCGGTGCCGGTGACAAACTGCACGTCATCCAGCAGGTCCCTGTCCGTCTTCGTGCCCTCGAAGGTATAATAGGTATTGGGATTCGCCTTGAGCTGGCCCACCTCGGTGGCGGACAAGTCGCCGGTGAAGCGGACATACCTGGGATCGGCGTCCCGGGCGCAGAGGTCCTGAACGGCGTCATAGATCTGTCCGGAGACGGAATCCGCCGACCATGCGTCCATCTCGCCCAGCCGCAGGCTGGTGTCGGAGGAGGAGACGATGGCGCTGGCGGTAATGAGGTCCTTCACCTGGACGGTAATGGTGGCGGTCTCCGTGGCTGGTTGGCGGGCGGTGGTCCCTCTGGGCACGGCGGAAACCACCAGAGTATAATAATAGGTACCCTCCTCATCGTAGACGGCGGCGGGCAGGGGACACTCCTGGCCGCTGCCGGCGGGGCTGCCCTGATAGTACCACAGATAGGTCAGGTTGTAGCTGTCGGTGATGTCGGTTTTGCCGAGGAGCACCTTGACGTCGCCGGCGGAAAGCCTGGCGTTGGCGTCGCCCACCGCCACGTTGGCAGTCCGGTTTTTACTGCCGATGTTCAATACCACGTCTTCATAGTCCAGCACGCCGCACTGCTTGCAGACGCCGTCAATGAAATGGTGACGCTCCCGGTCGATCGTCACATTGACCCTATGATGGGTGCATACGCCGGAGTGGGTCCCGTCTCCGTTATCCTTGCAGTCGGCGGCGTGATTTTCCATATCTTTGTCGGTTACGACAGAGACCAGCTCCCCGCAGGCCGTGCAGCGTCCCTTAAGAATGCCTTCGGTGACGCAGTCGGCCTCCACGGCGGTCTCCCACTCTCCCCTGGGAACCGTATGCTGCCCGTTGTTGTTGGCGGGGCAGCCGTTCGGGGAGGACGGGGAAGCTTCCGCCGCAGGCGACAGGGTCAGGACCATCACAAGGGCCAGCAGTGCGGCCAACAGCCGCGCGCGGGTTCTCTTTATTCTCATAAAATTGCTTCCTCCTTTGGAAATCCGGCGGAACAGGCGTGGCCGGCCGGTACATATGCGGTCATTATACCACATCCTGTCCCAAAAAGATGTTACAATTTAGCAACAAGCCTTAAATCTTCCATAAGCAGAATATAACATATTAGGAAAACTATTGCAATCCTCAAAAAAATTGCGTATGATGGAGGAAGAAAATTTTATGAGGAGGCGCTGTGGGAAATGAAAAAGGATAACCACTATTTTGCCTGGGGACTGACGGCGGTGTGCGTCGTCTGCGCAATCATGCTGATCTACGACCTGATTTTCCGGGACAGCATCGTCATGATCTATACCGGAAAACTGCTGAGCATTCTGGCGCCCATTCTCTATGGCTGCGCCATCGCCTATCTGCTGGCGCCCGTTGTCAACTGGTTCGAGCGGGTGGTCCTCCGCCAGCGCGGGGAGGCAGCCGCAAAATGGGCGCGGCCTGTTTCCATCGTGCTGACCTGGGCCGTGGTGGCGGCGCTGTTCTACGCCCTGCTGCGGATCCTGCTGCCGGAGCTGTACAAGAGCGTCATGCTGCTGGCCGGAAACCTCACTACCTACTACAACACCATCGAAGGCTGGGTGCTGCGGCTGCTGGAGGATAACCCCTCCCTGGCCCGGCAGGCGGAGGACATTTTCAGCGAGTACTACAAGGACATCTTCCTCAATCAGAATTTTGACGAGGCCCTGGCCTGGGTAAAGAACAACCTCATGCCCCAGCTCCAGGCGGCGATGCAGGCCGTCTCCGGCGGCGTGGTAGGCCTGCTGGTATTTTTCAAGAATCTGCTCGTCGGCGTCATGATCTCCCTCTATCTGCTGGCCTCCAAAGAGGGCTTTGCCGCCTCTGGGTGCAGGCTGTGCTACACGCTCCTGCCGGAGGACTGGGCCGCGTGGTTCATCCGGGGGATCAAGGCCACGGACCGCATCTTTTCCGGCTTTGTCCGGGGAAAGCTGCTGGATTCCCTGATCATCGGCATCATCTGCTTCATCTGCTCCAGCATCCTGGACTTCCCCTACGCCCCGCTGGTCAGCGTGGTGGTGGGCGTGACCAATATCATTCCCTTCTTCGGTCCCTTCCTGGGGGCCATTCCCAGCGCGTTCCTGATCCTGCTGGCCAGTCCCATCAAGTGCCTGTACTTCATCATCTTCATTCTGGCCCTTCAGCAGTTTGACGGCAATATCCTGGGTCCCAAGATCCTGGGCAACAGCACGGGCATCTCCGGATTCTGGGTCATCGTAGCCATCCTGGTGGGCGGCGGCCTCTGGGGCGTGGTTGGCATGTTCCTGGGCGTGCCCATCTGCGCCTGCCTCTACGCGGGGGTCCGGGCGTTCTCCGCCTTCCGGCTGAAAAAGAAAGGCCTGCCGGTCTCCGTCTCCAGCTACGCCACCCATCAGCCGGTCTGGCCGGAGGACAGGCAGAAGACGGAAAAAGAGGAAGAATAATGCTTTTTCTTGAAAGAAAAAGGTCCTGGGCGGACGGCCAATCCCGCTCTTTTCTGCGCAGATCAGCATAGTCCGCCGCACGGTAACCCTTGATACCTGTAATTGAAAAAAGTATTAACTCTTTTTCAACTGCGTCGACTATAAGCAAGCCGCCCGGACGGTTTGCCCGGAGCAGGTCCCGCCTTTCCCGCGCCCGCTCTCCGCCTTCTGCTTCGCGGGTTTGCCGCGATACGCGCCCATGCTCCAGTTGACAGCGGCGGGGGAACATGCTAGGATAAGGTATTATTACCGAATTTTTAATTCGGTAATAATACCTTTGATTAAAGCCGTTTTGCTCGCCGCCCGTGGGCCGGCCTATCTATGGCCGGCTTAGCGCTAAAGGCACCGCTTGGCGGCGCTTCACGGCAAGCGGCGGCAACCGCAAAACATGGCAAATATTACTTCCGACCTTTCAGTTCGGAAGTAATAAACATCCCCAAAAAGGAGCAAGGAGGAAAACGATATGGACCTGTTGACCAAGGCCGGCCATTCCGACGAGATGACCCAGCGGGAAAAGGACAACCTGCAAATCGCCTACCAGGCCGCCTGCGAGGGCATGGTTCTGCTGAAAAACGACGGGGCCCTGCCCTTCCGGACCCAAAAGGTGGCCCTCTACGGCCCCGGCGCGTCCATGACCATCAAGGGGGGCACCGGCTCCGGCGAGGTCAACGAGCGCCATTCCGTCACCATTCTGGAGGGCCTGGAGGAGCGGGGCTTCACCGTCTCCAGCCAGCAGTGGCTGGAGGATTTCCGGCTCGAATATGAGGCGGCCAGGCTCCGCTATCTGGAGGAGAAGAAGAAAAAACTCAATCCCCTGAAGCTCAAGTCCTTCATCGGCCTGCTCCTTGACAGCTTCCAGGCGCCCGCAGGCCGCGCCATCACCAGGCGGGACGTGGTGGACAGCGATACCGGCTCCTGCATCTACGTCCTCAGCCGGCAGGCCGGCGAGGGCGGCGACCGCCGGGCGGAGAAGGGCGATCTGTTCCTCACCGACGAGGAGGAAGCCGCCATCCGCTTCTGCGCGGAGCAATACGAACACTTTCTGCTGGTGATCAACAGCGGCTCCGCCATAGACATGAGCGCCATCGAGCGCATCCCCGGCATCAACGCCGTGATTTATCTCTGCCAGCTGGGGCAGGAGGGCGGCCGCGCCTTCGCCGACGTGGTCAGCGGCGCGGTATCCCCCTCCGGCAAGCTCACCGACACCTGGGCCAGGCAGTACGCCGACCTCCCCTTCGCTCAGGAGTACAGCTATCTCAACGGCGATCTGGAGAATGAGTTCTATCAGGAAGGCATCTACGTGGGCTACCGGTTCTTCGACAGCTTCGGCGTGGAGCCGGCCTATCCCTTCGGCTTCGGCCTGAGCTACACGGATTTCGCCATCCGCTGCGCCGGCATTGCGCTGGCGGAGGATGGGCGGCACGTGACGGTGCGGGCCTCGGTGACCAATACCGGAGACGTCTATACCGGCAAAGAGGTTGCCCAGCTGTATGTTTCCGCCCCCAACGGGACGCTGGACAAGGAGTACCAGTCCCTGGCCGCCTTTGCCAAGACGGAGCCCCTGGCCCCCGGCGCGTCTCAGGAGCTGGAGCTGCGCTTCGACCTGGCCGGCCTTGCCAGCTTCCGGGAGGCGGACGCGTCCTGTGTCCTGGAGCCGGGCTCCTATATCCTGCGCCTGGGCAATTCCTCCCGCAGCACCGCCGTGGTGGGAACGCTGCTGCTGGAGCGGGAGGCGGTGGTCTCCCGGCACAGTCATATCTGCCCCCTGCATCTGCCTCTGGAGGAGCTCCACGCCCCGGCCCATGATTTCGGCGTCCTGCCGGCGGACCTGCCCCGGCTGACGGTCCGGCCGGAGGCCTTTGAGACGGTGACCTATACCTACGGCGGTATGCCGGCTTGCCCGGACGACGAGCGGGTGAAGCGGGCCCTGCGGCGCCTGACCCTGGAGGAGATGGCGGACATCGTGGTGGGCGCCGGCATGGGACTGCCGGGCGGAGACAACCGGTTCCAGCTGCCCGGCTCCGTGGGGAACACCACTTCCAGATTCTGGGACCGCGGACTGACCAACGTGGCGCTCTGCGACGGCCCGGCGGGCCTGCGCATCCAGAAGCGGTCCGCCGTCGGTAAGAACGGGAAGATCAAGCCCATTGACATCCCCATTTCCGGTTTCGAGGCCGTTCCCGGCTTTGTCAAAAAGCTGGCTTTGGGCGATCCGGAGAAAGATACGGTGCTCTATCAGTACGCCACCGCCTTCCCTGTGGCGGAGGCCCTGGCGCAGAGCTGGAATACGGATCTGATGACCCAGGTGGGCACGGCCGTTTTCCGGGAGATGAAGGAATACGGCTGCACCTACTGGCTGGCTCCGGGCGTCAACATCCACCGCAATCCCCTCTGCGGCCGGAACTTCGAATACTACTCCGAGGACCCCCGGCTCACCGGCCTTATGGCCGCCGCCCTCATCCGGGGCGTTCAGCAGGAGGAGGGGTACTATGTTACCGTCAAGCACTTCGCCTGCAACAACCAGGAGGACAACCGCAACTATGTTTCCAGCAACGTGGGCGAGCGGGCGCTGCGTGAAATCTACCTCCGGGGCTTTGAGGAGGCGGTGCGGAACGGCGGGGCCAAGGGCGTCATGACCTCCTACAACCGGATCAACGGGGTTTACGCCCCCAACAGCTATGACCTGTGTACCCGCGTGCTTCGCAACGAGTGGGGCTTCCGCGGCGTGGTGATGACCGACTGGTTCTCCACCCGGAAGGGCCGGGGCAGCAGCGCCGCCGCCATGCGGGCGGGCAACGACCTGATCATGCCCGGCGGAGACAGCTATAAGAAGGAGATCATCCAGGCGGTGAAAGCCAATGTCATCAGCGAGGAGGATGTGCGCCGCTGCTGCGGCAACGTGATCCTCTCCATCCTCAACAGCGCCACCCAGCGGGAATACATCGACGCGGACAGCAAAAAAGACTAATTTGTCAGGAGGATTTCGCAGTCATGCTGGAAGAACTGAAGCAGAAGGTCTATGAAGCCAATATGGAGCTGCCCCGCCGGGGGCTGGTCACCTATACCTGGGGCAACGTCAGCGGCATCGACCGGGAGAAGGGACTGTTTGTCATCAAGCCCTCCGGCGTGGAGTACGACGAGCTGAAGCCGGAGGACCTGGTGGTCCTGGATCTGGAGGGCAGGCAGGTGGAGGGCAGGCTGAATCCCTCCTCCGACACCAGGACCCATCTGGTGCTGTACAACGCCTTTCCCGACATCGGCGGCGTCGTCCATACCCACAGTCCCCATGCCGTGGGCTGGGCCCAGGCGGGCCGGGACATCCCCGCCTACGGCACCACGCACGCCGACTACTTCTACGGCCCCGTCCCCTGCGCCCGCGACCTGACGTCAGAGGAAATCGACGAGGACTATGAAACCAACACCGGGCACGTGATCGTGGAAACCTTCCGGGAGCGGGGGATCAACCCCGTCCACGTCCCCGCCGTCATCTGCCGCAGCCACGGGCCCTTCACCTGGGGGAAGGACGCCGCTCAGGCGGTGTATCACTCCGTCGTTCTGGAGGAGGTTGCGAAGATGGCCCTCTTCACCGAGATGATCAACCCCAGGGTCGCCGCCGCTCCCCAGCGGATTCAGGACAAGCACTTCTCCCGCAAGCACGGCCCCAACGCCTACTACGGACAGAAGAAATAAACGAAGGACCGCCCCGGCAAAGCCGGGGCGGTCCTTCGTCTGGAGAATGACGCGCCTGTGTCAGTTGGGGGTATACGTAACCATGACATACCTGGCGCAGCGGCCCATGACGCCGGAAACCACCGGCCGGTCCGCCGTACAGCCCGGAATCTCCGGGGAGGTGAACGAGTACGCCTGACCCTCCGGGAGCTGCTGCGAGACGACAGGGAGCTTGTTCGCTGCCTCCGTGCCCCTGTATATGACCATGATCTCATGGGTCTCGCCGGCCGGAGGATCCCCGATCACGTCCATCATCCGCACGATCACCGCGCAGGCCTGGGCACGGGTCACGGTCCGGTCCCCGTGGAAGCAGCCGTCCTCCGCGCCGGTGAGAACACCCAGCATGTAGCAGAGTGGAACCGTCATGTAATACATGCCAAAGCTGTTGGAATCGGAAAACTGGTCATAATCCTTGATGGAGCTCACGGCGTCCCGCCAGTGTCCGCCGGAGGCTGGCTTTCCATAGCTGAACGCCGCCCCGTACAGAACGGCGGACATTTCGTAGCGGTTGATGGCATTGTCCGCGACGACAGGCTCAGGCCAGCCGCCGTACCGGCGCATGTCCGTATTCCCCATCAGGTAGCAGTCCTGGGCTACCATCATGTTGGGATAGTACCAGGGCTTCCCCTCCGTATCTGTGATCCGGCTGACGTCCTCGGCGTAGCACGCCCTGGTCAGCATGACGATGAACTCCTTGTACGTCACCTCGCCCTCCGGGTTGAACATCCCGTCGCCCACGCCGTTGACGATGCCCTTCTCCGCGCAGGTCCGGATGTAGTCCAGGGCCCAGTGGTTGGCGGCCACGTCCCGGAAGAGGTCGGACGGGTTGTCGGGGAGGACCGGCGTGCTGGGGGCGGGCGGGGCGGTGGGGTCGATGGCGGTCAGGCCGGAGGCGTCCAGCGTGTAGAAGGTGAGGGAAAATTTCTCCACATCGGTTTGCTCGGTAGCGAACCAGACCACCTTGCCGTTGAAGAAAATGGGCTGGCAGTCGGACAGCCTGCCGGAGCCCGTCCGGATCGTGCCGGTCTGTCCGCTGGCGTCATAGGTGGTCCAGCTGATCTCCCCCTTGCCGGACTTCCAGATGATGTAGCCGCCGGAGAGACTGGTAGGAACCAGATACGGGTTGCCCTGGTCGGGGGCGTTGAACGGGTCCCAGTTCATCAGGTCCGCCTTGGTGTCGGTGAGCTGCCGGACCTGGAATTGGTTTTTTGTGCTGTCGGACCCGAAGTCTTTCTTCGCAATATAGGCGAGCTTGATCTGATACAGGTCGCCGATTGCTCCGGAAGCTCTCTGCGAGTAGGCCATCAGATACCCGCTTGTGGTCTCCGCTATGCCGCCCAGCATCGCGTAGGTTGCGCCGCCGGCTAAGCCGATGAAGTTGTCGGCATTGACGTAGCTGGAATTGCTGCCTCCGGTAATCGTCTCTTTTCCGGCCCGGCCATCCAACCGGTAGAGCTGCATCGTCCGCGGATAGGCGTCGCCGTGGTTCCCCAGTATGAGGTTCCCCAGAGAGTCCGCCATAATGTACTGGTTGAAGGAGTGGGACACATAGCCGGGATAGTCACTGACCTTGCAGTTTGTTTCCGTGACCGTCATATCGCTTTCACGGACCACAAGAATCATGTTGGACTGGTGGCCATTATACATCGCGTGGCTGGTATGGATATACAGGATGTCGCCGGACTCTGCGCAACGCAGATTGCCAAAATGGAACGGGCTATTGGTATACGCCCCATAGACGCTGGCTTTCCCCAGATACTGCCAGTCCTTGCTGTACTTGAGGACCCGGACAACCTCCGTGCTGTCGGGATGATCGCTGATATTATTCTGCCCGGTAATGATGAAGTTGTAATTCGCCCCGGCGTAGAACCCGCCCCACTTCTCCAGGCCGTCGAAGGGGATCAGCTTGCCGGAGAGAAAGCGGAGGGATCTGTCGTACTCCTCGACATGAAGCTGTTTCGAGCTGGCGGGAGCCTCCACACGGGTCAGCCCGCCCTTTTCGTTGGCGTACAGAAAAAATTTAGTAGGACTGCCCCTGTCGCTATAATCGTGGGAAGTAGTGCAGCCGGTGCCGGGTTCCGTCAGCTCCGTCCAGTTCCCCGACGCGAGGGCGGGAACGCAGAGGGAAACGCTCAGCACCAAAGCAAGGACCAGGGATAAAAAGCGTGCGGTGCGTGGTTTTTTCATGGTGATACCTCTCCATTTCTTCGTAGTTTCCCGACGGTACTGGCCCTTGGGGGCGGCACTCCGTTCCCGTCCCCCGCGGGCGCTCCCGTCGAGACAACAAAAGCGGCGCAGGGCAAATAATCCCTACACCGCCGGAAGCTGCGTACACACCTATCCGATTCCCCTCTTGTAAATTAGGGGGAAAGCTGTTAGAATAGTTTTGGCGCAGTAATCTGCTGTGTGGGAGGTCGTTTCTCCTGCATAGGGGCGTGGAGAGGTGACTGCTCCCCGCGCCCTGCCTTTCTGCTTCTGTGTCTCGCAGATTCATTGTACCGCATATTCCGGAAGATTGCAAGGGCGATTTCCATAAGCTGCCATCATCCCCCAAAAACCGCCCCATGCCGCGGACAGAAACGGTAGACGCGGCGCCGGGGCGGTTTTCTGCTCATTGAATGAAACAGCATTCCCGCTCAACACAACAAAATTGGGCATACCTACCAATCAAAGTGTTGGTTTTTGGCGTTTTTCACAAAATTTTTATTTCCAATCCAAAAGTATTCGCTTTTTTCGACAAAATATGTATAATAGATGATGGGATTTATTATTTGATTTGAGCCGTTTTACTCGCCGCCATAAAACGGCGGCAACCGTAAAACATGGCAGATATTACTTCCGACCTTTTCGCTCGGAAGTAATCTATCATTTAACGGGAATGTGTTGGAGAGGAGAGATGCGATGTGAGAGACCTGAAATACCTGATTGAATTCGAGAATCTGCTGCAGGAGGCCAACAACGCCCTGGTGCGGCAGGCCAAAGCGGAGGGAAAGCTGGCCCTTGGCTACACCTGCTATTTTATGCCGGAGGTGCTGCTGGATCTGCCGGGCTGCTTCAGCGTGCGGCTGCGGGCGCCCAGGAGCACTTCACCGGACATTGCCAGCTACTACATGTCCAACCGCAGCTGTCCCTACGCCCGCAGCCTTCTGGAGCGGGCCATTGAGGGCGGCTACCATTTCCTGAACGCCCAGCTGGCGACGGAGACCTGCACCGCCACCAACCGGTTCCAGGAGCACCTGGAGATCCTGCACCTGGTGGACGACCCCAACTTCTTTGTCTCCTTCATGGACGTTCCCCACAAGAAGGGGACCCGCAGCAACGTGTCCCACTACGCCACCCAGCTGCGGAAATACGTGCTGGAGCCCCTGCGGGACCGCCTGGGAGTGGATATTTCCGACGAGGCAGTCCGCGCCGCCATCGAGGAGCACAACGAGGTCTGCCGGATCATCTCCGAGATTGGGGAATTCCGGAAGCTGCCCAACCCGCCCATTACCGGCTATGAGTTCCACGTCATCAACCTGGTCACCATGACCTGCCCCAAATATCTGATTCTGGATAAGCTGCGGGAGACGCTGGAGGAAATCAAAGCCAGAGAACCGGATGAAAGGCCCGCCTGGAAGATCCGCGTGGTCCTCTCCGGCAGCGAGAACGACGACCCGGAGTTTACCAGGCTCATTGAGACCTGCGGGGCCCTGGTGGTGGCGGACCGCCACTGCTACGGCTCCCTCCCCGGCCGGGAACCCATTGAGCTGAAGGACGGCGAGCCCATCCTGGAGACCGTCGCCCGCCACTACCTGGACAACAGCCAGTGCCCCCGGTACATGAACACCGAGGTCATGCATGACCGGAAGCGGTACTTGAAAGAGCTGTACGACGAGTACCACGCCGACGGCGTGATCATCGAGCAGATGAAGTTCTGCGAATACTGGAGCTACGAGCGGGTGGCGGACAGCCTGATCCTGACCAACGACTACGGCATCCCCTGCTGCTCCATTGAGAAGGACTACAGCAACACCGCCTTCGGCCAGCTGCGGACCCGGTTCCAGGCGTTTGTGGAGAGTGTGGAGATCAAAAAACTGCAAAAAGGGGAGGGAGAGGCATGAAGGCCGTAAAAAAGCTGACCGCCGCCGCCGGGGCGGCGAAGAAGGCCGCCGTCACGGCGGGCCATATCGCCAGGGACTTTTGCGCCCCCATCTATGACGGTCCGGACCGGGAGAAATTCTTCTCCAGGAAGCACCTGGACCGCGTCATCGACAGCTATACCCCCATCGTCCGTGAGGACGGCAAGGCCGCTTTCAGCGGGAAAAAGGCCAAAAAGCTGGCCAGAGATTTCTGGTACGGCGTGCCCCACGGCGAGCGCCGGCTGGGCGACCTCTACATCGGCGATACCGGCATCACCCGCCACCGGGAGTGGAGGGGCGTGGCGGACACCAATTACTATTTTACGGTGTGGCTGCGCCTTTTGGGCCTCATCGGCCGCACTCTGGCCCAGGGCAATATCTATTTCCTCAAGGGCCTGTGGCGCTACCGCTGGATGGAGACGTATCTCTCCGGCATCTCCTGGGTGGACCGGGGCAACGAGGGTCTGCGGGGCGAAGCCCTCCGGGCCAGTACCCTTCATTTTATCGCCATGTTCGACAGCTCCGTGCAGCAGCTGAACTCCCAGTTCCTGGCGGACGCCAACCTCCATGGCGGCAAGCGCAACGAGCGCTGGTACAAGACCCTCCAGCACGACGAGACCGTTCCCGGTCATATCGCCTACGGCTTTCCGGAGCTGAAGGACGACATCTGCGTCCAGCTGACCACCTGCTTCCTGCAAAACCACGTCAATCAGCAGACCATCCCCTGGTACATCGACGCGGTGGAGTCCGTGGGCCTGGCTCCCGACGCCTGCTCCCTGTGCGCGGCGGAGTCCGGCCTGTGCGTCCGGGACGATTACCCCGACTTCAGCCCCTGCTTCGTGTCCAACAACATGGCCTGCGACGGCTCGGTGGGCACCTCTATCCTCCAGGAGCTGTATTTCAAGAAGCCCTTCCACTCCTTCCCCGCCCCCATGCGCCACGATGAGGAGGAGTTGCACCAGTACACCATTGACGAGTTCCTGGAGTGCATCGAGTTCATGGAAAAGCACCTGAACATGACGTGGGACTGGGAGACCTTCTACAAGCGGATTGAGAAGTTCAACGACCAGACCCGTTTTGAGCTGGAGAAGTGGGACGTGGCCGCCAAGACCAGCAGCAGCCCCGTCTCCTCCGTCGCCCAGGCGCTTTACCGCATTTTCTACTTCTATGTTGGGGACCGCCCCATTTTTCACAAGACGGACCGCAAGGTGGCCCGCATTATGGAGCGCTGTGTCCGCAAGAACATCCAGACCTTCCCCATGACCCGCCACCGGGCACTTGTCTGGTCCTGCGCCCCCCTGTACTACTCCTTTATTACCACATGGCTCTACAACTGCTGGGGCATCAACGTAGTCATTAATATGGACTCCCTCATGGGTCACAACATCATCGACACCTCGGACCGTGACCAGTGCCTGCTGGACTTCGCGAAAATGTACGAGAAGGGGGCCATGCGCACCCACGCCGTGGGCGGCTATGAGCACTTCCTGGAGGTCTTCGACACCATGGAGCAGTTTGACTGCGATATGGTCATCATGTTCGATCAGGTGGCCTGCAAGGGCGCGCAGGAGCTCCACGGCGTCTTCGAGGACGAGTACCGCAAACGCGGCGTCCACGCAATATGGGACCCCCACGAGCTGCTGGACAACCGCACCGGGGAGCGCGCCGACATGCGCAAGGCGGGCAACGACTACATGTTTACTGTCATGCACGAGGAGCCCCTGGACCCGTCCCTGCTGGAGATCGACGACAGCAGAGGGTGGTAACGAGAGGTTGCTTACGAGGATATGAAGGGGCGAGGGGTGTTCTTTTCTTTGTGAACAAAGAAAAGAACCAAAAGAAAAACTTTTTGCTTGCCCGATGGGCCGTTCAACGGAGTGCATACGTCCGGGGAACATCTTCAGGCGGCGGAGTGCCTGCGGCGCGAAGCATTCGCTTCGCGCGGGTATCAGTGGTCTGAATTCGGCCGCGTGGATCACTCCACGCTGGAGGGCCCCACCGAGAAACTGCACTTCTATGGGGGCGGCAATCTGATTTAAGAGGAGGCGCAGAAAACATGAAGAAAACATCCGGGTGCCCGATTTTACGGATTCTTGGGGCTGTCGTGAAAACGGCGCTGATTGCCTACGCGGCACTGTTCACCGTGTTCTACTTCAATCTGGACACCAAGCTGTTCTACCGGATCATGCCGATCCTGAACAAGTACCACTACGACGTCATGCCCCATAAGGACTTCGCCGAGTCCATCCGGGGCCAGAACGAGGCAGTATAACAAAACCGGGCCTGAGTGGATTTTCCGCCCAGGCCCGGTTTTGCGTGCCATCAAGACAGAACCCTATGCGCTTTAGAGCAGTTCCCAGAAATAAAGAGAAAAAAGGAAGCGAGGGCAGGGAACGCAGGGCAAGGCGGAGGACACAGACGGGCTGACGCCCGTCAAGGACGACAACGCGGCCATGCGTTTTC
>JAAVHC010000019.1 GCA_014799925.1 Oscillibacter sp.
CCTGGCGCTTTCGATGCCGCTTTCAATGTCCGCGCACATCTGGTTGAAGTCGTTCATCAGCACCCGGTCCGTTTCCTTCCACTGAGGAAGATGGTAGTTTTTTGTGTAATTCATACAGATTTCTCCTTTTATAATAGTCTTCCCGGCAGAAAAGCCGGTACACACAAAGTGTGTACCGGAGCAGAAATTGCGTAGATTTGTGCAACGTTAACTTGCACAAAAAATCACGCGGCGGATGCCGCGCGTAAATTTTTGAATTTTTCTCTTGGGAAGCGGCGGCCCCCAAATTCTGAGAAAAGTCGAACCCCGCCGCGGTCCCCTGGGAGGAAAGTCTCCGGGGCCTGGTTTGCGGTCCGCCCTGCGCCGGGACTGCGGAGTGCTTGACAGATGATTCGCCGAGGATTTATTGTATCCCTCATGACAAACTTTCCGGTTTTGTCAGATTTTGAAGGGAGGTATCCTCAATGTCCAGAAAAACCATTCTGCCAAACATCTCCTACGACACGCAGCGCCGCAGCTATTACGTCACCATCCGGCGTCCCGCGCCGCCGGACGGCGCGCCCAGGCGGACCACCCGGTGCTATCCTACGCTGGAGCTGGCCATTCAGGCGCTGGACCGCACGGGCGCGCAGGAAATCATGATCCAGGGCGGGGATCTGGAGAAGCTGACCCTGGGCCAATGGCTGACCTACTGGCTGGAGCAGATCATCAAGCCCAGCCGCTCCGCCAGCACCGTTCACGGCTACACGATGATTATCCGCAACCATCTGTCTCCCGCCTTGGGTGGTATTCTGCTGACCAAGCTGACCGCCGTCCAGATTCAGTTGTACCTGAACCGGATGCAGGCGGAGGGCCTGTGTGCCAACACGGTCCGCAAGCACTACATGCTGCTGCACAACGCCCTGGAGCACGCCCGGCGGCAGGATCTGGTGGTGCGCAACGTCTCGGCGTACGTGACGCCGCCCTCCGTCAGCGCCCCCACCCATCATTTCTATGATTCGGAAACCATGGCCAGGCTTTTCGAGATTCTGGCCGGCACCACCATGGAGCCGGTGGTGAAGCTGGCGGGCTATCTGGGACTGCGCCGGGCGGAAATCTGCGGTCTGAAGTGGAACCACGTGGACCGGGAGCGGAAAGTGATCACCATTGCCGAGGCCCGCACCGCCGTCAATGGCCGGTCCGTGAATAAATCCACGAAAAGCCGCTCTTCCATCCGCCGCCTGGGCTATGCGGGCATTGCGGATATGGAGGAGCTGATAGAGCGGCTGTGGAACCAGCGGATCGAGGAGATGGAGCGCCTGGGGGACCGCTATGAGGACAGGGGATACGTCGTCTGTCATGACGGCGGCCTGCCCTATCAGGCGGATTATCTCAGCAGCCGGCTCCAGCGGGTGCTGAGCAAAACGGAGCTGCCCTATGTGACCCTTCACGGCCTGCGGCACAGCTTTGCCAGCATTGCCAACAGCAGGAACGTGCCCCTCTTTGGCATCAGCCGCGCCCTGGGTCACAGCACGACCAGCACCACCAGCCGCATTTACATGCATCTGTTTGACGACACCCATCTGTCCGTGGTGCAGGCAGTCGGCGAGGCTGTGGGCGGCGCCGGCGATCCTCCGGAGGTTCCGGGGCCCCCGTCCCCGATGTACGGTCGGCACGCTTGAAAACACATGGAGCGCCCGGCTGATTTTTCAGCCGGGCGCTCCATGTCCAGACTCCCGCTCAGGCCTCGGAGAACTGATCCTTCCCCACGCCGCACAGGGGGCACTCGAAGTCGTCGGGGAGGTCCGCCCACTTGGTGCCGGGGGCGATGCCGTGATCGGGATCGCCCAATGCCTCGTCGTACTCGTAGCCGCAGACGTCGCAAACGTATTTCATTGTAATAACTCCTTTCTGTCGTACTGCTTCCTCTAAGGTCAGTCAGATTCTACCACAGTTTGGTCCATCAGGCAGTTGCAATTACAACTCCATCGCAACACGCCAGGCAAAACAGAGTTTTGCCACAAAAGTTCTTTTTGATTCTTTTTTCTCAAGAAAAAGGATATATGCCTAGCTCAATTCCGCCTGGCCGGTATACAGCTGATAATATTTCCCATGCTGGGCAATGAGGTCGTCGTGGTCGCCCCGCTCGATGATCTCGCCCTGCTCCAGGACGATAATGGCTCTGGAGTTGCGCACGGTGGACAGGCGGTGGGCGATAACGAACACCGTCCGGTCAGCCATCAGCTGGTCCATGCCCCGCTCAATGAGCTTCTCCGTCCGGGTGTCGATGGAGCTGGTGGCCTCGTCCAGAATCAGTACCGGCGGGTCCGCCACAGCGGCCCGCGCGATGGCCAGCAGCTGGCGTTCGCCCTGGCTGAGGCTGCCGCCGTCGTCGGTGATCCAGGTGTCGTAGCCGTCCGGCAGGTGGCTGATGAAGGTGTCGGCGTTGGCCAGCTTCGCCGCCGCGCGGACCTCGTCGTCGGTGGCGTCCAGCTTGCCGTAGCGGATGTTGTCGGCGATGGTCCCGGTGAAGAGGTGGGTGTCCTGGAGCACGATGCCCAGGGACCGGCGCAGGCTCTCCTTGCGGATGTCCTTGATGTCAATGCCGTCATAGGTGATGAGACCGCTGTCGATCTCATAGAACCGGTTGATCAGGTTGGTAATGGTGGTCTTGCCCGCGCCGGTAGAGCCCACAAAGGCGATTTTCTGCCCCGGCTTGGCGTACAGGGAAATCCCATGCAGGATGGTTTTCTCCGGCACATAGCGGAACACAACGTCCTTGAACCGCACGTCGCCGGTGAGGGGCACCAGCCGGCCGTCCGGCTTTTTCCAGGCCCAGCCGTCGCTGCGGCCGGGGGCTTCGGCGATGGAGCCGTCCGCGGCGCGGCTGACGTTGACCAGCGTGACCCTGCCCTCGTCGATTTCCGGCGGGGTCTCCATGACCTCAAAGACCCGCTCCGCGCCGGCGATGGCGGAGAGGATGTTATTCACCTGCTGGCTGACCTGGCTGATGGGCTGGCTGACCTGCCGGGTGTACTGGAGGTAGACCACCAGGGAGCCCAGGTCCAGGCCGAAGGCGATGGACAGCAGGGCGCCGGTGCAGCAGGTCATGGCGTAGTTGATGTGGCTGATGTTGCCCATGGCGGGCATCATGGCGCCGGCGAAGGAGTGAGCGTTGGTGGCGCTCTGACGGTAGTTCTCGTTGCACACCTGGAAGCCGGCCTTGGCCTTGGCCTCGTGGTTGAAGACCTTGATGACCTTCTGGCCTTCGATCATCTCCTCGATGTAGCCGTTGACGATGCCCAGATCCCTCTGCTGGGCCATAAAGTAGCGGCGGGACCGCCTGCCTACGGTCATGACTACCAGGAGCATCAGCCCCAGGGAGAACACCGTCACCAGAAACAGCAGGGGGCTGAGGTAAAGCATCATCGCCACCACGCCCACGAAGGTCAGCACGCCGGAGATCAGGGAGACCATGCCGTTTTGCAGGATCTCGTTAAGGGTGTCGATGTCGTTGGTATAGCGGCTCATCAGCTCGCCGTGGGTATGGGTGTCAAAGTAGCTGAGGGGCAGGCCCTGCATCTTGGCGAACAGGTCCCGGCGGATGGCGTGGGTCGCCGTCTGCGCGATGTGGACCATGATGCGGGAATAGGTGTAGCTGAGCAGGGCCGCGCAGATGTAGATGCAGGCCATCAGCACCAGCGTCCGCGCCAGCCTGGCGTAATCGCCGGGGACGATGCACTCGTCGATGAGGGGCTTGAGCATATAGCTCCCTCCGATGGAGCAGGCGGTATTCAGCACCAGGCATACCGCCACCACCACCAGCAGCCACTTGGATTTCCCGATATAGCTCATGAGGTTGCCGATGGTTTTTCTCATGTCCTTGGGCTTCTGGAAGCCGCCGCGGGGACCGCCGGGTCCACGATGAGGACCGCCGGGTCCTTTTCTTGCTTCAGCCATTGATACTCGCCCCCTCCTGCTGGGACTGGTAGACGTCCCGATAAATTTCACTCTTTTCCATCAATTGCTCGTGGGTTCCCACATCCGAGATGCCGCCGTCGTCCATGACCACGATTAGGTCCGCGTCCATGACGGAGATGATCCGCTGGGCGATGATGATCTTGGTGGTTTCCGGCAGCTGGGTCCGGAACGCGGCCCGGATCTTCGCGTCGGTGGCGGTGTCCACCGCGCTGGTGCTGTCGTCCAGGATCAGCACCCTGGGCTTCTTCAGGATTGCCCGGGCGATGCAGAGCCGCTGCTTCTGCCCGCCGGAGACGTTCACGCCGCCCTGGCCCAGGTCGGTGTCATAGCCCTCCGGCATCCGGTGGATGAACTCCGAGGCGCAGGCGGCTTCGCAGGCGGCCTCGATATCCGCGTCCGAGGCGTTCTCGTCGCCCCACAGCAGGTTCTCCCGGATGGTGCCGGAGAACAGCGTGTTCTTTTGCAGCACCATGGACACGGAGTCCCGCAGGCGCTCCATGGTATAGTCCTTCACCGGCCGGCCGCCTACGCGGACCGTACCCTCCTGGACCTCGTAGAGACGGGGGATCAGCTGGACCAGGGTGGACTTGGCGGAGCCGGTGGTCCCGATGATGCCCACGGTGGCTCCGCTGGGGATATGGAGGTTGATGTCGTGGAGGTTCCATTTCTCCGCGTCCGGGCTGTACTTGAAATACACATGGTCGAAGTCCACGGAGCCGTCGGCCACCTCAAGGGTGGACGCGGCAGTCTCGTCCGCGATATCCGGGACCTCGTCCAGCACCTCCACCACACGTCTGCCGCAGGCGATGGCGCGGGTGAGCATCATCATGATCATGGAAACCATCATCAGGCTCATGAGCACCTGAGTGATGTAGGTGAAGAAGGTGGACAGCAGGCCCACCTCCAGTTCTCCGGACTGGACCAGGGGCGCGCCGTACCACATGACGGCGATGATGGTGCCGTAGGTGATGAGCATCATGATGGGCATGTTCATCACCACGAAGCCGAAGGCCTTTTCGGAAATATCCCGCAGGGCGTTGTTCCGCTTCTGGAACTTTTCCGCCTCATAGTCCTCCCGGACGAATGACTTGACCACCCGGATGGCGGCGAGATTTTCCTGCACCGTCAGGTTCACGTCGTCGGTGCGCTCCTGAAGGCTGCTGAACTTTGGGCCGACATGCCGGAGGATCAGGACGATCATCACCGCCAGCAGCGGCAGGGCCACCAGGAACGCGCGGCTGAGCTTCAGGCTGATGGAAATGGCCAGTACCAGGGCGGAGATCAGCATCACCGGCGCCCGGACCATCAGGCGCATCCCCATCATCAGGGACATTTGCAGCATGTTGCAGTCGTTGGTCAGACGGGTGACCAGGGAGGCGGTGGAGAACTTCTCAATGTTCCGGAAGGAGAACTCCTGGATATGGTCATACTGGGCCTGGCGCAGATTCGCGCCGAAGCCCTGGCCCGCGCGGGCGGAGAGAAATGCCGCCCCGATGCCCAGGCTCATGGAAATCAACGCCATGCAGACCATCAGCGCGCCCCGCCGCAAAATGTAGGCGGTATCCCCGGCAGGAATACCGGTATCCACGATGTCAGCCATGACCAGAGGGAGCAGCAGCTCGAACACCGCCTCGCTGGCGGAGCAGAGCACGCCGCAGAGGATCCATTTGCGGTATCCTCTGGTATATGGCCAGAGTTTTTTGATCATACTTTATTTACCTCGTTTTCCAAGTTTTCGATGATACGGGATAGAAGCTCCCGCATGGAGGCCTCTTCCTCTGTGGAGAGACAACTGGCCAGCCACTGCCCCGCGCCGTCCAGCGTAGCGCGGATGGTCTCCGCCTTCTCCAGGCCGGTTTTTGTCAGGCAGATCAGGCGGCAGCGGCCGTCCTCCGGACTGGTGCGGCGCAGGATGTAGCCCTTTTCCACCAGCCGGTTCACGATGCCGTTGACTGTGGAGGGCTTCAGCCGGAGCTCCTGCTCCAGATCCCGTTGGTTGACCGCCCGGCCGCCGCGGCGGCAGGAGAGATAGATCAGCGTCCGCGACTGTACCGGCGTCACGTCACAGCTGGCCTGGCGCAGGCTCTGATCGACATGCTGCCGGGTAAGGCGGCTGCAATAGGCGATCATACGCCCCAGGTCAGGTTCGTCACGCATCGGTCCCACCCCTTTCTTTTTCAAAATAATTAGTATACTAAAAGTAAGCATGCTAACTATACGCCGGATTTTTCCATTTGTCAACCTTGATTTTGAATGGTTTTTGAACCTCCTGTGAATATTCCGTGAATTGTCGTGAAGGACGGTTGACTTTTGCTTTTCCCTATATTATCATGACATTGTTCAGCAATGAATTCTCTCTTTTCTCCCTCTCTCTTTTCTGACAGAAAGCCCCGGGCCAAACGGCCCGGGGCTTTCTGCCGGAAAAGAGAATTTTATTTTCTTATCCCTCCGCCACGCCGTACAGCGCGTTCAGAACGGCCCAGCCCTGCGGATAGGGGCGCATGAGGTTCCAGTAGCCCGCGCCGTAGAGGCCGTACTCGGAGATCAGGCGGAGCTTGGCGGACATGCTGCGGGCGTCCTCGAACCAGACCACGTGGGGCGTGCCGTCGGGGGCGGTGTACTCAAACCAGGGGGACTGGGCGGTCCGGTCAAACGAAATCTCCGCGCCGTACCGGATTGCCAGCTCCACCGCCTCCTGATTGGAAATCGACCGTGCGCGGGTTTCCCCCTGCCGGAAAGGCAGGGGCCAGTCATAGCCGTAATTGGGGATGCCCAGATAGATCTTCCTCCTGGGGATCTCCGTCACGGCGTAGTCCAGCACCTGGCGCACGTTGGGCAGCGGGGCCACCGCCATGGGCGGTCCGGCGGTATAACCCCACTCGTACGTCATCAGCAGCACGAAGTCCGCCGCCGCGCCCAGAAGGGCGTAGTCATGGGCCTCATACAGCAGCCCCTTCTGCTCCGCGGAGGTTTTGGGGGCCAGCGCCACGATGACCGGCAGTCCCATAGGCGCCAGCCGCTCCCGCAGAGCGCGGATAAAGGCGGCGTATGCCTCCCTTTGGGCGCCGGGGATGTACTCAAAGTCCACGTCCAGTCCCTGATAGCCCTTGGCGGCGATGGTGTCGGCGGCCTGCTCAATGAGCGCGGACTGGAGCGCCGGGTCGGTCAGCACCCGCACCGCCCGCTCGCTGGAAAAATGGTCCGTCTCCGTTAAGGTGGACAGGTGCATCAGCGGGGCCGTGCCCAGCCGGCGGGCCTCGGCCAGCAGCGCCTCATCCGCCAGGGGCAGCAGGCCGCCGGAGGCGTTGATGCCATAGGTAAAGGGGGTCAGATAGCTCATATAGGGCAGCTGGGCGCTCAGAAGCCGGGTGGAAATAAAGGGATAGGCGTAGCCGTTGGTATGGGTGGACTCTGACGGCCGGTCCTGATAGGCGATAACCAGCGATTGTCCCGGCTGGAGCGCGGGCTGGCCTCCTAACTGGTAATTGTTCCGGTACAGCTGCCGCAGGGAAAGGCCGTACTGTCCCGCGATTCCGGTCAGCGTTTCCCCCGGCTGAACCGTGTGAAAGGTATCCACCCGCCGGATGATCAGCGTCTGTCCCACCGCCAGCGCGCCGCTCTCCGGCACGCCGTTCAGGTCCCGCAGCAGCGCGGGGTCCAGGCCATACTGTCCGGCGATTCCATACAGGGTTTCCCCCGCGCTTACGACATGGATTTCCATAGGCGTTCCCTCCTTGCCTCGTCTCCTACAGCTTATGCGGAGAATGGGCGGGGGATACGGGAGATATATTACTTCCGAACCGAAAGGTCGGAAGTAATATTTGCCGTGTGTTGCGGTTGCCGTCGCAAGCGGCGGCGAGCAAAGCGGCTTAAATTCATAACAGCATTTAGAGCAGCACCCAAAAATACTGAGAAAAGATCAGCGGTCCAGAAAACGCCTGGCGGCGTTGTCATCCTTGACGGGCGACAGCCCGCCCGCGTCCTCCGCCTTGCCAGACGCAAATCCATCTCCGGCCTGAAGTCCAATTTCTCACCGGATGCACCACTAGAACGTTATAAGAATTATTCTCTATATTTTTCCAGAAGATTTTACCGGGAACACAAAGCCGAATTGGGACTTTTGTAAAATGCGGGAAAACAAAAAATCCGGTGAAACACGCTGCGCGTTCCGGTTGACCTTTTGCCGGGATGCTGGTACAATGGGGGCACATAAAATAAAGGAGGATCTTTCCATGAAGAAGATTATTGCCACAGCCGCCGCTCCGGCGGCAATCGGGCCCTATTCCCAGGGGGTGGACGGCGGCGGCATCGTGATCACCTCCGGCCAGCTGCCCATCGACGCGGCCACCGGCGTATTCGCGGAAGGCGGCATTGCCGGGCAGACCCGGCAGTCCCTGGAAAACGTGAAGGCCGTACTGGCTCAGGCCGGGCTGGGAATGGAAAACGTGATCAAAACCACCGTGTTTTTAAAGGACATGAATGATTTTGCCGCCATGAACGAGGTGTACGCCACCTTCTTCCCCAGCGAGCCTCCGGCGCGCAGCGCCGTGGAGGTGGCGCGGCTGCCCAAGGACGCGCTGGTGGAGATCGAAGCGATCGCGGTCAGATAGCGCCGTGGAGTACACGATCGCGCCGATGCTGCGCGCCCACCTGGAGCAGGTAGAGGCTATTGAGCGGGCCTGCTTTACCGATCCCTGGTCCGGGAACCTGCTGCGGGAGATGCTGGAGGCGGAAAATACCGTCAGTCTGGCGGCCCTGACGCCGGATGGGACCGTGCTGGGCTATCTCAGCTTTTCCTTCGTGCTGGACGAGGGCGGCATCAATAACCTTGCGGTCCGGCCGGACTGCCGGAGGCATGGGATAGCGTCGGCGCTGCTCAGACAGGCGGAACAGCTGGCCAGAGAGAAGGGGCTGGCGTTTCTGATCCTGGAGGTGAGGCCCTCCAATCTGGAGGCTGTGACCCTTTATGGGAAGCATGGGTATGCGGAAGCGGGACGGCGGAAAAACTACTATCTGCATCCCAGGGAGGACGCGATTTATATGAAATTGGAGCTTTTGCCATGAAACTGCGTGCATTGACGCCGGAGGAGCTGCGGCGGGCATACGGGACCGACCTGAAGGAGGCGTTCCCGCCCTCGGAGCTGAAGCCGCTGTGGGCCATGGAGGATATGCGGGCGCGGGGCGTCTATGATCCGCTGGGCCTCTTTGACGGGACGGGGGAGGCGATGGGGTATATCCTGCTGTGGAAGCATTCCGACGGGCGGTATATTCTGATTGACTATCTCTGCGTTCCCTCCGGGAGGCGGAACGGCGGCATCGGCGGACAGCTGCTGCGGGAAGCGGCCGGCTATTACCCTCGGGATACGGTTTTTATCGGGGAGTCCGAGGCCCCCACGGAAAATCCGGACGCGGATGGGCTGATTTTGCGCCGTCTGGGATTTTATGCCCGGAACGGGGCGAAAACGCTGGGGTATGACACTGCGCTTTTCGGCGTGCATTACAAGACCATCTGCTGGGCGGACCCCATGCCGGACGAGAAGGAGATCCTGCAAAAGCACCAGGAAATTTACCTCCGGCAGTTCAGCCGGGAGCGATATGACCGGTATATCCAGATTCCCCTCCCGCCGGGGGCGCGGCCCGGACCGGCGTCCAGCTGGATAGGATAGAGAAAGCGCGGAGGCCGGGGAGGATTCCCAGGTCTCCGCGCTTTTCCCCCCGCGAGGGAGGGCTACCGGCGGCTGTTCTCGCCGTCGGTCAGCACGCCGTCCGTGTCATGGACGCGGGCGTTGTCCAGCATCCGTTCAAAGGTCGTGGCGCTGGCGGTGCGGGTAAGGGCGCTGCGGCCGTCGTCTACCATGTCGGTTACCGCGTCGCCTACGTTGTCCGCCGCGCGGCGCAGGTCGCTGCCAACCCGGCTGCGGCTTTCGGCGCCGGTGCCAGTACCGGTTCCGGTTCCAGCGCCGGTCCCGGTGCCGGTGCCAGTACCGGTTCCGGTTCCAGCGCCAGTCCCGGTGCCGGTAACAGCGCCGGTGCCGGCGTTATTGCCGGTGCCTGTTCCGGTGCCGTTGACGGAACCGTTGGTACTGCCATAGTTGTTGTCATTGGTGGACCCGCTGCCGTTGGGGTCCGTTACGCTGCTTCCGTTGGGCGTGCTGCCAGAGGTGCTGTTGTCTCGGTTGCCGCAGGCCGCCAGGGAGAGGACCATTGCCAGGGCGGCCGCGATCAGTGCGGCTTTCTTCATCTGAATCTTCCTCCTTCCAAAATGGCGCGCAAATTGCGCTGGAGGTAGTATTTGCGCCCAACTGAATTTTACTGCTGCGAGTTTTTGCAAATTTTTCGGAAATAATCGTATTGTCATTAGAACGGAGAGGAGCGCGTTATGAGCGAATTGTATGACGTTATCATCCTGGGCGGCGGTCCGGCCGGGCTGTCCGCCGGACTGTACGCCGGGCGGAGCCGGCTGAAAACGCTGCTGATCGAGAAGGGCCAGGCCGGCGGACAGATTGCCCTCAGCGCCGGCGTGGAGAATTACCCCGGACAGATGCTGGAGGGAGAGAGCGGCGTCACGCTGGCCAACCGGATGGCGGAGCAGTGCGGCCGGTTTGGCGTGGAGCGCGTATCGGACGTTATCCGGCGGGCGGAGCTGTCCGGCGAGGTAAAACGGCTGGAGGGCGGCGGAAGGGAGTATCTGGCCCGGAGCGTCATCCTGGCCCCGGGCGCGTCGCCCCGGCCCATCGGATGTGAAAATGAGGCGCGGTTTATCGGGAAAGGCGTATCCTACTGCGCCACCTGTGACGGGGCGTTTTTCCGTGGGCTGGACGTGTACGTGGCCGGGGGCGGCGACAGCGCCGTGGAGGAGGCGATGTTCCTCACCCGTTTCGCGCGGCGGGTGACGGTCATCCACCGGCGGGACGTCCTGCGGGCGGCGAAATCCATCCGGGAAAAAGCCTTTGCCAACCCTAAAATCACCTTTCTGTGGGACAGCGTGGTAGCGCGGGTGGACGGGAGCGACGCGCTCAGCTCCCTGACCGTCCGGAACGTGAAAACCGGGACGCTGACGGTCATCAGCGCCCCGGAGGAGGACGGTATGCTGGGCCTTTTTGGATTTGTCGGATATCTGCCCAATACGGAACTGTTCCGGGATCAGCTGCCGCTGGAGAACGGCTATATCCCCACCGACGCGGACATGCGCACCGCAATCCCCGGCGTCTTCGCGGCGGGGGACGCGCGGGTGAAGAGCGTGCGGCAGGTGGTCACCGCCGCCGCCGACGGGGCCATTGCCGCCGTGCAGGCGGAGCGGTATCTGACGGATCATGGATAACGGGACAAAAATCCACAAAGCCGTATAGAGAGTTGATGGGAAGACCCGGCGTCAGAAGTACGCCTGCCACAGGAATGAGCCGGTCCGCTTTTCACAGGATATGCACCGACTCCGGGTCAAAGACCAGGGAGCACCGGTCTCCCACGGCGTAAATTTTCTTATTCTTGGGATTGTAGTCCGTCAGCTTCACCAGCGTATTCCCCACCATTACGTGGTAGTTCTGATAGGAGCCCATAAAGCAGGACAGGATCACCTCGCAGGGCAGTCCGCCCCCGCCCGCCAGGGCGGCGGATTCCGGACGCAGCACCACCGTGTACTCTGTTCCGGCGGTCATGCCCGCCTTGGCGGGCACGCGGGCGGCGGTGCCCTCGATGTTCAGGATGGCGTGATCCCCTTCCTGACGCTCCAGCCTGCCCCTGAGGAAGTTGGCCTCGCCGATGAAGTCCGCCACGAACTCACTCTTGGGGTGATAGTAAATCTCCTGGGGGGAGCCCATCTGAGCCACCACGCCCTTGTTCATGATGATGATGTTGTCGGACAGCGCCATGGCCTCGCTCTGGTCGTGGGTGACGTAGACGGCGGTGATGCCCACCTCCTGCTGGATGCGGCGGATCTCGGTCCGCATGGAGACGCGCAGCTTGGCGTCCAGGTTGCTCAGGGGCTCGTCAAACAGCAGCACGCTGGGCTCGATCACCAGCGCGCGGGCCAGGGCCACGCGCTGCTGCTGGCCGCCGGAGAGCTGGTTGGTCATGCGGCCCTCCATGCCGGTGAGCTCCACCAGATCCAGGATCTTCATGACCCGGTCCCGGATATCATCCTTGGGCACCTTCCGGAGCTTCAGGCCATAGGCCACGTTGTCGAACACGTTGTAATGGGGCAGCAGGGCGTAGCTCTGGAACACCATGGCGGTGTCCCGCTTGTTGGGGGTCAGGGCGTTGATGGCCTGGTCCCCCAGGTAGATCTCGCCCTCGTCGGGGCTCTCAAACCCGGCAATCATCCTGAGGGTGGTGGTCTTTCCGCAGCCGGAGGGCCCCAGCAGAGTCACAAAGGAACCGGGCTCGATGGTCAGGGAGGTGTCCTTCACCGCGTAAAAATCCTTGCCGGTCTTGGGGTCCTGATAAATCTTGGAAATATGCTCCAGCCGTACACCTTTTTTGACTTTAGACATGGCTTATTCGACCTCCTTTAATTTCTTGCTGGTGCCGAAGAACCTGATGAACAGGTTCATCAGCAGCACCGCGCCATAGGTGATGAGAATCAGAATGGTGGCGAACGCGCAGGCGATGGAGTAGGAGCCCTTCTCCGCGAACTCGTTGATCTGCACGGTGATGAGCAGGAACTGGGGCGTCACCAGCAGGATGATGGCGGAGATGGCGGTGATGGACCGCACGAAGGCGGTGACCAGACCGCTGAGGAAGGAGTCCTTGATGAGGGGCAGGGTGACGGTCATGAACACCTTGAAGCTGTCCGCGCCCATGTCGTAGGCGGACTCCTCGATGGACTTGTCAATCTGCCGCAGGGCGGAAATGCCGCTCCGGGTGCCGGTGGGCAGGGAGCGCACCACGAAGACGATAATCAGGATGGCTGCGCTGCCATAGATGCCGGAGAGAATGCCGGTATGGAACAGGCCGCCGGAGAAGCCCCGGATGTATCCCACGCCCAGCACCGTGCCGGGAACGGCCATGGCCAGCATGGAAACCGCCTCGATGAAGCCTTTGGCCTTGAACTTCCGCTTCACCACCAGATAGGAGATGATCATGGACAGCAGGGCGGTAATAGGGGCGGAAATGAGGGACAGAACGAAGGAATCCCGGAATGCCTGGAAGCCCTTGTACCTGGTGAACACCTGGCCGAACCATTTGAAGGTCAGGGGGGTGAACTTATAGCCCCAGGTGGGGAACAGGGCCCCGATGGGCACGCAGAGATACATCATAATGACGAAGAACGCCGCCAGTCCGCACAGGATGGTCAGCGGCACCCCCACGCTCTTGTCCTCAATGAGCATGCGGCCGCGGGAAGCCTTGCCCGTCAGGGTGGCGGCGGTCTTGGCCTCCAGGTAGTATTTCTGCACCGCGAACATCAGCAGCGTGATGCACAGCAGCACCACGGCCATGGCCGCCGCGCCCGCCTTGTCGTAGGCGCCGGTGATTTGCAGGTAGATAGTGGTGGCCAGGGTATCGTAGGAACCGCCGATGATCATGGGGTTGGCGAAGTCGGCGATGGACTCGATGAAGGTCACCAGAAAGGCGTTGCCCAGGCCCGGCAGCAGCAGCGGCAGGGTGACGGTCAGAAAGACCTTGCTCCGGGAAGCGCCCATATCCCGCGCCGCCTCCTCCAGGGAGGGGTCGATGTTCTTCAGCAGTCCCTTGAGCATCATATAGCACACGGGGAAGAAGGTCAGGGACTGGACGATGACAATGCCCCAGAAGCCGTAGACGCTGTTGTCATAGATGCCCAGCAGGAACCGGGTAATCAGGCCCGCCTTGCCGAAGAGCATGATCATGGACAGGCTCAGCACGAAGGGGGGCGACACCACCGGCAGCATGGAGACCACCTTGAACAGGCCGCCCACCACTTTGCCCACCTTGACATAGACCTCCACATAAGCAAACAGGAGGCCCACCACGGTGGAGAGAATGCCCACCAGGAACCCGACCTTTAAGGTATTGGTGATGGCGCGGCTGAAGTTGGGCATGGCGAAAATGCGCCGGAAGACGCTGAAGGAAAACCCGTTGCCGTCGCCTACAAAGCTGTCCACCAGCAGTATTGCCAGAGGATAGAGGATAAACAAAGTCAGAAACGCAATCAGGACCACAATGGTACATACCATAATGGGGTCCGCCATCAGTTTTTTTCGATCCAGAGCCGCGCCTTGGCCCTTTGCCATAGGGAAGCCTCCTTTCGTCCTGAGCGGACGGCCGATGCGCTCTCTTCACTTTGCGCATCTCGGCTGTCCGCACGGTTCGCAGCGGAACACACAATAGGGAAGTGGGGGATGGCGGCTGCCATCCCCCATCGGTTGGTCAAGATAGATTTTTGATTACTCGGTCTTGAAGCGGTCGTCGCCGCCGCCCAGGGCGTTCATGACTTCCTCGATATAAGTGGCGATGTTCGCGGTGGCGTCGTCGAAGTCATAATCCATCACGTTGTTGGGATCCAGGCCGAAGTCCTTGGCGGCCTGGGGCTGGTTGCCGTTGTCGATCACCAGGAACTGGTAGGAGCCGTGATCCTGGGCCAGATCCACGCAGTCAGGAGACAGGGCGTACTCGATCCACAGCTTGGCGGCGTTGGGATGGGCCGCGCCCTTGAAGATGGCGGTGGCGCCGATCTCGCAGGAGGTACCGCTGGAGGGGATGATCAGCTCGATGTTGTCATAGCCGTTGTCCAGGATCTGGGTGATGCCGTCATGCAGGAAGCCGATGCCGATCACGCACTCGCCGGTGCCCACGTTCTTGGACGGGCCGGAGCCGGACTTGGTATAGACCTCGATGTTCTTGTCCAGGTCAACCAGGTACTGGATGCCCGCGTCGTGGCCGTACTTCTGGATCATGGTGTTGATGACCAGCTTGGCGGTGCCGGCGGTGTTGTAGTTGGACAGCCAGATCAGGCCCTGATACTTGGAGTCGGTCAGGTCGGCCCAATCCTGGGGAGCGTCCAGACCCATGCGGGAGAGCTCATCCTTGTTGACCATGAAGCCCAGGATGCCGGTGTAGATGCCGTGCCACAGGTTGTCCTTGTGCTTATACACGCTCTTGGAGATGTGGGAAGCGTTCTCAGCCGCGTAGGCCTCCAGCAGGCCCTCGGCGGCGACGACGTTGTAGGGATCGGTGGTGCCGCCGAACCAGACGTCGGCGGAGGGATTGCCGTTTTCTTCCTCGATCTTGGCCTGGACCTCACCGGTGGACAGGCGCTGATAGGTGGTCTTGATGCCGTAGAGCTTCTCAAAGTTCTCGCAGGCGGCGGCCAGGTACTCCTCCTCGCAGGAGCCGTAGACCACCAGCTCGCCCTCGGCCTTGGCGGCCTCGATCAGGGCGTCCATGCCCGTGGCGGGCTCGGCGGGAGCGGGATCATTGGCCGCGGGCTGATTGTCAGACTGCGCGGGCGTGGGATCGTTGGCGGGCTGCTTGCTGTCATTGCCGCCGCAGGCCGCGAGAGAGAGGACCATCAGCATGGCAAGCAGCAGGGACAAAAACTTCTTCATACAAAATTCCTCCAATCATATTTTCCCGGAGGGCCGGCAAAAACAGGGACTGCCTTCCTTTCCAGGATGTGCTTATTGTAAAACCGGCAAAGCGAAATGTCAATATATCCAAAAAAACTTTCCTGTATTACAACAACTTTATCAGGTTTGTCCTACCCTTACCGGAACGCCGGCGGCACACAGGGCGCGGCGGAGACGGTCCACGTCCCCGTTGAACACCGCGCCGGACAGCCCTACGCAGTAAGCGCCCTCCACGTTGGCGGTGGAGTCGTCCACGAAAAAGCACTCCTCGGCCCTGAGGCCGAACTCCCGGAGCATCGTCTCATAAATCACGTACTGGGGCTTGAGCAATTTGTAAAAGGCGGAGACGAACCGCCCGTCCAGGTATTGCGCGCTGGGAAGCCGGTCAAAATACTCCGGCTGGCGGACGCTTGCGTTGGACAGGAGATAGAGGCCGTAGCCCAGCCCCTTCAGCTCCGCCAGCAGCTCCGCCATGCCCTCCACGGGCAGCACCTCCAGCTCCCACCAGCTGAGCATCTGGTCCGCCGCGCCGTGGAGCCTGGCGGGCAGCCGCGCCTTCATTGCGTCGGCCGCGTCCTTTTCCTCGATGGTCCCGTGATCCAGCTGGAACCACTCCACGGAGTTGAACACCTCCTGCAGCAGGAGAGCTTTGTCCTCAGGGCTGACGCCCAGATGGTCGATAAACCGGGGCGGATCGTAATCCAGCAGCACGCCGCCCATATCAAAGATGATGTTTTTGATCATTGTGCAGTCTCCTTAGTGGTCTGTTTTGAGCGCCGGCTGCTTTTTGAACCGGCTTTGCAGCTTTTCCCACCGTTTCCTTCTCCGGTCCCGGATCTCCAGCCGCTCGCCCAGGTCCCGGGCGCCCACGCCGTAGACCAGGTACAGGATGATGCCGGAGACGATCATGATGAACACGGTGGACGCGCACCGCCGCCCGGAGGCGTTGACGTTATAGCCGTACAGGCCCTCCTCCGCGCACATGGACTGGATGACCATGGCGTAGGACGTGCCGTAGGAGCTGGCGAAGGTGGCGGACATGTCGTACTCGGTGAACAGGGTGTTGAAATTCAGGGCGAACACCGCCAGCACCGAGGGCAGGATGATGGGCAGCTTCACCTTCAGGAAGGTGGTCAGCCCGCCGGCGCCCATGTTCCGGGCCGCGTCCTCCAGCTCCTCGTCGATGGCGTAGAACGCCGCCTTGATCATGCGCAGGGAGAAGGGCAGCCGCACCACCGTATAGGCGATGATGATCAGCAGCCGCACGTGCTCCGCGTAGTACAGGTTGCTGCCGCCCACATACCACACGTCCTCGCTGTTGAAGTACACCCGGTAGGAGTAGCAGATCAGGATGGTGGGCAGCAGCCAGGGGAACAGCAGGCTGTACTCCAGCGCCACGCCGGACTTTTTGCTGCGGTTCTTGAAGATGTAGTTGCAGGCCACAACAACGATGACGCAGGCCAGGGCCGCCGCGATGGCGGAGAGCACGAAGCTCAGCTTGATGCCCCCCAGGGTCGCCTCGTTGGCGAACAGGCCGGAGATGGAACCCTTCCGGGTCTTATAGGTTCCCCGGCTGGTCAGGTACTCGTAATCCTGGGAGCCGAAGAAGTTGATCAGGGTCCACTGGGTCACGTCCAGCTTTTTCATCCGGATGGCTCCGTAGGTCTGGAAGGAAAAGAGGATGATCATCACCACGGGGATCATGTAGATGACGAACAGGACATAGGCGTAGATATGGGCCAGCACATTGTACACCGGATTGGTGATCTTCTGCTTTTGCAGCTTGGCCTTGGTCTTGGATACCGACAGGTAGTGCCCCTTCCGCTCATAGGAGGAGAGGATGGTCAGCAGCACGATGGTAAACATGGCCAGGATGATGCTCAGCAGGGCTGCCCGGGCCTGGGGGAATGCCTCGTCCGCCGAGGAGGAGCCCGCCAGGCGGACGATCTCCGGGTTGATGGAGTCATAGCCCAGCAGGGTCGGGGCGGACATGGCGCACAGGCCGGTGATGAAGGTCATGACCGTCAGGGAGAACATGGTGGGGATCAGCGTGGGGAAAACCACCTTCCACAGCACCTTGAAGGGCTTGGCGCCCATGTTCCGGGCAGCCTCCACGGTGTTGTAGTCGATGCCCCGGATGGCGTTGCGCAGGAACAGCATATGGTTGCTGGTGCAGGCGAAGGTCATGGTGAACAGCACCGCGTTGAATCCGGAGAACCAGTTGGGGTTCATGCCGGGGAAGGCGTTGACCAGCAGGGTGGTCAGGATGCCGTTGTTGTCATACAGGAACAGGTAGCCGGTAACCAGCGCCACGCCGGAGTAGATCAGCGTGGTCATATACCCCAGGCGCAGGATCCCCGCGCCCCTGATGTCGAAATACTCCGTCAGCAGCACGATGGACACGCCCACCACGTTGACCGTGACCACCAGGCACACCGCCAGCTTCAGGGAGTTCCATACATAGGAGCCCATGTTCCCGGCAAAGAAGAAGCGGATGACCGCCAGGGGGTCCCGCTCCCCGGCGGCGTTGGTGGTGTTGAAAATGCTGGCCAGGGTGTTCAGGCAGGGCAGCAGCATAAAGCCTAAAAACAGGTAGGCGAAAAAGGCGGCGCCGAACACCTTCAGCAGCAGCTTCGGACCGAATTGTTCAGAGCGGAGTTTGGTCATACGCGCACCTCCTTGGTCTTTTGAAACAGATAGTAGGCCCATATTTTCAGGTCGGAGGGCATTTCCCGCACCAGGGTGAAGCTCTCTCCCATGGCGGCGGCCAGCTCCGCCTCATTATGGGCGATAAAATTCCGGTCATAGGTCTGGCCGTCGATCTCGGTGACGCTGCGGTCCTCCATTCTTCCGGTCCCATACCGGACGGAGGCCAGCAGATACCCGCCGGGCTTTAAGACCTCGCTCATCCGGCGGAAGGCCAGGGGCAGATCCTGATTTTCCACATGAACCAGTCCGGCGATGCAGATGATGCCGTCCGCCGGCCCCGCCTGGGGATAAGGCTCCAGCATATTTCCCCGGAAAAAGGGCACGTCCGGATTTTTCTCCCGGGCAATCGCCAGGCTTTCCTCGCTGAAATCCAGCCCCACCGGCCGGAATCCCCGGCGGCGCAGGCGGAAGCTCTCGTATCCCGCGCCGCAGCACAGATCCAGTACCCGGCCCCCGGCGGGCAGCAGGGCGCAGAACTCGTCCATGCACACCGGCTCCGCCTCGTCCGGGTAGCCCCTTTCCGCCCAGCGGGCGGCGGTCCTGTCATAAAACTCTCTGCATCCCAGCATCGGCGGAGCCCTCACTTGGCTGCTTCAGCAGGATAGGCCATCACGTCCCTGGGATCGATGACCACCCTGACCTTCTGGCCCGCCTCATAGATGTTGACGCCGTCGTTCTTCTCGATGACCTTGATGGTCTGGCCGTCCACGGTGATGTAGTACTTGATGTAAAGTCCGTAATACTCCCGGCTGTCCACCACGCCGTCCAGCGCGGCGCAGCCGGCCTTGGGCTCCACGTTGACGTGGATGCGCTCCAGGCGGATGTAGTTGCGCATGGCGGGGTCGATATTCCCGCCGGCCTGGTTCAGCCGGGCCACGACTCCGTCGGACAGGCGGTTGATGTCGCCGATGAAGTTGCACACGAACTCCGTGGCGGAGTGGTTGTATACCTCGTTGGGGCTGCCGATCTGCTCAATGACGCCCTTGTTAAACACGGCGATCCGGTCGGAGAGGGTCAGGGCCTCCTCCTGGTCGTGGGTCACATAGATGGTGGTGATGCCGAAATCCTTCTGCATCTTCTTCAGCTCGTTGCGCAGCTGCACCCGCAGCTTGGCGTCCAGGTTGCTGAGGGGTTCGTCCATGCAGATGATGGCGGGGCCGGTGACCAGGGCGCGGGCGATGGCCACCCGCTGCTGCTGTCCGCCGGAGAGCTGGCTGACCGCCTTGGCCAGCTGCTCGTCGCTGAGGTCCACCTTTCTGGCGATGTCCCGGACCTTCTGGTCGATCTCCTTCTTTTTCAGCTTTTTCAGCTTCAGGCCGAAGGCGATGTTGTCATAGACCGTCATGGTGGGGAACAGGGCGTAGGACTGGAACACGATGCCGATGTTCCGCTCCTCGATGGGCACGCGGGTGATATCCTTTCCCTTTACCACCACGGAGCCGGACGCCGGCTCGATGAACCCGGTGAGGGTCCGCAGGGTAGTGGTCTTCCCGCAGCCGGAGGGCCCCAGGAAGGTAAAGAACTCCCCTTCTTTTACATGGACGTTGATGCTGTGCAGGGCGGTAAAATCCCCGAATTTCACAACGATGTCATTGAGTTTGATCATAGACGGCAGCTCCCTCTCTGTAGAATGTTGGTCGTGATTGCGGTTGCGCGGATGTTCCCGCTAAATCTGTGGCGAGCCGGTGGGACCGGCTCGCCACAGGTAAAGGCGGGGAGATGGAATTTACTCGGCGGACTGGGTCAGGGTGCTCCAGTCCAGATTGGCCCAGTCGGGCTCGGCGGCGGCGCCGCTGGCGTCAGCCCAGTAGAAGCCCAGGTTGGTCATGATGTTGGTCCACTCGCTGGAGTGGGCGGCCACGTACTCGGCGTAGGTGCCGCCGTCCACCTGGCTCAGGGCGAAGTTCGGGAGGGTGTAGATCTGGGGCACGCCGTCGGGATAGAGGATGTCGGCGGCGGCGGTGTTGCAGGGATAGGAGTCGAACTCCTCGCCCCATGCGGCCTGCACGTCGGCGGAACCGAACCACTCGGCGAAGGCCTTGACGGCGGCGGTCTCCTCATCGGAGCGGCCGGCCTTGTCCAGGATGCCGATGTACTCGGCAATGTAGTAGGTGCCGTCCTTGATGTCCACCAGGGCCCAGTTCTCAGGCTCCAGAGCGCCCTTCAGGGGGGTGGCGGAGTCCTCGCCGGCGGCGTCGATCTTGCCGTACAGGGAGGAGGAATAGAAGGTGGACACCTGGACGTCGCCGCGGTTCAGAGGATCAAAGCCGTAGCTGTCGCCGGTGAAGCTGCCGCCCGCGCAGTAGTTCCACAGGGTCTTCCAGCCGTCCACGGAGATGCCGCCGGCGGGGGAAGAAGGATCAACGAAGGCGTAGAGCATGGCGGAGTTGATGTTGGCGTTGGTGGTGCCGCCCACCTTGCCCTGACGGTACCAGCTGTAGCCGCAGTTGACGATGTCGGCCCAGTGGTCGAAGTGGAGCTCCTGGCCGTTGGTGCCCAGCTCGTCGTTGCGGTAGAGCATCAGCACGTTCTGGATGACCAGGCCGTAGGCCTGACCGGGATAGACGTACTCGCCCACGTCGCCGGACCAGCTGGGGGTCCAGTCCACCAGCTTCAGGTTCTCATAGGTGCCGCCGACCACCTGGCTCCAGCGGGTCTCGTTGAGGCCGAAGAGGATGTCGCCGTCCTTGTTCTCGTTGGCGGCCTGGATGGCGGCGGTGTCGCCGGAGATGACGGAGTTGTCGTCAATGCTGATGGTGAAGCCGGCGTCCTTGGCTTCCTGGATGAGCCATGTGGTACGCTCGGTGGAGTTGGAGTTGGAATAGATGCGGATGGTATACTTGGAGTAGTCCGCGTCCGCGGGCTGGGGATCGGGGGTAGAGGGGGTTGCGGCGGGCTCATTGGTGCTGGGCGCGGGGCTGCTGGCGGGCTCCTTGTTGTTGCCGCCGCAGGCTGCCAGGGCCAGGGTCATCACCAGGGCCAGCAGGATGGCAAGAGTCTTTTTCATGTTGTTTCTCCTTTACATCAATTGTTTTTGCCGGGTCGTATCTTCCATGGTTCTATTATAGAGATTTTTCCGCGGCAGCGGAACGGGACAAAACTGAGATTCCTTGGTTGATTCTGTCAGAAAAAACATTGGATGTCAAAGAGAACGGATCGTTTTTGTTGAAAATGCACATGTCTGCCCTGCGCCCGCGGGGCTTTGACGGGCCGGCGGGCGAAAGAGAGCCTACCGGCATCTGTCCTGGTACTCGGATGGAGAGACTCCCACCAGTTTTTTGAATGTGCTGCCGAAGTAGGCCACGTCCCGGTATCCCACCATCTCCGCGACCTCATAGACCTTGTAACGGCAGTCCTGCAGCAGCTTCATGGCGGTGTGGACCCGGTACTGGGTGAGATAGCTGATGATGGTGTAGCTGGTTTCCTTTTTGAATACGTGGCTGAGGTGTCCCTCGCTGACGCCCAGGTGGGCGGCGATGGAGGTAATGGCGATGTCCTGGTCCGCGTAGTGCTCCGCGATGTACTCCAGGGCCTGGAGGACATATTTGCTCTTGTCCCCCTTCGCCAGCGGCAGCGTATCCTGGGGGGTCAGGGCGGTCAGCTCCTTTTCCTTCCGGCGGACCTTGTCGATGGCGGCCATCAGCTCCTGATCCCGGAAGGGCTTGAGGAGATAGTCGTCCGCGCCGAACTGCAGGGCGGAGCGGGCGTAAGAGAAATCGCTGTGGGCGGTGAGAACGATCACGTGGGCCCGGCACCCCGCCTCCCGCAGGCGGTTCATCATCTCGATGCCGTCCATGCGGGGCATCCGCACGTCGGTAATGATAAGGTTGGGCTTATACCGCTCCACGGCGGCGATGCCCTCCTCTCCGTTGGCGGCCTCGCCCACCACCACGCAGTCCCTGGCGGCCCAGTCCACGCCCAGTACGATTCCCCGGCGGACCAAAGCCTCGTCGTCAACAATCAAGACCTTCAGCATGAGCGTTCTCCTTTCTTTTGATGGGCAGGCGCAGGGTGACCCGGCTTCCCTCTCCCGGCACGGACTGAGCGGAGAGGCCGTACCCCTCCCCGTAGCGCAGGCGCAGGATGCTGTCCACGTTGAACAGTCCCAGGTGGCCGCCGGGAATCCGCTGACCGCCGCTGTTCAGCTTCTCCAGTATATCCGGCGGGATGCCCGCGCCGTTGTCGGAAACGCGCAGCAGCAGGTCCCCGTTCTCCTCCCCGGCCCAGAGCTTGATATAGCCGTCCTCCCGGTCCCGCACGCCGTGCAGGATCGCGTTCTCCACCAGGGGCTGAAGGGTCAGCTTGGGCACCAGGCAGGACTGGTAGCGCTCCGCCGCGTCCACCTCGTAGGTGAACCGGTCGCCGAAGCGGATGGTCTGGATGTTCACATACCGGTCCACCAGCTCCAGCTCCGCCTCCAGCGTGACGGTCTCGTCCCCGGAGATGCTGGAGCGGAGGATGGCGGCCAGATCCGTGGCCAGCTCGGCCACCTCGGGGGCCTGATGGGCCATGCCCAGCCATTTCATGGCGTCCAGGGTGTTGTAGAGAAAATGGGGGTTCAGCTGGGCCTGCATCATCCGCAGTCTGGTTTCGTTCAGCTCGCGCTGGCGCTGGACGGACCGCTCCAGGTTCAGCCGGTATTCCCCGGCCATATGGTTGAACCGGTTGGTGAGACGGCCCAGCTCGTCGGTCCGGCTTGTCTCCAGATGCACGTCCAGGCGGCCCCGCTCCACCTCGCCCATGGCCTGGTCCAGCTGGCGGACCGGCTGGGAGAGCTGGCGGCTGAGGGTCCAGGCGCTGAGCAGGCTCAGCGCCAGGCACAGCGTCCCCATCAGCGCGCCGGTCAGATAGATGGCCCGCAGCACCGGGCCGGTAAAGGCCCTGGGCTGCTGGAGGATCAGGGTGAAGCCGGTGGATTCGTGGCATGCCGCGAAAAAGCGGTATTCCCCTCCGCCGGAGAAGGCCTCGCCCGCCAGCAGCTGCCGCCGGAGAGTCTCCGCCGCGTAAGCGGCCTGAGCGGGCCGGGAGTAGTACACCAACCGCCATTGGCCATCCAGCAGGAGCACCTCGCTGGCGGCGGTATACCGCCCGTCGAACAGCCGGTCAAAGCCGCTCTGTTCCATCGTAGCCACGATGTAGCCCAGGGGCGCGCCGCTGTTATTCCGCACCGCCCGGGCGGCGGAGAGGCCGCCGCCCTCCAGGGAGCGGAGGATCATGCCGTCTTCCTCCCGGGCCGCCCGCAGGACGCCCCAGCCGGGGTCCAGGGTCTCGTCCGGCAGAGACCTGGCCGTGGTGTACCGGCAGACGCCGTCCCGGTCATAGACGTCCAGGCGGACGGTGTCCTCCAGAGGCCGGGCGGCCCGGAAGAGAACCTGGTACAGCGTCCGGGAGTTCCCGCCGCCCCGGCGGAGGGCGGAATGCACCACGGTGCTGTCCGCCAGATCCTCCATGGTTTCGCCGCAGGCGGCGCGGAAGCCGTCCAGGACCGATTCCAGCTCCGCCAGCTGTTTTCCGGCGTCGCCGGCCATGCTCTGCTCGCTGCGGACCACCTGCAGCCGCAGCAGCAGCACGCCGCACAGCAGCAGCGGCAGCAGGGACGAGAGCAGCATCGTCATGAAAATCCGGTTGCGGAAGCTCCTGTTGATCCAGACCCTCATGACGCTTCCTCCAGCTCTCTCCACCGCTCCAGGACGTTCTCGCGTTCCCTGACGGCCTGGTCCGGAGCATAGTCCAGCAGGACCAGGGCGTCCAGCTCCGGAGCGGAGTCCGGCAGATCCCCTCTGACCGGGCGGCGGCGGCTCTGGGTCAGGCGGCGCTGCACATCCTCGCTCAGGCAGAAGTCAATAAATCGGCGGGCGTTGTCCCTGTGGGCGCAGCCAAGCACCACCGCCATGCCGTCGGGGGTGGCGCTGGTGCCCTCCGCGGGGTACAGCAGGGCCACGTCGCTTCCCGCCTGAACGGCCTTCAGCGCGGTTTCCTCCAGGGTGACGCCGATGGTATAGCGTCCGTCGGCCACCGCGCCCACCACCTCGCCGGAATCGGGGAGCGTCCGCCCGTCCAGATTGGCGTACAGCGCGCCCAGCAGCTCGTCCCGCTCCCCCGGCAGGGCCTGAAGGAAGGTGGACAGCGCGGTATAGCTGGAGCCGGAATTCAACGGGCTGGCAAAGGCGATCCGTCCCCGCCACACCGGGTCCAGCAGGCTTGCCCACCCATCCGGCGGGTTCATCCGCACCAGCACGGGATTGTAAATAAGTACCACCGGCAGGATGGAAAACGCGGTCCAGCTGCCGTCCCCGCACTGGCAGGCGGGCGGCAGCTCCTTGGCCGAGGGGCTTACATAGGGATCGAACAGCTCCCGCCGGGCGGTCAGACTGTCCACGCCGCCGCCGAACAGGAGGTCGCAGCGGGGGGCGTCCCGCTCCTCCTCCAGCCGGTCCAGCAGCGCCGCGGTGCCGCCGGTTTCCACCTGGACCCAGATGCCGGTGCGGTCCTCAAATTCCTTGACAATGGGGCCGTAGACGGCCTCCTTGTGGGAGGTATAGACGACCAGCCGGTCTTCCTCCGCCGGGGCAAAGGGGGCAAAATCGGACGTTCCGCCTCCGCCGCAGCCGGTCAGAAGCGGGAGCAGGCACAGCAGCGCCGCCAGCAGACGCCTCACGATCCATTCCTCCCCCCGTTTTTGCTTTTATCTTATCAAAATTATCCGCAGATTGCAAGTATAGTCGAAGCAGTTGAAAAAGAGTAAAGTTCTGCCGTGAAGCGCCGCCTTGCGGCGCTTCACGGCAGCGAACGACTGCGGCGCGGCCTCGATGCAGGAAGCGGGAATTCCTTACTCATAGCCAAGGAAACTCCAGATCGTATCCGTATACTTTTTTGCTTCTTCAATTCTTGGAAAGTGCCCGCTGTCTTCGAAAATCGCCTGTGTCGCATGTTGTGCGTTGTTCAATATATACTCTGTTTGGTTCTTCGTACATGCGGGATCATACTTACCGTTGATCAGCAGGATCGGAGCAGCTATTTCCGGGAGCATCGGCAAAAAATTGTCGGTCATCATCACCCTTTTTCGCAAAGAGCCATCCGGCGTCGGTTGTGTTTCCAGCAGCTTCATCAAATGCCGCTCTCCTTTTGACCACATTTCATCTGTAATGTCAGTGGTGTCCATGGTCATTTGATACTCTTTGCAGGAAATGCTGTGCAGATAAAATCGCAGTTCCATATCAGTGACGTAACAAAGCAGGGATGACAGGTCCCATACCGCTTCCGTCTTATCCTGATAATCCGTAAATTTGATTTTTTCACACAGCTTGACTGCCTGTTCGTTGTTCAAGCTGCGAATATGCCCGCTTAAATATTCCGCTATTGACTTTGCGGAATCCTCAAAACACAGCGAAGGGCATTCCAGGATGACCCTGTGAATGGAATTCGGACAGGCGTGAGCATATAGGACCGCAAGCATGCCGCCATAAGAATGACCAAGAATGCTCCACTTTTCTATCCCCAGAAATTTCCGCATTTCCTCAACCATTTCAATCTGATATTCCATACTGTAGCTTTCATTTTCGGCGATAGCATCGGAGCGCATCACGCCTAACTGATCAAATATAACAACCCTCATTTTTTCGCTTAATGCCTTTGCCTGATTTACAAAATCCAGACAGCCTGCTCCTGGGCCTCCATGAAGATACAGCAAAGTATCATGATATTCCGTGCCATATATTTCATACCATATTTTTTACCGAAAATATCAACAAACATACGAGCGTCCTTTCTTTCTGTCAGATTGTATACAAAGAAGTATAGCATCACGGCGTGAACAAGTCAACGGAAGGTCTTATCCTTTTGGGATTTCACAGTCATACTTCGGCATGGCAGACGTTTTTCCGGCGGATATTTCTCTGCGCCCTGCCGCACGTCAGGCTGCCGGCCGTCAGGACCCATATCCGCAGCCCGTTCAAAAAGCTGAAGGTGCGAAGCAGAGCCGAAGCGCAAAAAGCCGCCGGGCGGCCATGGACCATAGAGAAAGCCCGGAAGCTTGCGCTCCCGGGCTTTCCCTATGGTTTGGAGGATCAGATGAAAAAGAAGTCTTGTCACTTGCAAGATTAAGGATACCCGAAGGTTGTTAACAAAACCAGCATAGATTGTTACAAAAGTCTAAACTCTTTCAAATTTTTCTGTCGTCACGCGTCGATGGTGGAAATCCTGCTGGAAATGGCCTCCAGCACGTCCAGCAGGGCCTTCACGGTGTCCAGCGACGTGAAGGTGGTGACGCTGTTCTCAATGGCCAGCCGCCGGATCTCAAACCCGGCGTTTACGTGCTCCGCCGAGTTGGGGTCCCGGGTATTCACCAGGTAGGCCACCTTCCCGCTGCGCATGGCCTCCGTGATATCGGCGGGGTCCTCGGTAAAGTCCCGTTTGATCCGGGTACGGATGCCGTTCTCCCTGAGGAAGCGGGCGGTGCCCGTGGTGGCCTCGATGTTGAAGCCCAGGCGGTAGAACCGCCTCACCAGGGGCAGGGCCTCCTCCAGGTCCTCCCGGCAGATGCTCAGCAGCACCGTTCCGTGGTCCTGGAGCCGCATCCCCGCCGCCTGCATGGCCTTGTAGAGGGCGTAGGGCAGGCTGTCGTCATAGCCGATGGCCTCGCCGGTGGACTTCATCTCCGGGGACAGATAGGCGTCCAGGCCGCTGAGTTTGCTGAAGGAGAACACCGGGACCTTGCAGTACCAGCGCTTTTTCTCCGCCGGATACAGCTCGGTGATGCCCTGGTCCTTCAGGCTCTCGCCCAGGATGACCCTGGTGGCGATGTCCGCCAGGGAGAAGCCGGTTGCCTTGCTGAGGAAGGGCACCGTCCGGGAGGAGCGGGGGTTGACCTCGATGATATAGACCTTCTCTTCCCGGTCCACGATGAACTGGATGTTGTAGAGGCCCACGATGCCGATGCCCAGGCCCAGCTTCCGGGTGTAGTCCAGGATCACCTCCTTCACGTCCTGGGAGATGGAGAAGGTGGGGTACACGCTGACGGAGTCGCCGGAGTGGACGCCGGTGCGCTCCACCAGCTCCATGACGCCGGGGACGAACACGTCTGTGCCGTCGCAGATGGCGTCCACTTCCACCTCCTTGCCGATGATATACTTGTCCACCAGCACCGGCCTGGACTCGTCCACCTCCACGGCGGTTTTCAGGTAGTGGCGCAGCATGGTCTCGTTGGCCACGATCTCCATAGCCCGTCCGCCCAGAACAAAGGAGGGCCGCACCAGCACCGGGTAGCCGATCTCCCCGGCCGCCCTCACGCCGTCGGCCAGGTTGGTGACGGCCTCGCCTCTGGGCTGGGGGATGTCCAGCTCGCGGAGCACCTGCTCGAAGATCCGCCGGTCCTCCGCCCGCTCGATGGCGTCGCAGTCCGTGCCGATGATCTTCACCCCGTGGTCCCGCAGGGGCTGGGCCAGATTGATGGCCGTCTGGCCGCCCAGGGAGGCGATGACGCCCTCGGGCTTCTCCAGCTGGATGACGTTCATCACGTCCTCCACGGTCAGGGGCTCGAAGTACAGCTTGTCGGAGCAGGTGTAGTCGGTGGAGACGGTCTCCGGGTTGTTGTTGATGATGATGGCGTCGTAGCCGCTTTTTTTGATGGTCTGGACGGCGTGGACGGTGGAGTAGTCGAACTCCACGCCCTGGCCGATGCGGATGGGGCCGGACCCGAGGACGATGATTTTCTTGTGGGGCGAGACCACGGACTCGTTTTCGTCCTCGTAGGTGGAGTAGAAGTAGGGCACATAGCTGTCGAACTCGCTGGCGCAGGTGTCGATCATCTTGTAGACCGGGAAGACGCCCAGCTCACAGCGCTTGTCGTAAACCTCCCGCTCGGTGCATTTCCACAGCCAGGCGACGGCCTTGTCGGAGAAGCCCCGGCGCTTGGCCCGGCGCAGCATGTCCCCGTCCCAGGGCCGGGCCTTGATTTCTTCCTCGTAGTGGACGATGTTGCTGATCTTGTCCAGAAACAGCATGTCGATCTGGGTGGCGGTGCAGATCTGGCCCAGGTCGGTGCCCCGGCTCATGAGCTCGGCGATGGCGAAGATCCGGTCGTCGGTGCCCAGGCGGATATAGTCCAGCAGCTCCTTCTCATGGTAGTCGTTGAACTTCTCCATGTAGATATGGCCCACGCCGCCCTCCAGGGAGCGGACGGCCTTCAGGATGCTCTCCTGGAGGGTCCGGCCCACGGCCATGACCTCGCCGGTGGCCTTCATCTGGGTGGACAGCACCTTGCTGGCGGAGCCGAACTTGTCGAAGGGGAACCGGGGCATTTTGGTGACCACGTAGTCCAGGGCCGGCTCGAAGCAGGCGGGGGTGTTGGCCAGCTGGATCTCCTCCAGCCGCATCCCCACGGAGATTTTCGCGGACACCCGGGCGATGGGGTAGCCGCTGGCCTTGCTGGCTAGGGCGGAGGACCGGGATACTCTCGGGTTTACCTCGATCACATAGTACTGGAAGGACTGGGGGTCCAGAGCGAACTGGACGTTGCACCCGCCCTCGATCTTCAGGGCGCGGATCAGCCGCAGGGCGCTGTCCCGCAGGAGGTGGTACTCCTTGTTGGTCAGGGTCTGGCTGGGGGCGACCACGATGGAGTCGCCGGTGTGGATGCCCACCGGGTCGATGTTCTCCATGTTGCAGACGGTGATGGCGGTGTCGTTGGCGTCCCGCATCACCTCGTACTCGATTTCCTTATACCCCTTGATGCTCTTTTCAATGAGCACCTGATGGACCGGGGACAGCTCCAGGGCGTTCTTCATCATGGAGCGCAGCTCCATTTCGCTGCCCGCGAAGCCGCCGCCGGTGCCGCCCAGGGTAAAGGCGGGGCGCAGGATCACCGGATAGCTGATGTCCTCCGCGGCCCTGACGGCCTCCTCCGCCGAGCGGGTGATCTCACTTGGCACCACCGGCTCGCCCAGACCCAGGCAAAGCTCCTTGAACAGCTCCCGGTCCTCGGCCTTCCGGATGCTCTCGTAGCTGGTGCCCAGCAGCTCCACGCCGCACTCGTCCAGGATGCCCTGCCTTTGCAGCTCCATGGCGAGATTCAGGCCCGTCTGTCCCCCGATGCCGGGGACGATGGCGTCGGGGCGCTCGAAGCGGAGGATTTTCGCCAGATACTCCACCGTCAGAGGCTCCATGTAGACCTTGTCGGCGATGGTGGTGTCGGTCATGATGGTGGCGGGGTTGGAGTTGGCGAGGATGACCTCGTACCCCTCCTCCCGGAGGGCCAGGCAGGCCTGGGTGCCCGCGTAGTCGAACTCGGCGGCCTGTCCGATGACGATGGGGCCGGAGCCGATGACCAGGATTTTCTTCAGGTCCGTTCTTTTAGGCATGTTCCTTCGCCTCCTCCATCATCTGAATGAACCGGTCGAACAGATACCCGCTGTCCTGGGGGCCGGGGGCGCTCTCGGGGTGGTACTGGACGGAGAAGACCCGGTCGGCCTTGCAGGCCAGGCCCTCCACCGTGCCGTCCAGCACGTTGACATGGGTGACCTCCAGCCCCGTGTCCGCCAGTGACTCCGCGTCCACGGCGTAGGAGTGGTTCTGGCTGGTGATTTCCAGCTTCCCGGTGGCCAGGTCCTTCACCGGATGGTTGCCCCCCCGGTGGCCGAATTTCAGCTTGTAGGTCCTGCCGCCATAGGCCAGGGCGATCATCTGGTGGCCCAGGCAGATGCCGAAGATGGGGAATTTTCCCCGCAGGCGGCGAACCAGCTCGATCACCGGTGCCACGTCCTCCGGGTCCCCGGGGCCGTTGGAGAGGAACACGCCGTCCGGCTCCATGTCCAGAATGGTCTGACAGGGGGTGTCGTAGGGCACCACGGTGACGTTGCAGCCTCTGGCGTTGAGGGAACGGACGATGTTCAGCTTGATGCCGCAGTCCACGGCCACCACGGTGAAGCGGTGGTTGGAGGTCCGGGAGTACCAGCGCTTGCGGCAGCTGACCTGGGACACCTGATCGCGGCGCAATTCGGCGGCGTTCAGCAGGGCGACCGCCTCCCCGGTGGGAGTGCCGATGTCGGTGAGCAGGACCTTCTGGCTGCCCTTGTCCCGGATGACGCGGGTGAGCTTTCGGGTGTCGATGCCCTCGATGGCGGGGATGCCGTGGTCCTCCAGGATTTCCGAGAGGGTCTTGGTGTAGCGGAAGTTGCTGGGGATGTCGTTGTACTCCCGGACCACCAGCCCGCCGATGGAGGGAGTCTTGGTCTCATAGTCCTCGTCGGTGACGCCGTAGTTGCCGATGATGGGATAGGTCATCACCACCAGCTGCCCGGTGTAGGACGGGTCGGAGACGATCTCCTGGTAGCCCGCCATGGAGGTGTTGAACACCAGCTCGCACACCCGGCTTCCCTTCGCGCCGAACCGGCAGCCGGGGTATTCGCTTCCGTCGGCCAGAACGATCTTGCCGTCATAATTTCGGATCATCCGCGTTCCTCCTTTGTGCCGCGCTTCATTTGCGCCGATTCATATCTGTTCCCGTATTCCGCCTTTGCAGCGTCCGTGTATTTTTTAACAAACGCGCTCTTTGCGCCGGTATAGGCGTCCCGGTCATGCTCGTATTTTTTCCGGAGGGAGAGCTTTAATTTCTCGTATTCTTTTGCAAGCGCAGGGTGATCGTTCATGTAATCCCGGAAATACAGCTCGTCATGATCGCCGCAGCGGCGCAGATGGATGTGGAAGACCCGCTCCGCAAAGCCCTGGCTGGTATAGCCTTTGTTGAGGGATATCCGGTTTTCCGTCTCGGACATACAGATATAGCCGCTGCGTACAAGAACATCTCTGATATCTTCCATAGAAGCATTTTCCGGAATTTCAATCAGGATATCCACAATGGGCTTTGCCCATATATGAGGAATTGCCGTACTCCCGATATGATGTATTTTAAAGCGTCTGCCGGATAAGAGGATGGTCAGCGCCTGCCGTTCATCTTCGTACCAATCTGTCCAGCAGCTTTTGTGCTCGGACAGGATGATGGGAAACAGCTCCCACAGTTCTTCCAGCGTCATCTCAGACAAGGGCTTTCCCATGTCAGCCTCCTTTGCGGTCATACGACTTCAAGTTCTTCGACTATAAAAGAAAAGCCCGGCGGACACGGGCGGCAAAGCGGCCCGTGATGCCGGGAAATATGACCAGATCAGGGAAAGGAAACCGGAGCGCCGTCGGTCCGGGCGCGCCGCCATACAGAAACACGCTTTTTCTCATTGCCGGAAGCCCCCTTTCCCTGGTAACAGATGATCATTGAAACTATTGCACAATTTCCGGAGGAAGTCAAGACAAATCGGGAAGTTCGCGGCGATTTATGGAAGTTTCATAGTGGGAGCTCGAAAAGGAGGAAATAATCTGTATGATTATCTCTTGCGTTTCCGGGCGGAACATGTTAGCCTTAATGTGTATTTTCAATCAAACAGATCTGCCTGCGACTGACGGGAATGTGGAGCACCACATGGAAACAGGTTAGAGAGGTTTCGCCGTCCGTCTGGGCAGTCCGTTTTCTATATGGAATGGACTGCTCATATTCTTTTTTTGTGGAGGAACAGCCTGATGAAGAAAGTCGGCATCGTCATGGGCAGCGCCAGCGACCTGCCCGTGGTCCGCAGGGCCGCGGAGACCCTTGCGTCCTTCGGCGTACCCTGCGAGGTACACGTTTATTCCGCACACCGTACGCCTGTCCAGGCGGCCTCCTTTGCCGGGGAGGCCCGCGCCAACGGCTTCGGCGTACTCATCGCCGCCGCGGGGATGGCGGCCCATCTGGCCGGGGCCATTGCGGCCCAGACCACTCTGCCTGTCATTGGCATCCCCCTGAAATCCAACACGATGGACGGCGTTGACGCGCTCCTGTCCATGGTGCAGATGCCCTCCGGGATCCCGGTCGCCACGGTCGCCGTTGACGGGGCTGTCAACGCCGCCCTGCTTGCCGTTCAGATTTTGTCTGTTGAGGACGAGGATCTGGCTGCAAAGCTGGATGAGCACCGGAAGGCGGGCGCCGCCAAAGCGTTGGCAGCCAACGCCGAGGTGGAGGCGGAGTTCAATTCCTGACTGCCCCTGCCGGGGCGGGGGGCAGGGCCTACTTTTCCCTTGCAGGAAAAGTAGCAAAAGTGCCCTCAAGGGGCCATAGCCCCTTGAGAATCCCCCTGAACTACGGGGGTTATTGTTTTCGCTCCGACGATAACTGGTCTGTTCTATTTCAGTGCCTTCGTTGGTGCGCCGGACTTTTGCGTCTACCCACGTATCCTAACGGGAGCCAGAGGAAGCTAAGCCGCTTCTATAATCAGCTTTTGGCCATCGCCATGAGACGCAGAGTTGACGAAAAGAAAAAAGCGGTAGACGCAGAGGCTTCTGCGTGTGTTGTCCAACGACAAACAGTAGTGCGCATCCGCAGAAGCAAGCACCACTGACGGCCCGAAAAACCCCGCAGAACAGGCAGTCTTCCAAGTCGTAGCGAAAAATAATCAAAAAATAAAGCGTCGCTTTCAGCGACGCTCAAGGGATTCTAAAACCGTAGGTTTTAGCGCGTTTTTGGTTACTTTTGTCGCGGGACAAAAGTAACCGCAGGTCCGGGGCGCGCAGCCCCGGTGCTCTCGAATAGAAACAATTAACATTGTAGATAATGGAGGAATCACACCATGGAAAAGAAAGAACAGCTCTACGAAGGCAAGGCAAAAAAGGTCTATGCCACCGAGGACCCCGGCCTGGTCATCGTCTCCTACAAGGACGACGCTACCGCCTTCGACGGCACAAAGAAAGGCACCATCCGCGGCAAGGGCGCGGTGAACAACCGCATGAGCAACTTCCTCATGGGCAGGCTGGCGGACGCCGGCATCCCTACCCACGTGGTGGAGGAGCTGAACGACCGGGAGACCGTGGTGAAGAAGGTGCAGATCGTTCCACTGGAGGTCATCATCCGCAACGTCTCCGCCGGCTCCTTCGCCAAGCGGTACGGCGTGGAGGAGGGCATCCCCTTCGACGAGCCCACCTTCGAGTTCTCCTACAAAAACGACGACCTCCACGACCCCCTGCTGAACACCTCCCACGCCCTGGCCCTGAAGCTGGCCACCCGCGAGGAGATCGACACCATCCGCGCCATGGCCCTGAAGGTCAACGAGGTGCTGAAGGCCTTTTTCGCCGAGTGCGGCGTGCGGCTCATTGACTTCAAGCTGGAGTTCGGCCGCCTGAGCGACGGGACCATCGTCCTGGCGGACGAGATTTCTCCCGATACCTGCCGCTTCTGGGACGCCAGGACCAATGAAAAGCTGGACAAGGACCGCTTCCGCCGGGACCTGGGCAACGTGGAGGAGGCCTACGAGGAAATGATGCGGAGAGTATTTGGGGAGAAAAAATAATGGGTTCTGTCGGCATCATCGGCGGGGCGGACGGCCCCACCGCCGTTTTCGTGTCCGGCAGCCCTGCCGCGGCCGTGATCCTGCTGCTGGCTGCCGCCGCACTGGCAGGAACAGGAATCTGGCTGTTCCTGCGTAAGCGCGAACATTAAGGAGGAACATCTATTGGGCGGTTTTTTTGGAGCGATCTCTAAGAGAGACTGCGTGCTTGACATCTTTTTCGGCGTGGACTACCACTCCCATCTGGGCACCCGCCGGGGCGGCATGATCGTCTATGATAAAAAAGACGGTTTCCAGCGCCAGATCCACAACATTGAAAACACCCCCTTCCGAACCAAGTTTGAGAAGGACGTCACGAAATTCCACGGCACCAGCGGCGTGGGCTGTATCAGCGACACGGACCCCCAGCCCCTGCTGGTGCGCTCCCACCTGGGACTGTACGCCGTCACCACCGTGGGCATCATCAACAACGCCGACGCGTTGGTGGACGCCTATCTGACCCGCCAGGGCAGCCAGTTCATGGCCATGAGCTCCGGCAAGGTCAACACCACCGAGCTCACCGCCGCCCTCATCAACCAGAGGGACACCCTGGCGGAGGGCATCCGCCACGCCCAGGAGGTCATCGACGGCTCCGCCACCATTCTGGTGCTGACCCCGGACGGCATCATCGCCGCCCGGGACAAGCTGGGCCGCCTGCCGGTGCTCATCGGCCAGAACGAGGACGGGTGCTGCGTGTCCTTCGAGTCCTTTGCCTACCACAAGCTGGGGTATAACGACGCCTACGAGCTGGGCCCCCGGGAGATCGTGGAGGTGACGGCGGAGGGGTGGAAAACCCTCTCTCCCGCCGGGGATAAAATGCGCATCTGCGCCTTCCTGTGGACCTACTACGGCTACCCCAACTCCAACTATGAGGGGGTCAACGTGGAGGTCATGCGCTACCGCAACGGGGAGATCATGGCCCGGGACGAGATCGCCCGGGGCCAGCTGCCCAAGGTGGACTGGGTGGCCGGCGTGCCGGACTCCGGCCTGCCCCACGCCATCGGCTTCGCCAACCGGTCCGGCAAAGCCTTCGCCCGGCCCTTCGTGAAATACACCCCCACCTGGCCCCGGTCCTTCATGCCCGCCAATCAGGACATCCGGAACCAGGTGGCCAAGATGAAGCAGATCCCCGTCCCCGAGCTCATCGAGGGAAAGAAGCTGCTGTTCGTGGACGACTCCATCGTCCGGGGCACCCAGCTGCGGGAGACCATCGAGTTCCTGTACGGCTGCGGCGCGGAGGAGGTCCATATGCGCTCCGCCTGCCCGCCCATCATGTACGGGTGCAAGTACCTGAACTTCTCCCGGAGCAACTCCGCCATGGAGCTGCTGGCCCGGGCCACCATCCAGAAGCTGGAGGGCGACGAGGGCCAGGAGCACCTGGACGAGTACGCCGACGGCTCTACGGCGCGGGGCCGGTGCCTGCTGAAAACCATCTGCGAGGACATGGGCTTCAGCTCCCTGGGCTATCAGTCCCTGGACGGCCTGCTGGAGGCCATCGGGATTGATAAGGATAAAATCTGCACCTACTGCTGGACCGGGAAGGAATAAGAGCCCATCATATTTGATTTGCAAGGTGCGCTTTGCACGACCTTTTGTGCAGCCCGGTGTGCGACCCGGTACCTGGGGCGGGGTTCGACTTGCTTTCGTACGTGACTAACGCGGAGGTTTGTCTTCCCTCAAATGTATCTGGGGAAACGGTGAAGGTTGCCGGACAGGGGACAACCGCTCAGATGAATTTGCGATAGAAAGCCCCATAGCAGGCTCTGTCCCTTTAACAGGGCGGCAGCTGTGCAGTGGCCTGCGGCCACTTGCAAGCCTGGGGTGGGCTTTGCCCACCTAACGGCCGGAGTTATGGAAGTACCAAGCCGCCAGATCAGATGCCCGTAGGACTGGTTGTTTACGGGGCAGCGAAACTCTTCATCCCTGCCCAATGTCCGATAAACCCCCGCCGATGCCCCGCCGGATAGGCGGGGCTGAGTAAGGGATTCTTAAACCGTAGGTTTAAGCGAGCTTTTGGTACTTTTCCCTCGCGGGAAAAGTACGCTCGCGTCCCCGCCTGTGGGCGGGCAGCCCCCGTCCCCCGCAGGGGACAACAACCGGAAAGTGAGAAAAACGATATGAGTGAAAGTTATTCCGCCTCCTACGCCGCCGCCGGCGTGGACATCACGGCGGGCTACAAGGCGGTGGAGCTGATGAAGGCCCACGTGGCCCGCACACAGACATCCGGCATGACCGGGAGCATCGGCGGCTTCGGCGGCCTCTTTGAGCTGGACACCACCGGCATGGCCCACCCCTGCCTAGTCTCCGGCACCGACGGCGTGGGCACCAAGATCCGCATCGCCCAGCTGCTGGACAAACACGACACCATCGGCATCGACTGCGTGGCCATGTGCGTCAACGACGTCATCTGCTGCGGCGCGAAGCCCCTGTTCTTCCTGGACTACATCGCCTGCGGCAGGAACGTGCCGGAGAAAATCGCCTCCATCGTCTCGGGCGTGGCCGAGGGCTGCGTCCAGGCCGGGGCCGCCCTCGTCGGCGGCGAGACCGCCGAGCACCCCGGCGTCATGGCCGAGGACGACTACGACCTGGCGGGCTTCACCGTGGGCGTGGTGGACCGGGAGAAAATGATCGACAACAGCCGGACCCGGGTGGGAGACGTCATCCTGGCCCTGAACTCCAACGGCCTCCATTCCAACGGCTTCTCCCTGGTGCGCAAGGTGCTGGACGTGGAGCACGCCGATCTGAACCAGTGGAGCGAGGAGCTGGGCGGCACGTTGGGCGGCGACCTGCTCCAGCCCACCAAAATCTATGTCAAGCCGGTGCTGGCGGCCATTGAGGCCGCAGAGGTCCACGGTATCAGCCACATCACCGGCGGCGGTTTCTACGAAAATATTCCCCGCTGCCTGCCTCAGGGGCTGACGGCGAAGATCGAAAAATCAGCTCTGTGGATTGCCCCCATCTTCCGGATGATCCAGCGCGTCGGCAATATCCCCGAACGGGACATGTTCAACACTTTCAACATGGGCACCGGCATGGTGCTGGTAGTCGCCAAAGGGGACGCGGACAAGGCCGTCGCGGCACTGAACAGCGAGGGTCAGGGCGCCCGGATCATCGGCGAGATCGCCGCCGGGGAGGAAAAGGTGGTCCTATGCTGACCGCCCGGATCGCTGTTGTTGTCTCCGGCGGCGGGACGAATTTGCAGGCGCTGATTGACGCTCAGGCCAGGGGAGAGCTGAAGAGCGGACAGATTGCCCTGGTCATTGCCGACAAGGCGGGGATTGGGGCCATCGCCCGTGCGGAGAAAGCGGGCATTGACCGCAAGGTTATCGTCCGGAAGGAAGAAGGCTTTGAGGAGAAGGTCCTGGCCGCCCTGGCGGAGCACCGGATCGACATGGCGGTTCTGGCGGGCTTCCTGGGCATTCTTTCGGCGGATTTCATCGCGAGGTTTCCCGGCCCCATTCTCAACATCCACCCGGCCCTCATTCCCTCCTTCTGCGGGAAGGGGTTCTATGGCCTCCGGGTCCACCGGGCGGCGCTGGACTGCGGCGTGAAGGTCACCGGGGCCACGGTACACTATGTCAACGAGGTCCCCGACGGAGGGAGGATCCTTCTGCAAAAGGCAGTGGACGTCCTCCCCGGCGACACGCCGGAAACCCTGCAAAGGCGGGTCATGGAGGAGGCTGAGTGGATTTTGCTGCCCCAGGCGGCGGAAATCGTGTGCGCACAGATTGTGCGGGAAAAGGAGTCAAACGAATGAAACAGGACCTCTGCGCGCTGCTGCGCGAGAACAGCTATCCCGGCCGGGGCATTATGCTGGGCCGCAGCGCCGACGGCAAAAGCGCCGTCATCGCCTACTTCATCATGGGCCGCAGCGAGAACAGCCGCAACCGCGTCTTTGAGGAGACCCAGGACGGCATCCGGACAAAGGCCTTTGACGAGAGCAAGATGACGGACCCGTCCCTCATCATCTACCACCCCGTCCGCCGTATGCCCAACGGCATCACCATCGTCACCAACGGCGACCAGACCGACACCATCCGGGACAGCATCCTCCAGGGCCATTGCTACCGCCACGGCCTGCACCGCCGCGCCTTTGAGCCGGACGGGCCCAACTGGACCCCCCGCATTTCCGGCGAGGTCCTGCCGGATGGCAGGTACGCGCTGTCCATCCTGAAGAGCCTGGACGGCGACGAGAGCTGCTGCTGCCGGTATTTCTATGAGTACGACGCGCCCAAAGCCGGGTCCGGCCACTTCATCTGCACCTATCAGGGCGACGGAAACCCCCTGCCCTCCTTCGCCGGGGAGCCTGTCTTCGTTGATCTCACCGCCCCCGACGCACCCACGCTGGCAAAGGAGCTGTGGGAGAGCCTGAACGAGGATAACAAGGTCGCTCTGTTTGTGGAATATATCGATCTGGAGCACGGCGCGCGGCACACTGTGATCCAAAACAAGCACTGCTGAAGGAGGGCGCGCCATGGAACGAAACCGCGACGGCTACACCTCCCCCCTGTCCACCCGCTACGCCAGCCGTGAGATGCAGTACCTTTTCTCCGACAACAACAAGTTCCGGACCTGGCGGAAGCTCTGGATCGCCCTGGCGAAGGCCGAGCGCCAATTGGGCCTGAACATCACCCGGGAGCAGATCGACCAGCTGGAGGCCCACGCCGTGGACGTGAACTACGACGTGGCCGAGGCAAGAGAAAAGCTGGTCCGCCACGACGTCATGAGCCACGTCTACGCCTACGGCCGGCAGTGCCCCGACGCCGAGGCCATCATCCATCTGGGAGCCACCTCCTGCTATGTGGGCGACAACACGGATATCCTGATTCTCCGGGACGCTTCCAATCTGGTGCTGCGCAAGTGCGCCCAGGTGCTGCGAAACCTCTCCAAGTTCGCGGAGCAGTATAAAAATCTGCCCTGTCTCGCCTACACCCATCTCCAGCCAGCCCAGCTCACCACCGTGGGCAAGCGCGCCACACTGTGGATGAACGAGCTGGTGATGGATATGGAGAATCTGGAGTTCCAGGTGAGCCGGCTGCGCCTGCGGGGCGCGAAGGGCACCACCGGCACCCAGGCCAGCTTCATGGAGCTGTTCGAGGGCGACGAGGAGAAGGTCAGGGAGCTGGAGCGCCTGGTCGCCCGGCAGATGGGCTTCGAGAAATGCGTGGCCGTCTCCGGCCAGACCTACTCCCGGAAAACCGACGCCTACGTCCTCTCCGCCCTCTCCGGCGTGGCCCAGTCGGCCTGCAAATTCGCCAACGATCTGCGGATTTTACAGTCCTTCGAGGAGATGGAGGAACCCTTCGAGAAGAACCAGATCGGGTCCTCCGCCATGCCCTACAAGCGCAACCCCATGCGGAGTGAGCGCATCTGCGCCCTGGCCCGGTACGTCATCCAGGACGGGGTGAACCCCGCCATGACCGCCGCCACCCAGTGGTTCGAGCGCACCCTGGACGACAGCGCCAACAAGCGCATCGCCGTGGCGGAAGCGTTCCTTGCGGCGGACGCCATTCTGGAGATCTACATCAACGTCACCGCCGGACTGGTGGTCTATGACCGGGTGGTCCGCCGGAGAGTGATGGAGAAGCTGCCCTTCATGGCCACGGAAAACATCATGATGGAGGCCGTCAAACGGGGCGGCAACCGCCAGGGGCTCCACGAGGCCCTGCGGGAGCACTCCCACGCCGCCGCCCGTAAGGTCAAGCTGGAGGGCGGGGCCAATGACCTGATCGACCGCATCGTGGCGGACCCGCTGTTCCCCCTGAGCCGGGAGGAAATCGACGCGCAGATGGCCCCGGAGAAGTACGTGGGCCGGGCCCCCGGTCAGGTGACGGAGTTCTTGCGGGACGAAATCGCCCCGCTGCTGGAAAAATACCCGGATGAATCCATCCGGGCGGAATTGAACGTGTAAACAGACGTAAACGTCGAAGGAGTACCGCCATGAACGAATTAGAACTGAAATACGGCTGCAACCCCAACCAGAAGCCCTCCCGCATCTTCATGAAGGACGGGAGCGACCTCCCGCTGGAGGTCCTCAATGGCAAGCCCGGCTACATCAACTTCCTGGACGCGCTGAACGCGTGGCAGCTGGTAAAGGAGCTGAAGGAGGCCACCGGCCTGCCCGCCGCCACCTCCTTCAAGCACGTCTCTCCCACCTCCGCCGCCGTGGGCCTGCCCCTGAGCAAGGCTCTGAAGCAGGCGTGCTTCGTGGACGACGTGCCGGGCCTGGACGAGAGCCCCCTGGCCTGCGCTTATGCCCGCGCCCGCGGCACGGACCGCCTGTGCTCCTTCGGCGACTGGGCGGCGCTGAGCGACGTGTGCGACGCGACCACCGCGAAGCTCATCCAGCGGGAGGTCTCCGACGGCGTGATTGCCCCCGGTTACACCGACGAGGCCCTGGAGATCCTGAAGACCAAGCGCAGGGGCGGGTACAATATCGTCAGAATCGACCCCGGCTATGTCCCCGCGCCCCAGGAGACCAAGGACGTTTTCGGCGTGACCTTCCAGCAGGGGCGGAATGAGTTCAAAATCGGGGCGCACCTTCTGGAGAACATCGTCACCGCCAACAGCAATCTGCCGGAGGAGGCCAGGCGGGACCTGATCGTGGCCCTGATTACGCTGAAGTACACCCAGTCCAACTCCGTGTGCTACGCCGTGGACGGACAGGCCATCGGCGTGGGCGCGGGCCAGCAGAGCCGCATCCACTGCACCAGGCTTGCCGGCGCCAAGGCGGACACCTGGCACCTCCGCCAGCACCCCAAGGTGCTGAGCCTGCCCTTCCTGCCCACCCTGGGCCGCCCGGAGCGGGACAACGTCATTGACAGCTACATCAACGGCAACGAGGAGAACGTCTGCGAGGCGGGCGTCTGGCAGCGGTATTTCACCGCCCAGCCCTCCCCCCTGACGGCTCAGGAGGCCCGCGCCTGGCTGGACAACCGCAAGGGCGTGGCCCTGGGCAGCGACGCGTTTTTCCCCTTCCCCGACAACATCGAGCGGGCCCGCCGCTCCGGCGTGCGGTATATCGCCGAGCCCGGCGGCTCCATCCGGGATGATCTGGTCATTGCCAAGTGCAATGATTATGATATGGTGATGGCGTTTACGGGGATGAGGCTGTTCCATCACTGATTGTTTCTATTCGATAGTCCCGGGGCTGCGCGCCCCGGACCTACGGGTACTTTTTGTGCGAACAAAAAGTACCCAAAAAATCGCCGGGGAGACCCCGGACCCCCTTGGGGCATCGCCTTGCGGCGACACCCTATGTTTTGATTATTTTACGCTACGATCTGATAGACTGGCTCTTCTGCGGAGTTCCCTGGGCCGTAAGTGGGCGAAGCGTCTGCGGATGCGCTCTTATGGTTGTCGTTGGACAACTCACGCGCCAGTCTCTGCGTCTACTGTTTATTATCGTCAACTCTGCGCCTCAAGGCGATGGCTAAAAGCTGATTAAAGAGGCGGCTGAGCTTCCTCTGGCTCCCGTTAGGACCCGTGCAATAGTAGTTAGCACCGGCGGGTTCTGATTGGCGCCAATTTAGCGTGGAGAACCCCGTTGTGCCAAATAAACAAAAAATAGTAAAGGGGTCCGGACCATTGGTCCGGCGCGCTTTTGGTTACTTTTCCCGCGCGGGAAAAGTAACCGCAGGTCCGGGCTGCGTAAGCCCGGGACTTTCGTAAAGCAACAACCCCCCCTCGCGCCGGGACGGCGCGAAGAAACGGAGGTATTATGAATATTCTTGTGGTTGGCGGCGGAGGCCGCGAGCACGCGATCATCAAAAAGCTGAAAGAGGACCCGAGGGCGGAAAATATCTACGCCCTGCCGGGCAACGGCGGCATCGCCGCCGACGCCGTCTGCCTGGGCGGCTCCGCCGCCGATATCCCTGCCGTAATTGCCGCGGCCAGGGAAAATAACATCGACTTCGTGGTCGTCGCCCCGGACGACCCGCTGGTGCTGGGGATGGCGGACGCGCTGGAGGCGGAGGGCTTCCTCTGCTTCGGCCCCAGGAAAAACGCCGCCATCATCGAGGGCAGCAAGGCCTTTTCCAAGGACCTGATGAAAAAATACGGCATCCCCACCGCCGCCTTTGAGACCTTCACCGACATAGACAGGGCCCTGGCCTACGTGGACGACTGCCCCCTGCCCACGGTGGTCAAGGCCGACGGCCTGGCCCTGGGCAAGGGCGTGCTGATCTGCGAGACCCGGGAGGCCGCCAGGGAGGCGGTCCGCTCCATGATGGAGGGCCGCCTGTTCGGAGACAGCGGCGCCACCGTGATCATCGAGGAATTCCTCACCGGGCCGGAGGTGTCCGTCCTGTCCTTCACCGACGGAGAGACCGTGGTGCCCATGGTATCCTCCATGGACCACAAGCGGGCGCTGGACGGCGACCAGGGACTGAACACCGGCGGCATGGGCACCATCGCCCCCAACCCCTGCTACACGCCGGAAATCGCGGCCAAGTGCATGGAAACGATTTTCCTGCCCACCATCCGGGCCATGAAGGCTGAGGGGCGGCCCTTCAGGGGCTGCCTGTACTTCGGCCTGATGCTGACGTCCGACGGTCCCAGGGTCATCGAGTACAACTGCCGCTTCGGCGACCCGGAAACCCAGGTGGTGCTGCCCCTGCTGGAGAGCAGTCTGCTGGAGATCATGCTGGCGGTGTCCGAGGGCAGGCTGTCCGGGACCGAGGTCAGATTCAGCGATCAGTCCGCCTGCTGCGTGATCCTGGCCTCCCAGGGCTACCCCCAGAAGTACGAGAAGGGGTTCCCCATCACCCTGCCGGAGACGGCGGCGGACGAGCGGATCTACATCGCCGGGGCCGTACAGAAGGACGGCCGGCTGCTGACCAGCGGCGGCCGCGTGCTGGGGGCGGTGGCCGTGGCGGAGGATCTGCCGGCAGCCATCAACAAAGCGTATACTTTGGCTGATAAAATCCATTTCGGCAACGCTTTCTGCCGCCGGGACATCGGCCGGCGGGCGCTGAAAGCCTTGGAGGGGAAATAATGGTTTACCGAATTTTTGTGGAGAAGCGGGAGGGCCTGTCCCCGGAGGCGGGGAACCTGCTGGGGGACCTGCGGGGCTTCCTGGGCGTTGAGAGCCTGGAGGGCGTCCGCATCCTGAACCGCTACGACGTGGAGGGCATCGACCCCGCCGTGTATGAGAAAGCCAAGCATATTGTGTTTTCCGAGCCCCAGGTGGACGTGGTATGGGACGAGACCTTCCCTGAGCCCCGGACTTACCACAGCCTGCTGGCGGTGGAGGCCCTGCCGGGGCAGTTCGACCAGCGCGCCGACTCCTGCGCCCAGTGCGTGCAGCTGATGGCGGGCGTGGAGCGGCCTCTGGTCCGTTACGCCAGGGTGTACATGCTGCAGGGGCGGCTGAGCCAGGAGGACCTGGACAAGATCAAGGGCTACCTCATCAATCCGGTGGAGAGCCGGGAGGCGTCCATGGACAAGCCGGAGACCCTGGTCCAGTGCCACGACATGCCGCCCATGGTGGAAACTCTCACCGGCTTCACCGGACTGGACGGGGCGGGACTGAGCGCCCTGCTGGAAAAGCTGGGCCTCGCCATGGACCTGGACGATCTGAAATTCCTGCAAGCCTACTTCCGGGATACCGAGCGCCGTGACCCCACCATCACGGAAGTGAGGGTGGTGGACACCTACTGGTCCGACCACTGCCGGCACACCACCTTCTCCACCCATCTGGACGACATCCGGATCGAGGGCACGGACGGAAAATACGATACCAGCGTGAAAGCGGCCTATGAGCGCTATCTTGCCGCCCGGGCGGAGGTCTACGGCGAGGAAAAGGCTGCCGCACGCCCTCAGACCCTTATGGACATCGCCACCATCGGTACAAAAGTGCTGAAAAAACGGGGCCTGCTGCCCGAGCTGGACGAGAGCGAGGAGATCAACGCCTGCTCCATCCACGTCCCCGCCGTGGTGAACGGTCAGGAGCAGGACTGGCTCCTCATGTTCAAGAACGAGACCCACAACCACCCCACCGAGATCGAGCCCTTCGGCGGCGCGGCCACCTGCATCGGCGGATGCATCCGGGACCCGCTGTCGGGCCGGGCCTATGTCCATCAGGCCATGCGGGTCACCGGATGCGGCGACCCCAGAGCCGGCTTTGAGGACACCCTCCCCGGCAAGCTGCCCCAGCGGAAGCTGGCGGCGACTGCGGCGGCGGGGTACAGCTCCTACGGCAACCAGATCGGCCTCGCCACTGGACACGTGGCGGAGCTGTACCACCCCGGCTATATCGCCAAGCATCTGGAGTGCGGCGCGGTGGTGGCGGCGGCTCCGGCAAAGAACGTCCGCCGGGAGCGGCCCGCGGCCGGCGACGTGGTCATCCTTCTGGGCGGCCGCACGGGCCGGGACGGCATCGGCGGCGCCACCGGGTCCTCCAAGAGCCACAACCTGAAATCCCTGACCACCATGGCCTCCGAGGTCCAGAAGGGCAACGCCCCCGAGGAACGGAAGCTGCAAAGGCTGTTCCGCAACCCCAATGCGACCAGGATGATCAAACGCTGCAACGATTTCGGCGCGGGCGGCGTGTCCGTCGCCATCGGCGAGCTGGCCGACGGGCTGGAGATCGACCTGGACGCGGTCCGGAAGAAATACGACGGCCTGGACGGCACGGAGCTCGCCATCTCCGAGAGTCAGGAGCGCATGGCGGTAGTGGTTGCTCCGGAGGACGAACAGCAATTCATCTTCCTGGCGGAAACCGAGAATCTGGAGGCCTACCGGGCCGCCGTGGTGACGGAAAGCCCCCGCATGGTGATGAAATGGCGGGGCGAGACCATCGCGGACCTGAGCCGGGCGTTCCTGGACACCAACGGCGCGGTGAAACACGCGGTGGTGTCTGTAACGGAGAGGGACCGCACCGCCATGGGCAAGCCCAGATTCCACTCCCTGCGGGAGCTGGCGGGGAGTCTGACCTGCGCCTCCCGGCGTGGACTGGTGGAGCGGTTTGACGGCTCCATCGGCGCGGGCAGCGTGACCATGCCCTTCGGCGGCAGGACCCAGCGCACCCCCGCCCAGTCCATGACCGCCCTGCTGCCGGTACTGCCGGGGCAGGAGACGGATCAGGCCAGCGTTATGGCCTACGGCTGCGACCCGGAGCGGCTGACCACTGACCCCTTCTCCGGGGCTATGGACGCTGTGGTCACGTCTCTGACCAAGATCGTGGCGGCGGGAGCGGACTACAAAAAGGCATATCTGACCTTGCAGGAGTTTTTTGAGAAGCTGCGCAATGACCCGGAGCGCTGGGGCAAGCCCTTCTCCGCCCTGCTGGGGGCGCTGGAGGCCCAGCTGGACTACGGCTGCGCCGCCATCGGCGGCAAGGACTCCATGTCCGGGTCCTTTATGGACCTGGACGTGCCGCCCACGGTGATCTCCTTTGCTATTGCCCCCATTAAGGCGGGCGAGACGGTCACGCCGGAGTTCAAAGAGGGCGGCCATCCGGTGTACCTCTTCAGCGGCGCGGACCCGGAGCGGATCAAGGCCGGCTGGGACGCTTTCCACGCCCTGGCACAGGCCGGCAAGGTGAAAGCCGCCTGGGCGATCGAGGACAGCATTGCCGAGGCGGTTATGAAGATGTCCTTCGGCAACCGTGTGGGCTTCCGGTCCGAGGCCGGGCTGGAGGATGAACTGTGGTTTACCCCGCTCTACGGGGCTATTGTGGCGGAGCTGGCGGAGGACACCGATTGTTCTTACGCCCAGCGCATCGGCGTGACCACGGAGAGCGACCTGCTCTCCGCCGGAGAGGCCTACGACCGGGGCGGCTGTCCGGATACGCCTACCGTCACCATCGGCAGCGATTCCGCCACCGTTGACGAACTGCTGGAGCTCAACGAGGCCGTTCTGGAGGACGTGTACCCCACGCGGGTGGAGTCCAATGTGGAACTGCCCCTTGCCATTATCTCCGCGAAGGGCGTCATGGCCAGCCCCGTTCTGGCGAAGCACAAGTGCGCCAGGCCCCGGGTGGTCATCCCTGTCTTCCCCGGCACCAACTGCGAGTACGACAGCGTCCGGGCCTGCCTCCGCGCAGGCATGACCGCCGAGACCGTCGTCATCCGCAACCTGACCCCAGACGCCCTGGCCCAGTCCGCCCTGGAGCTGGAGCGGGCCATCCAGCAGGCGCAGATCGTCTTCCTCCCAGGCGGGTTCTCCGGCGGCGACGAGCCGGACGGCTCCGCGAAATTCATCGTCTCCTTCCTGCGCAACCCCAGGCTGACGGACGCTATCCAGGACCTTCTGGACAACCGGGACGGCCTGATGCTGGGCATCTGCAACGGCTTCCAGGCGTTGGTGAAACTGGGTCTGGTGCCCTTCGGGAAAATCCTGGACCCCAAGGAGGGCGACCCCACCCTGACCTTCAACACCATCGGGCGGCACCAGTCGTCCATTGTGCGGACCCGGGTGTGCTCCCGGCTGTCCCCCTGGCTGATGGAGGCGGAGCTGGGCGGGGAGGGCTACTGCGTCCCCATTTCCCACGGCGAGGGCCGGTTTATTGCCTCCGAGGAGACCTTGCAGCTGATGGGACAGAACGGCCAGATTGCCACCCGCTACGTGAACCTGGACGGGGAGCTCACCATGGACACCGCCTTCAACCCCAACGGGTCCGTGGAGGCCATTGAGGGCATCACCTCCCCGGACGGGCGGGTGCTGGGCAAGATGGGCCACAGCGAGCGGGTTGGCCCCGGCCTTTACCGGAACGTTCCCGGAAATTACGATATGGGCCTGTTCCGCAGCGCGGTGAAATATTTTCAGTAATCGCGTGCCGCACTATATAGTCAACGCACTTGAAAAAGCGCAGTCTGCGCTTTTTCAACCGACGGGCCAGAGGCCCGCCGGCGTGCTACACACGCTGTTTGTTGACTATGAAGCCTTCAGCCGATGCCGCGTAAGCGGCATCCTGCGGCGCGATGCGCCGCAGACTTGAAAAAATCTTTTTGATTCTTTTCAAGTGCTTCGACTATCATATGCAACAAAAATGCCGCGTGGATTTGCGCTACAGCAAATCCACGCGGCATTTTCATTCCTTTATCTATCGTCCGTAGACCTCGCCTGTTTCGCAGTCCACGTAATAGGTATGCGTATCCGTCTGGATCTCCCACGCCGGCAGCAGCCGGAGGGCGGCGGCGCCCTGAAGCTGATAAACGCACTGCACTCCCGTTACCTCGCTGCACACCACGCCGGAAGCGTTCCGGTAATCCAGGAACCGGAGAAGCGCGGTCACGCAGGTCATCTGCTCCCCCGGCTCGACGGAGGCTTTTTCCAGACTGACATGCGCTCCGGTAACGGAGGTCAGCATCCCATGCTCAAAATACAGCTCCACGCCGCAGTTGGCGACAGGCACGTCATCCACACGCTGGGCGGCGACCGCGCTGCCGGTGCCGTCCTCCTGCCGGACCTGGGGCTCCTCATAGCCGAATCTGGCGCAGAAATCCCTGGAAAAGGATTCCGGATCCGGCACCGGCAGCTTCAGATGGCTGCCATAAAAGCTGCCGCCCGCCCGGAACTGAATGGTGCCCCGCTCCGCTTCGTAGCTGTAAATGCCGCCGCCCTGGCTGGTGGTGGAAACGGCGTCGCCGCCCAGCAGGGCGGACGCGATGGCCTGCTCCGTCTCAGCCTGACGGACCAGGGTCCGCGGCCCCAGAGGCTGCTGCGTCAGGTCAATCCGTTCCCCCAGCGTCAGCTGGTTGGCCTGATACAGCTCGCGCAGCCGGGCGGCCGAGCGGCGCTCCGATCCCAGGGATTGCAGCTTTTGCTGCCCCACGATCAGCAGCAGACAGCCGTTGAGCAGCAGCAGGATCACTATGGCAATGTTTTTCAGGCGGTAGGTCTCCATCGTTTTCCCCCTCTGCGCGTCCTCATGGACGGCAAAACATTCTAATCCTCCCGCAGCCACTGGGCGGCCACCTGTCCGGAGCCATCGTCCACATATCCCATCATCAGCCTGGACCCCGGATAGCCTGCGGCAATGGCCTGCGCCATGGCCGCGGGAAGCGGACCGGGCAATTCCGCCGTATCCTCCTCCAGCGCCGTATAGACCCGGCAGCGGTAGGTAAAGGCGGTGATGTTCCCCTCCTGGAAGGTGATGGTCAGCGCGTCCTCCTCTCCGGAGAAGAAGACAGGGACCCCTTCGACCTGATAGCGGAAGAGCAGGGTGCATCCGTTTTCCCCGACCTCCGCGCCGCACAGATACAATGGAGACGCGCCGGTTCCCTCCGTCAGGGCCGAGGCCAGCCGCCAAGCGGCGGCCAGGATCTCATGAAGCCCCTGGCCGGCGGCCTGGTACAGCGCCGGAGCGCCCTCCCCACGGTTGATGAAGCTCACCACGCCGTCGGGACTGATCCGCAGAGACCGGGGGGATTCCTCTACTACCTCCGCGCCGCCGCTCTCCCTGTAGCGGGAGAGGGTATGGGCGTTAAAATCCAGGGCGGTGAGCAGATTATAGGCCGAGTAGCCCGCCGGCCGCTCCCCTTGAATGTCCGGCGGCAGAGCGGAATCCACCGTCAGCACCGTGTAGGGCGACAGCGCGCGGTAATCCGATTCATAGGCAAAACAGGCTCCGTTGGGGGCAAAGCCCTCGCATTTCTCCCGCACCGCCGACCCCGGCAGCGAGGTGCCGTACAGGGAAACGCGCCCCGATTCATCCAGCAGATACAGCGCGGCCTCCTCCTCGCCGGCGGTCAGCGCCATGGCGCGCACCGTCTGGCTGAAGTCCGTCTCCTCTCCCAGCCATGCCGCCACGATCTCCAGCGGCAGCGGGCCGCCGCTGAACTCCAGATAAATGCCCGGTCCGTCCAGCGCCTTCTGGAAGGCCCCGTCCGTCACCGGCCCCGCCGGGCCGGCGGAGCCCAGCGCCTCCTGAAAAAGCTGAAGCAGGGTATCCTCCGCGCCGGCGCAGAGCCGGCCGCAGCGGCCATACTCGCCGCTGCCGCCGGTGACCATCAGATGAAGGGAGGAAACCATGCCGGCCGGAAGCTCGCCCCCCTCCTGCCCGCCGCCGGCGGGAAACAGGGTCTGCACCTGGTCGGACAGGCGGATGTTCTGAAGCAGGGACAGCCGGGTGATCAGAAACAGAGCGGACAGCGTCAGCAGCGCCAATGCCGCGTTTTGCATCGCGTTTTTCAGGCGCTTCCTACTCATGCCGCTCTCCCTCCTTCTGCCGGATGGGCAGGACGATCCGCACGGTGGTGCCGGGACCGTCGTGGGAGGTAAGGCCTATGGCGCCGTGATGGCGCAGAACGATCTCGCGGGCGATGGACAGCCCCAGTCCGGTGCCGCCGCTCTCCCGGGAACGGGCCTTGTCCACCCGGTAGAACCGGTCAAAAATCCTCTCCCGGTCCTTTTTCGGAATCCCGATGCCGGTATCGGAGACCTCGATCCAGACATTCCTGTCCCGGACGCCGGCATCCACGGTAATGGTGCCGCCATCGGGGGTGTACTTGATGGAGTTGCCCACCACGTTCATCATCACCTGCTCCAGCCGGCTGCGGTCCCCCATGATCATGGGCAGGGTGTCCCCGTACTGCCGGACCAGCGTGTGCCCCCGGCGCTGCGCCTCCAGCTCCACCGCCCGGCACACCGACTCGATGGCCTCGAAAAGGGAGAATCGGACCATGCTCAGCTCCGCCCGGCCGGAATCCAGCCGGCTGAGCGTCAGCAGATCCTGCACGATCCGGGTCATGCGGTCCGTCTCGCTGATGATAATGTCCAGAAAACCATTTTCCGTCTCCCGGGAAATGTCCTCCATATCCCGCAGGGTCTCGGCATAGCTGCGCACGTTGGTAAGCGGGGTCCGCAGCTCGTGGGACACGTTGGCCACAAACTCCTTCCGCATCTCCTCGTTTTTCCGCTGGGCGGTCACATCGTGCATCACCGCCATCACGCCGCCGGCCTCCCCATCGGAAACCGGCGCCAGATACAGCTCCAGGATCCGCTCCCCCACCGTCAGCTCACGGGAAGCGAAATTGGGCCGCTGAAGGCTCATCACCGTTTGCAGAGGCAGCTCCTCGCCGAAAAGAGCGTCGTAATCGTAAAAGGAGACCTCCCGGCCCAGCATCCGGCTGGCGGAGGGATTGCTGGTCAGAATGGAGCCGTCGCCGGCAAAGGAGACCACCCCGTCGGTCATATGGAGAAACAGGGTGTCCAGCTTGTTCCGCTCGCTGGCCACCTCCTCCAGCGTGTCCTCCAGCACGGCGGCCATGTTGTTGAAGGTCGTGGTCAGAATACCGATCTCGTCGGAGGATTCCACCGCGATCGTGGAGCCGAAATCTCCGGCGGCCACCTGCTCCGCCCGCTCGGTCAGGCGCTCAATGGGGATGATCATGGTTTTGCTGAGCAGGAAGCTGAGCAGGACGGATATCAGCAGGCCCACCAGCAGCGCCTGCACGATGATTAAAAAGAGCTGGCTGTTGAGGCTGTTCACGGTGCTGCGGTTGTCGTAGATATAGATGATATACGCGTTTTCGCCGCCGATGATGGGAATCGCCACATCCATATAGTTGGCGGTAATATCGCTCTCGTCCCCTACCTCGCTGCCGCCGCCGGCAATGCTGCCGCGGGCGGCAAGCAGATTCGGGGTCGCCTGAAGGCTTTCAAATCCCGTCCTGTCGTCGCTGCCGGTCAGGAACGAGCCGGTCCGGCCATCCAGAATGTAGTAGTTCCGGGTGCTGGAGTTCAGCCCCAGATCGCCGGCCTTGGCCTCGATCATCCCCTGGATGGTCTGGAGCCCGTCGGGCTGGGCGGCTTCCCGCCGGAGCGTGTTGACAAAGACGGCGTTGGCCGGATTGGATACGCCGAAGACGGAGTCCACCTGGTTATAGAACTCATCAATATAGAAACCGGTGATGTTGGTCATCATGAAGGTCCCCACCACCGTCATCAGCGAGGTGATCAGCAGCAGCATGATCAGAACCAGTTTCATATGAAGACTGCGAAACATGGCGGCTCCTTTCCCGCCGCTTCAGCGGCGAAGCCCCGCCCTGCGGGCGATGCCGTCCGCCCGGCGGCATACGGCGGAGTTTTGGGCGTTTATTCGATGGATTTCAGCGATTCCGCCATGTCGATCCTGCGCAGGCGGGGCCGCATTCCCATGGAAATGACCAGGGTGAATACCATCGTCATGGCAAAGGAAATCAGATAACTGGGCCAGGAAATCCGGCAGGCAAAGGTCATGGAATCAATTTTGATCTGCGCCATGACAAAGGTATGGAGAGCCTTGCCCATTCCCAGGCCCGCCAGGCTTCCCAGGACCGAGAGAATGTTGATCTCCCGGAAGACATACGCGGCTACCTCATTCTGATGGAAGCCCAGGACCTTGATGGTCGCGATCTCACGGACGCGCTCCGTCACGTTGATATTGGTCAGGTTATAGAGGACAATAAAGGCCAGGGCCGCGGCGCACAGCACAATGACCACCACGATGTAGTCCAGCCGGGACAGCATGCTGTCCACCCGGCTGCGGGTGGCCGCGTTGACCGTGACGGCGCCCACGTCCTCGTCCTCCAGCAGCAGCGCCCCCTCCTCATAGGGGTCCGCGCCCTCATGGGCCAGGACGTACAGAGCGCCGTACTCCGGCTCCTCCCCCAGCTGCTGCCGGTAGGTCTCCGCCGATACGTAGGCGTAATTGAACACATAGTTGTCGCATACCGCGGAGACCACCGCCTCCATAACGCCCAGATCGCCATCCCGCAGCCGGACGCTGTCGCCGGGGGCCAGCCCCAGGCTCTCCGCCAGTCCGCTGTTGAGCACCACCTCGCCGGGGCCCGGATAGGCAACCGCCTCCCCGCCGCTGTGCAGGGACAGAAAGCCCTCCAGACTGCCGGTGGAGGAGGACACCAGGTATGCCGACTTGCTGCCGTCCTTCGTCATCACGTCCACGCTGCCGCTGTGGACCAGCAGGCCCTCGTCCCCGGTCCAGCCATAGGCCCTGAGATAGGCCTCCGCCGAGGCCGGGGTCTGCCCGTCATGGAATGTGACGGCGTAGTCGTACAGGGTGATCTCGTCAAACTGGTCGTCCGCCACATGGGCGATGGAATCCCGGATGCCAAAGCCGGTACACAGCAGCGCCGTACACCCGCCGATGCCCAGGACCATCATAATCAGACGGCTGCGATAGCGCAGCACGTTCCGGGCGGAAACCTTGTGGAGGAAGCTGAGACGCCTCCACAAAGGGGTGATATACTCCAGAAAGACCCGGCGGCCCGCTCTGGGCGTCTTGGGCCGGATCAGCTCCGAGGCCTGCCGCTTCAGCTCCATCCGGCAGGCCATCCAGGTGGCCCCCATGGAGCACAGCAGCGCCGAGGCGAAGGACACCGTCACCAGCTGCGGCAGCGGCACCTTCTCCAGAGGGGCGAAGCCGTAAATCATCCCGTAAATCTCCCAGATGACCCATGGCAGCCCGACGACCCCCAGCTCATATCCCAGCAGGCTGCCCACCAGGGCGGCGGAGCCGGAATAAAACAGATACTTGGCCATGATCTGGCCGCCGCCATAGCCCAGGGCCTTCAGCACGCCGATTTGGGTGCGCTGCTCATCCACCATGCGGGTCATCGTGGTCATGCACACCAGCGCCGCCACCAGGAAGAAAAACACCGGGAACACCACCGACACCGCCGCCACAATGGAGGTATCGTTCTCAAAGCAGGCATATCCCGTGTTCGCCTCCCGCGTGAGCATATAGGTGGTGGCCCGCTTCAGGTCCTTCAGCTTCTCCCTGGCGTCGTCCAGCTCCTGCTCCGCGTCCCGCAGCTCCCGCTCCGCGTCGGCGAATTCCCGGTCCGCGTCGGCCCGGCCGTCATGGTACTCGGTCCAGCCGTCGTCCAGCTCCCGCCGGGCATCGGACAGCTCTCCGGGCGCCCGGTCCAGCTCGTCCCGGGCGTCCTCCAGCTCCCGCCGGGCGTCCTCCAGCTTCCGCCGGGCGTCCTCCAGCTCCCGCTGGGCGTCCCGCAGCTCCTGCTGGGCGTCGCTGAGCTTCCTCCGGCCGTCCTCCAGCTCCCGCTTGCCGTCCTCCAGCTCCCGAACGCCGTCGGCGTAGTCCGCCTCGCCGTCATTCAGCTTTTGCAGAGCGTCCTCCAGCTCCCGGTCCGCCTCTGCCCCGGCGTCATTGTACTCCGCCCAGCCGTCGTCCAGCTCCTTCCGGGCGTCCACAAGCTTCTGCCAGGCATCCTCCAGCTCCTTCTGACCGGACTCCAGCTCCTCTTTTCCCTTCTCCAGCTCGCTCCGGGCGTCCTCCAGCTCCCGACGGGCCTGCGCCACCCGGGACGCGCCGTCCTGATATTCGTCCAAACCGTCGCGGTACGTCCCCTGGCCCTCCTCATAGGCGCGCCAGCCGGCGGCCAGCTCCGCCGCGTTACGGTCCAGCTCCGCTTTTGCCGCGGCAAACTGCGCCTCCATGGCGGCTATTGCCGCCTCGTCCAGGAAGGGCTTACCGGCTTCAAATTCCTGAAGGCTCCTTTCGTATGCCGCCTTGGCCTCGGCCAGCTGGGCCTCGGCCGCCTCCAGCCGCGCCCTGCTCGCGCTCAGCTCCCTGTCGGCGCTTTGCAGCCTGCGCCGCGCGGCATCCAGCTCGGCCTCGGCCTCGCTCAGCTCCCGCTCGCCGTCCTGGAGCTCCTTCTCCCCGCCGGCGATTTCCTCCTCCGCCTCTTCCAGCTTTCTGACGCCGTCCTGATACTCCTCCAGGCCCTCCTGGTACTCCTGCTCGCCGTCCAGCAGCTTCTGATAGGCGTCGTTCAGCTCCCGCTCCGCGTCGGCCTGGGCCTGACGGTAGTCTGCCCAGCCGTCGTCCAGTTCTTTCCGGGCGTCCGCCAGTTTCCGCTCGCCGTCCGCCGCTTCCTGCTCCGCGTCCGCCAGCTCCCGCTCCGCGTCCTCCAGTTCCCGCTCCGCGTCCTCCACCTTCCGCTGGCCGTCGGCGTAATCCCGGAGGCCCTGTTCATAGTCCGCCCGGCCCTGCTCATAATCCGCCTGACCCTGTTCATAGTCCGCCCGGCCCTGCTCATAGTCCGCCTCGCCGTCGGTCAGCTCCCTGTAGGCGTCGTCCAGCTCGGCCTCCGCGTCGGCCTTCTCCCGGCGGTAGTCGCTCCAGCCGTCGGCAATCTCCCGCTCCGCGTCGGCGATCTCCTCCATGGCGTCGTCGTACAGAGACGTGTACCGCGCTTCCGCCCGCTCATCCAGCAGCGCCTCCATCTCGGGCTCCAGCTGCTCGCGCCGCTGGTCGTACGCCTCGGAGTAGACCTCCCCCATGTCCTCCATGGTGAGGAAAATCTCATAGTACGCCTCAAAGTCGAAGCCATCCTCCGGAATGTAGACCGCGGCGGCCACGCTGCCGGTTCCGAGGGAGGTGGTTCCCCGCTCGTAGTTGAGATAATACGGGAACCAGGCCAATCCCACGACGGTATAGCCGTCACAGCGCAGCAGCTCCCTGGTATCCTCGTCGTTGTCCGCGCTCACCGGCAGGACCTTTCCCAGATCCTCCTCCAGAAAGTACTTCGCGTCCCCCAGACACTCGTCGGGAGCCTCCGGCATCCGGCCCGCCGTCAGCCTGGGGAGGTTGATCCCGTCGGTCAGCGAGTGGGCCTTTACCACCACCTGGGTCCCCTCCTGAATCTCCGTGAGGAAATCCGTATACACCGCCCCCCTGGCGGCGGCGACTCCCTCCCGCGCGGCGAAAAAGTCCACATCCTCCTGGGTGAACCCAAGAGTGGACAGCAGGCGGAAGTCGTACAGCTTCTGTTCCTCCAGATACCGGATCCCCGTGGCCATCATATCCGGCTGGCAGGCCCGCAGGCCGGCGAAAAAGCCCACGCCCAGGCCCACAATGGCCAGAATGGCCAGATAGCGCCCCATGCTCTGGCGGATCTCCCGCAGGGCGGAGCGAAACAGCGTCTTTACCATTCGATCTCCTCCACCGGGACGGGATGGTCGTTGATCTCCTCGGAGAGGACCGTGCCGTTTTTCACCTGGATCACCCGGTCGGCCATGGCGGTGAGGGCGCTGTTATGGGTGATGATGATGACCGTCATGCCGTTTTTCCGGCTCATCAGCTGCAAAATCTTCAGAATGGACTTGCCGGTGTTGTAGTCCAGAGCGCCGGTGGGCTCGTCGCACAGCAGCAGCTTCGGATTCTTGGCCAGCGCCCGGGCAATGGCCACCCGCTGTTGCTCGCCGCCGGAGAGCTGGGCGGGGAAATTGTTCAGCCGCTCCCCCAGCCCCACGGAGCGCAGCACCTCCTCCGCGTCCATGGGATTCCTGCAGATCTGAGAGGCCAGCTCCACGTTCTCCAGCGCCGTCAGGTTGGGCACCAGATTGTAAAACTGGAACACAAACCCGATGTCGTGCCGGCGGTAGGTGGTCAGCTGTCTGGCGTTATAAGCGGAAATTTCCTCGTTTCCCAGAAAGACCCTGCCCTCGCTGAGGGTATCCATCCCCCCCAGAATGTTCAGCAGCGTGGTCTTCCCCGCGCCGCTGGGACCCACGATGACGCACAGCTCTCCCTTATTGACAGAAAAGGTCGCGTCCCGCAGGGCCTCGATCTCCACCTCGCCCATGCGATAAACCTTTTTTACCTGATTGAATCGGACAAACGCGCTCATGTTCTCACCTCATATGTAACCGTTCTGTCTCCGCAAAAATGAAACAGAACAATTATAACATATCCCGCGGCAAAATGGTTAAAATTTCGTGAAAGAATTCCAGAAATTTTTTCCCGTTTTTTATATTTTTCCTCTTGCCACCGGGAGCAAACCATGATAGAATATCCCCAACCTTCAGAGCGAGAGGTTTTGTTATGAAATCCAGCCCGTTTTCCTCCGGATATTTTTATTTTACCTTTATCTGCAACAAGTAGATAAGGGTTGTTTTGCTGCGGCGGTAAACGGGTCAGGATAATTCATTCCGGGTCTTACAGTGAAACAACACTGTAGGGCCCGTTTTTTGCGGGCCGGGCCCGCTGTCACATTCGCTTCGTACTGCGGAGAGTGTCCGGCTTTTCCGCACGGTAACGTATTTCGCCGGGAAACAGGGACCAAAGCAAATTTTCAATACAGGAGAGCTGCATTATGATTGTTATTCTGAAAAAGAACGCGGAGCGCCGGCAGGTGGAGCTGTTTGACGGCTGGCTGCACAATATGGGGCTGGAAACCCACATATCCATCGGCGAAAACCACACCATCGTGGGACTGGTAGGCGACACCTCCCGCGTGGACATTGAGAGCATCCTGGCGCTGGATATCGTGGAGACCGTCAAGCGGATCCAGGAGCCCTACAAGAACGCCAACCGGAAATTCCACGAGCAGGACACGGTCATCACCCTGTCCAATGGAGCCAGGATCGGCGGCGGCCACTTCCTGGTTATGGCGGGCCCCTGCTCCGTGGAGACGGAGGACCAGATCATCTCCGTGGCCCAATCCGTGAAGGCAGCCGGCGCCCAGGTCCTCCGGGGCGGCGCGTTCAAGCCCCGGACCTCCCCCTACGCCTTCCAGGGCCTCCACGAGGAGGGCATCCGTCTGCTGCTGAAGGCCCGCGAGGCCACGGGCCTGCCCATCGTCACGGAGATCATGGACGCCAAGCATCTGCCCCTTTTCGAGGACATCGACATCATCCAGGTCGGCGCCCGGAATATGCAGAATTTCGAGCTGCTCAAGGATCTGGGCAGGCTCCGCAAGCCGGTGCTCATCAAGCGGGGCATGGCCAACACCCTGCAGGAGCTTCTCATGAGCGCGGAGTACGTCATGGCCGGCGGCAACGACCAGGTGATCCTCTGCGAGCGGGGCATCCGCACCTTCGAGACCGCCACCCGGAACACCATGGATCTGTCCGTCATTCCGGTGCTCCATCAGCTGAGCCACCTGCCGGTGGTCGTGGACCCCAGCCACGCCACGGGCCGCTGGGAGCTGGTGGCTCCCATGGCGCTGGGAGCCACGGCCTGCGGGGCGGACGGGCTCATTATTGAGGTTCACAACGACCCGGAACACGCGCTGTGCGACGGGCCCCAGAGCCTGCGGCCGGAGAAGTTCGCGGCCCTGATGCGGGATGTGAACGCCATCCGGCCCTACTCGGATCACTCCTTTACTACGGGGGAGATTGTGGTCTAATCCGGGGATCGGCGCTTGACCTGGCCCGGGGCTGCTTTTTGTGCGAACAAAAAGCAGGCAAAAAATCGCCAAAACCATACGGTTTTGGATTCCCTATTTACGACGGGGTTATTGTTTTGCGCGGGTGCTGTAGTCTGTCCGGACGAAACCGGGCTGCGGATGCGGTTTGATGGGCGAAGCGTCTACCCAACGATGTTGTCGGCAGTCCCTACCGGTTTGCTTTGGGGACTCCCGGCGGGGGCAAAGCCAGAAGGAGGATTTCCCGTATGGACACATGGTTCACCATCGACCAAATCGACACCGCCACCTATATCCTCAGCGAATACCGCCACTGGGAGGAAACCCACTGCTACCTCCTGAACGGCGCGGAGAAAAGTCTGCTGATTGACACCGGCCTTGGAATCTGCAACATTTACGACGAGATCGTCAAGTTGACAGACAAACCCGTGACAGCCGTGGCGACTCATATCCACTGGGACCACGTAGGGGGGCACAAATTCTTTCCCGATTTCTACGCCCATGGCGAGGAACTGGATTGGCTGAGCGGCGCGTTTCCGCTGTCAAGAGAAACCGTTCAGGAGATGGTTCTCGACCGGTGCGACCCGCCGGAGGATTTTGATGCCAGCGCCTATACCGTGTTTCAGGGAACGCCCTCCCGGCTCCTCACGGACGGAGATAAGATCGACCTCGGCGGACGGGTCATTGAGGTGCTGCACACACCCGGTCATTCTCCGGGACATATGTGCTTCTGGGAACAGGAGACAGGGTATCTTTTTACCGGGGACCTGGTGTATAAGGGCACATTGCTCGCCTACTACCCCTCCACCGATCCCGCCGCCTATCTCGCTTCCCTTGAGAAGATCGCCGCGCTGCCCGCAGGCCGGGTATTCCCCGCCCACCATTCCCTGGATATCCAGCCTGAGATCATTATCCGCATGAGAGACGCTTTCCGTCAGCTGAAGAACGAAGGAAAGCTGCGCCACGGCAGCGGAACCTTTACCTATGGAGACTGGGCTGTCTGGCTGTGAAAGGGATGAGCAGCGAGGCGGCGGATGCAGGCGGAGCAGATGGACTTCAGCACGGAAACAGGAGAGGCGGCCGGATATCCGGCCGCCTCTCCCGCTTCTATACTATTCCGCCTTCGGTTTTCCGTACCGTGCCAGCAGCTCCCGGAAATCCTCCTGCCTGGTGATCAGCAGCAGCGCGGCGTAAACCACCGCCCCGGCCGCGCCCATTCCCACGCACTTGGCCACCAGCATCAGCTTGCCCTCCGATCCGTTGAGGACAAAGCCCATCAGTGCCCACAGCGCGCCGCCGGCGGCCAGCGCCGCCAGCACGCTTTTCAGCAGCGGCACGACCCGTACGCCCGCCGCTCCCCGCAGCAGCAGCGCGGCCATCACGACGCCGCCCAGGGAGATGGAAACCGCGGTCGCCGCGGCCAGCCCGGCTCCGCCCCAGCGGGGACCGAAAAGGCGGTTGAGCCCCCAGTTGCACAGCAGGATGCCCCCGTTGACCAGCAGGGGCGTCAGGGTCTGCTCCATGGTGTAGTACGCCTTGCTCAGCAGATCCAGCGCGCAGAAGCCCGCCATGGACAGGGCGTAGATGGTGAAAATGCTCCCGGTGGCGGCGGTAGAGGCGGCGTCGAAGCTGCCGCCCTCGAAGAGCACCTTGACGATGGGCGTACCGAACGCCGCCAGCACCACGGACATGGGCAGGATCAGCAGCAGCGTCCCCCGCAGCATGCTCCAGATATAGCGGAGATAGGCGGGGCGGTCCTGCTGGGTGTACTTCTCGCTGAACTGGGGAAAGAGCACCGTGCTGATCGAGTAGACCAGCGTGGTGGTCAGGGGGGTAAAGAGCTTATCCGCGTAGTAGAAGGCGCTGACCGGACTGCCGGTGAGCCCGGCCGTCATGGAGGAATCCTGAAGATAGCAGAAGAGGAAGATGGACGTGGTCAGCACCGTTACCACGGCGGTTTTCAGGAAGGTCTTTACATAGTCCGCCCGGAGGTTCAGAACGGGGCGGTAGCGATACCGCTCCCTGAGGGCGTAGGGCACCGTCATGCCCAGCTGGAGAATCCACGCCAGAGCAACCGCGGCAACATAGCCCCCCACTCCCAGTTGTCCGGCGAAGACGGCCAGAAAGACGATCAGCGCCAGATTATACGGGATGGACATACTGCCCTGAAGGATGAAATGCTTCAGGGACTGGAACAGGGCCACCAGCAGATAGGTCAGCACGATCACCGGCAGGGTGAGGATCATGACGCGCATATACCCGGCCAGCTGGGCCGATTCCCGCCCGCCGCCCTCCCACAGGGAGTCCGCCACAGCGGGAACACAGGTCGCCCCGATCCATACCGCCGCCACGACGGCGCTGAGCAGCACGGAGATGGTAATCAGATTATTGGCGGCGGCATAGCCCTTCTTCCGGTCCCGGCGGAGCTGGGGGGTGAGGATGGGCACGGCGGCGATGCACAGGGCGTAAGCCGCCGTGGTGAAGAGATAGATGGTGGTGTTGTTGGCAGTGGTATAGAGGTCCGCCGCGATCTGGGTGCCGAAGGCCCGGGCCTGCAATGACTCTCGGACGATGCCCAGCAGCTTGGCGAACAGGGTGACCAGCGTCACGACACCGATGGCACGTATGGTTTTATTTTCTTTCACTTTGTTCGCTCCATGATTTCTCGAATCAATTCCTCATTCTTGTCCAATTTGGAGATCAGGCCGGTCAGCCGCCGGGCCGTGACGGCCCGGATCTCCTCCCGGCGGTCCATCGTGTCCCGAAAGGCTCTCTGGAATCCCGCGAGAGTGAAATTCTCCACGGTAAGGCCGCAGGGCTGGCCGATGGAGGACAGGAAGGAGTCTACCTTGGGGTCGTAGCTGACGCCGATCATGGGTACGCCCATCACCGCGGCGTAGATCAGCGAGTGAAGCCGTACGCCCGCCAGCACGTCCATGCAGCCGATGATGGACAGCGTCTCCTCCGACAGGTGCTTTTTTCTGAGACATCCGGCCCGGCCATCCAGGCGCTCCGCCACCGCCTCGCAGGCGCCCACGTCCTCGTCATGGAAAAACGGGATCAGCACCGAGTCCGCGCCGTATTCCTCCCGGAGCCAGAGGATACACCGCTCTATTTCCTGGAGAAAAACGCTGTCTGGCTTCCGGCACCTGACAGCCCAGCCCACGGTGAGACGCTCCCGCCGCCGGGGACAGCCCTCCTCCTCCAGAATCCGCAGGCCCAGCTCCGGTCCCGGCTTCCGGACGCGGATGACGGGGTCGGCGGTCACATGAATGAGACTTGCCGGGACCTTCAGGTCCAGCAGCAGGTCCTGGCTCTCTTTATCCCGGACCACGATGCCGTCCGTCCGGCGGAGGACAAAGGCGGTGAGCCGTTTGTTCAGGGGAGTGTCAATGGGCCCGATGCCCTGGCTGTAGATAAAGGTCCGCTTGCCCAGCTGCTGGGCCAGGAAGAGAATAAACAGATAGTAGAGGATGCTTTTCCTGCTGGTAGCGTCCTGCAATAAGCTGCCGCCGCCGGAGAGAAGCATGTCGCAGCGCCGGACGGAACGGAAAATGTCCCGCAGATTCATCCGCTGCGCGGCATGCACGCCGTATTTTTCCGCCGTCTGCGCGGGGGACTGGGAGAGGACGGTGATGTCCACATCGCTCAGCCGCTCCCGCAGATTGTCGATCACCGTGCGGAGGATGGACTCGTCGCCGATATTGTTGAAGCCGTAATATCCCGATATCAGTATATTGTACATGGCCGTCACTGTTCCGCCTTACCATATTTTTTGATGATCCGGCGGACTGACCGGAGCAGAAACTCGAAGCACACGATCAGGACCGCGCCCACGATGATCCCCAGCAGAAGGGAATAGGCGGTGCGGACGAAGCCCAGGTACAGAGGCGTGCGGATGTGCATGAAGGTGTTGCACACGCTGGTCAGGCCAATGGTGCCCGCCAGACCGAAGAGGGCCGTCCAGAAGGGGAGCCGCCGCACGGCGCAGTACACCGCCAGCATGATGCCGGGGAACGCGACCAGGAATTCCTTGGTCCTGGGGCGCGCCAGCAGAAGGGACTCCAGGTCGTTGCGGAAGATCAGCTCCAGCTCGGAGATGGCGACGCTGGACTCATGACCGGTGCGGGCCAGGTAATAGGAACCCGCGGCGCCCACCGCGGCCGCCAGGACCACCCCCCAGACGGGAATGGTCCACCGGAACGCCGTCACGATGTCCCGGAGGTCCAGGCGACTGCTCTTCCGGTTTTTGTCAAACAGCCCGTAATAGGACAGGAACAGCACGCAGAAAAAGGCCAGCGGCACCAGCTGCGCCGCCTTGACCCCCCGGAAAATGCCGATCTCCAGCATGAAGCCGGTGGAGGACAGGGGAGCGGCGGTCATCATGGCTCCGGCCAGGGAAATGGCCGCCGCGATCAGCAGGATCAGAACGGATCGGAGCAGGATCTTCAGCAGGCCGGCGTCCCTGTCCAGCGTCTCGCCGGCCTCCTTGGCGGCCGCCAGGAAGAAAGCGGCCGCCAGGCAGGCGAATACCACCGCGCTGGCAAAGCTGGCCAGCAGCCGGAAGGTGTTGGGCATCACCAGCCAGGCCCCGGTGACGCACACCGCCGCCAGTCCCGCCAGGGCCAGGGTCCACTTCCGCTTCATGGGCAGGAAGGTGTCCGGCAGCAGCGCGCCGCCGATGCCCGCTCCCAGGCCCATGAACAGCATGACCAGGGAGGGGACCTGGTAGTTTTCCATCACCGAGGCCCGGCCCATGGTGATGCCGTGGGCGGCCAGGCGCCGGTTCAGGCTTTCAAACATGCCCCGGTAGACCTCCGCGTCGGTGATGTAGACGTGGTTGTCGTTGGTTTGCTTGATGGGCTTGAAGTAGATCACGCGGATGTTCCGCTCAACAACGGCGCGGTAGAGGGTGTTTTCGATCTCCTCCGCGCCCTCGTAGCCATAGTACGCGTAGCGGTTCTGAATGTAGTCCCACATGCTGAAGACCCGGACCGAGTTGTAATCTGTGGCCACGACGGCGGCCTCTGCGCCGGCCTGCTTCATGTTTTCCCGCTGGACGTTGGTCTCAATCAGACCCATGGTGATATGATTGTCCCGGAGATAGTCCAGGGCGAATTCCACGCCGTCGTCATATCCGATGACGGCCTCGCCGCCGGCGATGATGTATTCGGGGCGGATGCCGTATTTCTCATAGCCGCGCACCACCGCCCGGGCGTACCGGGCGTCATTATGCCCGTTGTAGCAGAGGGTCCTTGGGATGATCTCCAGCCCGGCGGACTGGATGAGCTCCACCTTCTCCGGCATGAGGCCCAGGGCGATATACATCAGCTTGGAGGAGACGATCTCGCTGCGCTCCACAAAGCCGCCGGCCTTGGTGGTGATGTACCGGCTGGTACTGGTGTACAGCGCGTCGACGGCCTGGCCGTCCAGGAAGATATAGGAGTGCCCCGCCGTGCCGACGCAGAACCAGGAGCCCTCGGGAAAACGCTCCTCCACGGCCTCCGTCACAAACCGGCAGGCGTCATTCCCCCCGGTATCCAAGACCTCCACCAGCACGTCGAAGCGGTCATAGCCCCGCTCCTCAATGGCCCGGACGACAAACTCGGGGTAGTCGTCCCGCCAGCCGGCGTCCCGGATGACCTCGTCCATTATCCTGGCGGTCACGTTCATGGAGGAAGCCTCCATCAGGGTGGTCAGGTTTTCCTCCGTCAGAGCGATCCTGGCGATGCCCATATCTTTAAATTCCCGCAGCCACCAGGCCATGTCGCGGCCGCTCTGCTCCGCCATCTGCTCCAGCTCGGTGTAATCAATGACCACGTCGTAGGTCTTGCTGGCATCTTCCACCCGCCAGCGGCTGGCGATGACGGTGATGCTGGCAATAACTGTCAGGGCCAGGAGGATCAGAAGGATCCGATTTCTTTTGATATACTGCTTCATTGCTTGTCCTTTCTCTGGCGGCTCTTGATCTGCGGCCCTGCGGGCCGCGTCCGCTGTTTTCCTGTTTTTGATTTGCCCTGCCGGGCGGGGGAGGGACGAGGCTTACTTTTCTTGCTTCGCCAAGAAAAGTAACAAAAGAAAGCGACTTAAGAGGCTCCGCCTCTTAAGAATCTCTCATTTGTTTGTTTAATTGCGCTACGACGTACCGAGTTTGGTTCTACCGGCAGTGCTTACCCGGATGCGCCGGTGCCTGTCGCCTACCCACGAGTTCTAACGCACCCAGAGGAAGCTAAGCCGCTGCTCCAATCGGTGCACACCACCGCCGGGAGTTCCCAAAGCGATAAGGTAGGGATTGCCGACAACATCCTATAACAGACGCAGAGAAGCCGAAACCACACCCGCAGCCCGGTTTAGCCCGGACGGACTACAGGAAAAGCGCAAAACAAATAACCCCCGTAATAGTAAGGGATTCTTAAACCGTCAGGTTTAAGCACGCTTTTGCCTACTTTTCCCGTGGGGGAAAAGTAGGCCCGGGGTCCGGGGCTGGGAAAGCCCCGGGCTATCAAATCGAAACAACTCTCGCTTTCTGCAAAGACTACTGCTGCCCCTTTCGATATGTCAGATACCCCTCCAGAATAAGAGCCGCCGCCACGGCGTCCACGGTCTTCTTCCGCTGCCGGGCGTTCTTCCCGGCGGAGGCCAGGATGTTGTGGGCGTCAATGGTGGTCCTTCGCTCGTCCCAGAGCCTGACGGGGAGTCCGAACGCTTCCTCCAGAACACGGGAGAACGCCTCCGCCTTCTCCGCCCTGGGGCCCAGGGTGCCGTCCATGTTCTTCGGATGGCCTAGGACCAGCTCCTCTACCGCGTACGCCTCGATCAGCTCGCCCAGACGGCGGAGGACCTCCGCCTCCTTCCGGGTGTGGATCACCTCGGCATATCCGGCCAGCAGGCCGGTGAGATCGGAGAGCGCCACGCCGGTATGGGCGTCTCCGTAGTCGATTGCCATGATGCGCATGGTCGTCCTCCTCTGCGGATCTGCCAAATTGCGGATCAGGCCGCAATTTCCTTTATTATACAATATCCGCGCAGGAAAAAAAAGTAGTTAGAATGAAAAATTTCTGTTGACCCTGGACAGAATTGGTGGTATAGTAAGCTTTACCTGTGGAAATGGGGCTTTCTTTTTGCGCGCTTTTCGCTTCTCGCGGGCAAGAGCGTCCTGCTTCCAACAGGGAGGCAATTGCGATTCTGCGGCGGCCGCAACGAGCGGTCGTGCAGAATTGAATTTCGCATGGCCGCTCGTTGCGGCCGCCGCGAAATCTCAACAGGTCACAGACCTGGATACATCTATAAGGAGGTGCCGTTAGGAATGCGCGTGAAAATCACTCTGAGATGCAACGAGTGCAAGCAGAGAAACTACAACACGGTCAAGAACAAGAAGAACGACCCTGATCGTCTGGAGATGAAAAAGTACTGCCCCTTCTGCAGAAAGCACACGGTCCACACTGAGACCAAGTAAGGCAAGTAAGGAAAGGAACATTCATCATGGCTGAAGAAAAGAACGTCAAGAAGGATCGGGGCCGCTGGTTCCGCGAAATGAGAAGCGAACTGAAAAAGGTCGTATGGCCTACCCCGGAGAAGGTTGCCAAGAATACCGGTACGGTGCTCCTGTACAGCGTGATTTTCGGCGCCTGCATCTGGATCTTTGACGGCGTGGCCGCCCTGTTCATCAAGACCCTGCTGAACCTGTTCGCCGCGTAAGAGGGACGGGAGAACATGTCCGATAACGCAAAGTGGTATGTTGTCCACACCTATTCCGGCTATGAGAACGCCGTAAAGACCACCATTGAGAAGTTTGTTACCAACCGCCATCTGGAGAACATGATCGTGGATATCCAGATCCCCCTGGAAACCGTCACCGAGATCAATGAGAACGGCGCGGCGAAAGAGGTGGAGCGGAAGGTGTTCCCCGGCTATGTGCTGATCAAGATGGTCATGACCGACGATACCTGGCACCTGGTGCGCAATGTACGGGGCGTCACGGGCTTTGTCGGCGAGGCCAGCAACAAGCCCATCCCCCTCAGCGAGGACGAGGTCCTGGCGCTGGGTATGGAGAAGCACGAGATCGTGGTCAGCTTCAAGGTGGGCGACAGGGTCCGCATCAATGACGGCCCCCTGGAATCCTTCACCGGCGTGGTGGAGGAGATCGACCCGGAAAAGAACAAGGTTTCCGTCGTGGTCTCCATGTTCGGACGGGAAACCCCCGTCGAGATGGAGCTGGAGCAGGTCGAGGTCGTCAGCGATTAAAACGCCCCCGGCAGCAGCCAATCAGTAAGTTTTCGCCGCAGCGCGGCATAGTGGGAGGGGACCTTCGCGGGCCCGCGTTTCGTTACCGCGCCATGACAGCAGGACATGGCGGGCGGCATGGGGCGCGCCGGCCGTCCGCCCAGGACCCCGTCACCACCACATTTTATCAAGGAGGTGCCTGAACATGGCACAGAAAGTCGTAGGATACGTTAAACTTCAGATCCCCGCGGGCAAGGCAACGCCCGCTCCCCCCGTGGGCCCCGCTCTGGGCCAGCACGGCGTGAACATCGCCGCTTTCACCAAGGAGTTCAACGAGCGCACCAAGGGCGACATGGGCATGATCATCCCCGTCATCATCACCGTGTACTCCGACCGCTCCTTCACCTTCATCACCAAGACTCCCCCCGCCGCGGTCCTCATCAAGAAGGCCTGCAACATCGAGTCCGGCTCCGGCGTGCCCAACAAGACCAAGGTGGCCACCATCAGCAAGGCCGACGTGCAGAAGATCGCCGAGACCAAGATGCCCGACCTGAACGCCGCCAGCCTGGAATCCGCCATGAGCATGATCGCCGGCACGGCCCGCAGCATGGGCGTCGTCGTGGGTGAATAAAGGAGGGCTTGAGAGATGTTTAGAGGTAAGAAATATCAGAACAGCGCCAAGCAGATCGACCGCTCCGTCCAGTATGACGCCAAGGAGGCTTTCGAGCTGATCTGCAAGACCGCTTCCGCCAAGTTTGACGAGACCGTGGAGCTCCACGTGAAGCTGGGCGTTGACTCCCGCCATGCCGACCAGCAGGTCCGCGGCGCGGTGGTCCTGCCCCACGGCACGGGCCGTACCGTCCGCGTCCTGGTGTTCGCCAAGGGCGACAAGGCCGACGCCGCCCGTGAGGCCGGCGCCGACTACGTGGGCGAGATGGACATGGTGGAGAAGATCCAGAAGGAAAACTGGTTCGACTTCGACGTGGTCGTGGCCAGCCCCGACATGATGGGCGTTGTGGGCCGTCTGGGTAAGCTGCTGGGCCCCAAGGGCCTGATGCCCTCCCCCAAGGCCGGCACCGTCACCCCCGACGTGGCCAAGGCCGTGCAGGAAGTCAAGGCCGGTAAGATCGAGTACCGCCTGGACAAGACCAACATCATCCACTGCCCCATCGGCAAGGTGTCCTTCGGCGTGGAGAAGCTGAACGACAACTTCAACACCCTCATGGGCGCCATTATCAAGGCCAAGCCCGCCGCCGCCAAGGGCCAGTATGTGAAGAGCTGCGTCACAGCCTCCACCATGGGCCCCGGCGTCAAGGTCAACACCGCCCGTCTGGTGTAATTTCTGAGTTTGTATAAAAAGCCTCCAGGCCCGCGGGCCTGGAGGCTTTTTATGGCCGAATTGGGCATAGCTGGATGGTGACCGTCACGGTGCGGGAGGAATCGGAAGCGCCCCCGGATACGGAGACCTCGGCCCTGTCCACCGCAATGGCGGCGGGGTCCCAGGTAAGTACCACGTCCTCCGGCAGGACGGAGCCCAGGCGAAGCTCCAGGGCGGCGGGGGCGGGTTCCTCGATCCGGGAAGAGGAGAGCAGCACGCCGCAGCCGGACAGCAAATATGCCGCTGCCAGCGCGATGGTTATAAAGAAGAAAGGTTTACCACGCTTTTTCATCTGTACGATTCCTCCGGTTATGTTATCTGGCAGGGAATTGAAATCCCTATATCCTGATTATACATCTTTTAATTCGGTTTGTAAAGCAAAACATATCTTTATTTTCCCTGTTTCGACATGTGATAGGATTTATACTATATACAGCGAGGGGAGGAAGGGATATGGACTATTTAGCGTGGTTCCCGGAGCGGGTGGCGGAGCTGCGGACGCAGAAGGGCGTTTCCGCCCGTGATATGAGCCTGTCACTGGGCCAGAGTGAAAGTTATATCAATAAGATCGAAAACCGGCGGACCCTGCCGTCCATGACGGGATTCCTCTATATCTGCGAATACCTGGAGGTCACGCCCGGCGAGTTTTTCAACGCGAACCCCCTCTCGCCGCAAAAATCCAGGGAGCTCCTGCGGGAACTGGAAAAACTGACGCCCGCCCAGGCGGAGCATATCCTCCAGGTCATCCGGGACCTGGGGGAGAAGCGCCTTTAGAAAAAATTCCCGGATTCTTAAAAAAGCCTTCATAGCTCCGCCAGGACGAATTTAAAAGAACTGTACTATAATCTCTAATACAGAGGAATAATATGGACAGTGGAGGGCCCTCCACTGTCTCCGGACAGAGTCCGGAGACCATATCTCCTGATTGTGTTGAGGAGGCGGAAAGGGATTATGCGTACAGAAGCAGAGACCGCCGTACTGAACGGGTGCGTGGTCGTGATCCCAGCGCTGGACCCGGATGAGACTCTGCCGGAATATGCCGTGTCGCTCCTGGAACGGGGCGCGGAACAAGTGGTCGTGGTGGACGACGGCAGCGGCGAGAGCTGTCAGCCGGTGTTCCGGACCCTGGAGGGGATGGATTGGTGTACTGTCCTGCGCCATGAGCAGAACCAGGGCAAGGGCAGGGCTATGAAGGACGCTTTTGCCTACATAGCCGGACAGGAGGAACTGAAGGGCTGCGCGGTCGTAACGGCGGACGCCGACGGCCAGCACTGCGTGGACGACGTCTGCGCCGTGGGACAGGCGGCCCGGGAGGAGACGGATAAACTGGTCCTGGGAGTCCGCGACCTGACCCTGCCCCAGGTACCCGGGCGGTCCAGGCTGGGGAACCGGCTGTCCAGCTGGGGATTTCATACGCTCTACGGCGTGAAGCTGGGGGATACCCAGACGGGCCTGCGGGGGATACCCTGGGGGATGCTGGAATGGTGCTGCGGCATCAGGGGAGAGCGGTATGAGTACGAGATGAATACCCTCGTCCACTGCGCCCGGGAGCGGGTGGAGCTGCGGCAGGTGCCCGTCCAGGCGATCTACTACGATAACAACCAGAGCTCCCATCTGCGCGCCCTGCGGGACTCCTGGCGGGTATTTGTCGTCCTGATTTCCGGTCTGGGATGGTACACGGTCTCTTCCGCGCTGTCGGCGGCGACGGACGTGGCGGCCTTCTGGCTGTGCAGCGCGGTTGTGTTCCGGCTTCTGCCGGAGCTTATGTGCTACTGGTGGTCCACGCTGACGGCCAGGGCGCTGTCCTCGTCGCTGAATTATGCCTTGAACCGACGGTACGTTTTCGGCGGAAGCCCCGGCGGGAAAACGCTGGCGCGGTACTACTGCCTGTGGGGAGGCCAGACGCTGTGTTCTTATCTGCTGCTGCTGGTGCTGAACCGGCTGCTTCCGGGGATCTGGCCTACGGCGAACAAGGCCCTGGGGGATATCATTCTGGCGCTGTGCAGCTATCAGATCCAGATGCACTGGGTGTTCCGGAATGAGGAGGCCCCAAATGAGAAGGCGAGCCATGAAGCGGGGTAAACTGTACGGCTTCAGCCGCTTTTTCGTACGCCTGGGCATCGGACGCTGGGAGGTCCGCGTCAAGCCGCCGGAGAGGCCCGCGGTCTACGTGTGCAGTCACGGAAATCTGCGGGGACCGCTGGCGGCGCTGTGCTGGCTGCCCTTTCCGGTCAGGCCCTGGGTGCTGCATGTGTTTGCCGATCAGCAGACCTGCCGGGCGCAGTACCGGGATTATACGTTTTCTAAGCGGTTCGGCATGCCGGGACCGGCGGCGTCCGCGGCGGCCTGGGCCGTTTCGGGATACGTCAGCGCGCTGATGCGGTCGCTGGGGGCCATCCCCGTCTACCGGGGCATGGCGCAGATCCGGGAGACGTTCCGGGAGACCATTGCCGCTCTGCAGGCGGGGGACAGCGTCCTGATTTTCCCGGATGTGGACTACACCAATGAGTCCGGAGACGTGGGGGAGGTCTATGAGGGCTTTCTGCTGCTGGAGCGGTTCTGGCGGCGGGAGTCGGAAGAGACGCTGCAATTCGTCCCGCTGCGTCTGGACTTGAACGGGAAGCGCATTACCGCCGGGAAAGCCGTCGTCTTTGACCGCTCCAGGCAGTGGAAACCGGAGACGCGGCGGGTCAGGGAAGCTCTTCGGGCAGAGATGAACCGGGAATAGGCCGGAAAAACGGATTTTCTACAAATAGTTTGCAGATTTATCTTGACAAACTGCCGGAGGTTAGCTATAATATGCGTTGCGTTCCAAAGACAGCAGGTGTGCGCCGGCGGCAGCCGGTACTGGAAATCCTGCCGAGGATTGCTGATTGTTTCGATTAGCACGGTCCTTGCGTCCTGACGCGGGGACCGTTTTCCTATGCAGAACGCACTTTCCATCGCAAATCGCGGCCTGCGCAGGCTCCGATCACGCAGGCGCGATCAAATCTAATGGAGGTGAAAACAAGAATGCCTAACGCAAAGGTTCTCAGCGAGAAGCAGGCCATCGTGGCCGACCTGACCCATAAGCTGCAGAACGCCGCCGCCGGTGTGCTGGTGGACTACAAGGGCATCACTGTGGCTGAGGACACCGCTCTGCGCGCTGAGCTGCGCAAGAACAACGTCGAGTACGCCGTGGTGAAGAACACCCTGCTCCAGTTCGCCGTCAACAACTGCGGCATGAACGAGCTGGACGATCTGCTGAGCGGCGCCACCGCCCTGGCAATCTGCCATGACGATCCTGTGGCTCCCGCCCGCGTGGTCAACGATTTCGCCAAGAAGATCGATGGCCGCTTTGAGATCAAGGGCGGCTTCATGGACGGCAAGCCCATGCCTCTGGAAGAGGTCATGGCTCTGGCCGCGATCCCCCCGCTGCCCATCCTGCAGGCCCAGGTCCTGGGCACCATGCTGGCCCCCATTTCCGGCCTGGCCTGCGTGCTCAAGCAGATCGCCGAGAAGCAGGGCGCTCCTGCCGAGGAAGCCCCCGCCGCGGAGTAAGCGGCATCCCCTGGCAACATTTTATTTTGACTGAAAAATTATTAGGAGGTACCTAACAATGGCTAGCGAGAAAGTTACCGCTATGATCGAGGAAGTTAAGGCTCTGACCGTTCTGGAGCTGAGCGAGCTGGTCCACGCCCTGGAGGAAGAGTTCGGCGTTTCCGCCGCCGCCATGGCTGCTCCCGCCGCCGGCGCCGCTGCTCCCGCCGCTGAGGAGAAGACCGAGTTTGACGTGGTCCTGGCCGGCTTTGACGCCGCCTCCAAGATCAAGGTCATCAAGGCTGTCCGTGAGATCACCGGCCTGGGCCTGGCTGAGGCCAAGGCTGCCGTCGAGGGCACGCCCAAGACCCTGAAGGAAGCCGTTTCCAAGGACGAGGCCGAGGAGCTGAAGAAGAAGCTGGAAGAGGCCGGCGGCAAGGTGGAGCTGAAGTAAGGCAATACTGCTTGTCCTTCCCCCACCCAAAACCATCCCAATTCTGCTCCCAATTTTGTCCCTTGCGGAGCAGAGCTGAGATAGGCTTTTGAGTAAAATTTGAGAGTCCAGAGTGATTCGTTTGAGTCACCCTGGGCTCTTTTTTGTTGTCCTTTTTGCGACTGTTGGGCGGCGTTTAGAGCGTTTTAGAGGGTTTTTAGAGATTTTTTGAGAGGAAAATTTGAGAGCCGGTGCCGGTCCCTCCTCCGGGACAAGCCCCCTTCTTTGAGGGTGTTGGGAGAAATTTGGGAGCGCTGGCTGGAGGACATTTTAGAGCGCACAAAAGACCCAAACGAAAAAACACGATAACATAGTGGCTGGAATTAAATCGAATCATTCCGAGAATTTGACGCAAAATTTTGATTTATTCCGAGTTTTTGCATGTGGACTGGTCAGTTTTTCTGGGTTAATTCCCCGGTGAAGTGCAGAATTTGGGAATAAATCAAAAATCGAGGGTTAATTCATCAATGTGCATTTTGATTTATTCATAAAATTCGACCTATTTATGGAATTATTTCGAGTTTTTGACTTATGGGCAAAAATATTCTTGAAAATTTGCAAAAGGGAGATCAATTTTCTGGGGTTAAATCAAAATTTTGTGTCCTATTTTCGGATTTAGTCAAAAAACTTAGTCAAATTTTAGGGGGTAATTCAGCGAAAAGCGCAAATTTAAGATTAAATCAAATTTGTGCTCACAATGTGTTCCTGTCCCGGCTCTATTCTTTATTGCCTCTGGCAACGGACATCGTTTGGGTATCACTCACTAACCATCGTGGTTTCTGCTCTGTTGGAACCAGAGGAGGTAAAGCGGTGTGCCGGGATCCAAGCTGGAAAGCCAAATGGAAGTGAGGTCGTGGATTAGCCATCTCCTATCCCCTTCTTAGGATTCCAAAGATTTCAAAGGACTTTCTCTGGGAGTAAAGAGGATGTCAGGGACAGCACAAGGAGCCTTGTGGACGAGAAAATTTTAATTCGGATTTGGCTAAAATCTATATTTTACTGGACCTCTATTTGATTCCTCGTGTCATCCCTGGTTATGAACTCGTCCTACAATTCTATAGTATGCAGGTTGAAGTGAATTCTATCAGATGTTGCTAATTGAGAGAGTTGGATGTGAAAATTTTTGAGAGATAAGTTGAGAAGTCAAATTAACATGAGGAGGTAATGCAATGGATATTTGGAAAGCAGTACAAACGGAAGATGGGATTGAGGGACTGAAGCAGAATTTGCTGGATCTGGACTCTACCTTTCAGTTCAAGTGCAGGAAGTGCGGGAAATGCTGTAAAAATCAGGATACCATCCTCTTCTCGGCATTGGATGTCTTTAGGATTGCAAAAAAATTAGAGATATCTCCTGATGCTGTCATAAAAAGATATACAGAGGTCTACATTGGGTCCCAGTCTCGTATCCCGTTAGTTCACCTGCTCATGCAAGGCAAGAAAAATGCTTGTCCCTTTCTAACTGAAGAGGGCCGCTGCTCCATCCACGACGTTAAGCCTACAGTTTGTCGTTTATACCCTTTGGGCCGAGTGGTTTATCCGGCCAATAATCAGACTACAGGGATGGGTAGAGTTTAGCAAGTCTAATTCTGGCATCTGGGGCGGTAAATTGCCAGTGAATTTTTCTGCATTCCGAGTTCCTGGCGAA
>JAAVHC010000036.1 GCA_014799925.1 Oscillibacter sp.
AAATGAGGCGCAGCTTCGTTGTCGTCCTTGACGGGCGTCAGCCCGCCTGCGTCCTCCGTCTTGCTGCACCCCATTTTTCCCTGCCTCCTTTTTACCCTTTCTCAACCGCGTCGACTATATTTCTGGGAACTGCTCTAACTGCTGTCCCTCTAATCAACATAGCGGAAATTGTCATTTGGTTGCAATTACTTCAGTTGCAAAAATCTTGCTGCATAATTCAAAATATTCATCATAAGATATTTCCGTTCCATTTAATGTATATTTTTCTTTGCCCTCCACATTATCTTCATCAACAAGTTCTTCATAAAAATTCATTTCTGCAACTAAATTATCTGCCCCTTCAAATTTTTCCATATGATATGCTTCATATCCTGTATGCATTCTGTTGCTGTACATAACCCATGTTGCCCCATTATAAACAACATAGGAAAGCATATGACCCGTGCCCTCTCCTGCGGCAAATTCATATATCTTATTATCACGCGCGTCGAAATATATTCCGCCATACGGACCGCAAACAATCAGTTCGTTTTCGCCATCATTGTCAAGATCGACTCGTTCTCCAATAGAATAGGAATCCCATTCATCAGAATCCATATCTAAATCGGTAATATAAAATGTCGATGTCGAATCTGCGGAGCTGATTGCACCTATGGAGCCATTGATAAACAAATCGAATAATTCTTCCGTGGTCATTTCTGATTCCATATTCTCATTCGCCTGCGTATGGAATTCCTCTTCTAAATTTATGCTCTCGTCTGTCTGCACGCTGCTTTCCTGCCGGCCCGCAGAAGGTTCATCCGTATTGACAGCTTCATCTCCTTTTACGTGTCCGCAGGCAACCATATTTAATGCCGTCAAAAAAACACATCCCAATATAAGTATCTTTTTACATCTGTTCATATACATACCCTCCGATAAATCGCTGCTGAAAATTTTCGGCAAATCACTTTGTCTGTACCTTTCACGGTTCAGATATTACTTCCGGCCTGAAAGGCCGGAAGTAATATCCGCCATGTTCTGCGGATTTCGCAATGACCACATCGAGTGTTCATGCGAAATTGAATTCCGCCGAACGGCTGAAGCAATATCACGCGGGGGACGAAAACCAGCGGAAGTGGTACAATAAGAGGCACGGTACAGGGCCGGTTTTTCGCTGCCCGCTTAACCGAGGGTCCGGAAAATCCCCCTCAGGCGCGGCGCGTTTCCCACAGCAAGCTCCGCGCCCGGTTCAAACGGGGCAGGGCATAGGCAAAGAATCCGGCATAGGCCCGGCAGTAGTAGCTGCGGCCCAGCCCGTCCTCCCCTGTCTGGCGATCCCTGCGGCAGCCGTTGCGGCACAGGGGATACCACCGACAGCGGCCGCATTCCTCCGGAACGCGCTCCGACGCCTGGATAAACCCCAGCCGCTCCCTGGCCCGGTCCAGCTCTTCCCAGCTTTCCTGACAGATATTCCCCAGACGGTACTCGTCCAGACCGTAAAAGTCACAGGGGTACACGCTGCCGTCCGCCTCCACCAGATACTGCAGGCCGCATCGTCCCCCCATGGAGCACTGCTCCGGGGCGTGCCCCGCCAGCATCCACACCAGATTATCGAAATACCGGACGGACCAGTACCGCCCCTGCTCCAGCTCCCGGTACCACAGGTCGAAGAGCTTTTTCAGAAACTCCTCGTACTCCTTCGGGGAGAGGGAGTAGTTCCGTTCCCCCCGGGCCTCCTCCAACGGGTCCAGGCAGGGGATGTACTGCTGAAAGCGGAATCCTCCCCTGCACAGCGCCCCGAAGACGCTTTGAATGTGCCGGGCCAGGTAGCCGGTCACCACGGTAAGGATATTGAACTCCACCCCGGTCCGTTCCATCAGCCGGGCCGCCCGCAGCACGCGGTCATAGGTCCCCTTCCCGGCGCCGTCCTGACGGAAGCGGTCGTGGCACGCCCGGTTCCCGTCCAGGGAAAGCCCCACCAAAAAGCGGTGTTCCTTAAAAAAGGCGCACCACGCCTCGTCCAGCAGTATTCCGTTGGTCTGGATGGCGTACTGGACCGCCAGTTCCCGGGGGACGGTCTCTTTTACATAGGCGGTAAAGTCCCGATAGAAGTCCAGTCCCGCCAGCGTGGGCTCTCCCCCCTGGAACAGAAAAGTGACGGAGCCCTCCGCCGCCCCCGCCGCCTTTTCGATGAGGGCATGGCTCACCTCCGTCCCCATCCGGCCATAATTGGGGACGGCGCGCAGCCGGGCCTCGTCGGCGTAAAAGCAGTAGGCGCAGCGCAGGTTGCATCCGCTGGAGGCTGGTTTCAGCAAAATACTCAGGGGCGGCATAGCGGCTTCCTCCCTCTTACGATATGACGGCCGGCCGGTCCGTTTTGACGATCCCGCGCGCCGGCCGTCTGGTTGATGTTACTTCTCCCTTCGGCTGCTCTCCCGCTCCACCAGCTTCCAGGGAAGCCGGACGCTCTGGCAGTATCCGCCGTTCATCTGCCGGAGCAGCATCTCCGCCGCCGTACGGCCCACGTTTTCGCCGCCGTGGCTCAGGGAGGTCAGCGGGACGGGGGACAGCTCGCTGTAGCGGCTGTTGTCGAAGCTGACGATCGCCACGTCCTCGGGGATCCGGACTCCCCGCTTTTGCAGCTGAAGCACCAGGAAATTGGCAATTTCATCGTTATAGCAGACCAGGGAATCCACGCTGCCCAGCGCCTCCTGAAAAAAGGAGCGGATCAGCGCCTCGTCCCCGGCCATCAGGCCGTTCCTCATCTCCGTATTGTACCAGTAGACATTCTGGTCCTTCAGGGCCAGCCCGCTTTCCTGCAGGCCGCTGGCATAACCGGCGTAGCGGCCGTGACCCTGGATATCGTCGGACTTGAATACGCCGCCGATGCGGGTATAGCCCTTCCCTACCAGGTAGCGGACCAGCTGACAGCCGCCGTCAAAGTTATTGTCCATAACAAAATGAGCGCCGGACAGCTTCGGATAGCAGCCATGGAAAAACACCAGGGGAACGCCCCGGTCCATCAGCCGCTGGTAAAGATCCAGATTGGGGTTGGGCAGAGCGCTTTTGGTGGCCTCCACCAGAACCCCGTCCACCGGCTGGCTGAGCAGATTGGCCAGAATCCGGCGCTCGTTGGCTACCTGGTTCTTCGTGGCGAACAGAGAGGGGGTGCAGTCGTTCTGGGAGAGGACGGTCTCCACCTCCCGCAGAATGCCCGGGAAGATATAATCGCTGATATAGGTGGTGATCACGGCGATGCTGCGCCGGGGAGGCGCGGCGTCCGGCGCGGCGCGCAGGATGTGGGAGCCGCTGCCCTGCCGCTTCTCGATGAGCCCCTCGCTGGACAGCACGGCCAGGGCCTGCCGCACCGTCTGCCGGCTGACCCGATACTCCTCCGCGATGGCGAACTCCGGAGGGAGCACCGCCGCGCCGGCGTATTTTCCGGCCTTGATATGGACGCGCAGTTCGTCCGCGATGATTTGATACTTGGCAGCCATGGCAGCCTCCCCCGATTCGCTGTGTCCGCCGGAAGCGCGGCGGACCTGCATACAGTATAGCGGAGATACGGACAAATTGCAAGCGCTCCTGACAAAAAGCTGGACATATCAGAAAAATTTTTGTCCGGCGCGGAGCGGGCAGCCTGAAAAAAGCCGGCGTTTTCAACAAAAAATCACCGTTTAATAGAGCAGCCCCATGGATTTTGTGCAAAACGACGCCGGAAAACAGCGCCCGATCCCGGAAAACATACAAATTATTTCTGCTTATTTTTATCGAAAATCACAAAATCTGAAGAATTATTCAAACGTGTACGCGATTATACGGACGTTTTTTGAAGATATGCCGGCCGGTATCCCCCAATATGTATTGTGCATACGGACAAAATAAAAATAAATGCGTACAAATTCTTGACAAGCCGGTGGAAAGCCGATATACTCTAAACAACCCGCAAGGGAATTCTATAAATGGATTGGAGCAAAATCACGATGAAAAAGTTTCTTGCATTGATCCTGTCTTGTGCCATGGTGCTCGCCCTGGCCGCCTGCGGCGGCGGCAACAACAGCAGCAACGGCTCCTCCGGCGGCCCCATCAAGGTTGGCGTTATCAACAACGACCCCAACGAGTCCGGCTACCGCACCGCCAATGACCGCGCCATGCGTGAGATGTTCACCGAGGCCAACGGTTACAGCGCCACCTTCTACAACAACAACGACGCCGCTCAGCAGATCGCTACCGCTCAGCAGATGATCCAGGACGAGGTGGACTTCCTCCTCCTCTCCCCTGCTTCCACCACCGGCTGGGACACCGTTCTCCAGGATGCCCAGAAGGCCGGCACCCAGGTCATCCTCTTTGACCGTATGCTGGAAGCCGACGACAGCATGTATGTCGCCGCCGTCGTCTCCGACATGCCCGCCGAGGGCGTGACCGCCGTCAACTGGCTGGCCGACCAGGGCCTGAGCGAGTACAATATCATCCACATCCAGGGCCACATGGGTTCCGACGCTCAGCTGGGCCGCACCGGCGCTCTGGACGAGAAGGTCGCCGCCGAGGCCAGCTGGAACTATGTCACCCAGCAGACCGCCGACTGGGACGAGGCTACCGCCAAGACCATCACCCAGTCCGTCATCAACTCCGGCAAGTCCTTCAACGTGATCTACGCTGAGAACGACGGTATGGCCCGCGGCGCTGTGGCCGCTCTGGACGAGGCCGGCATCACCCACGGCGTGGACGGCGACGTCATCGTCATGGGCTTCGACTGCAACAGCTGGGCTCTTGAGGAGCTGGCCGCCGGCCGCTGGAACTACGACGGCCAGTGCAACCCCTTCCAGGCTGAGACCATCCACGGCATCATTCAGGACCTCCAGAAGGGAACCTCTCCCTCTCAGAAGGTCATCTACACCCCCGAGCAGGGCTTTGACGCCAAGACCATCACCGCGGACGACGTCACCAAGTACGGTATTTAAGCAGCCGGCAGGCTGCTGGCGTTAGGCCGCCGCAGGCGGCCCCAGCCCTAAGCGGGCGGAGCCCGCCCACGGAGACGGTCGTTTGCCGAAGGCAAATGACGTCCCCTGGCCACTGTGAAGCTTACTTATCATATAACGCACAAAGCTATTTGACCCCGACACGCGGCGCGGCATACCAGCCGCGCCGCGTCAAATTTTGATGAATGGAGGAGGAATGAAACATGCAGCAAGGCGCAGTATTGGAAATGCGCGGCATCTGCAAATACTTCCCCGGCGTAAAGGCCCTGCAGAATGTGGATTTCACCCTGCGCACGGGAGAGATTCACGCTCTGATGGGCGAAAACGGCGCGGGTAAGTCCACCCTGATCAAGGTCCTGACCGGCGTGTACCCCAAGGACGGGGGCGAGATCCATATCGGGGGCGTCGACGGCGCGGCGGTCATCCGCTCCCCCCAGGACGCCCAGAACGCGGGCATCAGCACCGTCTATCAGGAGATCACCCTGTGCCCCAACCTGAGCGTGGCGGAGAATATGTATATCGGGCGCACCAGGGGCATGGGGACCAACTGGAAGAAGATGAACCAGGGCGCGGAGAAGATCCTCCGGTCCCTGGGCATCCCCGCCAGGGCCCAGCAGCAGCTGGGCTCCTGCTCCATCGCCGTGCAGCAGATGGTGGCCATCGCCCGGGCGGTGGACATGGAGTGCAAGGTGCTCATTCTGGACGAGCCCACCTCCTCCCTGGACGAGCAGGAGGTGCAGAAGCTCTTCGGCCTCATGCGGGACCTGAAAGCCAAGGGCGTGGGCATCATCTTCGTCACCCACTTCCTGGAGCAGGTCTATGAGGTCTGCGACCGCATTACCGTCCTCCGGGACGGCCAGCTGGTGGGCGAGTACGTCATCGAGGACCTGCCAAGGGTCCAGCTGGTCAGCAAGATGCTGGGCAAGGAGCTGGACGACATGGCCGACATCAAGAGCGAGGTGGGCGGCGCCGGGGTCTCCCGGGAGGGCGCTCCCGTGCTGGAGGCCAGAGAGCTGTGCAGCAGCGCGGGCATCAAGCCCTTCGACTTCGAGATCCGCAGGGGAGAGGTCAACGGCTTCACCGGCCTGCTGGGCTCCGGGCGCAGCGAGTGCGTCCGGGCCATCTTCGGCGCGGACCACGTCACCGGCGGCAGCGTCAGGGTGAACGGCAGGGACGTCAAAATCCACAAGCCCCTGGACGCCATGAAGCAGGGCATCGGCTACCTGCCGGAGGACCGGAAGGGCGACGGCATCGTGGGCGACCTCTCCGTCCGGGAAAACATCATCCTGGCCCTCCAGGTGATGAAGGGCTTCTTCCGGCCCTTCTCCAGGGCCCAGGCGGTGGCCTTTGCCGACGAGTACATTAAGCTGCTGGAGATCAAGACCGCCTCGGCGGACACCCCCATCAAGTCCCTCTCCGGCGGCAACCAGCAGAAGTGCATCCTGGCCCGGTGGCTGCTCACCGACCCGAAGTATCTCATCCTGGACGAGCCCACCCGGGGCATTGACATCGGCACCAAGATTGAAATCCAGAAGCTGGTCCTCAAGCTGGCCGCGGCGGGCAAGAGCGTCACCTTCATCTCCTCGGAGATCGACGAGATGCTGCGCACCTGCTCCCGGCTCATTGTCATGCGGGACCGCAAGGCGGTGGGCGAGCTCACCGGCGAGGACCTGACCCAGGCCAAGATCATGGCAACCATTGCAGGAGGTGACGAGGCATGAGTACTCCCGTAAAAGACCCCAAGACCCAGGTGAAGCGGCCTGACGAAAGTCTCTTCAAGCGGCTCACCCGGCATCAGATGTTCATCCCCCTGGCGGCGCTGACCCTGCTGGTGCTGTTCAACCTGATTGCCGACCCCTCCTTCTTCGCGGTCAGCCTGAAGGAGAACAGCCTGGGCAACCCGGTGCTCAGCGGCAACCTCATTTCCGTTCTGGACAACGCCTCGGAGCTGGTCATCCTGGCCATCGGCATGACGCTGGTGACCGCCTCCTCCGGCGGACAGGACATCTCCGTGGGCGCTACCATGGCCATCGCCGGCAGCGTCATCCTCCGGATGGTCTGCGGCGGCCAGATCACGGCGGACACCCTCCATATGCCCCTGATCCTGGCCGTTCTGATCGGCGTTCTGGCGACCATGCTCTGCGGCGCCTTCAACGGCGCGCTGGTGGCCTATTTCAAGATCCAGCCCATGGTGGCCACCCTCATCATGTATACCGCCGGCCGCTCCATTGCCGCCTGGATCAACAACAATGAGCTGCCCATCATGAACGACCTGACCTTCAAGTACGCGGGGACCTTCCTCCCCGGCATCCCTGTTCCCACCCCCATCTTCATCACCATTTTTGTGATCGTGGTGTTCTGGCTGGTGCTGAAATTCACCAACCTGGGCCTCTACACCCAGTCGGTGGGCATCAATCCCAATTCCTCCCGGCTCAACGGCATCAATCCGCAGGCCATCAAGCTCCTTACCTACGTGATCCTGGGCGTGTGCGTGGCGGTGGCCGGCTTCATCCGCGTCAGCCGCAGCGGCTCCATCAACTACTCCCGCATCGCGGAGAACATCGAGATGGACGCCATCTTGGCGGTGGCCCTGGGGGGCAACGCCCTCTCCGGCGGCAAATTCAACATCTACGGCTCCATCGTGGGAGCCTACGTCATCCAGTTTCTTACCACCACCCTCTACAAATACGAGGTGCCCTCTACGGCTCTGCCCGCCTACAAGGCGGTGGTGGTCATCCTGCTGGTGGTGCTCAGCGCCCCGGTGGTGCGGGAGAAGCTCTCTCAGGTGAAGAAAGCGCCCGCCAAGACCGCAAAGGAGGTATCCTGACATGCCGAAAGGAATCGCTGTTGACAAGAAGGGCCAGCTCAGGAGCCGCCCCTCCATGAGCGACACCAACCTGCTGCTCACCATCACGGTCGTGGTCTTTTTTATCCTGTACCTGTCCGCCATCCTCGCTCTGGGCGGCGGCTTCACCAAGCCCCAGAATTTCCTGAACATCCTGAATAACAACGCCTCTCTCATCGTCCTGTCCTGCGGCATGAGCATCGTCATGATCACCGGAGGCATCGACATCAGCGTGGGCGCGGTCACCTGCCTGGTGTGCATGACCTGCGCGGTGAACCTGGAGCGGCAGGGCGGCAATATGCTGACCGCTCTTCTTATCGGACTGGGCATCGGCCTGGCCTTCGGCGCGGTCCAGGGCTTCCTGGTGGCCCACCTGGGCATCCAGCCCTTCATCGTCTCGCTGGCGGGCATGTTCTTTGCCAAGGGCATGACCACCATTGTCAGCAAAGAGCCTGTGCGGGTCACCAACGAGGGCTTTCTGGCGGTGAAGGATACCCGTATCACCGTTCCCGGCCTGGGCTCCAACAACAAGCTGGGCGAGTACATCCCGGCCTATGTGGAGGTGGGCGTGGTCATCGCCCTGCTGGTGGTGGTCCTCCTCTTCTGCCTTCTGCGCTGGACCAGGCTGGGCCGCAGCTTTTACGCCGTGGGCGGCAACAACCAGAGCGCCAACATGCTGGGCATCAACGTGCGCCGCACCAAGTTCCTGGCCCACGTGCTGTGCGGGCTCCTGGCGGGCCTTGGCGGCATCCTCTACTTCCTCCACGTGGGCAGCGGCGACGTGGCCAACGGCGCGGGGGATGAGATGAACGCCATTGCCTCCTCCATCATCGGAGGCACCCTGCTCACCGGCGGCGTGGGCAACGTCGCAGGCACTTTCTTCGGTGTGCTGAGTTTGAACACCATCAAGCGCATCGTCTCCGCCCTGGGCTTTGACGAGGCGTGGTGGTCCAACATCACCGTGGCCGCTATGCTCTGCCTGTTCCTGGTGGTCCAGAGCATCGTGCTGCTGCGGAAGAATCAGAGCAAGCAGTAGGAGGAAGAACATAATGAAACCGATTTTAGGCATCGAGCTGGGCTCCACCCGCATCAAGGCCGTCGCCATCGACGGCGCGTTTCGGCCGGTCTCCGCCGGGGATTACACCTGGGCCTCCAGCTATGAAAACGGCATCTGGACCTATGACCTGAAAGAAGTGTGGACGGGGCTGAAAACAGCTCTGTCCCGGATCGAAAACCGGGAGGAGATCGCCGCCGCCGGCGTCTCCGCCATGATGCACGGCTATCTGGCCTTCGACAGGGACTGGAACCTGCTGGTCCCCTTCCGCACCTGGCAGAATACCGTCACCGGTCAGGCGGCGTCGGAGCTGACGGAAGCGTTTGGCTTCAACATCCCCCAGCGCTGGTCTGTTGCCCACCTGTATCAGGCGGTGCTGAACGGAGAGGCGCACGTGCCGCAGATTGCCCATATCACAACCCTGGCGGGATACGTCCACTACATGCTCACCGGCGTCAACGCCATCGGCGTGGGCGAGGCCTCCGGCATGTTCCCCATTGACAGCGGGACCCTGGACTATGACGCCGGAATGCTGGAGAAGTTCAACGCCCTGATCGCTCCCCGGAATCTCCCCTGGAAGCTGGAGGACCTTCTCCCCGGGGTGCTGACCGCCGGAGAGGACGCCGGGGCCTTGACGGAGGCGGGCGCGGCGCTGCTGGACGGCCTTCTTCCCGCCGGCATTCCCTTCGCCCCGGCAGAGGGCGACGCGGGCACCGGCATGACCGCCACCAACGCCGTGGCCCCCCGCACCGGCAACGTATCCGCCGGGACCTCCATTTTCTCCATGGTGGTGCTGGAGCGCCCCCTGGAGAGAGTCTACGAGGAGATTGATCTGGTGACCACGCCGGCCGGCGCCCCGGTCGCCATGGTCCATTGCAACAACTGCACCAACGACTCCAACGCATGGGTCTCCGTCCTTCGGGAGGCGGCGGAGCTGTTCGGCGCCGCGCCCGGCAGCGGCGAGCTGTATACCAGGCTCTATGAGAAAAGCCTGGAGGGTGACGCGGACTGCGGCGGCGTACTGGTGTGCAACTATCTGGCCGGAGAGGGCGTGACGCATATGGACGCGGGCCGTCCTCTGGTGGTCCGGGGACCGGACAGCCGGTTCACTCTGGCCAACTTCTTCCGGGCCCAGCTGTACTCCACCATGGCCACGCTGAAAATCGGCATGGACATCCTGGCCGGAGAGCATGTGGCCATCGACTCCCTCACCGGCCACGGCGGCCTTTTCAAGACCCCTGTGGTGGGGCAGTCCTATCTGGCCGCCGCCTGCAAGGCGCCCGTGACCTGTATGGAGACCGCCGGAGAGGGCGGGCCCTACGGTATGGCGCTGCTGGCCGCGTACCGGCTGAACCGGGACGAGGGGGAGAGCCTAGAGGACTTCCTCAGCGGCCGGGTCTTTGCCGGAGTCTCCGGCTCCACCGTCCAGCCGGACGCCGCGGCGGCGGCGGGCTTTGACGCCTATATTCAGCGGTACAGCGCCCTTCTGGAAGTGGAGCGGACCGCTGTAGAGAAACTGTAAGGAGGAATTTTTCATGAAATATTCGTTCTGGTTTGTGGTGGGCAGTCAGTTCCTGTACGGCCCGGAGGTGCTGGAGACCGTAGCCGCCCGCGCCGCCGAGATGGCGGAGGAGCTCAGCAAGGTCCTGCCCTATCCCCTGGTCTACAAGGTCACCGCCAAAACCAACAAGGAGATCGCCGACGTGGTGAAGGAAGCCAACTACGACGATTCCTGCGCCGGCATCATCACCTGGTGCCATACCTTCTCCCCCAGCAAGATGTGGATCGACGGCTTCGTGAACCTCCAGAAGCCCTACTGCCACTTCGCCACCCAGTACAACCGGGAGATCCCCAACGAGGAGATCGACATGGACTTCATGAACCTGAACCAGGCCGCCCACGGCGACCGGGAGCACGGCTTCATTGCCGCCCGTCTGCGTATGCCCCGGAAGGTCATCGCCGGGTACTGGCAGGATGAGGAGGTCCGGGAGCGCATCGGCAGCTGGATGAAGGCCGCCGTGGGCGTGGCCGTCTCCAGGAGCATGAAGGTCATGCGCTTCGGCGACAACATGCGGGAAGTGGCCGTCACCGAGGGCGACAAGGTGGAGGTCCAGGCCAGGCTGGGCTGGCAGGTGAACACCTGGGCCGTGGGCGACCTGGTCAGGGAGATGAACGCCGTCACCGAGGCGGAGATCGACGGACTGATGGAGACCTATCAGGCCAATTACGATATGGCCACCGATCAGATCGACCACGTGCGCTACCAGGCCCGTGAGGAGATCGCCATGAAGAAAATGCTGGACCGGGAGGGCTGCAGGGCGTTCTCCAACACCTTCCAGGATCTGTACGGTATGGAACAGCTGCCTGGTCTGGCCTCCCAGCACCTGATGGCGCAGGGCTACGGCTACGGCGGCGAGGGCGACTGGAAGGTGGCCGCCATGACCGCTATCCTGAAGGCCATGGGAGAGAACGGCAACGGGTGCTCCCTGTTCATGGAGGACTACACCTACCATCTGGTAAAGGGTCAGGAGTACAGCCTGGGCGCCCACATGCTGGAGGTCTGCCCCTGCTGCGCGGCGGAGAAGCCCCGGATCGAGACCCATCACCTGGGCATCGGCATGAACGAGAAGGACCCCGCCCGTCTGGTGTTCGAGGGCAAGGAGGGCGACGCCATCGTGGTCAGCCTTATCGACATGGGCGGCCGCCTGCGGCTGATCTGCCAGGACATCCACTGCGTGAAGCCCATCATGCCCATGCCCAATCTGCCCGTGGCCCGGGTCATGTGGCAGGCGGAGCCCAGCCTCACCACCGGCGTGGAGTGCTGGATCACCGCCGGCGGCGCCCATCACACGGTTCTCAGCTACGACGTGACCGCCGAGCAGATGAAGGACTGGGCCAATATGATGGACATTGAGTTTATCCATATCACCAGGGATACCACGGTGGAGAGCCTGGAGCACGACCTGTTCCTGTCCGATCTGGCCTGGAAGCTGAAATAAAAGAAATCCGCAGCAATAAAAGAGGTCCCCATGCAGGCGCGCTGCCTGCATGGGGACCTTTTCCGTCACTACTTGTGCTTCCCCTGGAAGAACAGCGCCAGGGTGCCGGGGCCGGAGTGGTTGCCGATGACGGGACCGACGTAGTTGATGACCAGCTTGTCCACCTTGTACTTCTCCTGAATGGACGCCGCCAGACTCCTGGCGTCCTCCTCGCAGTCGCCGTGGCTGATGAATACCACCGAGGGGTCCTCCACCAGCTGCTCCATCTGATCCAGCAGCGCATTGATGGACGCCTTGCGCCCCCGGACCTTGCTGACGGGGATCAGGTGGCCCGCGTCGTCTACGTGGAGCACCGGCTTCATTTGCAGCATGGTGCCGAGAAGCGCCGCCGCCGCGGACACCCGGCCGCCCCGCTTGAGGTGGTTCAGATCGTCCACCGTGAACCAGTGGTCGATATGGTCCTTCCGCTCCTCCACAAAGTCCCGAACCTCCTCCAGGCTCCTGCCCTTCCGCTTCTCCTGTACCGCCAGGTATACCAGCAGCCCCTGCCCCAGCGACGCGGCGCGGCTGTCGCACACCAGGATCTTACTGCCCGGATGGGCGGCCTCCACGTCGCCGGCGGCGATGCAGGCGGATTGATAGGTGGTGGAGAGGCCGGAGGAGAAGGCGACGCACAGCACGTCCTTCCCCTGCTTCACCAGGGCCGTCATGGCCTCGGTAAACACGGCCACATTGATGGCGGAGGTGGTCCCCAGAGCGCCGCCCCGCAGGCGGCTGTAGAAATCGCCGGGAGCAATGTCCCGGTTGTCCAGGTAGTTGAAATATTCCCGTCCCTCCATCACAAAGGACAGAGGCAGGACACTGAGCTCCAGCTCCGCCGCCATGCCGGCGGGCAGGTCGCAGCAGCTGTCGGTCAGAATGACATAATCTTTCATATCAGTTCTCCTTTCTTCTGAGACGATATTAAATCAGCTTTTATATCGCCATAACTCTTTTACTCTATTATACCACGTTTCAGACAGAGTGCAAGGGCAAAAACAGAACCGGCCCCAATACGTCCCGGAAATTTCTTCTAAAGGGGGAATTTTCCTTGCGGCATACCGTCCCCTGTGTTAAAATGGAAAAAATAACCGCCCCCCGATGGGGCGGGCAGCTATGGAGGGTGATGGAGATGAGACGAGGGGATCTGCTCAGACGCTTGGAAACCGGACAACCGGACTGGCTGGAGCCGGTTTACGGTCCGGACGCCGCGGCCGCGGCCGGCCGGCTGCGGGAGCTGATGGAGGAATTTGCCGGCGTTTTCCCATGCGGGGAGGACAGCGACACCTGGCTTTTTTCCGCTCCCGGCCGGACGGAGCTGGGCGGCAACCATACCGACCACCAGCGGGGCCGCTGCCTTGCGGGCAGCGTAGACCTGGATACCATCGCCTGCGTGGTCCCCAATGGAACCCGCCGGATCCGCATCCAGTCCCGCCATCACCGGATGGCGGAGGTGTCGCTGGACGATCTGTCCGTCCATCCGGAGGAGGCCGGCAGCTCCGTATCCCTGGTCCGCGGCGTTGCCGCCCGGCTGAAGGCGCTGGGCTATGCCGCCGGCGGATTTGACGCCTGCACCACCACGCGGGTGCTGCGGGGCAGCGGGCTCAGTTCCTCCGCCGCCTTCGAGGTGCTGGTATGCACCATCATGAACCACCTCTTCTGCGGCGGCGCCCTGTCCCCCGTCCAGCTGGCCCAGGTGGGACAATACGCGGAAAACGTTTATTTTGACAAGCCCTGCGGCCTGATGGACCAGCTGGCCTGCGCCTGCGGCGGCGTCATCGCCATCGACTTCGGCGATCCCGGCGCGCCCGCCCTGCGGCAGGTCCGGGTGGACCTGGCAGGAAAGGGCTATGCCCTGGCCATTGTGGACGCCGGGGCCAGCCACGCGGATCTCACCGCCGACTACGCCGCCATTCCCCAGGAAATGGGCCAGGTGGCCGCCTACTTCGGCCAGACGGTCCTGTCCCAGGTCCCCTATGAGCGGTTCCTCCGGGAGCTCTCGGAGGTGCGGACCGCCTGCGGCGACCGGGCGGCCCTGCGCGCCCTCCACTTCTTCCGGGACGACCGTCGGGTGGCGGAGCAGTGCGAGGCCCTGGAAAGGGGAGACTTTGACGCCTTTCTCCGCCTGGTGCGCCAGTCCGGACAATCCTCTTTTATGTATTTGCAGAATGTCGCCGCCTTCCGGAACAGCCGGGAACAGCCCATCGCGGTGCTGCTGGCCCTGGCGGAGGAGCTCCTGGAGGGAGAGGGCGCCTGCCGGGTGCATGGCGGCGGCTTCGCCGGCACCATACAGGCCTTCGTCCCGCTGGACCGGCTGGAGCATTTCACCCAGGGCATGGAGGCCCTGGCGGGAAAAGGCGCCTGCCACATCCTGTCCATCCGAAGCGCCGGTTCCGTGCTGCTCGTATCATAAAAAGGAGGCGGAACATGATTCATGAAACCATTCCTATCGCCGTCCCCGGCGCGGACGGTCCGGCGGAACTGATTACATACGCCCCCGATAATTTCCCGGAGCTGGGCCTTAACCGCCTGCGGTCCGCCCTCATCATCTGCCCCGGCGGCGGATATCACCGACTCTCCGACCGGGAGGGAGAGCCGGTTGCCCTCCGATTCGCCGGACTGGGCCACGCCGCCTTTATCCTGAAGTATCACGTGGCCCCGCAGGGCCGCTGGCCCATTCCCCAGCGGCAGCTGCTGGCCGCCATCGCCTATGTCCGGGATCATTGGGAGCGCTACCATATCGACCCCCACGCGGTCATCGTCATGGGCTTCTCCGCCGGGGGGCATCTGGCGGGCAGCGCGGGGCTTATGTGGAACAAGCAGGAAATCTACCGTCCTCTCCGCCGCCGTCCGGCGGCATTCCGGCCCGACGGCGCGGTGCTGTGCTATCCGGTGGTCACCGGCGGCCCCGCCGCCCACCGGGGCTCCATGGAGAACCTGCTGGGCGACCAATACGATGAGCTGCTGGAGCTGGTCTCCCTGGAAAACCGGGTGACAAAGAACGCGCCCCCCTTCTTCCTCTGGCACGCCGCCGACGACACCTGCGTTCCGGTGGAGAACTCCCTGCTGCTGGACCGGGCCCTGCGGGCCAGGGGGGTGCCGTCGGAGCTCCACGTCTACCCCAGCGGCGGCCACGGCCAATCCCTGGCGGATCACACCGTCTTCTCCCGCGACGAGCTCTGGCGGGCCTCCGCCCCCGGCGCGGTATGGGTGACCCACTGCGCCGCCTGGCTTCACCGGAATTTCGGGGACTGCGCGGTTGCTCCCCATCCGGACGAGGCGGAGAAGCCCACAAGAAAAAAGCGTAAAAAAAGTTAATGCTTTTCCCTCTTCCACACGCCTTTATCCCCCTTCGCGTAAATATGGACTGACGCTTTTTCCCGCTCAGGAAAGGATCAGTGATGGGCAAAGCCGTCGGGATAAGGACCGTAGAGGCTGATCAAAACAGGATCGCCGTCGCGCATCAGATAGGTCGCTTCGTAGAGACTGCCGTCGGCCAGGTAGAACTGTCCGTCGCCGATGTAGCCGCGCTGCTCGCTCTCCGGCTCCGGCTCCAGGCAGTAGTTTTTCTCTATTTCTCCCGTGTTGAATACCTTCATCCGGTCATAGTACGAAGCAATCTTCTCGCTGAATTCCCCTCCTTCGGGGCGGACGGACGCGTAGAAGGACAGGGGCGACCAGTCGTGGCCCAGCTCCTTCCACCAGATATGGAAGCTGGGGATGCCGCTGCCTCCGCAGTCCTCGCCGAGGCAGGCAGAGAAGAAGCCCCGTTCATTAAACCCGTCCGGCAGCGCGGAGAAATAAACGCCGAACTCGCTGGCGGCGCAGTAGCAGCTGTCCAGCTTCAGCCCCGTCAGGCCATACAGCTCCTGGAGGGCCAGATACGCCTGCTGGCGGTGGGTGATGCGGACGTCCGGGTTGTAGGGCAGAATCACGTCCGGGTCCAGACCGTCGGAGAGGGTCTGGGACTGCTCGCGGTCCGTGACAAAGGTGATCCTGGTGTCCGCCACGTCCGGGTAGTCCCTCACGGAGAAATCCGTGGCCGGTATGCAGACCAATGCCTTGTCCCGCAGGACGCAGCGGCTGATGATGGTGTTGGCTTTGTTGGTAATGAGAAAGCCGCCCCGGTCCGGGTCGCAGGCAAAGACGTACTCACTGGGGAAGTTCAGGAGGTTCAGGTGGACGCCATAGAGCGCATAGTCAAACGCCCCCTCCTCGCCTGCCCTGGTATCGGTAATACACCATTTGTTGGATTGTTCGTCATAGGTGACGATCTCCAGCGCGCCGTCGTCGTCCACGTCTGCCTCCCAGGCGGCGCTGCCGGTGCTGGTCATCATCCGGGGCGTGCCGTCGGGCCCCTGGATGATGTAGTGGCTGCCGCGGTACAGGTCCTCCGCCGCGGAAATGGTGATCCGGAGGCCGTCATAGCCCAAGACGTTGGTAAAGGGACCGGCGTCCGGCGCGCCCCGGTCCGTTCCAACGTAGTCCTCGCCGATGCGGTATAAGATGTGGTACTCCAGTGCTCCGTCCGTAGTCTCCACCGGCGGGGCGTAGAGCAGATAGATGTTGGTATATTTCTCCGGGTTCCATCGGGCGCTGACCGGGACCAGGCTGAGCCGGGTGCCGTCGGGGAACCAGCCGCACCACAGCTCGCTGTCCATGACCTGCTCCCAGTCGTCCAGGAAGGGGATCTCCGCCGGGTCATACCGCCCCAGACGCTGGTCGCCGAAGCTGTAGTTGTGGGTGGCGAACAGAGGAAACGCGTCGGGCAGGACGGGCGTCGGCTCTTTCTCTGCGGACGGAGCGGCCGGCTGCCGCGTCTCCTCCAGGGGCAAGGTCTCCTCCGGCGGGAGTTCCTCTTTCGGCCGGAGGGAGACCGTCAGGCAGACGGCCAGCACAAGGCACACCGCAGACAGCGCCGCCGTGGCCAGCTTCCAGAGCCGGGAGGCGTCCGGCGGCGCGTTGGCGGCGGCCATCTCCTCTTCGATCTCCGCCCAGGTCTCCGGCGGGATGTCCAGGATCTCGGAGAGGCGGTCCAGCTTCTCACGGGTGGGCTTTGAGAGGTCGGCCTCCCATTTGCTGACGGCCTGGCGGCTGATGTCCAGCTCCTCGGCCAGCTGCTCCTGGGTGAGATGACACTCCTCCCGGGCCTGCTTGATGCGGGTTCCATAGGTCATAAGCGTTCCTCCTTGTGGGGTGATTTGCCTTGAGGATACCGGAAAATGGGGCGAAAATCAACCAACCGGGCGCAACTATTGGCGGTTGCGCCCGGTTTTTGGGTAAGAAAGCCATCAAATTTGAAAAACTTCCCGGAGGGTCGTACACGACGTTAGACTCCTGAACCCGCGCGAAGCGAAGACTTCGCGCTCATAGGCGCCTGAATAGAAGGAAGTGTGGGACAGAAGCAGGCACTGGCAGGACCAGGGCCCGTAGGGCAAGTAAAAAGTTTTTCTTTTGGTTCTTTTCTTTGTTCACAAAGAAAAGAATACCCGCCCCGTTATTTCCCCACGAACACCATCACGCTCCGGGGCCGGATGATGAACCCGCCGGTGGTGGGAACCAGCCCGTCGGTCACCCGCTCCTCCCAGGTGTCCGCGGCCAGATACCAGCAGGCGGAGGGCGGCAGCTCCGGGAGGCGGACGTAGAGCTCCTCCCACCAGGCGTTGGAGGCCACGTAGACGGCCTTGGGGCCAACGCCCCGCTCGCCGCCGGTGTAGAGGATGCCCACATAGTGCTCGTGGTCGCCGTAAGTGCCGCAGGGGCCGTTTACGCCGTAAAAACTCACATCCGGATGCCCCCAGCAGCCGTCGCTGAGGTTGGCGCGGAGGACCCGGTTCTCCTTGCGGAAGCGGATCATATGCTGAAAGAACCGGAACAGCTCCCGGTTCTGCTCCAGAAGCTTCCAGTCCAGCCAGGAGGTAATGTTGTCCTGACAGTAGGCGTTGTTGTTGCCGAACTGGGTGTTGCCGAATTCGTCGCCGGCCAGGAACATGGGGATGCCCCGGGAGCACATCAGCAGGGCAAAGGCGTTGCGGCACATCCGGCGGCGGAGGGCGTTGATCTCCTCGTTGTCCGTGGATCCCTCCACGCCGCAGTTCCAGCTGTTGTTGTCATTGGCTCCGTCGGTATTGTTCCAGCCGTTTTTCAGATTGTGCTTTTCATTGTAGGAGTATAGGTCCCACAGGGTGAAGCCGTCGTGACAGGTGATGAAGTTGACGGAGGCGTTCTTGCGGCCATGCTCGTCATACATATCGCGGGAACCGACCAGCCGCAGGGCCGCCGCCTGGGCAAAGCCCCTGTCGCCCTTGAGATACCGCCGGATGTCGTCCCGGTAGCGTCCGTTCCATTCCGCCCACCGGTTCCAGGAGGGGAAGGACCCCACCTGATACAGTCCGCCGGCGTCCCACGCCTCGGCGATCAGCTTCACGTCGCCCAGGATCGGGTCAAAGGCCATGGCCTGGAGCAGGGGCGGCTTGTTCATGGGGGAGCCGTCCTCGTTGCGCCCCAGGATGGAGGCCAGATCGAACCGGAAGCCGTCCACACGGTAGGTAGTGACCCAGTAGCGCAGGCAGTTCATGATCATCTGGTGGACGATGGGGTGGTTGCAGTTGAGGGTATTGCCGCAGCCGCTGAAGTTATAGTATTTCCCGTCGGGCGTCAGCAGATAATAGATGTTGTTGTCAAACCCCTTGAAGGAGAAGAAGGGGCCCCGCTCGTTGCCCTCAGCGGTGTGATTGAACACCACGTCCAGATAGACCTCCATCTCCATCTGATGGCAGGCCAGGATCAGGCTTTTCAGTTCGGTGCCCTCCTGGTTGAACTCCTCGTCGGAGGCGTAGCTGGTGTTGGGCGCGAAGAAGCTGACCGTACTGTAGCCCCAGTAGTTATAGAGCTTCTGTCCGTCCACCTCCCGGTAGTCCTGCATCTCGTCGAACTCAAAAATGGGCATCAGCTCAATGGCGTTGACGCCCAGACTCTTGAGGTAGGGCAGCTTCTCCATCAGCCCCGCGAAGGTGCCGGGGTTTCTGACTCCGGAGGAGGCGTCCCTGGTGAAGCCCCGGACGTGGAGCTCGTAGATGATCAGGTCCTCCATGGGAATCAGGGGACCGCCCAGATCGCCCCAGTCAAAGTCGTCCCTCACGACGCTGGCCCTGTAGTGCTGGCCCCGTGGGGAGGCGGCCCCCCACTCGCTCTGGCCGGTGACGGCCTTGGCGTAGGGGTCCAGGAGGTACTTGCTCTTGTCGAAAATTTTCCCCTTCTCCGGCTCATAGGGGCCGTCCACCCGGTAGGCGTACTCAAATTCCTCAATGTTCAGCTTGAAGACGATCATGGAGTACACGTTCCCGATCCGGTACCGCTGGGGGAAGGGCAGCACGGCGAAGGGCGTTTCCTCGTTCCGGTGGAACAGCAGCAGCTCGATAGAGGCGGCCCCATGGGAGTAGACGGTGAAATTCACACCGCCGGGGATGGCGGTGGCGCCGTTGATCTCATAGTAGCCCGGGCGCACGGCAAAGCCGTCGATAAAATCCAGCGGGGCCAGGTGGATGGTGCGGGGCAGGCTGAGCTTTTCCACCCGCAGCTCCTCGGCGCTGTCCCCGCGGCGCGGCATGCGCGATTCTGTTGCCATATGATCAATTCCTCCTCGGTCAATGGGTATGAATGAAAATAAGCGCCATGCCCAGCAGCATCCCCAGCATGGTGGACAGGCCGGTCAGCCTGCTTTTCCAAAGATGCTCCGACTCCGGCAGCAGCTCGCCAAAGACCACGTACAGCATGGCTCCCGCGGCAAAGCTGAGGGAGACCGCCAGCAGCAGGGGATTCATGGTCCCCGCGCCGTAGCCGATCAAAGCGCCCGCGATGGCGGGCAGGCCGCTGAGGGCCGCGACGCCGATGGAACCGGCGGGCCTGCCGCCGCCGGCCAGCAGGGGCGCGGTGATGCTCATGCCCTCCGGGATGTTGTGCAGACCGATGATCAGGGCCGCCAGCAGGCCGCCGTGGCTGTGGGCCGACCCGGCGAAGGTGGCCCCGATGGCCATCCCCACCGGCATGTTGTGCAGCGCCACCGCGGCCGCCAGCACCAGTCCCGCCGTATGGAGGGTGTGGTGGCCGCAGGCGCACAGCCCGCCGCTGTCATGGCTCGTGTGGGAGCGCTCATGCCCGTGGGGATGCCCGTGGTCATGGCCGCCGTGGCTGTGGGTATGGTGGGCCTGCCTGTCGATCCAGCAGTTGAGCAGATAGGTGAGCAGATACCCGATCATGATCCAGCACAGCACCGGGAGAATGGGGGACTCCTCCGCCGCGTCGGCCACAAGATCAAAGCACACCACGCTGAGCATCACCCCGGCGGTAAATCGCAGCAGCAGGCTTACCGACCGGTCCGATGGGTTATGAACCGCCGCGGCCAGTCCGCCGCCCAGGGCCAGCCCGCCCGCGCCGGTGAGGGCGGTAATCAGAAAAATTTGCAGATACGCGTTCATTCAGATGACTCCCATTCTAAAAACCTGTGAAAGCAGTATAGCAGATACCGGAAAAAAAGGCAACCGAAATTGCGGGGCCCGTTGACAACGCTCCCTCCGCTTATTATAATGTGAGGGAGAAACACGTAAGAAAGGAATTATTTTCCATGAGTGATTTCCATGTATCCGACGCTGTCCGCTATATCGGAGTGGACGACACCACCATCGACCTGTTCGAGAGCCAATACATGGTCCCCAACGGCGTATCCTATAACTCCTATGTCATTCTGGACGAAAAGGTTGCCGTGATGGATACCGTGGACCGCCGGGCAACCGCGGCGTGGCTGGAGAATCTGGAGGCCCAGCTGGCCGGACGCGAGATCGATTATCTGGTGATCCATCACCTGGAGCCCGACCATGCCGGCAGCATCGGGCGGCTGCTGGAGAAGTTCCCCGCCGTCACGCTGGTGGGCAACGCCAAAACCTTCGCCATGCTGCCCAAGTATTTCCCCGGCGATTACTCCGCCCGGTCCATTACCGTCAAGGAGGGGGACACCCTCTCCCTGGGAGCCCACACCCTGACCTTCGTGATGGCCCCCATGGTCCACTGGCCGGAGGTAATGGTCAGCTATGAGTCCAGCGAGAAGATCCTGTTCTCCGCCGACGGCTTCGGCAAGTTCGGCGCGCTGAGCGCCGACGAGGAGTGGCTGTGCGAGGCGCGCCGCTACTACTTCAATATTGTGGGCAAATACGGCGCGCAGGTCCAGGCCCTGCTGAAAAAGGCCGCCGGACTGGACATTCAGACCATCTGTCCTCTCCACGGCCCGATCCTGCGGGAAGATCTGGGGTACTATATCGGCAAATACGACCTCTGGAGCCGCTACGAGCCGGAGGACGAGGGCGTGCTGGTGGCCTACGCGTCCATCCACGGAAACACCGCCCAGGCGGCGGGAAAAATGGCGGAGATCCTGGAGGCCAGGGGCTGTCCCAAGGTTGCCATGGCGGATCTGTGCCGGGACGACCAGGCCGAGGCGGTGGAGGACGCCTTCCGCTACGGCAGGGCGGTCTTCCTGAGCCCCACCTATGACGGGGGCCTCTTCCCGCCCATGGACCACTTCATGGCTCACCTGCGGGACAAGACCTACCGCCGCCGCCGGGTGGCCATCATTGAGAACGGCTCCTGGGCCCCCGCCGCCGCCAGGATCATGCGCGGCTATCTGGAGGCCATGAAGGACGTGACCATTTGCGAAACCGTCCACACCATCCAGGGCGCGGTCAAGGACGCTGACGCCGCCGCCATGGAGCGGATCGCTGACGAGCTGCTGGCGTAACGGAATGATCGTGAATAGGGACAGGACCCCGGAGAGCCGCGGCTCTCCGGGGTCCTGTCCCTATTCAGAGCCGCTCCGGGCGCCGCTGTTTGTGATATATGATAAATTTCGCCCGGTTTTTGCGCTCTGATTGGGTGATACGGAAAAAAGACGGAGGAAGATTGAAATTCTGACTTCATTGTGATAAACTGTCAAAGAATATACGCAGGGGACCTGCTGGGAGGAATGTATCTCATGATTGAGAAATGGAATGTAACCATCCCCGAGCTGACCGGGGACGAAGAGCGGAGGGCCTATCTCTACCTGCCCGATTCCTACGACGAGGAGCCGGAACGGCGCTACCCGGTGCTGTATATGTTTGACGGGCACAACGTTTTTTTTGATTCCGACGCAACATATGGCAAGAGCTGGGGGCTGGGGGAGTATCTGGACGAATACCGGGTGCCGCTGATCGTGGCGGCGGTGGAGTGCAACCACCATCCGGACCACGGGCGGCTGTCGGAGTATTCGCCTTACACCTTTTACGACCCGGACTTCGGCCAGATCACCGGCCGGGGAAAAACCACAATGGACTGGATCGTCCACACCTTCAAGCCCTTTATTGACTGGAAATACCGCACCCTGTCCAGCCGGAGGCGTACCTGCATCGCCGGCAGCTCCATGGGCGGACTGATGAGCCTGTATGCCCTGCTGGAGTACAACCATGTCTTTTCCCGGGCGGCGGCCCTGTCCCCCTCCCTGTGGGTGGCCCCCGACCGGCTGGCCCGCCTGGTGCGGGGGGCGGACGTGCGGTCCGACACGGTGCTGTATATGGACTACGGCTCCCGGGAGCTGGGCAACCACGAGCTGATGCAGGAGCAGTTTGCCCGGATGGCCAGCCATCTGCTGGCGCGGGGGGTCAAGCTCACCTGCCGCATCGTCCCCAACGGCGACCACTGCGAGGCCAGCTGGGAGCGGCAGATCCCCTTCTTTATCAATACGCTGCTGTACGATATTTGATGGGCCTGGGCGGACGGCCCGGCTTGCCGCACGGCAGCGAAGCACACCTTTTATACGAAGGAGAAGGACGCATGGATACACAATATTTGAGGGACCACAGCCCCGCGCTGGGACGGGACATGGAGTGTCAGGTCTACGGCCACGCCGGCCAGCCGGTGCTGTATATCCCCTGCCAGAATGGCCGATTCTATGATTTCGGCGACTTTCACATGGCCGGGACTCTGTCTCCCTGGATCGAATCCGGCCAGATCATCGTCTTCTCGGTGGACACCCTGGACCAGGAGACCTGGTCCAACAAAGGCGGCGACCCCTACTGGCGGGTCAGACGGCATGAGCAGTGGATGGACTACCTCACCCAGGAGATGGCGCCCTTCATTCTGGACTGGACAAAGGCGCCCGGCATCATCGCCTTTGGGTGCAGCCTGGGAGCCACCCACGCCGCCAACCTCTTCCTGCGGCGGCCCGACCTGTTCAGCGGCATGCTGGCCCTCAGCGGCATTTATACCGCGGATTACGGCTTTGACGGCTATATGGACGAGGTGGTCTATCAGAATTCTCCCGTCCACTATATGGCCAATATGCCGGAGGATCACCCCTATATTGACCTCTATAATCAGCGGCGGGCAGCCATCTGCGTGGGACTGGGGGACTGGGAGCTGCCGGATACGACCCGGCAGATGGCGGACATTTTCTACCGGAAGGGCATCCATACCTGGGTGGACTTCTGGGGCCACGACTGCGCTCACGACTGGCCCTGGTGGTACAAGCAGGCGGCCTATTTCTTCCCCTGGCTGCTGGGCGGCGAGCCGGGGCAGTAATGGACACGCATTCTTTTCTTTTATGAATAAAAGAATCAAAAGAAAACACTTTCTAACCGTATTGGCTTTGAGCCAGAGGAGCGCGCGGCGGTTTTACGGCGAAATCCGTCAAATCCCGGCCAACCGTGTGTACAGGGCACAGCGACCGGGAAGCAGGCAATGGTACGCAAGATAAATCTCATGACAGAAACAGGAGAGAGAAGCCATGAAAAACGTGATCTTCATTTCCCCCAATTTCCCCACCAACTACTGGCAGTTCTGCCGGGAGCTGAAAAACAACGGCATGAACGTGCTGGGCATCGGCGACCAGCCCTATGACGAGCTGACGGCGGATCTCAAAAACAGTCTCAGCGAGTACTACAAGGTGCCCAACCTGAAGGATTATGACGCGGTGTACCGGGCGGTGGCCTTCCTCATCTACAAGCACGGCCCCATCGACTGGCTGGAGTCCAACAACGAGTACTGGCTGGAGCGGGACGCGGCCCTGCGCACCGCCTTCCATATCACCAGCGGCTTCCAGACGGAAGATATTCCCCGGATCAAGTACAAGTCCAGGATGAAGGAGTACTATCAGGCCGCGGGCATCCCCACTGCCCGGTATCACCTGGTGGATGGCCTGACCGGCTGCATGGACTTCATCAAAGAGGTGGGCTGGCCCGTGGTGGTCAAGCCGGACAACGGCGTGGGAGCCTCCGACACCCACAAGCTGTCTAATGAAGAGGAGCTGAAAAACTTCCTGGAGACCAAGTATGACGTCACCTACATCATGGAGGAGTTTATCCACGCCGAGGTCAACTCCTACGACGCCATCATCGACTCCCACGGCGAGCCCATTTTTGAGACGGGCAACGTCACCCCCGTGTCCGTCATGGACGTCGTCAACGAGAATGACAACTGCATCTATTATATTGTCAAGGACCTGCCCGACGACACCCGTAAGGCCGGACGGGCCACCGTGAAGAGTTTCGGCGTGAAGAGCCGTTTCGTCCACTTTGAGTTCTTCCGCCTCACCGAGGATCAGGAGGGGATGGGCAAGAAGGGCGACGTGGTGGCCCTGGAGGTCAACATGCGGCCCTGCGGCGGATTCAGCCCCGATATGATGGATTTTGCCAACTCCACCAACGTATATAAGATCTGGGCCGACATGATTGCCTTTGACCGCTCCACCATGGAGACCGGCAGCCACTGTTTCTGCGCCTACGCCGGACGGCGGGACGGCAAGCCCTTCGTCCATGACCACGCGGCCATTATGGAGAAGTACGGTAAGCAGATGAAGATGGTGGAGCGCATCCCCGACGTCCTGGCCGACGCCATGGGCAATCAGATGTATGTGGCCGTCTTCCCTACCCGGGAGGAAATGGACGAATTCTATCGCGACATCCTGCTGTACAAGGAGTAAGCGCCCAATCTTCCGGCACACCCGCCTCCTTTTGGAGACGGGTGTGTTTTTGCGGGGAGAGCCGCCGCAGCTTTTTTATTTTACAGAAATACAAACGTTCTTTTTCCCCTTGCCAAACGAAAAAAACTTTGCTATACTGATTCTCACGCAATTTACTTATTACTTCCGAACTGAAAGGTCGGAAGTAATATTGCCATATTTTGCGGCTGCCGCCGGTTTCGGCGGCGCGCAAAACGGCTCAAATCAAATATATTATTTTCGAGCTTTAAGCTCGGAAATAATATCGTCGGAGGAACACATGGCTGCGGAAAAGAAGCAAAACTACGGCAACGAATCCATCAGCGCGCTGAAGGGAGCCGACCGGGTCCGCAAGCGGCCCGGCGTCATTTTCGGCTCCGACGGCCTGGAGGGCTGCGAGCACGCCGTATTCGAGATTTTATCCAACTCCATCGACGAGGCCCGGGAGGGCCACGGGAAACTGATCACCGTCACCCGCTACCTGGACCACAGCGTGGAAGTGGAGGACCAGGGCCGGGGCTGCCCGGTGGACTGGAACGAGAAGGAGAAGCGCTGGAACTGGGAGCTGGTGTTCTGCGAGCTCTACGCCGGGGGCAAGTACGGCAACAACGAGGGGGAAAACTATGAGTTCTCCCTTGGCCTCAACGGCCTGGGCTCCTGCGCCACCCAGTACTCGTCCGATTATATGGACGTCACCGTCTGGCGGGACGGGTTCGAGTACCAGCTGCACTTCAAAAAAGGCAATATCGTGGGCAAAAAGGGTCAGGAGCTGCAAAAGACGCCCCTGACCCGGAAAAAAAGCGGCACCCGGACCCGCTGGCTGCCGGATCTGGAGGTCTTCACCGACATCAATATCCCGCCGGAGTACTTCGCGGACGTGATGAAGCGGCAGGCGGTGGTCAACGCGGGCGTCACCTTCCGGCTTCGTGTGGAGGTCGGGGCGGGGAAATTCGAGACCACGGAGTTTTTCTACGAGAATGGCATCTCCGACTATGTAACGGAGCTGGCCGGAGAGGGCCCGCTGACGGAGCCGGTATATTGGGAGACCGAGAAGCGGGGCAAGGACCGGGCGGACAAGGACGAGTATAAGGTAAAAATGTCCGTGGCCTGCTGCTTCTCCAACAAGACGGCGGTCATCGAGCATTACCACAACTCCAGCTGGCTGGAGCACGGCGGCAGTCCGGAGAAGGCCACCAAGCTGGCCTTCGTGGGGGCCGTCGACACCTGGCTGCGGCAGAACAGCAAGTACCAGAAGGGCGAGAGCAAGATCACCTGGGCGGATATCGAGGACTGCCTGGTGCTGGTCAGCAATAACTTCTCCACCCAGACCAGCTACGAGAACCAGACGAAAAAGGCCATCACCAACAAATACGTTCAGGACGCCATGTCGGAGTTCCTCAAGAGCCGGCTGGAGATCTACTTCATCGAGAATCCCGCCGACGCCCAGCGGATCGCGGACCAGGTGCTCATCAACAAGCGTTCCCGGGAGCAGGCGGAGAAGGCGCGGCTGAACGTGAAGAAGAAGCTGTCCGGCTCCATTGACATTGCCAACCGGGTGCAGAAGTTTGTGGACTGCCGGACCAAGGACGTGTCCCGCCGGGAGATCTACATTGTGGAGGGCGACTCCGCCCTGGGCAGCGTGAAGCTGAGCCGGGACGCGGAGTTTCAGGGCATCATGCCGGTAAGAGGCAAAATCCTGAACTGCCTGAAGGCCGACTACGCCCGGATCTTCAAGAGCGAGATCATCACGGATCTGATGAAGGTCCTGGGCTGCGGCGTGGAGGTTCAGAACAGGCACGTGAAGGATCTGAGCACCTTTGATTTGAACAATCTCCGCTGGAACAAGGTGGTCATCTGCACCGACGCGGATGTGGATGGATACCAAATCAGAACGCTGATTCTGACCATGCTGTACCGGTTGTGCCCCACGCTCATTCAGGAGGGGTACGTGTATATCGCGGAGTCGCCGCTGTTTGAGATCAACTGCGGGGAAAAAACGTGGTTCGCCTACTCCGAGAAGGAGAAGAGCGAGATCGTGAAAAAGCTGGAGGGGAAGAAGTACAAGATCGACCGCTCCAAGGGCCTGGGCGAAAACGACCCGGATATGATGTGGCTGACCACCATGAACCCGGAGACCCGGCGGCTCATCAAGGTGATGCCCACCGATGCGGAGGCAACCGCGCAGATGTTTGATCTTCTGGAAGGGGACAACCTTCAGGGACGAAAGGAGCACATCGCCAACGAGGGGTATCGGTTCCTGGACCTGGCGGATATATCGTAGATTTCCCGCCTCCGGTCCCCTGACGCTTTTGCCGCTCGGCAGCGCGCCGGAAAACGCGCCAAAACCTGCGATTTTGGCGCGTTTTTACCGGATTCTATAGTCATCACGGCAGAGAACGGGTAAATGTTGGGCTTCGCCCAAACCCACCAGGGCTTTGCCCCGTGGGCCGCGCTTTGCGCGGCTTAGGGCTGGAGCGGCCCTAAACTTTACTGTTTCTGAACTGCGGCCACTATATTCGTGCAAAAGGCAAGCACAGGGCCTGGGGCCGCATAAACCCCGGAATATCGTATCAAAGCAGCTCTCCATGACCGCCCCTCCGGGGCGGTCGGAGCTCATTCCTCCAACTTTCTTACCCGCTCATCCGTATCATGCAGCACCTGCGCCATGGATTGCGAAAGCCCCTGATACTCCGCCGCCAGGGACTGCGCGTCCACGGGGGGAAACTCCCCCCTGTATTCCTCCAGCGCCTTGGCGTACCGCACCCTTGCCAGCGTCATATCCGCCGACAGGACATCCATATCAAAGCTGCCGCCCTCGGTGGAAAAATAGCTGTCGTTCCCCCCGGCGGCCCGGTACAGAGGCCGGAACAGCTGGTACAGCGCCCCGCCGAGATAAGCGCCGGCCTGGGCCACGGCGTCCTTGCTGTTGGTCCGGCCCAGTAAATCGAAAAACACGCTGGCGGAGTTGACGATCAGTTTTTTTTGCAGCTTCGCCATGATGCTGCCCTTCAGGTCCTCCTTGATCTCGCTGGCGTCCACCAGTTCCTCCGCCTCAATGACGGCTCCATCCCGGCTGAGGCTCCGGCCCAGAAGATAATCCGCCGATACATGGTAGTAATCGCAGGCCTTGGCCACGAAATTGAGCCCCGGTTCCCGGATGCCGTTTTCGTAATGGCTCAGCAGCGCCTGACTGATGCCCAGCGCCGCCGCCGCTTTCCTCTGGCTGATGCCCTTCTCCTGCCGGAGGAGGGACAATACCCGTGAAAAATTCGCGTTCATATCGTTCGATCCCACCCTATCTCTTTCGTTCTCTTCCCCGCTTCTGGCAAGCCGCCTGAAAAACGGAAATACGATAAGTATAGTATATCATATGATATACCGCTTGTAAAGAACTTGCGGAAAAATTTTTATGCCGCCGGTTTATGGAACGGGGCCTGAATGGGGAAGCATAAAGCGAAAAACGGGCGGGAGACGCAAATCTCCCGCCTGTTTCGTATGCGTGCGTACTCCGGCGGATACGCCGCCGCGCTTCCGGAGCTATTCGACAGCCGCCGCGGCCGCCGCAGCTTCCGCCGCCACAGCCTCCGGCGTGGAGACGGAGATCTCCGTCTCGTTCGCAACCTCAAAAGGACTCGCCTTCTCGCCGTTGTCCTCTTCCTCGTCCTCCCACAGGGAGTCGTACTCTTCATCATTCTGCTGGGCCATCAAAGCCGCCGTCTTGGCCGCCGAGTACAGCTCATAGCTGTAATCCATCAGCTTCTTTTCGTCCTCCGCGGGCACCCTGGCCCCGGAGGCAATGCGCCGGTAGACTTCCATGATTTTGGAAATCTCCTGGCCGTATTTGGCGGCGGCCTCGGCCTGCCCCTTGGCGGCCTCGGCGTTGAAGATGGTGGCTGACATCTCATGGATGGCCTCCCGGCCCTCAAAGACGGCCTCATACTGGGCGTCCAGCTGATTCAGCTCCTTGGTGATCTCCACGCGGTCCACATCCGGCTCCAGGCCGGACTCCTGCCGATCCAGGATCTTGGAGAGGGCCACCCTCTTCTCCCGCAATACGTCCAATTGGGCATTATACGCCTGCATCGCTTCTTTGATCTTCATGATACGCTCCTCCTTCTGTTATCATTGCTCCGTCCTGCGGGGCGGCGCCGCCTTGGGAAAACCCATAACCGCCTGGAAGTCCTCGCTGGACATGGTCTCGTGCTCCAGCAGATACGCGGCCACGGCCTCCATCTGCTCCCGGTGGGCCTCCAGTACCTCCTCGCAGCGGTGGTAGGCGGCGTCAATGATGGCTTTGACCTCCCCGTCGATCTGAGCGGCCACCTCCTCGGAGTAGCTCTTGGCCTGGGCCATGCTGCGGCCGATGAATACCTCGTCGTGTCCGGAATCGAAGCTGACCGCCCCCAGCTTCTCGCTCATGCCGTAGGAGGTCACCATTTTCCGGGCCATGGAGGAGGCCCGCTGGATATCGTTGGACGCGCCGGTGGAAATGTCGTCCAGGAACAGGCGCTCCGCTACCCGGCCGCCCAGCAGGGCGGCGATCTCCTCCTCCATATACCGCTTGGAGTAGTATCCCCGGTCCTCCCCCGGCAGGGAGATGGTCATGCCGCCGGCCTGCCCCCTGGGAACGATGGTCACCTGGTGGACCGGGTCCACGCTGGCCAGACAGTGGTGCATGACGGCGTGACCGGCTTCGTGGTAGGCGGTAAGCCGCCGCTCATGCTGGGGGACCACCCGGCTCTTTTTCTCCGGGCCGGCGATGACCTTGATGACCGCCTCCTGAAGGGTGTCCATGGTGATGAATTTCTGGTCCCGCCGGGCGGACAGCAGCGCGCCCTCGTTGACCAGATTTTCCAGGTCCGCCCCCGTAAAGCCGGAGGTGGCCTGGGCCAGGACCTTCAGGTCCACGTCCTCCGCCAGAGGCTTGTTCCGGGTATGGACGGCCAGGATCTCCTCCCGGCCCTTGCTGTCGGGACGGCCCACGTACACCTGCCGGTCAAACCGCCCGGGGCGCAGCAGGGCGGGGTCCAGGATGTCGGCCCGGTTGGTAGCCGCCAGGACCACCACGCCGGAGTTGCCGCCGAAGCCGTCCATCTCCACCAGCAGCTGGTTCAGGGTCTGCTCCCGCTCGTCGTGCCCGCCGCCCAGGCCGGCGCCTCTCCGGCGGCCCACGGCGTCGATCTCGTCGATGAACACCACCGAGGGGGCCACCTTCTTGGCCTCCTCAAAAAGGTCCCGCACCCGGCTGGCGCCCACGCCCACGTAGAGCTCCACGAAATCGGAACCGGAGATGGACAAAAACTGCACGCCGGCCTCTCCCGCCACGGCCTTGGCCAGCAGGGTCTTGCCGGTGCCCGGAGGGCCCACCAGCAGCACGCCCTTGGGGATCCGGGCCCCCAGGTCCAGATACTTCCGGGGCTCTTTGAGGAAGCCCACGATTTCCCGCAGCTCCTCCTTCTCCTCGTCCGCCCCGGCCACGTCGGCGAAGCTGACCTTGCTGGCGCTGTCGGAACCAAAGCGGACGCGGGCCTTGCCGAAGCGATGGCCCTGTTCCGTACCGCCGCCCGTCTGCGCGCGGACCATCATATACTGCCAGAGCAGAAAGCCCCCGCCGAGCAGCAGCGCGTACAGGAGGATCTCGCTCCACCAGGGCGGCTGATAGACCGGCCGGTTGTCATAGTCCGTCAGTACGGCCCGGTCCTTCTGGTCCCGGACCAGGTCGCCCAGATCCTCCCAGAAGAGGGAGGTGCTGCCCAGCTTGTTGTGAACGCTGGTCCCGTCCTTCAGGGACAGATAGAGATCGTTCCCGTCCTGAATGACGAAGCTGGAGACCTGCTCCCGGAGAAACAGCTCCCGCACCTGGGCATAGGTGATTTCCGGCGCACGGGCGGCGCCAAAAAACACGTAGTAGGCGCACAGGAGGAGGAGAAGGACGGCGAAATAGATGCCCATTCCGGGACGGTTTCTGTTCTTAGACAAAAGATCACTCCTTTGTTCCGCCGCCATGCGGCGGAACCTGGTTTTAATCCGCGGCTCTTTTTGTTTCTTATAATTTGCCCCTGCCCGTGGGCCGGCCTGCGGCCAGCCATGGCGCTGAAAGCGCCGTGCGCGGCGCTTCACGGGGCGGGGGCTTACTTTTCGCGCACGCGAAAAGTAACAAAAGCGTGCGCAAGGGGGCTTCGCCGCCCTTGAGAATCCCCTGAATGTTTTTGATTATTTGCGCTCCGACGAAACATGGTTTGGTTCTACCCAAATACCTTCGTTGGTGTGCCGGACTTCTGCGCCTACCCACGGATTCTAACGATGGACAGAGAAGCTCAGCCGCTTCTGGACCGACTGCGCACCACCGCCGGGAGAACCCAAAGCAATGCGGCAGGGATTACCGACAACATCCTATAATAGACGCCGCGCAGTGGAAACCACACCCGCAGCCCGGTTTAGTCCGGACAGTCTACAGGATCAGCGTAAAATAATCAATACATTCGGGATTCTTAAGGGGCGTAGCTCCTTAAGTGGCTTTTTGCCTACTTTTTGTCCACACAAAAAGTAGGCGCGGGGTCCGCGATTGTGCAATGACCCCATCCGTGGGCCGGCCTGCGGCCGGCTTAGCGCTATAAGCGCCGCCTTGCGGCGCTTCACGGAGGGGTCATGCACAATTCAATTCTGCACGGCCACTCGA
>JAAVHC010000020.1 GCA_014799925.1 Oscillibacter sp.
CCTGGCGCTTTCGATGCCGCTTTCAATGTCCGCGCACATCTGGTTGAAGTCGTTCATCAGCACCCGGTCCGTTTCCTTCCACTGAGGAAGATGGTAGTTTTTTGTGTAATTCATACAGACTTCTCCTTTTATAATAGTCTTCCCGGCAGAAAAGCCGGTACACACAAAGTGTGTACCGGAGGAGAAATTGCCTGGATCTGTGCAACGTTAATCTGCACAAAAAATCACGCGGCTGCGCAGGCGTGGACTTGACAAACCCGGTCCGGACAGGTATACTGAGAGCAGAAACAGGGCGCCGCGATAAGCGGTCAGCCCAATTGGGTTAGCGAATTAAAATTGGCAACCGTCACCGGGCCGGGTGGCGGTTGTCCCGTTTTGTAATACGTATCGTTACGGTAAAGCCGTAAACATGAAACGTAAGAATCACAGGCGTGCTTTCACCCCCGTCTCCGGCCCGGGAGGACCGGGGCGTACCGGGTCTGGCGCTGCCCAGCTTCGCCGCCGGGTTGATTTTGCTGTGAAGGAGGAGCTGGAATGAAACAGGCTTTGATCATCATTGACATGCAGAACGGGTTTCTGAATCCGGAATCCCCGCTGTGCATCAAAGGCGCGCAGGCCACCGTGCCCGCCTGCGCCCGTGTCATCGCCGCCTGCCGCCGGGCAGGAGTCCCGGTTGTCTTTGTCAACCGCGCCTACCGCGCCGACGGCAGCGACGTGGAGCATACCCGTTATCAGGTCTGGGCGCAGGGCGGCAGGCCTCTCACCCCGGGCAGTACAGGGCCGGTCTCCGTGGAGAATCCGCCGGAGTTTGGCCGCCGCGCCGGCGATTACGAGATCATCAAGCCCCGGTACTCCGCTTTTTTCCAGACGTCTCTGGACCTGCTGCTGCGGCGGCTTGGGGTAGACACGGTGGTCCTCACCGGCACCACCACGCCCAACTGTATTCGCACCACCTGCTATGACGCCATTTCCCTGGACTATCGGGTCATGGTGCTGGAGGACTGCTGCTCCTCCAACACGGAGGACATCCAACGCGCCAACATGCTGGACATGGGAAACGTAGGTGCGGAGATCCGCTCCTCGGCGGCGTTTCTGCGGGAGCTGGACGGCGGCGAGCTGTCCATCCGCCCGGTACAGCCGGAGGACCTGGACCGCTGCGCCGCCATTGAGGCAATCTGCTTCCCCTTGGAACAGGCCGCCAGCCGGGAGGCCATCCGGGAGCGCATCGCCGCGTACATGAACCATTTTCTGGTAGGCGAGCTGGACGGAACTGTCATCGGCTTTGTCATGGGGCCCGCCATCCGGCAGGAGTACATCGCCGATGAAATGTTCGGCGATCCCTCCTGCCACGGCGAGAAATCTCCCTGGCAGTCGGTGTTCAGCCTGGCCGTCCATCCGGACTGGCAGGGGCGGGGCTATGGCCGGGATCTGCTGGCCGCCCTGATTTCCCAATCCCGCCGGGAGGGCCGCAGAGGCGTCACCCTTACCTGCCTGGAGCGGAAGCTGGGATACTATGGGAGCTTTGGCTTTGAGAACCGGGGCATATCCAGGTCCGTCCATGGCGGAGCGGTCTGGTACGACATGGTCCTGACATTTTAGGGCTTTTTCTCCATCCACCGCCGGGCAGCTTCCAGCTGCTCCTCCGCCTCCTGGGGAGAAATGCCCTGGGCGATCTGAGGATAGGGGTTCTCTACGCCGTTGGTGCGCTGGATTTCATAGGTGCCGTATTTGTTGATGACGTCGTCATCACCCTCCGGCCATCCGGGCTTGCGCTCCGGAGGCTGGCTTTCATGATGTTTCATTTTGTCTCACCTCCTATTAGAACCTATCCGCAAATAGGATGTGCGCAGATTGCGCCGTCAGATTTTTCGTCAAACAGCGTCAGAATTTTGCAGGCAGGCTGACGCCTGTCAGGAAATTTGAGCCCTGTCTGGCGGAAAATATGCAAGCAAGATGTGTGCGGACTATTTGCGGACAGGCTCTTATTATGCCCGGAAGGCGGAGCATCACTCCTGGAGCGTTTGCCGCGCTCCGTGAGTTTCCATTTTCCCGCATAAACTACCGCATTCAGCTTGTCTATATCCGCATCCTTGAAGCTGGAAATCGCGGTTGTCATCCAGCTCTCATCAGGTGGGGCCTAGTAAGCAGCCAGCCGCTCGGCGTACTTGGTTGCGCCCTCCAGTTTCTCGGTCATCTCAGCGAGGTCGGCTTTCATCTCGGCGAGATGCTGCGGCGCCAGCGGGGATTCATCCATCAGGAACCGCTCGGTGTATTCGATTGCAGTTTTGAGATTGCTGATCTCAGCGGTCATATCCTCGATAAAGTTTTTCAGTTCGGTGAAGTTCATTTTCAACGGCTCCTTTTCGTTTTTTTTGTTTTGCTTTTCTTTATGTTCCTATTATAACATGTCGATATGTTATCGTCAATGCTTTTCTTGAAATTTTTTCGAAAAAAATTTCGCATAAACAGCAAAAAATCCCATTCTCCGCAACAAATCACAGAAAAAGGGGCATGAAAAGAGCAGGCCAGGGATTGATCCCCGTCTGCTCTCTTACCGCTGTTTATTCAGAAAACACTTTACTCAACTCGATGAAGCACCCGTCAAGCACGTTGACCTTTGCCACATCTTCCAGGCCATAGTCCTCCCGAATTTTCAATGCTCCGCCGTCCAGCGTAAACACCTGCACCGCCTTGTTCTCCGGGTCCACAATCCAGTATTCCCGCACCCCGGCCCGCTGATACAGGTTCAGCTTTACAAGCCGGTCATGCCGCCGGGTGGAGGGCGAGAGAATCTCAACAATCAGGTCAGGCGCTCCCTTGCACCCGTGCTTATCCAACTTATTCCGATCACACACCACGGAAATGTCTGGTTCAACCACCGTATCCACGTTCTCTGGACTGTCCCCGTCCTGCTCGAACAGCCGGACGCCGAACGGTGCGGGGTAGACTTTGCATTGCTTTCCCTCCAGGAAGTTAGCCAACTGACGAAACAGCTCACCGCTGATCTCCTGATGGATTCTGGACGGCGTAGCCATCATAAACGCTTCGCCGTTGATAATTTCGATGTTCTCGCCCTCATCCCAGGCGAGAACATCCGCAAAAGTGTACTGCTCCTGTCTTGCTGGTAATGGCATAGATCATTCCTCCTTTATTTTGGCATTATCACGCTGCATGGTTTCTAATGCTGCCCGCAATAAAAAGGCGTTCACGCTCTCGCCCATCGCTTCGGCGTGGGTGCGGAGCACATCGCCGTTAATTTCTGCGTCCTTTCGGAGTTTTAATTCTATGCGATCATACGCTTTTTTGTTATATCGGGTCGTAGCCTCCATATGCGCCTTGCTCTGTGCCATCGTCATCACCTCTCTGCCAGTATTGTACCACGAACTGAACTTTAATTCAACCACCTCTATAACGCCCTCAGAGGTCCTCTGACGGGCTTTTGCCAGTGAGTGGTATCGCACCCTGCCAACGGGCCTCGCGTTTGTCAGCGCGGCCACGGGGGGCGTCCCTGGCCCCTTTCTTTTTAACGGTGAAATTTGTCAGCCGTATAAAGCCCATCCAGCCCGAACGCAAGGGGCAGCATGACCTCCAGCGTCCGGCAGATGCAGCGGTGGACGCTGCGCTTGTCCATACTCAGAGCGCGGCCCACCTGCCGGGCAGTTGGCCTATTCGCTCCATCCAGATAGCAGGCTCGGAATACCTGGACCTCTATCGGTAACTCAGGCTCGATCTGCCCCGACAGCCACTCCATTTGGAGCGGATCCCGTTGATGTCCCCGATCCCGTCTCCGTTGCTGTCCATGAAGCTGCGGGGATAAATCTCATAAACAACGCTTTCTTTCCGCCATTTTCTGTCCATCGTGATACTCTTGTTCTGGAATCGTGACGCCGTCATCATCATAACGGTCATAGGCCGCGTTTTCATATCCAACCATTTTCAGTGTTGAGAGGTTCAGTTCCGGTACGCTTTGGGCCGGGTCCGCCACGGGAATTCCTTTTCCCTTACGGATAAAAAGCGGCACCTCATTCAGCGCGACCTTTATGTAGTGAATCCCCTGGGGCATGACCTCCTGCGAGATCGCTCCATCCGGCAGGAACTTGACAAACATCATTTCCTCTGGCAGATACACATACCGCCCGCAGGCGTTCTGCACATATACCGGCGCGATCATGACCTCATGGCCCAAAAGCAGCTGATCCTCGGTCTGGGCCGCAAGTTCATCATCCGGGTACTCAAAAGCCAAAGGCTTGAACATCATATCGTCATGCAGGGCGGCTTTCATGTACTCGCTGTACAGGTACGGAAGAAGCCGGTAGCGCACCCCGATCACATGGCGGAAGTCCTCCGGTCCCTCAAACTGGTAAAATTCCTGCCGCCGGGTATCATTCCCGGAGTGATTGCGCATCAGCGGCGTGAACACCCCCAGCGCCAGCCAGCGGAGCAGAAGGTCGCGGGTCGTGTCGGCGTTGAAGCCGCCCAGGTCCGCGCCCACATACAGGAACCCGCACATATTCAGCGAGGGCAGCATTTTCAGGTTGAGCAGGATGTGGCTCCACCAGGAGTGGTTATCCCCCATCCAGATACCGCCGTAACGGTGAGCGCCGATGTAAGACGCGCGGGAAAACAGCAGAAAACGTTTTCCAGGCTCCAATTCTGACAACCCCTCGGACGCGCCGCGGGTGATATGATAACCGTAGAGGTTATGCACCTGGTCGTGCCGGACCGGCTTCCCGTTGATGTTGTGATAAAACCGCTTATAATCATCCGGGTTGTTGAACAGCTTCAGCCAACGGATACCTTCATGCAATACATCCGGTGCTTCCGCTGTGTCCCGCGTCTCCCGGTTTTCCGCCTCCGCGAGTCCCTCTCTGGAGCAGAACATGGCAGGTTCGTTCATATCATTCCAGAAACCGTCGATTCCGCAGGCGGTCAGCAATCCGTATTGGCGGCCAAACCATGCCCTGGCCTCCGGATTCAATACGTCGGGAAAATTCGTCCAGCCCGGCCAGACCACCGCTTCAAAATCGCTGCCATCCGCCCGTTTGCAGAAGTAGCCGTTCTCCCGGCCTTCATCAAAAACGCTGTATCCCCTCTCCGCCCTGATGGCCGCGTCGACGATGGGGACCAGATGGATATTCTGCGCTTTCAGCTCGGACACAAAGGCCGTGAAGTCCGGAAAGTTCTCGGGATCCGGGATAAAATCCTTGAACCGCTCCATGTAGTCGATATCCATATATACCATATCCAGAGGGACGCCGGCTTCACGGTGTTTCCGGACGACTTCACGGAAATCGTCCGCGGTTTTGTACCCATAGCGGCTCTGCCCGTAGCCGAAAGCAAACTTTGGCGGGATGTAGCTGCGCCCGATGATCTTCCGGAACTGCTTCACGATATCATAGGCGCTTTCTCCCTCAATGACATAGAGGGCCATATCCGCCGTATCACAGGAAACCTCCAGGATATCCTGCCTTGTGTAACCAATGTCAAACCGCAGGACTCCGGGATAATCAAAAAACAGGCCCACCGGCTTTTCCCCGGCAATCACCAGAAAATTGTGCGCCCCATAGAGCTGCCGCACGTCCTCTGAATGTCTGCCGTCATCGGTGCAGCAGCTGACGTACTCATAGCCCCGCTTGTTGATGCCGCGGTTTGCCTCACCCAGCCCATATACGATGTCTTTTGGTTCCATCGTACAGGTAAAGTGAAAGCCATTTTTGTCCGCCGTTATCACTCCGACAGTGGGTATACCCGCGGTGGTCTCTATGCGGGCCACCACCGCCCCGGTTTCAAACGGTTCTCCAAAAGTATACTTTTCAATCACTGAAGTCACTCCCATAAGATAAGAATAAAGGCGTGCCTCGCGCCGCGGAGCACGCCTTCCAGTTTAACGCTTTACGGCCCCCGCGACAATACCTGAAACAAAATATTTTTTATTGACGACAGAGCAAAGCCGGCAGTCCTTTCAGGGGCTGCCGGCTTTGCCCATTACAGGGTCTGACCGCTCTATGGGTTACGACCTGGTTACAACGAACTCAGTGACGCCGCCACCGGCATCGAGGTAGGTCTCTGTGGACAGATCATATTCATAGCCGTCGGGGATCTTGATGACCTGAATATGATAGGCGAAAGAGGGATAGGCAAAGGCCACGATGCCGTTGGCATCGGACTTCATGGGGGTGCAGGCGCTGTCATCGCAGACATTGGCCATGACGCCCTCCACGGGGTCGCCGTTCTGGTCAACGAAGGCCAGGTAATAGAGGGAACTGCCCTCGCTCAGGGCCTCGATGCCCTCACACGTGGCGGCGGAGGCGGGGGCAGAGCCGTCGGCGTACTTCCAGGAGGCGGAGATGGAACCGTCATCTTCGGTGAAGTTGCGGACCAGGAAGGTGTTCAGGTTGACCTCGTCATGGAAGAAGTAGATGCCATCGCACCAGGAGGGAGTCAGCTCCACATAGCAGTAGCCGCGGCCGGTTCCCTCATAGCTGTCCACGCCGTTGGTGGAAAACTCGTAGCGGCCGCCCGCCACGCAGTCGGACAGGACGGGAGAATCGCCGTCAAAGCCGCTGAGGAAGCTGACGCACTCGGCGTCCAGGCCCTCGGCCAGGGTGGCGGAGAAGCTGGCGGTATCGCCGGGGATGATATACCATTTCGCATCGCCGAAGTTGCCGGCCAGCATGCCGGAGGGGTCGTTGATGACCACTTCACGGGCATTGGGAGAAGTCACCGTGAGGGAGGTTTCCCCGCTGTAGGGATACACGGGCATACTGGCCAGCAGGGCGGCGGCCTCGTCACCGGTCAGCAGGCGGACGTTTTTGAAGTAAGCCGCGTCGCTGCCGTCGTCGCTGGCCTCGTCCTTCTCATAGGCCAGGGTCACGGTGTAGTCCCCATCAGCCTCGAACGCATAGGCGTAAGTGGTCCAGTCCCGCTCGCCGCTGGCGTGCTTCACCGGCTCGCCGTTTACATAGATGGACAGGAAGTCGTAGCCCGCCTCGCTGGAGACAGAGTAGTCCACCGCGAAAACGTCGTCCGCGGCGGCAGTCACATTTACCTCAAGGGAGGAGACGGCCCCGCCCTGGGCGGCGTTGGTGGAGACCACGTGGTCGTCCTCAATGACCATGGGCCAGTTGTACTCATCGGCGGGGTTCGCACAGGTGAAGCCCTCGCCCAGCACGGCGGCCAGGTCCGCCGGGTCCGCGGGAGACACGTCGGGGAGCTTGGCGGGGATGCCGTCCGACAGCACCACGGATTCGGTGTAGTCGTCAGCGACATAGATATCAAAAAGGCGCGCAAAGGTCTCCGCAGAGGTCACGGCGTTGGCCTCCATAAAGCAGATGGTGCCAAAGCGGTCGATGACAACAGAGGTGGGGATCGCGCCGGTGTAGAACCGCTCCTGGAACAGATTCGGCGTATCCTGACCCACAGGGAAGGTCATGCCCATCTCAGCCGCGTACTCGGCCAGCATTTCGATGGTATCCTCCTCCTCAACGGAGAGGGCAAAAATCTCAATGTCATCCTTGTATGCCTCGTAGGCCTCCTCCATGAAGGGAAATTCCATCTGGCAGGGGCCGCACCAAGTGGCCCACAGGTTGATGAGAACCATCTTCTTTTCCTTCAGGGTCTCATACAGATCGCAGGACGTGCCGTCATAGGTGGTGAAGGTGAAGTTCTCGATTCCGCTGCCCAGCTCGGTGCCGATCGCAGCGGCAGGGAAGGTTTCCTCGGGGGCTTCAGGCTCATCCCGCTCTGTCGTGTCCGGTTCATCCGGCTGCTGTGTCTCGCCCTGGTTCCCGCAGGCGGCCAGTCCCAGGCACAGTACCAGCGCCAGCAGGAGGGCGAGCAGAGACTTGCTTTTCATGTGTCATTCCTCCATATTTTCTTGATGTTGCCGTTTCCACGTGCTTTAATTGGCAAAAGAAACAGTTTACAGAGCTTATAATAATAAAAATGTATGGTTGTGTCAATGTACCGCATAACAAAGGTTGTTCGGAAACAGGGACGCTTTTTATGCAGTTCATAGACGGCAAACTCCGTACAAACCGCTTGCGCCGCGGAGATTTCAGCGTTATAATAGCATATCAGTTACTTGCGGAGAAGGAGTGGATCATATGGCCCGCGCCCTGCGCGTCCTGCGCGTCATTCTGGCGGCGGCGACCGCCGCCGTGTGTCTGCTGCTGTGCTGGCAGGCGGTCGATATCTACCTCACCGGCAGCAGTCCGGACAATTTCAGTGCGCCCGGTGTGCGCATCAACCCCGTATATACGCGTGAACTTGTGGGAAGCCGCCTTGCGGCTATCGCCCCCGTACTGTTCGCGTATTTGGCGCTGGTCGTTGCGGGGCTGGTTCTCCAGGCCGCTGCCGGAGAGAAGCCCGGGCTTAACGCCGCCGCCCCGGCGGAGGACAGGCTCCGGGCGCTGTACCGGCGTATCACAGAGATCCCCCCTGAGGCCCGGGAAGAACAGCGCCAGCGGCGGAAGACCTGGCTGTCTGCCGGAGCGGTCATCCTTGGTTGTATGGTCATGGGGGGGACCTACCTTCTGAACGCCGGGAACTTCTCCAGCCTGGATCTGGAACCGGTGGTGGGGAGTATGGTAAAGCATATCGCACCGTGGGTAGTCCTGGGTCTGGCCGCCGCAGCAGCGGCGTCGGTGCTGAGCGGACAGAGCGCCCAGCGGGAGCTGGAGATCCTCAAATCCGTGCCGAAAAAGAGTCTGGAACCCGCCGCGCCTGCTGAAAAGAAGGGGGCGCTGCCGGTTCTGCGCATAGCCCTGTATGCCGCCGCTCTTGTCCTGCTTGCCCTGGGCGCGGCAAATGGAGGATTGTGGGATGTGCTGGTCAAGGCGGTCAATATCTGTACGGAATGTATTGGCTTGGGCTGATATCTGAGCGTCCCTGACAGGCGAGGGTAAAATACAAAAATTTGGATTGGGATTTAGTGTGATGAAAGTTACGAGCTGGCTGAAAAATCATCTGCCTATGCGGCGCAGGCTCATACAGGTCTATGCCGCGCTGCTGTATAACGCGAACCTCAAGGGCTACGTCAGCGGGGAGATTTACACCGGGAATACCAAAGCAGTCTGTGTGCCCGGACTGAACTGCTATTCCTGCCCCGGCGCGGTGGGGGCCTGCCCCCTGGGGGCGCTGCAAAACGCTCTGGCCGCATCGGGGAACCGTGCGCCTTACTATGTGCTGGGCATCCTTATGCTCTTCGGCCTGACGCTGGGACGGACCATCTGCGGCTTTCTGTGCCCTATGGGACTTATTCAGGAGCTTCTTCATAAAATTCCCACGCCCAAGCTGAAAAAGAACCGGATCACCCGGGTGCTGTCGTATCTGAAATATGTCATTCTGGCGGTGTTTGTGATGCTGATCCCTCTGTGGTATGTATCGCAGCACTACCCGGTGCCCGCCTTCTGCAAATACATATGCCCTGCCGGGACATTTGAAGGGGCCATCGGCCTGCTGGCAAATCCTGTGAACGCCGACAAGTTTTCCATGCTGGATATCCTCTTTACCCGGAAATTTGTCATTATGGTACTGCTGTTCGGAGGGAGCGTCTTCGTCTACCGGATTTTCTGCCGGTTCCTGTGTCCGTTAGGCGCGATCTACGGGCTCTTCGCAAAGCTCAATCTGGTTGGCGTAAAGGTGGAAGCGTCGAAGTGTACCGGCTGCGGTCTGTGCGTAAGCCGCTGCGGGATGGATGTCCGTCATGTGGGCGACCATGAGTGCATCCACTGCGCGGGCTGTGTGGACGTGTGTCCCACCGCCGCCATCACCTTCAAGGCTGGAAATATTACCCTCCGTGCCCACGAAAAAGCGGAGGCGGCGGAGGAGCCCAGGCTTGACCGGAACAGGCGTATTGCGTGGTGCGCCGCGCTTCTGGTTCTCGCGGCCGTGCTGGCGTATTATAACCGGCCCGCCGGAGACGCTCCTGCCGCAGAGCCGCCGGTCATGGATACCGCGCCCGCGGAGGCTGATACCGCAGCGCCTCTGCCCGACGAGACAGGAGAGACAGGATATCCGGATGCTGCCAACGTTCCGGAGCTCACGGTTGGCTCCGAAGTGGGGATGCTGGGTCCCGACTTCACCGTTCCTCTCTATGGAGACGGTACCTTTACTCTGGCGGATACCCGCGGTACGGTGACGGTCGTCAACTTCTGGGCTACCTGGTGTACCCCCTGCGTGGCTGAACTGCCGCATTTTGAGCAGCTCTACCGTGATTATGACGGTGACATTGAGATGATTGCCGTTCACTCTGACCTTGTTACGGACGATGTGGACGCGTATCTGGCCAACTACGACTACACCATCCGCTTCGCCCTGGACGACTGCGGCGTCGTGACTGCCTATGGCGGGTCCACCATGCTGCCGCAGACGATCATCCTGGACAAGGACGGCGTAATCGTCTACAACACCGTCGGCTCTGTTACATACGAGTTGCTGGAATCCATCGTTGTCCCGCTGATTGCGGAGGAGTAAGCGGGCAGCGGCACATCAAAAATTGCAGCGGGAAATCCTGCATGGGGAGATGCTGAACAGCTTCTTCGTCAGATCGTCAGAGACATCTTTTTGCCATGAACTATGAAAACCGAACGCCCCTGACCTCGAATGTCTGCAAAAGTCAAAGCCACCGGCTTAGCCGGTGGCTTGAGTAAGCCCTATAAGGGCTTTTTGCAGACAAAGCCTCTTAAGGGGCAATTTTTATGCCTTGGTATTCTTGCTACCCGTAAACGGGTCCACAAACTCCTTGAGACTGATCTGGTCGGCTATCTGATCCTCTTGTAATTGATTTGCGATATATGAGCGCGACGATCTCCGCCGCATCTTCGCATCCGCCGAACACCAGCCTCATGTCCATTGGGTCTAACTGGCCGCTTTCAGTGGTAGATACCGTCGGCATTACCACTCTTTTGATGTTGTGCAGAACCTTCCCGTCCGGCCCTTTCCCGTTCAGGTACACATTGAACGCATTGCAAGTCCCGTCGGCGTGGCGCTCCTCGTCCTGTAGCGGTACGATCTTTCCCGGCCCGGTTCCACCCGACCATTTCTCCATACGGTACGGCTAGCGTCCTGTTCACCCTCCACCACCTGGGCCAACCACCACAGCGGATTGTTCCGCTCCTTCTCATGCGTGCAGGCCCCGCAATCTGCCTGTCCGCATCCGACGCAGAAAACTTTGTGAAACTCCTCGTCCCACGGCCCGCTCGCCACGGTCAGGTTTGCAAGGAACGCGCCCAGCGTTTCCGGCGACGCCGCGATCTTCTCAAAGTTGGTCATGCTCGCTCTCTCCTTTCATCGCCTTGCGCCCCCGCCGTTCAAGGCTCTGCTGTACCCGAAGCTGGGCCAAGTCTGCATTGTAGCGGCGGCGCTGATCGGGAAGTCTGGTGCCGTCCTGGCCCCTCCGCAATTCTGTATAGAGTGCGGACGCGGATATGTTCAGCTCTGTGGCAATGTCCTTTGCGGACGTTCCAGCCTCCCACAAATTTTCTATTTTTTTCCGTTCATCAAAAGTACGGAAAGCGTAACCGGCCATCCCTTCACCTCCCCAGGCATAAAAAAATTAGCTTGCGGAAACCTTAGTGGTTTCTGCAAACTAATATTAATGGCTGCCAAAAAATCTCTTGACAAAGAGATGCGTCTGTGGTATTCTAATTTATGCCAGTGTTCGCCGGTGTGGTGGAATTGGTAGACACAAGGGACTTAAAATCCCTCGGTAGCAATACCGTGCCGGTTCGAGTCCGGCCACCGGCACCATTGGGGATTGTGTCAGTCCTGAATATCGCGGCGTAGAGCAGTTGGCAGCTCGTCGGGCTCATAACCCGGAGGTCGTAGGTTCAAGTCCTACCGCCGCAACCATAATCTCCCCGGAATCAGCTGATTCCGGGGAGATTCTTTCGGTTTTCGGTACTTTTGGCAGCGGTTTGTTTTTGACGTTTTGAGCTGACCCAAACCGTGACCCATACGGGGAAATGTCCGGAAACTACTGGAGAGCACCGGAGAGGATACTGCCCATCGTATTGGCTGCTTCTTTCTTCGCCGAGGTGGTAACGTGGGTGTAGGTATCCAGCGTAAATCCGGCGCTGTAATGTCCCAGCATCCCGGAGACGGTCTTGATGTCCACCCCGTTTTGCAGGGCCAGTGTTGCGAACGTATGTCTCAAGTCTGCTAATGTCAAGCCAGAACTAATAAATTTTTGAAATTTTTATTGATGGCCTATTCAGCGGCTTTCATTTCCCGCCCTGTTCCGGCTAAAGCGGGCAGCTCGTCAGTGAATTTCAGCGAAACCTCCAGACGGCCATCCGGCCAGACTGTAACACGGTCAAGCAGATCAGCTATCGCATCACCCGGTAAAACCTCTATATCAGCATAGCGTTGGTATTGCTCCATATAGATTGAGCGGTCACGGGTCAATTCAAAGAGTTCTGCTTGGATTTCAGTTTCGGCCCTATGTGCTTCATCACGCTGTTCCACAAGGCGGGCCTTCTGCGCCGTGTACGCATCACGGGAGAGCAGGTTATCTATTACCGCATCTTCGTACAGTTTTTCAATTTTCTGAGCGAGTTCCCGTTGCAGGGCTTCCAGTTTTTTGACCTTCTTCCGCAGGAGCGCCACAGTTGCCTCCTGCGATTTTTTTGCTGTTCCATCATGTGCTGTGCGTCTACCACACAGCGGGCTTGCTGACGAATGGCCTCCGTGACGATATTCAGAATCTC
>JAAVHC010000064.1 GCA_014799925.1 Oscillibacter sp.
CAGGGAACGCAGGGCAAGGCGGAGGACACAGACGGGCTGACGCCCGTCAAGGACGACAACGCGGCCATGCGTTTTCTGGACCGCTGATCTTTTCTCAGTATTTTTGGGTGCTGCTCTAATTGCCGAAGGAATAATTGTGGAATCGTAAAAAACACCAAGGGGCGTCCAGGCGGTCTTGAGACCTGGACGCCCCTTAGCTTTATAGAGCCAATATTGAAGAGAGTATATCGTTTCCCCGCGCCGCCCCATCGGCGCAGGCGGAAACACAAAACGTCCCGCAGCGAAACCGCAGGACGCATAAGACCCCACCGCAGATACGGTGAGGCCGAAAAACCATAGCTTCGTTCCGGTTTCGGCGGAAAATCATCAGGCTGCCATGTATCTGACTTATCCTCTCTCCCCGTCTGTTTTCCGGGAAAAGGGCATCACAGTGACCGACTCGCGGGGCCTCGCACCCCATTCCATGTGCCGCGTTAACGGCAGCAGCCTGCTCTTTTATTCAGTTTTGCCGGGTATCACTTCTGAACTTAACGTTCGGAAGTAATACACGCCCTGTTTTGCGGCTGCCGCCTTTACGGCGGCGAGCAAAACGGCTCAAATCAGATATACTATTCCTGCGTCTGAATACAGGAATAGTATATCACCTGAAACGGCATTTGTAAAGAGGGAGTTTGCCATGTCCCATCGGATTGTGGACCCGGTGTTGACTTTTTCCGGCGCGGACTTTATACTGTCAGTCAGAGGAGGGAACGCAGATGCTCTATGTCGGCAGCCGGACCACGGACCCCTACTATAATCTTGCCTTTGAGGAGTACATCTTCACCAGCTTCCGGGACGAGGACGTATTTCTGCTGTGGCGGAATGCGCCCTGCATGGTGGTGGGCAGCTATCAGAACATCTGCCGGGAAACCCGCGTGCCGGCCCTGCGGCGTATGGGCATTCCGGTCTTGCGCCGCATCTCCGGCGGAGGCGCGGTGTACCACGACCTGGGCAACCTTAACTACTCCCTCATAACCCGGCAGGAGGGCGCGGCGGACTATGAGCGCAGTCTGGCCCCCATTCTGGAGGCGCTGCGCGCCGCCGGCGTTCACGCGCGGAAAAACCGCACCTGCGACCTCGCCATCGGGGAGAAAAAAATCTCCGGCAGCGCCCAGCGCGCGGCGGGAGGGCGGCTGCTGCACCACGGCACGCTGCTGTTTGACGCCGATCTGACTGCGCTGGAGGAAATTTCCGTCCGGGGGAAAAATGACTGCTTCCAGACCAAAGGCACACCGTCCGCCATCTGCGCCGTAACCAATATCCGACCTCATCTGGCACGGGACATGACCATGGAGACCTTTCAGCGCCGTCTGCTGGACTATATGGTTCCGGATTTGTCCAACCGGCTGGAGCTGCCGGAGGCGCAGTGCGCGGAGGTCCGGCGGCTGCGGGACGATAAATACCGGAGCTGGGAATGGACCTGGGGAAAAACACCGGCATTCACCTATGAACGCTCCTGCGTCTTTGCCGGGAAGCCGGCCGCCATATCGTACCGGGCCAGAAAAGGAATCGTGGCCGACGCAAGGATCGACAGTCCGGTGATCGACGGTCCGCTGGCGGCGTCCCTGCTGAACGGAGCCAGGCTGGACCCGGATGGCTTCGCGGACATCTGCCGGAAGCTGGCCGGAGAGCGGTCGGAGGAGCTGCTGGAGCTGCTGATGTAGCAAATCGGAGCCGCCCAATCGGCGAAACCTTGTTTCGCCGAAAAAAGTTTTTCTTTTTGATACTTTTTCTTTGTTCACAAAGAAAAAGTATGTATACCGAAAAATGAATGGAGAAGAAAGCATGGAGAAGCAGCTATCTCTCCCCCGGCTGCGGGAGGAGATGACCAGCGGGGTGCTGTGCGCGTGGCTGAAGGAGGAGGGAGATCCGGTGGAGGCCGGAGAGCCCCTGTACGAAATCGAGACGGACAAGGTCGTCAACCAGATCGAGGCCACGGAGGCCGGGATATTGAAGAAGCAGCTGCGGGAGGAGGGCGACGAGATCGCGCCCGGCGCGCCGGTAGCGATCCTGGAGACGGCGTAATGGGAAAGATGGAGCGAAAGCCGGAGTGGCTGCGGGTGCGGTATAACCAGGAGGCGGTGGAGGAAGTGGCCCGGCTCATGGGCGAGCTGAAGCTGAACACCGTGTGCAAGGAGGCCAACTGTCCCAATTTGGGCGAGTGCTACCGGAAACACACCGCTACCTTTATGATTCTGGGAAGCGCGTGTACGAGAAACTGCCGGTTCTGCAACGTAACGCCGGGAAAACCTCTGCCGCCGGACCCTGAGGAACCGGAGAACGTAGCGGCCGCCGTGAAAAGGCTGGGACTGCGGCACGTGGTGCTGACCTGCCCCACCAGGGACGATCTGCCCGATGGCGGAGCAAGCCAGTTTGCGGCCGCCCTGCGGGCCATCCACGAGGAATGCCCCGGCGTCACGGTGGAAACCCTGATTTCCGATATGCGGATGAACACTGCCGCGCTGGACACGGTCATTGAGGCCCGCCCGGAGGTGCTCAACCACAACGTGGAGACCGTGCGGGAGCTGCAAAAGGCCGTGCGGCCCCAGGCGGATTACCAGCGAAGCCTGCGCGTGCTGCGCTACTGTAAGGAAAAAGCCCCTTCGCTGCTGACCAAAACCGGCTTCATGGTGGGTCTGGGCGAGACGGAGGAACAGATCGGAACGCTGATGGACGACGTTCTGGCCGCCGGCGTGGACATCCTGACCATCGGGCAGTATCTCCAGCCCTCGCCGCAGCATTATCCCCTGGCCAGGTACGCCACGCCGGAGGATTTCGCCCGGTACAGGGAAACGGCGCTGTCCAAGGGCTTCCGCTATGTGGCCTCCGCGCCGCTGGCCCGGAGCTCCTACCGGGCCTGGGAGGCACTGGAGGGCGTTCATGATCTATATTGAGACCGGCTCCACCGATGTGTGCTATAATTTCGGCCTGGAGTACTATTTCACGGCGGAAAAGCCTCTGCCGGACACCGTATTCCTCTTCTGGCGCACCACCCCCACCCTGATGGTGGGCCGGTACCAGAACGTGCCGGAGGAAGTGGATAAGGCCTATGCCGACGCACACCGGATCCGCATTGTCCGGCGCATGAGCGGCGGCGGCACCATTTATACCGACCTGGGCGGCTGGCAGTTTACCTTCATCGAGGACGCCAGAGAGGAGGACATCCAGTTCCAGCGGTACATCGCCCCGGTGGTCGACGCGCTGCGGGAGCTGGGCGTCGAGGCCGCTTTCAATGGCCGCAACGACCTGACCATCGGCGGCAAAAAGATCTCCGGCAACGCCCAGTACCGCCTGGGCGGGCGGGTGGTCCATCATGGGTCCCTGCTCTTTGATACGGACCTGGAGCAGATGGCCGCCGCCACCACCGTGGACCGGTATAAGATCCAATCCAAAAGCATCAAATCCGTCCGAGAGCGGGTGACCAATATCGCCTGGCACCTCCCCGCGCCCATGGACGCGGAGGACTTCAAATCCCATGTGACGCGCCGCATTCTGGGCCCGGAGGGCAAGACGTATCAGATCACTCCGGAAGACGACAGGCGCATCCGTGAAATTGGCCGGGAGCGGTTCGCCTCCTGGGAGAGCACCTACGGCCAGGGGCCGGGGTTCAATATTCAGCGGGTGGGCCGCTTCGCGGGAGGCAGCATGACGTTCCTCCTGGATGTCAAAAAGGGCGTGATCCGCGAGGCCGCCGTATCCGGCGACTTTTTCTCCACTCTGGACGGCAGCGTCATCAGTCAGGGGCTGACCGGCTGCCGCTATGAGCGGTCAGCCGTACGGGACGCGCTGGAGCGGACCGTCGTAAGCGGCGCGATCTATCGCGTGTCCGCGGAGGAGATGGCCCAGGCGATCGTGGATTGATCCAGGAATGGTATAACGTAAGCAGGAGAGCGGCCTTTACGGCCGCTCTCCTGCTTACGTTTTCTTGAAAGAAACAGTATCATACATCCGCCGGGCGGCGGTATTGCCCTCAATGACGCACAGGATCACCTTCTGATACTTCCCGTCCTGACGCATCAGAGACATATCTTTTCTGCGTCTCTGATACGCGCAGCCCCAACCGCCAGTTATCGGGACCAACCGGTTCCAATCAAATCATCGGAAGGTCCTCCTCTCCCCGTCCAGCAGCTCCAGCCTCCGGACCCGGACGAAGTCCGGGTCCAGCCCCGGCAGACGCGTCTCCACCGCCGCGGCCAGCAAGGCCGGGTTCAGCCCCGGATTCTGAGCGGCAACCACCGCGTCCAGAGTCAGCAGATCCGGCGCCTCCGCGATTTCCAGCTCGTGGAGCATGGGGCGGATGTCCACGTCCGCCATGGCCTTGCGCTTGGTGCGCTTCTGGATGACGACGCTCTCGCCCAGGAGCAGACCGCGAATCTTCTCCGCCGCCTCCGCCGGCACGCCGTTGTCGTAAACCAGCTCCACCCGGCAGCGCAGCGCGGCCAGGTCCCGGACGGGGCGGGTGGGGATGTAACAGTCCGCGGCCCGGACGCCCTCCGGCATGAAGCGGTTCAGCGCCGCCGGCAGGCCCGTGCCGTCCATGTCTTCGTTGACCTCAAAGTCCAGGATTTCGCAGTCGCTGGACTGCCCTACCGGCAGAGGCAGGGCAAAGGAGATAATGGGATGGGGGTGGAACCCCTGGGAGTGCCGCAGCACCAGCCCCTGGCGCAAAAACACCCGCTGGAAGGTCCGCAGCAGGTCCAGATGGGAGATATACACCGCCCGGCCCTCTTTGGTGAAAATCAGTCTCAGCTTACCCACGGTAGCACTCCCCTCCTTCCACGACGCTGGCCCCGCAGCCGCCGCACTGGGTACGGCAGTCGGGGGTGGTGGCGGAACGGTACGCCAGCTCCCTCTGCCGCCACAGATAATCGTCCGTAACATAGCAGGAGATCATGCTCCAGGGCAGGATCTCCTCCCGGCTCCGCTCCCGGTTGGCGTAGAAAGCCGGGTCCAGCCCGCACTCGGCAAAGGCTTCCAGCCAGCGGTTCAGGTCAAAGCAGTCGCTCCAGGCGTCCAGCCGGGCTCCCCTGCGGAAAGCCGCCTCCAGCACCCGGCCCAGCCGCCGGTCGCCCCGGGCCAGCACAGCCTCCAGGAAGCTGGTGTCGCCGTCGTGCCAGTTGTAGGTCACCGCCTTGGCGGTGATGGCGCCCCGCAGCAGCTTCACCCGCCGCTCGTACTCCTCACGGGAAATTTGCGGCTCCCACTGGAAGGCGGTAAAGGGCTTGGGCACAAACCAGGAGGTGGATACCGTGATGCGCACGCCCCGGTTCTTGTTGCTGGCATATTCCCTCCAGGTATGGACGGCGTGGTTGGCCATCTCGGCGATGCCCAGCACATCCTCGTCGGTCTCTGTGGGCAGGCCCAGCATAAAATACAGCTTTACCGCGCTCCACCCGCCGGAGAACGCAGTTTTCAGGCTCTCCGTCAGCTCCTCCTCGGTGACGTTCTTGTTGATGGCGTCCCGAAGGCGCTGGGTGCCCGCCTCAGGCGCAAAGGTCAGCCCCGCCTTGCGGCCCTTCTGTAGTCTCTGCATCAGCTCCATGGAGAAATTGTCCGCACGCAGGGAGGGCAGGGAGAGGTTCACATGGTTCCGCTCGCAGAACGGGGCCAGACGGTCGCACAGCCCCACCAGCGGCGGGTAGTCGCTGGTGGACAGGGAGCTGAGGGTCATCTCCTGATAGCCGGAGTCCCGGATAGCGGCCTCGCCGTATGCCGCCAGCTGCTCCTCGCCCCGGCAGCGGACCGGGCGGTAGACGTATCCCGCCTGGCAGAACCGGCAGCCCCGGATGCACCCCCGGAACACCTCCAGCGTCACCCGGTCATGGACGATCTCGGTGGAGGGCACGATGGTTTTCACGGGATAATAAGACCGGTTCATATCGTGGACTACCCGTTTGACTACCCTTTTCGGGGCCCCGTCCAGGGGCGTGATGGCGGCAATGGTCCCATCGTCTTGATACGATACGTTATATAGAGACGGCACATATACACCCTGTATATTCGCCGCCACCCGGAGGAACCGGGACTTGGCCCAATGTTCCCGCTTGGCCCGGCGATACAGCTCAACCACCTCCGGCAGCAGGTCCTCCCCCTCGCCGATAAGGGCCAGGTCGATGAAGTCCGCCACCGGCTCGGCGTTGTACATAGCGGTGCCTCCGGCGATAACCAGGGGGGCAAGCCCGGTCCGGTCCTCTGCCCGCAGGGGCAGGCCGGCAAGGTCCAGCATATTCAGCATGGCGGTGTAGGCCATTTCATAGCCCACGGAAAAGGCGACGATGTCAAACGCGCCCACCGGGTCCCCGGACTCCAGCGCGTAGAGAGGGATATGGTTCTTCCGCAGCTCCTCCTCCATGTCCGTCCAGGGGGCGAAGGCCCGTTCGCACCACACGCCCGGCATCTCGTTGAGCACGCCGTACAGGATGCGGTAGCCCAGGTTGGACATGCCGATCTCGTAGGTATCCGGGAAGCAGAAGGCGAAGCGAACGTCCACCTCCGCCTTATTCTTCATCACCGCGTTATACTCGCCGCCCACATAGCGGGCGGGCTTCTGCACCCTGGGCAGGATGCGTTCCAGTCTCTTATCCACGGGAATTCTCCTTTTTTACTGTTTCGGCAGTGCTGTCATGATACCGCAGGCGCAAAGCGCCGCCGCGGCGGGATCTATCCAATATAATCTGCGGATATTATGACATCTTTTCGGGAGAATGGCAAGACAAAATTCTGAAATCAGGGAACCAGTCCGCCGCCGCTTTCGTCTTAAGAGCAAAGCAAAAAAGGAGGCTGCTCCCATGAAGAAATCGACCGTCTGCCTGCTGGCCGCCCTGCTGTGCCTGACCCTGGCCGCCTGCGCCGGCGAAATCCCCGAGGACACCGCCGCGCCGGACCCCGTTATCTCCGGCCCGGTGACCTCCGCCAATCCCGCTCCCGCGTCCCAGTCGCTCCCCGTTGAAGAACCGGACCCCGAGCCCGTCTGGACCGTCGGGGAGATCACCGTCTCCCTGCTCCAGAGCGCCTACCCGGCAGGGACGAAACGCCTGACCCTGATCTTTGACAACGCCAGTGACCAGGAGCTGACATACGGCGAGCATTTCTCCTGCAAAAAATATGAAGACGGCAGGTGGCGGGATGTCGATTTCCTGGAGAACACCTTCTTCCACGATATCGCCTGGGCCGTCAGCCCTGGCTCCTCCGGAATGCTGAAGCTCGGTATGGATCTTCTCTCCGAGCCCCTGAGCGAGGGCCTGTACCGCGTCACCGGCGGCACCATGATAACAGGAGAAGACGGCGAGAAGCTCCCCGCCTGGCAGGTGTCCTTCCGCGTAGCATCGGACGCTCAGCCCGAACCGGACTATGCCCTGTACATCTCCAGCCGGCCTGTCCCCACCGTGCGGGGCTGTCTGGTAACGGACCGCCTGCCGGTGCTTTTCATCAACACCACCGGTGAGGACGGCCAGGTGGTAGACATTCCCCACCTGGAGAAACTGAGAGAGGACGGCGAATGGGAGAATGTCCCCTTCCGTGACGGCGTCGGCTTCTGCGGCACGCCCGACCCCCTGCCCACCGGCGGCCGGGTATGGTCGGAGGACATTCCCACACTCTGGGGCGCCCTGGAGGACGGGCGCTACCGCCTCGGCTATCGCGTAACCCCCTCCGGCGGCACGGAGCAGACCATTTACGGCGAGTTTACCATATACACCCCGGAGGGCAGCCAAGGCCTGCCCCTGGCCAGCAAGTGACCAGTAATACTGTCCGGATACCTGGCCCCTGTTTTACCTCCGGATCGCTCGGGAACAGCCGCATGTCCTCATGCAGGGTCCCCTTCCTTTATGAAATGCTCAGTCTCAATTTGATTCAGCTTTTTGGGGATTTATGGTAAGAAACGAGGTGGATTTCCATACCAGCCATATATTGTGATTTCTGCACCATGAACCAGGCTGTTGATATGATTATAGTAGCGCCAAGAACAACTTCCACCATGCTGATCATTCGCTACAAAGCATCTCAGCAAGGGTATCCAGCAGCTTGTCGATCTCGTTCTTCAGGAACTCGATGTGGCTGTTCAGTTCGGTGTAAGTTGTATTCATTTCTTAACCCTCCGTTTTTTTGATTTGCTTTGTTCTTCTTTGTGTTCTTATTGCAACACGCTATCGTGTTATTTTCAATGGTTTTCTTGAAATTTTTTCGGAAAATTTTTCGCACAAACAGCAAAAAGTCCCTGTCTCTGCAACAAATCGCAGAGACAGGGACATGAAAAGAGCAGGCTTGGGATGAACCCCGTCTGCTCTCTTATGGTATTTATTCAGAAAACACTTTGCTCAACTCAATGAAGCACCCGTCCAGCACGTTGACCTTTGCCACGTCTTCACGGCCATAATCTTCCCGGATTTTCAGAGCGTCGCCATCCAGCATGAACACCTGGACAGATTCGTTGTCTGGATCTACAATCCAGTATTCCCGAACTCCCGCCCTTTGGTACAGGTTCAGCTTTACAAGCCTGTCGTGCCGCCGGGTGGAGGGCGAGAGAATTTCAACAATCAGGTCCGGCGCTCCTTTGCACCCGCGCTTGTCTATCTTGCTCCGGTCACACACCACGGAAATGTCCGGCTCAACCACTGTGTCCACATTCTCCGGGCTGTTCCCGTCTTGCTCAAACAGTCGGACGCCAAAAGGAGCGGGGTAGACTTTGCAACGCTTTCCCTCCAGAAAGTTTGCCAGTTGCCGAGAAATCTCCATGCTAATTGCCTGATGGTCGCTGGACGGCGTAGCCATCATAAACGCTTCGCCGTTGATGATTTCGATATGCTCACCCTCATCCCAGGTGAGAACATCCGCAAAAGTGTATTGCTCCTGCCTTGCCGGTAATGACATAACTCATCCCTCCTTGTCCGCTGTTTTGACGTTGTCGCGCTCAATAGCCTCCTCAATGGCCCGCAATAAAAAAGCGTTCACACTTTCGCCCATCACTTCAGCATGGGTGCGGATCACATCTCCGTTAATGCTGGCATCTTTTCGCATTCGTAGTAAAATTTTATCATACGCTTTCTTTTCGTATCTGCCTGTCGCCTCTATATGTGCCTTGCTCTGTGCCATCGTTATCACCTCTCTGCCGGTATTGTACCACGAACTGAACTTTAATTCAACCACCTCTGTAACGCCCTCAGAGGCCCGCTGACGGGCTTTTATCTGTGGATGGTATACAACTGCAACCGGAATTGTTATCCTATCTGCCGCCATCAAAGTGCTGGCGTCGGCTTGTAAAGACTTTGGGCAGATGAACTGGGGCGAAATCGGAAAAGGGCTGACCTCTATTGGGGCGCTTCTTCTTGAAGTCGCTGCATTCACGAACCTTACCGGGAATCTTCTGATTTCTCAGTTGAGTTTTGAGTGCGGATATAGTATCGCCTCCTTGAGCGAACGCCTGTATTGCTCCGAAGCGGATGACGGCAAAAACATGGCTGGAATATTTATTTACACTGCAAGCGGTGATTCTGAAGGAACTCTCGGAGGATTAGTACGCCAGGGGCGCCCAGATGCTTTGCCACAGATATTTAAGAAACTCTAAATGAGCAAATCAGAAAAATAAACAAAGGCAAACCTCAGCGGAAGTGGTAAAATGTGGGATGACGAGTCACCACAAGACCACAAACCAAAGTGATTGGCCAGAACCTCGATGATCTCCAGCCCAGCGTTGATGCGGGCAGCATTGTTGGCGTCCCGGTAGGGAACCATGGACCCGGCCTCGCTGGGTACCAGCACCTCGCAATCGTCCTTGAGGCCACCGTTCACCTGTTCCAGGAAAAGGCGGAACCGGACGCTCTTGAACTTCCCGTTGATACGGTCGGTGAGCATTCTGACTTTGGCCTTGGTAAACTGCTCGCAGGAGAGCAGCTTTTTGCTCCATCAGCCTGTCCTGCTTCGTCTGGAGGGTGGCGAGCTGGGCATCGATGGCGACCACGTCAATCGCCTCATCCGGGATGGCCCGCTGCGCCTCATCGATGCGGCCAGGGATGCCCAGCAGCTGCTTGTTGATGTCGGCCTTTTGGGCTGTGGCGATCTTCTTGTACTCGTCCACCGTGTAGTACTGGTCAACGGTACCCCGCATCAGGAGGTAGGAGGGCAGCTCCTTCAGCTCATCGCTGCTGGAGATCACCTCAGTGTCAGACACGTCCCCGCAAACCTCCAGAAGAATCTTCCGGCGGGCTTCCCAGGGCATATCCTCCGGGAAATAATGGGGCATGGTCAGCATCTTCATCTGCTCGGCTCCGCCGCAGAAGCCCAGAAGGGCGGCGGTGTACTCCTTCTCCTTGACCGGCACACCGTCGATGAAGAAGTCCACACTGTGCCCGTCGAACTCCTCCGTGGCCGAGCCGCGCTTCTTCTTGTAGTTCTCGTGAAAGACCTTCCGGAGCGTCACCAACCGGCCGCTGTCCATGATGAACTGCGCCTCGGCGGCGTGGTCGAGGTAGTGCATATCACCGTCCGGACCCTTGGTCTTGGGCGTGTAGCCCTTGGCCCCGGTGCTGGGGCGGTCAAAAAGGAGCCAGGTCAAGGCGTTGTAAGCGGTGGTCTTGCCCGTAGCATTGTCGCCGTAAATGCTGGCGCTCTGGCCCTTGAAGTTAAACGTGGCGGCCTTGATGCCCTGGAAATTCTCAAGCCGCAGGGTGTTGATTTTCATGCCGCATCTCCTTTCAGGATTGACAGTTGATGATTTTAGGTGTTATAGTGGTGGTGGTGAGAAGGCCGTCCTCTTCGGAGGCGGTCTTTTTTTGTGCGCTCATAGCCGCGCAGTATCTGGAGAGGATGCTGAAGGTGATGTGCTCCTGGACCAGCTTCCCGAGATACCAGGGCTGGCGGCGATCCCCGCCGCGATCCCCGTATCGCCGGATGATGCTGGAGAGTTTCTGCGCCGCCGGCGGATAGGCTTCCGCCCACTCAGCATCCGTCAACTCCCTGCCCAGGTAACCGGAGGCTTCATCCCTCGCATCCTCCAGGAAGCGTCTTGATTCCGGCGCGGACATGGTCTATCCCTCCGTGAAGTGAGCCCCTTTGCACCAGAAGTAGTCCTCCGTGGGGGCGTAGTCGCTGACCGGCATTCTCTGCGGATCAGCACCGCAGATGTGGTCGCCCTCCCCGATGGCGGTGAACTCGGCGCAGTCCTCACAGCGGCAGGCCGACTTGCCGATGATGGTCTTGACAACGGGCTTGAAGGCCGCGATCTCCGCCTCCGGCACGTCCACCTTGGTCACCATGGCGCGGGCGGTGCCGTTCCTGGTGCCGACGTCCACGATGTCCCCGACATCGACCTGCTCCGGCGTGTAGTAGCTGTACTCCTTACCCGCCGGGGTGCCGCCCTTGAAAAAGCGGACCTTGATGATGTTTGTCATGCTGATTTGACCTCCTTCTTTTTGTCAGCGGCCTCCTGCCGCTCCGATTCCTGGCCCTTGTCCTGGCAATCGCACCGCTCCCCAGGGTCAAGGTGGCTGCCACAGTGAGGGCAGATGTTGTAGTAGGGCATCGGATTTAGTCCTCCTTTCTCCATGGCCTGCCGCCCCTCCGTACTTCCCGGAGATCTGCGAACAAGTCCTTGATGGTCCGCTTCCCTGCGTAATAGAGCATCGGGAACGCCAGGAGGAGGTACTCACCGCCGCAGGCGCTGTATCCCCGCTCCGACATCGCTACGGTGCATCCAAACTCAAACAGGATGAATGTCACACAAATAACGGCGATTAGCTCCAACACCGCAAGAACCAGATCTTCTTTCAGGTTCAACGCATATAACTCCTTCCTGCTAAATGTAAAGCCTCTCCATGAGGTACTTCCGGGACACGCGCCCCGAGGTGGTGACAAAGCCCTGGGCCTCCAGCTCCTTGTTGAGCTGCTGCATGATACGGTAGGCTCGGCTCTCGCTGACCTCGCACAGCTGCATGACCTCCCGGACCTTGACGTACTTGGGGGATTCCTGCTCCTTCCGTTCGATGTCTGCCATGATCTGATCCTCCTATCGCCTGACGTACTTCTGCATCCAGAGGCGGAGCTCCATCGAGGCCCGTTCCATGGCTTCCAGGTTCTCCATCACCTGCTCCAGCTGCGGTACCTCGTCCTGAGTGATCTGGCCGTCACCGGCGATCTCCAAAATGATCTGCTGTACACCGCTGGCTCCCCGCATGGCCGACATGACCTTGAGTGCCAGGCGGTCAATTTGGAGCAGCTCACAGGGCGGGATCGTCTTTTGGCCCAGAGGGCAGAGGCCCGTGCAGTAGTGGTTGCAAAGCTGCGGAGCCTGGTAGGCATGGGCCATCATCAGGACCTCCTCCGGATAGGGAGTAAGGACTCCGGCCTCGATGCGGGCCAGGCGGGTTCGGTCAATGCCAGTTTCCTCCGCTGCGCCCTCGCGGCTTCCTAAGTGGTCGTTGAACTTTTCCGCCGCTTTTCGTGCGAGATAAAATACGTTGTCAGCCGCTTTCGTGGCGTTTCTGGGCATTTATTATCCTCCTTCCTTGTGATAAACTTTTTACAAATCAAGCGGAACTCTCTTTTAAGGAAACTTCATCCGCAAAAAAAATCTCCTCGATGGTCATCCCCCAATGAAGCGCCAGTTTGTAGGCTTCCTCCAGCGTCACAGGGCAGTATCCGATCTCCCTTTTGCAGTATTGAACCGATGTTCTCAGCCCAAGAAGCGCCGCCAAATCTCGCTGCTTCTCGTTGTGCGCCAGCCGCAATTCACGCATCCGGTTTGCCATCCTTGTCACCTCCCTAAGCATGTTCTTTTGAGGAATTTTTGCGTGGTTCTATACTAACACTTCTTTATAGGAATGTCAAGCGCTTTCAGAAATATTTTTCTTTTACGGCAAATTTCTCCTTGTGTTTCCCAAAAAGAAATAGTACAATGAAAAAGACAAATGGAGGTGATTTGTATGAATCGTGTATCTATGCTCCGCAAAGAGGCAGGATTAAGCCAAAAGGAATTAGCCGCCCGGCTCGGGGTACAGCCTTCGGTCGTTTCCAAGTACGAAAACGGCGGCATCCAGCTCCAGGAGGATACTCTGCGGCAACTCTCCATCATCTTCGGTGGGGTATCGGTTGACTTCATCCTGGGTCTGTCTGATGATCGAAAGCGAGGCACGTCCCGCTCCAGTCCGCAGATTGTTTGGGATGCGGTTGCTTTGGTAGAAGGAGCCAACACACTCACTGAAGAAAATCGTGCCCTACTCTTAGATTGTATAAAAGACCCCGAGGTTCTGGCTTTGGCTGGCCGGTTTCAGCGCCTGTCAAAAAAGTCAAAGCGCCGGGTGGTGGAGTACATGGATATGCTGAAGCTGGCTGATGAGGCCGCCAAGGCGGAGCGGCCACAGGAGCCGCGGCCAACCGAGGAATAAAAAAGCTCCCCGGCAGATAGCCAGGGAGCAGAATGGCAAGGAGGTGGTGCTGTGTCAGTAAAGTCATACAAGACAAAGGACGGGAAAACAAAATGGTACGCCTACCTCCGTTATACCGATTGGACCGGGAAACGGCGCGCAAAGAAAAAAGAAGGATTTGACCGGAAGAAAGATGCCCAGGAGTTTGAGCGTGAATTCTTGCTGAAGCAGGAACGGCGCTGTGAGATGTCTTTCGCCTCCTTAGTGCAGTTGTACCAGGAGGATGCCGATCACCGAGTCCGGGGCACCACTCGCGGAACGCAGGACAGCATCATCAATACTTGGTTGCTCCCGTACTTTGGAAAACTTCAAGTGGACAAGATTGATGCAGTCACTATCCGTAAGTGGCAAAACGAAATGATATCGGCGGTCAATCCCAGGACCGGGCGGAAGTATGCCCTCTCTTACCTTCGCACCCTTAACAGTCGGCTCTCTGCCATTTTTAACTATGCTGTGATGTATTACGGGCTCCAGCAGAATCCGTGCCTGCCTGCTGGCTTCATGGGAAAAAAGCGAAGTGGCAAGATGAAATTCTGGACGACGGCTGAATTTGAAACTGTAATGGAACAGGTTTCAAAATGGGGCTATCGGGTTGCCTTTGAACTTATGTACTGGCTGGGGCTCCGAGTGGGGGAATGCCTGGCCCTAACGCCTATGGACATACTGCCTTCACACGCTGTGCGGGTAAATAAAACATTCCATCGAGTTGGAGGGGAAGATACCGCAGGCCCACCAAAGACTGAAAACAGCATCCGCGATGTCTCCATGCCACCGTTCCTTTACGACGAGGTGCAACGATACATATCTGCCCTTTACGAGATCGAGCCAGGGGATCGCATCTTCTATTTTACCCATGGCACTCTGAACAAAGAACTGGATCGAGCGGCGGAGGTTGCCGGGGTGCAACGGATCAGAATACATGATCTTCGGCACAGCCATGCCGCCCTGCTGGTGGAGCTGGGTTATACCATTGTCGCCGTTGCCGAGCGTCTGGGGGACACTGTGGAGGTGACTAGCTATGAAAAGTCAAGTCCCAAATGAGAAAAAATTTGATGGATAAAAAAGGGCGCACTGAAACAAGCCCTCAGGGAGAGCTTCCAAAAAAGTAGCGAGTGCCTCAGCG
>JAAVHC010000065.1 GCA_014799925.1 Oscillibacter sp.
CAGGGAACGCAGGGCAAGGCGGAGGACACAGACGGGCTGACGCCCGTCAAGGACGACAACGCGGCCATGCGTTTTCTGGACCGCTGAACTTTTCTCAGTATTTTTGGGTGCTGCTCTAGGCTAAGCCGCGCAGAAAAGAGCGAGGTTGGCCGTCCGCCCAGGACCTTTTTCTTTCAAGAAAAAGTATCACCTGATCCAGTGTCGGCGTGTTCTGCTCATTACAGCGCAAATATCCGCCTGCCGCAGCTCCCGAACGGCAAAGCCGCCACGTCGCATTTTTCTGCGGCATGGCGGCTTTTGCGGGCCGATTCACCTGAATAAGTAATAGTTCGTCGTGGTTTGCTGAATGTAGTAGTCCCTGTTTTAAGATGGAGTGGGTACATGGACCTCGCTGGCGGCCTCCATCTTGAACTTGTCCATAGCCTCACGGGCCTCAGGGACGTTGATGCGGTTGTTCTTCTTAGACATTTCCTTTTTCTCCTTCTCCAGTTTTGCGACGGCGATGCGGTCACGCGGAGAAGGTTCGGGCGGGGTCCGCTCCGGCCTTTTCCGTTTTCGCTTCGCCATGGAGCGGACTTTTTGTTTCCCGCCCGTGTCGCAACCATAGCTTTTGCAGACCGTCGGAGAATATGCCGGCCTGACTTGCGGTAATTTTTTGAAAGGAAAAAGAGCGGAAACCGCGAAACGATCTGACCGTTTTATAAAGAAACCATATCAGACGATGGACGGCCGTCAGAATAAAGCCCCCCTTGCCAAACGAAGCGATCCTTGCGCCGAGACAGGGGAGCATGGCGGACGGCTCGGCGTCCGTGATTCCGCGAAACAGTTGAAATTTCAGTATACATCCATAAAAAATTGTGGTATGCTGATGTCAGAAAGCCAAGGGGGAATCCCTGCTTTTCAAACCGGAACGGAGGAGACAATATGATTCGCAGAATAATCCGGATCAATGAGGAAGCGTGTACAGGCTGCGGCGCCTGCGCGGCGGCCTGTCATGAGGGCGCGATCACGATGATTGACGGAAGGGCAAAGCTTACGCGGGAGGACTACTGCGACGGCCTGGGCGACTGTCTGCCCGCCTGCCCCGCAGGAGCGATTACCTTTGAGGACCGGGAAGCGCCGGCCTATGACGAAGCGGCGGTCCGTGCCGCGAAAAGCGGGAAAACCGCTCACAGCTGTCCCGGTTCACAGACGCGCATGATGGAGCGTGCGGAAAGCCATGCGGCCAAAAGCGGTGCCGCCATTCAGAGCCGGCTTGCGCAGTGGCCGGTGCAGATCAGGCTTGTTCCGGTAAACGCGCCCTGTTTTGACGGCGCTGATTTGCTGATCGCCGCCGACTGTACCGCCTATGCCTATGGCGATTTCCACAATGAGTTTATCCGCGGCCGCATCACCCTGATCGGCTGTCCCAAGCTTGACGGAACAGACTATTCGGAGAAGCTGACCCGGATTTTCACGGGGAATCAGATCAACAGCATCACGGTTGTCCGCATGGAGGTCCCCTGCTGCGGCGGGATGACGCAGGCGGTAAAACGCGCCGTACAGGCCAGTGGAAAAGACATTCCCTGCGGCGTAGTGGTGATTTCCGCAGACGGAAAGAGATTGAACGGATAGCGGGTCGGATTGTATGGAGAGCATAACAGCCAATATTCCTGTACTTCAGCTTCAGGAACAGCTCACAGGCGCGTTGATCGGAATTGCCCGGGCGGTAGAAGGAAATGAACACCTGATTACCGGCTCGACAGACAAAATCATACGGGAGGGCCTGGCCGCGGCGCTCCCCGGCGCGAATTGGGGAAATGATTCCCTGTCCGCGCTGATGCAGGACGCGGAGGATGAAAAACGGAAACTGATCCCGCTCTGCTATGAGTGCGCGGCTCCCTGCGGAAAGAATCAGAATTATGATATGCGCAGGCTTTATGCGGCGGACGCGGATATTTGTTCTCTGAAACTGCTCATTCTTTGCGGCATCCGCAGCATGGCCGCTTATGCCTGCCGTGCCGCCGCTCTGGGGCGTACGGACCATGAAGTCAATCGTTTTTTCTATCAGGCGCTGTTTACCATCGGCGAGGAGAGCTTTGGCGTGCGGGAGCTGCTTCCTGTCGCAATGAAGTTCGGAAAAATGGATTTGCGATGCAGGGCTTTACAGGACAGATAAAAGCGGAATAGTATAAAAATCTGGTTTCTGAGCAGGATTCCCGCGTTTAAACGCGGGAATCCTGTTTATTTCGGCACCTGAATCAGGATGCTCCCCTCCTCGTCCGTGCGGCGGAGCGTCATGCCCGCCGCCGTCATGCGGTCCATCGTCTCCTGGGCGGGATGGCCGAAGGTATTCCGTCCTACGCTGATCACGCCTATTTCCGGCGTGACCGCATCCAGCAGTTCCTGAGATGTCGAATACCTGCTGCCGTGGTGGCCCACCAGCAGGACCTCGACGTCCGGCAGGTCGTACTGAGCGACAAGCTTCCTCTCCGTGGCGGCGTTCATATCTCCGGTGATCATGACGTCATAGTCCCCGGCGGTGCAGACAACGGTCAGGCCCTCCTCGTTGACGCCGCCCTCCGAGGCGGGCGGATAGACGGTGAGCACCGCGTCCCCCAGCGCCGCCGACCGGGGCGCCTCAATATACCGCACCGGGACGGCGTACTGTTCCGCCAGAGCCAGCACCTCCCGCTGCAGCGCGCCCTGTTCGCCGTCCGACAGCTGGGGCAGAAGCAGCTCTCCCACGTCCACCCGCGCCAGCAGCCAGGGCAGGCCGCCGGCGTGGTCCTCGTGGTAGTGGGTCAGCACCACACAGTCCAGTCTGGCCCAGCCGTACTCGTCCATGACGGCGGCCACCGCCTGACCGGCGGAGCGCGCCCCGTTCAGACTGCCGCAGTCCACCAGGGCGGTCCTGCCGCCGGAGCGGAACAGCGCGGCGGCCCCCTGGCCCACGTCCACCACTGCCGTGGTGAGCCGGTCGTTCTGGACCTGCATCCGGGGGCCGGCCTTTACGAGGACCAGGCAGACGGCGGACAGCGCCAGCGCCGCGGCCCATTTCCACCGCCGTCCCTTTACCGGCAGGCACAGCCCCAGCAGGACATAGGTCCCCGCCAGCCAGGCATACGCCGCCGGACGGATGAAACAGACGCTGTGTCCCGGGATTTTCGCCAGAACGTGGGCCGCCCACAGCAGATACCGGGCCAGCTGCTCCGGAACCACGGCCAGTCCCGCCAGGGCGGGGAACGCTCCGCCCAGGACCGTGGCCGCCAGCGCGCCGGCGAACAGCGCCGGGGCCATCCACAGCACCATCAGGTTGGCCAGGGGCGATACCAGGGACAGCGTCCCAAAGTATATCGCGCTCAGCGGCGCGGTGGCCGCCATAACGCCCAGGCTGGCGGACGCCGTGCCGGCGAGAAAGCTCCAGATCCTGCCCGCCGCTTCCGGCAGCCGCTTGGGGCGGAGCCGCTCCAGGCCGCGATAGATGCTCCGCGCGGGCAGCAGCAGTCCCGCCACGGCGGCAAAGGACAGCTGAAGGCTCACCGACGCGACGGCGAAGGGATTGGCCAGCAGAATGACCAGCAGCGCCGCCGAAAGGGCGGTGGGCGTATCGCCCTCCCGGCCCGCCAGCGGAGCCAGCAGCACAAAGCCCGTCATCACGCAGGCGCGCGCCACCGACGGCGTACAGCCCACCATCACCATATAGAACAGCAGCGCCGGATAGCCCAGAAACGCCGTCAGCCTCTGCCGACGGAAGACGAGAACGCCCAGCAGGGCGATGAGAAACCCGCAGTGAAGCCCCGACACGGCGGTAATGTGCATCAGTCCCGCCTCGCTGAGATCCGTATAGCTCTGGGGGTCCAGGCCGTCCCGCTCGCCGGTCAGGAGCGCGGCGATCAGGCCCCCGGTGCGGGGACCATACAGCCGGCCGACGCTCTCCCGCATCCAGCGGGCCAGCCGCGCCGGAAGATATTTCCAGCTTCCCGCGTTTCCCCGGTCCGACGCCAGAAGGCTCCCGCTGCCGTACAGGCGGAGAAAGACACCCCTGGAGGTGTAATAGCTGCTCTCTTCGCCGGAGAGGGCGGCGGCGCTGTAGCCGGAGGCCTGGGCCACGATCCGGCTTCCTGGCTCCAGCTCCAGCAGACCGGCATCGCCGTAAAAAACCAGCTTTCCCCGCAGGCCGGCCATTCTGGCCTCGCACCGGGCCCCGCCAGTGGTTTCCTCCGGATAGTCCGTCAGCTCCAGCTCGAAAATGTGCCGGCTCCCCACCAGCTCCTCCGCCGGGGCCAGATACAGGGCGGCATAGCCGGAAAACCACAGGATCCCCGCGGCGCAGCCCAGAGCGGCGATCCTTAAGGCCCGCCGCGCTTTCCCACGAAGGAGGAAGGACGCCAGTCCCAGCGCCAGCGCCCCCGCCGTCGTCCAGAGCCGCAGGCGTTCCGGCAGCAGGTACTGGCACAGCGCGCACCCCGCCCCGAAGGGCAGGGCGAACCACATCAGCCGCCGCATGATGGCTCGATGGGCTCCCGCCGGTCCGTGCGGCCCAGGATGTAGTCGGTGCTGGTGTGGTAGAGGTCGGCCAGCTTGAGAAGGGCCCAGACGGGGATCTCACGCTCGCCGCGCTCGTACCTCCCATACACCTCTTTGTGCATACACAGATATTCCGCCACATCCTTCTGGTGCAGGTCATTATCATATCTCAGATCTGCTAAACGAGGAAATGTCATAAAATCACCCCACAGAAATCCTACCATTCGGTTGGATTCCCGTGGGGCTGGCCTACTATTCAGTTGGCCGCAGCATTGCTTCCGCCATCACGCTGTGTCCGTACAGGGTCGATATAAAAACGCTTCCCTGCTGCTCACAAAGGCTTCCGGCGGTTTGTAAGTCCCAGAATATAGTCTGTGCTGGTATGATAATATTTCGCCAGCTTAATCAGGGCCCAGGCCGGAATTTCGCGCACGCCCCGCTCATATCTCCGATAGACCTCTCTGTTCATGCAGAGATAATCCGCGATCTCCTGCTGGGTCTTGTCATTGTCCTCCCGCAGGTCCCTGATCCTCCGAAACTCCATCTTCCTCCTCCTTGTCCGCCTCCGGCGCGGGCCGCAGGGGGATATCCATCAATTCCTTCAGGTCCTCCACGGTGATGGCGCGGATGTCCTCGTCGGTGGGATTCTCCAGCCCCGCCACCCGGTCGGCCTGGGCGGCAACGATCTTCTCAAAGAGATTGCGCACGTCGCGGGCGTTGCCGAAGTTGTCGTCCCGGTCCTCGTAGAGCTCCTGGAGGTGGTCCTTCACCGCCGCTTCGGCGTGAGCGTCCAGCCGGTAGTCGTTGCGCTTCACCCGGCCCTGGAAAATTTCATAGAGCTGGTCCCCGTTGTAGTCCTCGAAATAGAGATACTTGTTGAACCGGGATTTCAGGCCGGGGTTTGAGTCGATGAACCGGGGCATGAGGGTGGCGTAGCCCGCCACGATGACCACAAAGTCGTCCCGGTGGTCCTCCATGGCCTTGAGAATGGTGTCAATGGCCTCCTGGCCGAAATCCTTGTCGGCCTTCTCCGGAGAGAGCGTGTAGGCCTCGTCAATGAACAGCACGCCGCCCAGGGCCCTGTCGATGACCTCGCGGGTCTTGATGGCGGTCTGGCCCACATATCCGGCCACCAGGCCGGAGCGGTCCACCTCCACCAGATGGCCCCTGGAGAGGATGCCCAGAGCGCTGTAGATTTTGCCCACGATCCGGGCCACGGTGGTCTTGCCGGTGCCGGGGTTGCCGGAGAATACCAGGTGGAAGGACATCTCCGGGGTCTTCATCCCCCGCTCCTGGCGGAGCTTCCGGACCTTCACCAGGTTCACCAGGCTGTCCACGTCCTTTTTCACCACGTCCAGGCCGATCAGCTCGTCCAGCTCCGCCAGGGCCTCCTCCAGTGTTGGCCTGGGCGGCTCGGGGTCGCCGTCAGGCGACCGGGACGGTCGTTCAGACGCCTCCGGCGGCGGAATGACGTCCCCGGCGTTCTCCTGCCCGCCTTCCGCCACGGGAAGAGGGCTCATGGGGTCGCCGGGGGCGGCGGGCCTGTCCGGCGCGCCGAAGAAGTCGTCGAAGAGGCCCCGGGTCCGGTCGCGGCGCATGGCCTTGCCCAGCTCGTCCATCAGGTCGTTCAGCTCCGGGCCCGGGTCGCCGGACGCGCCGGAGAGATGGGGCGCGCCGCCCAGATAGTCGTCGGGACCGGGCGTGGCGGGGGCAGCGGGGACCCCGGCCTGGTCGCAGCAGGCCGTCAGCTGATCGTAGAGCAGCGTGATCCGGCGGCTCTCGGCAAAGGAGAAGGAGCCGTCATAGGCGGCGCAGAGCATGAGAAGGTTCTTTTGCACCTCGGCGAAGGTGCGGCTGTATGTAGTGCCCGCGTTAACGTCGGCGGCGGCCAGCTTCTGGAAAAATTCCGGCACGCCCACGGTGTAGTGGGGGTTGGCCTGGTAATAGGCGATGGCCTTGTCAAACTGGGCGGGGGTGAACTTCACCTGGCGGTCGGTGTAGATCTGGTTGATGCCGGTGACGTCGCCGCCCCTTCCTCCGGACACCGCCCACAGGCACAGGGTGCAGGCCCGGAAATAGGTGTCGATCTCCTGGGCGGAGACGCTCAGGGAGGCGGGGACGCTCTGACAGAAGTGGCCTACGCTGTCGGCGTAGTCACGATGAAAATTCTTGCTCATGGGGGCTCCTTCCTTTCTTGTCGCATGAGTACAGCACAATTATTACTTCCGAACCTGAAGTTCGGAAGTAATATCGCCATGCTCTGCGGATTTCGCAATGACCAGATCAAGTGTTTATGCGAAATTGAATTCTGCACGGCCGCTCCGTGAAGCGCCGCGTGCGGCCCCGCGGATGTGGCCGTTGCAGAATCGCGGCTGCCGCCTTTGGCGGCGGGCAAAACGGCTTAAGAGCCTATCCGCAAATAATCCGCACACATCTTGCCCGCATTTTTGCGCCATACCGCGTTGCTTTCCCTTACCGGGCGTCAGCCCGCCTGCGGAAAAGCGCCTTGTCTGGCACAAAAGCTGACGGCGCAATCTGCGCGCGTCTTATTTGCGGATAGGCTCTAAATCAAATAACATCGTCCTGTGTTTTGCACAGGCACAATATTATAACACAGGCAAAGTGGGATGTAAATCGCTTCCTACCGCGCCGCACGCAGCGCCGCGTCGTACAGCTCGTTCCGCCCCAGGCCCGTGTCGGCGGCGACCTGGCGGACGGCGTCCTTCATCCGCTCGCCCCGCGCCCTTCGCTCCAGCACCAGCTCCGCCCCCTGCTCCAGGGTGACGGCGCTCTCCGCCGGCCGCTCCGCGCCGGAGATGACCAGGACGTACTCGCCCCTTGGCTCGTTCTCCTGGTACCAGGCCGCCGCCTGGGCCAGCGTGGTCCGGGAGGTCTCCTCGTGGAGCTTGGTCAGCTCCCGGCACAGCGCCGCCTTCCGGTCGCCGAAGGCGGCCAGCAGATCCGCCAGGGTGGTCCGCAGACGGTGGGGGGCCTCGTAGAAAACGAGGGTCCGCTCCTCTCCCAGCAGCTCTTGCAGGCGCTCCCGCCGCTGGGCCCTGTTCACCGGCAGGAACCCCTCGAAAACGAACCGCCCCGCAGGCAGGCCGCTGACCGCCAGGGCGGAGATCAGCGCGCAGCAGCCGGGGACCGCCTGGACCGTCACGCCGTTTTCGGCGCACAGGCGTACCAGGTCCTCGCCGGGGTCGCTGATGGCGGGGGTCCCGGCGTCGGTGGCCAGGGCGCAGCTCTCCCCGGCCAGGAGCCGCTCCAGGATGGCCGGACCGGCGGAGGCCCGGTTATGCTCATGATAGCTGACCATGGGCTTTTTCAGCCCCAGATGGCGCAATAATTTCATGGTCACCCGCGTATCCTCGGCGGCGACGAAGTCCGCGGCCTCCAGCGTCGCGGCGGCGCGGGGGCTCAGGTCCCCCAGGTTGCCGATGGGGGTGGCGATCAGATATAAGACTCCGCTCATGGGCAGGCCTCCCTTCTCTTTTGTCAAAATCATAGCATGTTTCCTGCCCGTTGGCAAGCGGCTCCCTTGACAGAAGGGCGGCAAATATGATATGATTTCTCTGTGAAAACGCAGAAATCATAAAATTTGATCGAAGCACACCACAAAGCAGGCCGCAGCCGCCAAAGCACGGGATGAAAGAGAGGGATCGGCCCATGCTGCCCGCGTTTTTTACTCGTTCCCAGGGACTGCGGAAGCTGTACGGCGGTCTGTTCACGCCGCTGCTGGCGCGCTGGGGGATCACCCAGCTGGAGATGGACATTCTGCTGTTTCTGGCCAACAACCCGGACTTTGACACCGCCCGCGACATCGTGGAGAAGCGGCACCTGGCGAAATCCCACGTCTCCTCGGGGGTGGACGCCCTGGCGGGCCGGGGACTGCTGGAGCGGCGGAGGCTGGCGGGCAACCGGAAGACCATCCACCTGCGCCCGACGGAGGCGGCCGCGCCGGTCATCGAGGAAGGGCGGGACGTCCAGCGGCGGTACGGCGAGCTGCTCCTGACGGGATTTTCCCGGGAGGAGCGGGAGGAGCTGTTCCGGCTGCTGGAGCGCGTGGGCCGGAACGTGGACGCCGCCCTTGCCGCCGGCGAGCGGAGCGGATGAAAAAGGAGGCGATTTGATATGGCGGTATCAAGGGAGCCGTTCGGCTCCACGCGGGACGGGCGTCCCGTGGACAAATACACCCTGCGCTGCGGGCTTCTGACGGCGGAGGTCATTACCTACGGCGCCGCCCTGCGGAGCCTGCGGGTCCCGGCGAGGGACGGCGGCAGCGTGGACGTGGTGCTGGGCTATGACAGCGTGGCCGGCTATGAGGACAACGGCGGCTATCTGGGCGCGGTGGTGGGACGCTACGCCAACCGGATCGGCGGAGCCTCCTGCCTCATTGACGGGCATCGGGTGTCCCTGACGGCCAACGAGGGTCCCAAGCAGCTCCACGGGGGACCGGAGGGCTTTTCCACCCAGGTGTTTGCCGAATCGGCGCTGGGCGGGAGCGGCGTGACGCTCTCCTACGACTCCCCCGACGGACAGGGGGGCTTTCCCGGCCGGCTGAGGCTGTCCGTTACCTACACCCTGACGGAGACGGCCCTGCGCATCCGCTATGAGGCTGTCAGCGACCGGGCCACCTACTGCAACATCACCAACCACGCCTATTTCAACCTCAACGGCGGAGGGGACGTGCTGGGCCATACCCTGTGGCTGGCCGCCAGCCGCTTCACCCCCGTCGGACCCGACAGCATTCCCACCGCCATGTCCCGGCCCGTGGCCGGCACCCCCTTCGACTTCACCGCCGAAAAGGCCGTCGGGCGGGATATCGACGCCGCCGACCGGCAGCTGCGCAACGTGAGCGGCTACGACCACAACTTTATCCTGGACCCGGCCCAGGGCCTGCGGCGGTGCGCACGGCTGACCGGGGACCGGAGCGGCATCGTCATGGAGACCTGGACCGAAAAGCCGGGCGTCCAGCTCTACACCGGCAATTTCCTGGAGACCTCCGCCGGGAAGGGCGGCGAACCCTACCGCCCCCGCCAGGCGCTGTGTCTGGAGACCCAGTTCTTCCCCGACAGCCCCAACCATCCGGAGTGGGGCGACATCCTCCTCCGGCCGGGCCGGCGGTACGACTATACCACGGAGTACCGGTTCCCGGCGGAGTGAGCGGCCGCGGAAAACCCCGATGAAAAAAATATCCCGGCCATGGAACCTGGAGGGCGGATTCTGCGTCTATAGAAGCATGGGGCCGGAAATTGCGGCGGGAGCGGCGGAAAAGTAAGAAATGATACAAAACAGATACAACTTGGACGCTTGCCCTTTACAACTTCCTGGTAAGATACGATAGTAAGCGAATATCCGCGGGCGGCGCCCGCCTGACATGGGGCGGAGCCCCGGAATGAGAAAGGAAGGAATACAAGGGACAAAGACAAGACAGACGGGGACGCCGCTCCGGCGCGCGGGCCTCCGGACAAGTGGAGCGGGCTGCTGAATGGATAAGCGGCCATGGATAAAACCAAATTTGAATTCAATCAGACAGGAGTGCTAATCATGAAAAAGCAATTCATTGCAAAACTGCTGGTACTGGCCATGCTTTTGGCCATGCTGCCTGCATCCGCTCTGGCCACCAGCGCCGGAACACCCGCAGGCAGCGACGACCCCTATGTCCCTGCGGACGACGCCAAGGTGGCCGCCCTCCGTGTGACCGGAAGCGGCTCCCAAACCGACATGCAGGTGGGCGCAAGCAGAACTCTGAGCGTCAGTGCGTCTGTTGTTGCGAATGACAAGGTCTATGGATCAGACTACTATACCTTTTCCTATAGCTGGAAAGTAGACTCTGATTCTGTTACTTATAGCGGGGCCTCCTATAGCTTTACCCCACGCTACACTGGCAGATACAACATTACATGTACGGTTTCCGCTGCTCGTAAGAATGTGTTAAGTCCGACCGTCGGCTCAAAGTCAGTCTCCTGGACGATCGACGTCTACCAGGGCACCGACTTCTCCGTCACCGGCTATGTGAACAACGATACGGAGGACTACTACCTGGGCGAAATCGAGAACACGTCCGGCAGCTCCATCATCGACCAGATCGACACCTGGCTGACCAGGAACGACAAGAGCTACGGCAGCTATGACGACGCCACCTTCAAGGTCACGAGCGGCACGGACGGCAAGGGCCGTCTGACCCCCACCACCAAGATGAACTACCTTGATGAGGCGGCCGACAGCGTTTACTTCTATCTCACCAGCGCGCTCACCTCCTCCGAGCTCTCTTCCACCGGGAGGCACACCTTTGATTTTACCGCCAGCGTGACGCCCAACTACAGGAACGCGCCGACTTACTCCGTCACCATCTCCATCATCGTGGATGACAAGGGTACCACCACCTCCTCCGGCGACATTTCCTACACCGCCGCCATCGGCGACGACGTGTACTTCGACGTCGGCGACTTCGAGGATTTCTATCACAGCAAGACCAGCGGCGGCACCCTGAGCCGCGTCTCCTTTGACACCGTCTCCGGCGGCACCCTCTATTGCACCGACGGCAAGCTGGGCTCCAAGGACTGCTACGTGAACCCCACCAGCCGGCAGACCGCCCTGGACGGCGTGTACTTCTCCTCTTCCTCCAAGCAGGCCAAGACCGTGAAGATCGGCTTCACCGCCTATGGCAACAAGTCCAACCGCTCCGGCACCGTCACCATCACCTATCTCAACGGCGAGGCCAAGGACATCACCTACAGCCTCAACGCCAACGGCACCGTCGCTCTGAAGGCCTCCGACTTCACCGCCGCGTACAAGGAGGTCACCAATAAGACCGCTCCCTCCGGCATGACCATCGTGTTCCAGGATGTGCCCTCCAGCGGCAGCTTGAGCTATCTGGATTCCAGCAAGAAGAGCTCCAAGGAAGTCACCCTCAGATCCAGCAATATCAGGTCCTACAGCTTCACCACCCGTACCAGCGGCAGCTATCAGCTGGGCGACGTGACCTACAGCGGCTCCTCCAGCCGGAGCGACACCATCAATTACATCGCCTACTCCGGCAGCACGGCCCTGTTCACCGGCAAGGTGATCTTCAATGGCAAGAGGGATGTGCCCACCAATCTGGCCGTCAGCTTCACCTGCTCCAGCTCCGCCGGCGTGAACTTCAGCTCCACTGTCTTCAACGCCGCCAACACCGACGTGATGAAGTCCGCCTCCTACATCCGCTTCGGCATGCCCGCCCACGGCTCCCTGACCTACGGCGGCTCCAGCGCCACCGCTACCAATATCTACATCTCCGGTCTGGGCAGCGTGCTGTATAAGCCCACCACGGGCTTCAACGGCCCCGACACCGTGGTCTACGTGGTCTATGACGCATCCAACAACAACATCGGCAGCGGCCAGGTGACCATCACGGTCACCGGCAACACCACCGTCACCAACAACAACGGAACCAACAACGGCGCCACCAGCGTGGACCAGTTCACCGACGTGCCCAACACCAACAGCACCGCCTGGTACCGCTCCAAGCTGGCCGACCTGGTCAGCAAGGGCATCATGGGCGGCAAGGGCGACGGCAAGTTTGACCCCACCGGCAATGTGAAGAACGGCGAGGCCCTGAAGATGATCCTGCTGGCTGCGGGTTATCCCGCTCAGACTGAGGCCGGCGGCAACGACTGGGCCATCAACTACAAGAATCTGGCCGTCAACAACAACCTTATCAGCAGCAGCGTGGTTCTGACCAGCGACATCAGCCGCGACGCGGTGGCCGAGCTGGCCGCCAAGGCCCTGGGTCTGTCCCCGGTAACCAGCGGGAATTCCCCCTTCGTTGACAGCAACAACGGCTACGCTATCGCCCTGTATAACGCGGGTATCGTTCAGGGCGACACCTCCTCCGGCAGCCGGAAGTTCCTGGGCAGCGACACGCTCCAGCGCGCGGAGATCTGCGTGATCATCTACGCCATGAACGAGTACGTCTCCAACCGCTACGCCAGCACCATGCCCGACGGCATCTAAGCTGGAAATCTCCCCTATCCGCAATCATACGGCAGCCCCCGGAGAGCGAACTCTCCGGGGGCTTTTCTGTGCATCAGGCGAGACTGCCCGTGAGGTAGGCCACCGTCCGCCGGTCCCTGGGCATGGAGAAGATCCGGCTTCCCTGCTCCACCACCTCGCCGCCCAGGAAGAGGGCGGCCCGGTCGCTGAGACGCGCGGCCTGCCCCAGGTTGTGGGTCACCAGGACCAGGGTGTACCGGCCCTTCAGCTCCTCCAGCAGCTCTTCGATCCGGGCGGTGGAGATGGGGTCCAGCGCGCTGGTGGCCTCGTCCAGGAGCAGGACTTCCGGCTCCACCGCCAGGGCGCGGGCGATGCACAGCCGCTGCTGCTGCCCGCCGGACAGGCCCAGCGCGGGACGCCTCAGCCGGTTTTTCACCTCTTCCCAGATGGCGGCGGCCTGGAGGGCCCGTTCCACGGTTTCGTCCAGGGCGGTCCGGCTCCGCACGCCGTGGAGCCGGGGGCCGTAGGCCACGTTGTCATAGATGGACATGGGGAAGAGGTTGGGCTTCTGGAACACCATCCCGATCCGGCGGCGCAGCTCGGTGACGTCCTGACCCCGCCTGTAGATTTCCCGGCCGTGGAAGGTCAGGGAGCCCTCCGCCCTGGCCCCCGGGATCAGGTCGTTCATCCGGTTGAGGCAGCGGAGGAAGGTGGACTTCCCGCAGCCGGACGGCCCGATGAGGCTCGTCAGCCGCCGGGCGGGGATGTCCAGGCTGACGTCCCGCAGGGCCTGCGCCGGACCGTAGTAGAAATTCAGCCCCCTGGCGGAGAGGATGACCGGCTCAGCCACGGCGCAGCCTCCTCCCGATCAGGGACGCGGTCAGGTTGATGGCCGCGGTGAGGACGAGGAGCACGGTGGCGATGGAAAAAGCCGCCGCGAAATCCGCCCGCTCCTTGGCGTAAACATACAGCGCCGTGGAGAGGGTCGCGCCGGAGGCGCGGAGCATTCCCTGGAGGGAGGAGAAGTCCTGCATCACGGTGGTCAAACCGGCGGTATACATCAGCACCGCCGTCTCCCCCACCACGCGTCCCGCCGCCAGGATGCACCCGGTGATCACCCCGTCCAGGGAGGCGGGCAGAACCACCGTGCGGATCATGGGCCACTGGCCGGCCCCCAGTCCCAGCGCGCCCTCCCGATAGGAGGCCGGGGCGGCTTTCAGGCTCTCCTGGGTGGTCCGCATCACCGTGGGCAGGGTCATGACCGCCAGGGTGAGGGACCCGGCCAGCAGCGTTTTTTGCAGGCCCAGCTTGTCGCAGAACAGCAGCGCGCCAAGCATGGCATAGAGGATGGAAGGGATGCCGGAGAGCACCTCGGCGGCGAACTCTACCGCCCCCGCCAGACGGCGGTTTTTCACGTACTCCGTCAGATAGACGGCGGCTCCCACCCCCAGGGGCAGCACTACCGCCAAGGACGCGACGATAATGAAGAGAGTATTGACGATGCTGGGCAGAATGCCCACCGTCCCCCGCAGGACGCTCTCCTGCCCGATCAGCATCTGGAGGCTGAGGCCGGGGACGCCCCGGAAGCAGACCGTACCGGCGATGAGCAGCAGCAGCGCCGACGCCGCTGCCCCGCTGAGCCAGAGCAGCGCTTTTGCCAGAAAATCTCCCGCCCGGCGGCGGGCGCGGCGGCGGTCCATGGCTTCATGCCTTTTCCTGAATGAAAGGGTATGGGAAAAAGCTTTGCCCTCGTTCCCCAATGCATGGAAATTCCTGGATTTCCGCAGGGCAGCAATTGAATATTTTTTGTGGGAGAGTTGTCTCATACTATTCCTCGATTAAAAGTGCAATTTCATAACCCGTGGGTCGCCCCCGGCGGCCAAAGACCGCCTAACGCCGGGCAGAAATCCCGGATTTGCAGAGGATTTAGGCTCGGAATAAAAGTTCTTTTTGATCCTTTTTCTTTCAATTATAGGTATCAAGGGTTACCGTGCGGCAGACCAGGTTAAGCCGCGCAGAAAAGAGCGGAATTGGCCGTCCGCCCAGGACTTTTTTCTTTCAATTATAGGTATCAAGGGTTACCGTGCGGCAGACCAGGCTAAGCTGCGCAGAAAAGAGCGGAATTGGCCGTCCGCCCAGGACTTTTTTCTTTCAAGAAAAAGGATCAGGACCCCTTTCCCCGCCCACGGGCCAGGTGGAGCAGGATGTTGATGAGCAGAATGATGACGAACAGCACCAGGGCGATGGAAAACAGTGCCTGCTGCCGGAGGCTCCCGGCGGCGGCGTAGCCCAGCTCCATGGCGATGCCGGTGGTGAGGAACCGGACGCTCCGCAGGGGCGCGGGCATGTTGGCCACGTTGCCCGCCACCATGAGAATGGCCATGGCCTCGCCCATGGCCCGCCCGATTCCCAGCGCGGCGGCGGCGGCGATGCCGCTTCCCGCGGCGGGCATGGACACCCGGAACCATGTCTCCGCCTCCGTGGCCCCCAGGGCCAGGCTGGCCTCCTCATAGGCGGCGGGCACCGCCGCCAGCGCGTCCTCCGACAGTTCCACCACCGAGGGCAGGATCATCACCGCCAGCACGATCACGGCGGCCAGCAGGCTGTCGCCCGCCGGAAGATCCAGCCGCTCCCGCAGAAAAGGCACCAGTACCGTCATCCCCACCAGTCCGCACACCACTGACGGGACCCCCGCCAGCAGACGCACCAGCCACCGGACCGCCGCCGCCACCCTCTTTGGCGCGGCCCTGGCCAGGAACAGGGCGGTGAGCACGCCCAGGGGCACCCCCAGCGCCATGGCGCCCGCCGCGCCGTAGATGGAGGTCAGCAGCAGGGGCAGGATGCCGAATTGCGGGTTTTCTCCGTTGGCGGAATCCCAGACCCGACCCAGAAGGAAGTTTTTCAGCCCGATCTCCCGGATGGCGGGCAGGCCGGAGAGAATCAGATACGCCGCGATCAACAGCAGCAGGACTACGGCGGTCAGCGCGCAGAGGAAGAAGAACAGCCGCGCCGCCCGGTCACCGGTCCGCCTCATAGCGCTTCCCCCTTTCCGGCGCGGCCACGCCCGCCGCGTTGAGATACGCCTCCGCCTCCTCGCTGACGGCAAAGCGGAGGAACGCTCCGGCGGCCTCTCCGAGGGCCGCGTCCCGCCGGACGACCAGCAGGAAGGGCCGTTGGATCGGATAGCTGCCGTCCCGGAGGGTTTCCAGCGTGCAGGCGATTCCGTCCACCGCCACGACTGCCGCCGCGTCTCCCACGGCGGACAGGGACGCGTACCCGATGGCGTTGGGGTTGGATGCCACGTTTCCTATTACATCGCCGGTGGAGCAGTATTCGTTGGTGTAGCGGCACCGGTCCGTCACCCCCAGCGCCGCCTCAAAAGCGGTCCGGGTGCCGGAGCCGGCCTCCCGGCCATAGACCGCCACGGGGCGGTCCTCGCCGCCCGCATCCTTCCAGCGGCCGGCCCGGCCGGTGAAAAGCTCCGCCAGCTGCTCCCGGCTCAGCTCCGTCAGCGGGTTGTCCGGATGGACGATCACCGCGACGCCGTCCAGGGCCAGCGTTACCCCCACGGCCCCCCGGGAAATTTCCTCCTCCGTCAGTTTCCGGCTGGAGAGCCCGATGTCGGCAGTCCCCGCCAGCGCAAGTTCGACCCCGGCGCCGGACCCGGACCCGGAGCAGTTGATCCGCACTCCCGATTCCCGCTCCCGAAAGGCCTCCTGGAGCGCCGCCATCACCCCGGACATGGCGGTGGAGCCGTCCAGATTTACCGCTCCGGACAGACCGTCCGCCCTCTCTCTACCGCAGCCCGCCAGTAGAACGGCCAGCAGAAGAGCGGGCAAAAGCTGCTTTTTCATTCTTTCGCCTCCCCCGCATTTTCCTCGTCACCCAAACAGCAAAGGCGCGGCCGGGAGCATCCGGCCGCGCCTCGCGGGTCCCTTACTGTATTGTATCGTCCTTCGCCTTGTCCTATCATCAAAGAGCTTGAAAAGAATCAAAAAATTTTTCAGCGCTGCGGCGTATACGCCGCAGCAGAACGATCTCAGCGGTTTTCCACCGCGGCGATCTTATCGATCCGCCGTTGGTGCCGCCCGCCCTCAAACTCAAACTTCAGAAACGCCTCCACGATCTGCCGGGCCATCAGCGGCCCTGTGATCCCGGCCCCAAGGCCCAGAACGTTGGCGTCGTTGTGCCGCCGGGTCATTTCCGCGCTCCAGGGCTCGCTGCACAGGGCGCATCGGATGCCCCTGACCTTGTTGGCGGTGATGGACGCGCCAATGCCGGTGGTACAGATGACAATGCCCCGCTGGCACCTTCCATCCGCCACGGCGCGGGCGGCGCCTTCGCAGAAATCAGCGTAGTCGCAGCTGTCATGGCTGTGGCAGCCGAAATCCTCCACCTCGTGGCCCAGGCCGGTGAGCCAGGCACGCAGGTCCTCCTTCAGATCATATCCGCCGTGATCGGACGCGATGGAAATTTTCATATCGTTCTCCCTTCACATATGCCGCTGCTCGCCGCCGCGCGGGAAACCCGCTCCCACGCCGCAGCACAGAGCGAATCCGGCCGTCCGCACAAAACTATTTCTTGAATTTATCAAAGAAGCTCTTCCGTTCCTTGTAGTTGTGCTCCTTCAGTGTTTCGCTGAACTTCCGCAGGGCTTCCTTCTGCTCCCGGTTCAGACTGCGGGGAGTCTCGATATGGACGGTGACGAACTGGTCGCCCCGGCCCCTCCCGTTGACGTTGGGGATGCCCTTGCCCTTCAGGCGGAACGTGGAGCCGGTCTGGGTCCCCTCGGGCAGGGTGTAGGATACCTTGCCGTCAATGGTGGGGATCTCCATCTCGCCGCCCAGCACCGCCTGGGTAAAGGTGATGGGCGCGTCACAGAACACATCGGCCCCGTCCCGGCGGAACAGCGAGTGGGGCTGCACCGAGATGACGATTTGCAGGTCGCCGGCGGGTCCGCCGTTCTTCCCGGCGTTGCCCTGTCCCCGGAGGGAGATGATCTGCCCGTTGTCGATGCCGGCGGGAATGGAAACCTTGACCGTCTTCCGCTTGCGGATCTGGCCGGAGCCGCCGCAGTTCTTGCAGGGGGTGGAGATAATCTTGCCCTTGCCGCCGCAGCGGGGGCAGGGGCCGGTGGTGGCGAAGACGCCCATGGGGGTCTGCCGCCGCTGCTGCACGGTGCCGGAGCCGCCGCAGTTCGCGCAGGTCTCCGGACTGGTGCCCGGGGCCGCGCCGGTGCCCTTGCAGCTCTCGCACTGCTCCACCCGCTCCAGGCTGACCTCCTTCTCGCAGCCGAAGGCCGCCTCCTCGAAGGTGATAGTCAGCCCCGTGCGCAGGCTCTCCCCCCGCTGGGGACCGGTGCGGGAGCGGGTCCCCCCGCCGAAGCCGCCGCCGAAAAAGCTGCCGAAGATGTCGCCCAGGTCGCCGAAGTCGAAGCCGCCGTCGAACCCGCCGCCATAGCCGCCGTTCTGGGCGGCGTAATTGGGGTCCACCCCGGCGAAGCCGAACTGGTCGTACCGGGAGCGCTTGTCGCTGTCGCTGAGGATCTCGTACGCCTCGTTGACCTCCTTGAACCGGGCCTCCGCCGCCTGGTCGCCGGGATGCAGGTCCGGGTGGTTCTCCTTGGCCAGCTTCCGGAATGCCTTTTTGATATCCGATTCTGACGCGCCCTTCTGGACGCCCAGAACCTCGTAATAGTCGCGTTTTTGCTCCGCCATATGTCAAATTCACATCCAATCTGTCACAAAACACTCCAAATGGGGCGGGGAACCCGTCCCCGTCCCATTGGAATATTTCTATTTCTTACTTGTTCTGGCCGTCCTCGTCAACCACCTTGTAGTCGGCGTCATAGTACTGCTGGCCGCCCGCCTCGCCGCCGGGCTGGCCGCCCATGTCGGGTCCGCCCGCCTGGGGGCCTCCGGCCTGCTGGTACAGCTTTTCGCTGACGGCGAAGAACGCCTGCTGGAGGGCCTCGGTGTCCGCCTTGATGGCGGCGGCGTCCTCGCCCTTGAGGGTTTCCTTCAGCTTGTCAATGGCGGTCTGGACGGACGTCCTGTCGCCCTCGGGGAGCTTGTCGCCCATCTCGCCCAGGGTCTTTTCCGCCTGATAGACCATCTGGTCGGCGGCGTTGCGGGTCTCCACGGCATCCTTGATCCGGGCGTCCTCGGCGGCGTACTGTTCCGCTTCCTTGACAGCCTTCTCAATGTCGTCCTTGCTCATATTGGTGGAGGAGGTGATGGTGATGTGCTGCTCCTTGCCGGTGCCCAGGTCCTTGGCGGAGACGTTCACAATGCCGTTGGCGTCGATGTCGAAAGTGACCTCGATCTGGGGCACGCCGCGCCGGGCCGGGGCGATGCCGTCCAGATGGAAGCGGCCCAGACTCTTGTTGGCCGCGGCCATCTCCCGCTCACCCTGGAGGACGTTGACCTCCACGGAGGTCTGATTGTCGGCGGCGGTGGAGAAAATCTGGCTCTTCTTGGCGGGAATGGTAGTGTTGCGCTCGATCAGGCGGGTACACACGCCGCCCATGGTCTCGATGCCCAGGCTCAGGGGTGTGACGTCCAGCAGCAACAGGCCCTCCACGTCGCCGGTCAGCACGCCGGCCTGGATGGCCGCGCCCATAGCCACGCACTCGTCGGGGTTGATGCCCTTGAAGCCGTCCTTACCGGTGATTCTCTTCACGGCTTCCTGAACGGCGGGGATGCGGCTGGAGCCGCCCACCAGCAGGACCTTCGCGATTTCGCCGCCGGAGAGGCCTGCGTCGCTCATGGCCTGACGGACGGGGCCCATGGTGGCCTCCACCAGATGGGCGGTGAGCTCGTTGAACTTGGCCCGGGTCAGGGTCACGTCCAGGTGCTTGGGGCCGGTGGCGTCGGCGGTGATATAGGGCAGATTGATGTTGGAGGTGGCCACGCCGCTCAGCTCGATCTTGGCCTTCTCGGCGGCCTCCTTCAGCCGCTGCATGGCTACCTTGTCGCCGGAGAGGTCGATGCCCTCGGTCTTTTTGAACTCGGCCACCAGATACTTCATGACGCACTCGTCAAAGTCGTCGCCGCCCAGGCGGTTGTTGCCGGCGGTAGCCAGGACCTCGATGATGCCGTCGCCGATTTCCAGCACGGACACGTCGAAGGTGCCGCCGCCCAGGTCATAGACCATGATCTTCTGGTCCACTTCCTTGTCCAGGCCGTAGGCCAGGGCCGCCGCGGTGGGCTCGTTGATGATGCGCTTGACCTCCAGACCGGCGATCTTGCCGGCGTCCTTGGTGGCCTGACGCTGGGAGTCGGTGAAGTAGGCGGGAACGGTGATGACCGCCTCGGTGACCGTGGAGCCCAGATAACCCTCGGCGTCCGCCTTCAGCTTTTGCAGGATCATGGCGGAAATTTCCTGGGGGGTGGAGCTCTTGCCGTCGATGGTGACGCGATAGTCGCTGCCCATCTCGCGCTTGATGGAGGAGATGGTGCGGTCGGGGTTGGTGATGGCCTGGCGCTTGGCCACCTGGCCCACCATGCGCTCGCCGGTCTTGGAGAAGGCCACCACGGACGGCGTGGTGCGGTTGCCCTCGGCGTTGGCGATGACCACGGCCTCGCCGCCTTCCATAACGGCTACGCAGGAATTGGTTGTACCAAGGTCGATACCGATAACTTTAGACATTTTGTTTGTCCTCCTGATCTATAGAAAATATTTTTATTAACAGAACAATAGAATAACCATGATTCGCTGTTGGATCCGGCCGTTCCGGTCAGTTCGCCACCTGCACGGCCGCGAAGCGGATCACCTTCTCGCCCAAGAGGAAACCCTTCTGGAACACCTGGCTGACCACGTTCTCGCCCAGCTCCTCGCTGTCAATGTGCATCACGGCGCTGTGGCGGTCGGGATCAAAGGTTTCGCCCATGGGGTCCAGGATGGTCACGCCCATTTTTTCCAGCACGCCCTCCAGCTGATGGAAAATCATTTCCATGCCCTTCTTGTGGACGTTGTCCTCGTCTCCCGCCTGGGTCACGGCCCGCTCCAGGTTGTCGTAGACCTCCAGGAATCTGGCGATGGTGTCGATTTTCGCGTCCTGGTAGATGGACTCTTTTTCCTTGGCGGTGCGCTTGCGGTAGTTGTCGTATTCCGCCGCCAGACGAAGGTACTTGTCGTTCTGCGCCGCCAGCTGTCCGGCCAGAGCCTCCATTTTTCCCATCTGCTCCCTGGTGACGGTGAAGGTTTCCGGCGCATCCTCCCGCGCTTCCGGTTCTCCGGCGTGGGAGACGTTCTGCTCATCGTCCAGGGGAGCGGGTTTTTCTTTCTTACTCACGATCTATCTTCCTCCTTCGGGGGTAACTGGTTGGTGTTCCCGAACATTTTGGTCAGGCTCTCGGCAAAGTAGCTGAGCCGCGCGGCCACGGCGGCGTAATCCATCCTCGTGGGCCCTACCACGCCGATCAGCCCCCGCATATTCTCGCCGATGTCATAGCTGGCCACCACCACGCTGGCGTCCTTCAGAGCCTCGTTGACGTTCTCAGGTCCGATCAGGATCTGCATGGGCGTGTCCGGGTCCAGCACCGGGAGATCCGCCTTCCGGTCGGTCAGCAGGCTCATCAGCCCGTCGGCCCGTCCGGGGTCCTGAAACTCCGGCTGGCGCAGCAGCTGAGTCTGTCCGGTGGTAAACACCTGATTCCGGGCGCTCTGGTCGATGACGGCGGTGGTGTACTCAATGGCCGCGGACAGGAGCATGAACAGCTCCGGCGGCAGCTGGGAGGTAAGCCCCATCAGCTTCTCGCCCATCTCCTCCGCCCTCACGCCGGTAAAGTGGGCGTTCAGCAGATTGGACAGGGCGGAGAGGCGCTCCGCCTCCACCGGCAGCTGGGTCCGCAGCAGCTGGCTTTTCACCCGGCTGTCGTCGGTCATCACCACGGCGATAAAGCTCTCCCCGTCCACCGGCAGCAGGTCGTAGCGCCGGACCGTGACGCTGGCCTTTCCTGCCGCCACCGCGTAGGCGGGGTAGCTGACGATGGAGGACACCATCTGTCCGGCCTGGGCGATGACGCTGTCCAGCTCCCGCATTTTGCCGCCCAGGGCGGCGTTGATCTGCGCGGCCTCCTGGTCGGACACGGACCGGCTTTCCATCAGTTCGTTGACGTACAGCCGGTAGCCCTTGGGGGAAGGGACCCGGCCCGCCGAGGTGTGGGGCTGTTCCAGATACCCCAGCTCCACCAGGTCCGCCAGCTCGTTGCGGATGGTGGCGGGGCTGACGGCTCCGCCCATGGCCTGGGCGATGAACTTGGAGCCCACCGGTTCGGCGGAGTCAATGTACCGCTCGGTGACCACCTTTAGTATTTGCTTCTTTCTGGCGGTCAATTCCATAGCGTCCTCCTTTTTAGCACTCCTTTGCCTTGAGTGCTAAAATCAGTGTATCACTATTATTTTCTTCTGTCAATACGATTTGTTGCACGCAATTTGAACAATTTGTAAATAAAGCCGCATAGCGCAAAGCCCCCGCGCCCATAGGGCGCGGGGCAGTCTGCACTATAAAAGCCTTTCCGGAACTTTGCCGCCCGCCGGCGGCAAAGAATTCCAATCGTTTTTCCGGCGGCATGCACGTCGGAAAAACACTTTGCGGGCCGAACTCGGCCCGGTCCTTCCCCGTCAAAAAAGATGCTCGGCATCTTTTTTGACAATAAAGCCCCCGCGCCCTATGGGCGCGGGGGTGCCGTTTCTTTTGTGAACAGCCGGCTATGTCAGCAGCAGCTGTCGCTGCAGTTGCATCCGCAGTTGCAGCTGTTGCTGCATCCGCAGTTGTTATTGCAGCAGCAGTTGTTGTTGCTGCTGCAGCAGCCGCAGCAGCAATTGCTGCTGCCGCAGCCGTTCCCGTTGCCGCAGCCGCAGAAGAGGATGATGATCAGGATGATGATCCAGCAGCTGCCAAAACCGTTATTGTTCCACATAAAGCAAATACCTCCTGTGAGATGTGAGGCGTATCCCGCGCCTCACTTCATCCTATGCGGGTATCTGCCAATGGTTCCGGACAGATTACGTGATTCTGAGGGAACCGACCAGCGCTCTGGCGTCCGTCAGCTGCTCCGCCGTCATATGCCCTCCGGCGGCCAGCCGCTGGGCCAGGGTCTGCCGGCTGCCGCTGACGGGCACGTCCAGGGTGTAGTAGGAGATATACGCCACATGGGCCCGGAGGAACTCCTCCCCCCGCAGCATGGCGTATTCCCCGCCGGTCAGCGCGCCGCAGGTCAGTCCCCGCTCCAGGCTGGTGGCGTAATCGTCCACCCCCGCCGCGCTGTAGCCCAGCGCCCGCAGCAGGAACTCCTCATACTCCACGGCGGAGACCGTCTGGCCGCAGCCAAACCGGTCCGGGGCCACACCGTTGGCGTACCCTCTGGCGTAAGCCCAGGCCACGTAGCGGTCCAGCCAGCCGGGCACGTCGGTAAAGGGATGGCTGTCGGTACAGGCCAGGGCCTGGTCCTCCTCTCCCAGCACACGGAGGAACATCACCAGCGCCTCGCCCCGCGTGGGGGCCAGATGGAGGTCGAATCCCTCTCCGATGCCGGAGCCGCTGCCCTGGAACAGGTCCAGCTTCCGCAGCGCCAGCGCGATGGCGTAGTAGTCCGGTTCGGTGGAATATTGCAGTGTGCCGCCGCCCTCCCAGGAGAGCACCGCCGCGGGAGACTCCACGGTAAAGACGGCCCTGGCGTTTTCCGCCACGATGTAGCGATGATGGACCAGCAGGATCTGCCCCGCGGGAGCCTCCGTCCCGTTGGTGACGTCCACCACCGCTCCGGCGGCCGTCTCCAGCCGGATCTGGCCGCTCAGGGGCGCGACAGCCAGCCCGGTAGAGCCGGAGAGGGCGTCCCCCCGTTTCAGCGTATGTTCCCGGAGCCCGCCGGCTTCTTCCGTCGGTCCGGCGGCGTTCTGCTCCCGTCCGGCGCGGATGGCGGCGTCGGAGGCGTCCAGCCGCCCGGCAAAGGCGGCCTCCAGGGACCGGGCAAATTCTCCCTCCAGATAGGACAGGGATATCAGCGGGTCCCCCGCGTCCCCGGCGGCGGCGGTGGCCGCCGTCAGGCACAGCAGCAGCCCCAGTACCAGGGCGATGGTTTTCTTCATACAGACTCCTTCCGGTCCGGCGGCGCTACCGCTCCGTGATCCGGTAGCTGAGGGTCAGCAGGCTGTCGGCAAAGTGGACGTCCTCAAACCGGACGTTCTCCTGCCCGCTGCTGAGCTCCACATTCGTAAAATTCCAGAATCCCCGGACGCCCAGGCCGATCAGACGGTCCGCGGTCTGCTGGGCCACGGCCCGCGGCACGGTGAGCACCGCCACGTCGGGCTTATGCTCCGGGACGAACCGCTCCAGTTCTGTGATGTTGAGGATAGGCACACCGGCAACCTCCGTCCCGATCAGGGCGGGAGAGACGTCGAAGGCGGCCTCCAGGAGAAAGCCCGCGTCGTTGAAGCGGAAATTCTGCATTAGCGCCCGGCCCAGGTTGCCCACGCCCACCACGATGATCTGATGCTGCTTGTTCACGCCGAGGATGCAGCCGATCTCCTTGCGCAGCTCCTCCACGTTGTAGCCGTAGCCCTGCTGTCCAAACTCGCCGAAGCAGCTGAGATCCTGCCGGATCTGAGAGGCGGTGATGCCCATCTTCTCCCCCAGGGTGCTGGAGGAAATGCGCACGCTGCCCTTCAGGTGGAGATCGTCCAGATAGCGGTAATAGCGGGGAAGACGCCGGACTACGGCATCAGATACATTTTGTTTTTTCATATTATGTAATGCGTCCTCCATCTTCTCATCATATTTTTATATTTTACTACGTTGATATTGGATTGTCAATCCGGAGCGGGGCCTATTCGGGGAAATCAATTTTTACCGCCGCATCCAAATATCCACAAAGCCGTGCAGGGCGCACATTTTTATATAGTCAAACAAGCTTAGAATGATATGGATTCCCTTCAGCTCCGCGGCGGGCGACGCCCGGTCACTCGCCCATCAGGACCCCGCCGCTTATCCCCACGATCCTGGTGGGAATGGTTCGGTTGTGCAGGCCGGTCCCCTTCACGACCGCCACCATATAGTTGGGCGCGTGGCCCTGGCAGAGACCGTTCGCCTCCTGCTCATAGAGCACGTCGTACACCCGGCCCACACAGCCCTCCAGATACGCCCGGTGCAGCTCCTCCGCGGCGGCGGCGGCCCGGGCGGCCCTGGCCTCCTTCACGGCCTTGGGGATTTGCGCCATTTCCGCCGCCGGGGTGCCGGGACGGATGGAGTAGGGGAAGATGTGCATCTCCGCGAAGCCGCAGGACCGGATAAAGTCCAGGGTTTTGGAGAATTCCTCCTCCGTCTCCCCGGGAAAGCCCACAATCAGATCCGTGGTGACGGCGGGGCGGTCAAAAAATCTGTTCAGTAAATCCACGCTCTCTTTATATCGCGTGGTATCGTATTTCCGGTTCATCCGCCGGAGGGTAGCGTCACAGCCGGACTGCATGGACAGATGAAAGTGGGGGCACAGGTTGGGCAGGGCGGACGCCCGGCGGCAGAAATCCTCCGTGACGGTCCGGGGCTCCAGAGACCCCAGCCGCACCCGCATTTCCCCCGCCTCCCGGCAGACCAGCTCGATGAGCTCGATGAGCCCCGGCTTCCCCGGCAGGTCCCGGCCCCAGGAGGAGATCTCGATGCCCGTGACCACGATCTCCCGGTAGCCCTCGCTCCTGAGCCCGCGGACCTCCTCCGCCGCCGTCTCCGGCGGTAGGGACCGCACCGGTCCCCGGGCGTATGGGATGATGCAGTAGGAGCAGAAGTTGGCGCAGCCGTCCTCCACCTTCAGCATGGCCCGCGTCCGGGCGGCCAGCCCTCCTGCGGGCAGGACCTCGAAGGTCCGGCGGCGCAGGGCCTCGTCCAGACTGACCACCGGCTCTTTTTCCCGCGCGGCCTCCTCCAGCAGATCCAGGAATTTCATCCGGTCCCCGGTTCCGGCGATCAGGTCCACGTCCAGGGCTTTCACGTCCTCCGGGCGGGTCTGGGGGTAGCACCCGCACACCGCCACTACGGCGTCAGGGGAGTGCTTCCGCGCCCGGCGGATCATCTGCCGGGACTTTTTGTCGCTGACGGCGGTGACGGTGCAGGTGTTGACGATGTACGCGTCCGCCGGGCCCTCGAAGGGGACCAGCGTATGGCCCCGCGCCGTCAGTTCCCGCTCCATGGCCTGGGTCTCGTATTGATTCACCTTGCAGCCCAAGGTGCAGATGGCAATGTCCATAGTATCCTCTTGCGCTTTCTTCTAAAATATGATAATATCAAAAATTAAGCCGTTATCCGCTTTTCATACAGATAGAACCAATCCAGCCCGAATTCCCCCAGGCCGATGTCTTCCTTCCCAATACGGACGAAGCCGTTCCGCTCATAGGCCCGGACAGCGGGGGCGTTGCCCTCCCAGACGTAGAGGCGGAGAGCCGGCCTGCCCCGCGCCGCCGCCTCCTTTGCGGCAAAGTCCAGCAGGGCCGTACCGATTCCCTGACGGAGGCGGTCCGGGTGGACCGCCGCTTCCTGGATGCGGAGGATGTGATCCCCTTCCGGCGTGAGCGCAATGGAACCCACGACCGCTCCGCCGTCCCGCGCGATATAGAGGCCATCCGCGGCCAGGTACTGCTCCGCGTCCTCGCGGGAGGGAAAGATATCCCGCCGCCAGCCGGGGTTGAAGGGCTTGTCCGCTAAATAATCACACACCGCGCCGTACAGCGCCGCCGCAGCGTCCAGATCCTGGGACACTGCTTTTTCGATCGTGATATTCATGTTGCTGTCTCCCTCAAATCGATCCAGATGCCCTCGTCTCTGATCTCCGCCTTTTCCAGGGAGCGGTAGAATCGCCGGGCCTCCGGATTGGAGGCGATGAGTCCGATGAGCGTATCCGCCCCGGCGTCCTTCAGCCGGCGGCGCAGCTCGGTCATCAGCGCCTGGGCGACGCCCTTGTGCCGCTGGCTTTGCAGGACGCAGATCCAGTCCAGATAGGCTTTCACTGAGCCGTCGAAGTGACTGCAAATCAAAGTGGAGTCGATCCGTCCCACTACTCTGCCGTCCACGTAGGCCAGAAGGGAGATGGACGAGGCGAAACGGGGGTCCCGGAAGCTCTTCCGGACGGCGGCAATATACGCCTCGTCGATCTCCCAGCCCCAGAAGTCTTCCTCTTCCCGCAGGCGGCCCTCGAAATCCAGTACGTCCTCGATCCGCTCCTTTGTATAGGGAAGGATCAGCGGACCGTTCAGCGCTTTGGCGTACCGCACGTCGGCGGCGCCTTCCCGGCCGCCGCCGAACTCTCTGAGGCAGGCAGGGATGGTATGCTCCGCCGCCTGGTGGTCCCGGGGCTGGATCTCACGGATGGTATGCTTCATGGGTTTTTCCTCTTTTCGCGATTTGTCCCATTATAATACGCTTTGCTCCTGCTGGCAAGCGGGAGTTTATATTTCCGGGGCCTACGCGGCCCCGAACCCTGCGGTTACTTTTTGTGCGCACAAAAAGTAACCAAAAAGGCGCTTAAACCTGACGGTTTAAGAATCCCTTATTTTTTGCTTCGTTTGCGCCCGTGGCACGGTCTGTCTGGTCTGCCGTATTGCCGTCCGCTTCGTTCCTCTTCTGCGTCTGCTTCAGTGTGGTCAACGGCAGACCCTACCATATTTCTTTGGGTCCTCCCGGCGATAAGCTGCGCACATCTGGCGATGGTCAGGCAGTAGGCCCAGAAGCGGCTGAGCTTCCTCTGGCTTTCGTTAGAATCCGTGGGTAGACGCAGAAGTCCGGCGCACCAACGAAGAATCACGGGTAGAAGTAAGCCAAGTACGTCGGAGCGAAAATAATAACCCCTCGTCATTCAGGAAGGTTCTTAGGAAACGTAGTTTCCTAAGCGTGCTTTTGGTTACTTTTCCCACGAGGGAAAAGTAACACCCCCGTCCCGCCCCAGCAGGGGCGGAAAAAGCAGAAAAGGAGACAGCCATGCACTATTTGGACCATGCCGCCACCACGCCGGTCTCCCCGGAGGTGGCCCAGACGATGGTGTCGGTTTTAACGGAACAGTTCGGCAACCCTTCCGCTCAGTATCCCCTTGGCCGGAACGCCAGGGCCCTGGTGGACCAGGGCCGCGCCGCCATTGCCCGCGCCCTGGACTGCAAGCCGGAGCAGGTGGTATTCACCTCCTGCGGCACGGAGGGGGATAACTGGGCCATCCGGGCGGCGCTGCACCAGAACCGCCGGGTAGGGAAGCATATCGTCACCACCGCGGTGGAGCACAGCGCGGTGCTCCAGTGCGTGAAGCGTCTGGAGCAGGAGGGCTGTACCGCAACCTATGTGAAGCCGGACAGGGAGGGCCGCGTTTCCGCGAAGTCCGTTCTCGCCGCCGTCCGGGAGGACACGGCGGTGGTCAGCGTCATGCTGGTGAACAACGAAACCGGGGCCCGGTTCCCGGTGGAGGACGTCGCCGCGGGGCTGAAGGACAAGCCCGCCCTGCTGCATACCGACGCGGTGCAGGGATTTTTGAAGGTCCCCTTCACGGCGAAGAGCCTGGGGGCGGACTACATCACCCTCTCCGCCCACAAGATCGGCGGCCCCAAGGGCATCGGCGCCCTTTACATTGGAGGCAGGGCGAAAAACACCCAGCCTCTGCTGTTCGGCGGCGGGCAGGAGTCCGGTCTGCGCCCCGGCACCGAGGCTACGGCCCAGATCGCCGGGTTCGCGAAAGCGGTGGAGCTGCGCTCAGCCCGGAAGGATGGGATTTTCCGCCGCCTGGCGGAATGTAACGCCTATGCCAGAGAAAAGCTGAGCGCCATCCCGGACCTGCGGTTCATCGGACCGGGGGATGCGCCCCATATTTTATCGGTGTCCCTGCCGGGGTATCCCAGCCAGAATATCGTCAGCGAACTGGGAGAGCAGGGCGTCTGCATCTCCGCCGGGTCCGCCTGCCACCGGGGCAGGGCCAGCCATGTGCTGACGGCTATGGGCCTGGATAAGAAGACCGCGGCGGGCACGGTCCGGATCAGCTTCGGGCCGGAGACTGCGTTTGAGGACATCGACGCCCTGGCGGAGGCCCTGCTGGCGCACAAAACGAAACGGTTTCCCATGCTTTAGGAGGTTTGTGTATCATGCTTCGCGCATTGCGGCAGGAGGAAGGGTTTTATAAAAACCTGCTGGCGCTGACCGCGCCGGTGGTCCTGCAAAATCTTATCACTACGTCTCTCGGCTTTGCCGACATCTTCATGGTAGGTCTGCTGGGGAACGCGGAAATGGCGGCGGTTACCGCCGCCAACGTACCGGTATTCATTATCCAGATCGTGCTCTTCGGCTTCCAGAGCGGCATGGCTGTGCTGGTCAGCCAGTACTGGGGCCGGGGGGACACGGAGAACATCAGCCGCTGCCTGGGGGTTGCCCTGTACGCGGCCACGGGGTTCGCAGCTCTGGTTGCGCTTGTCACATTCCTGTTCCCCGCTCAGGTCCTGCGGCTCATCACGCCTAACGAGGAGCTGGTGGGACTGGCCGTGAACTACATCCGCCTGGTGGGCCTCTCCTATATTTTCAACAGCGTCAGCAGCGTATACGCCGGGGTCCAGCGAAGCACCGAGTTCCCCGCCTTCGGCATGATCCTGTTCGGTATCTCCATGTGCGTGAACACGTTCCTGAACTTCGTGCTGATCTTCGGCCATTTCGGCGCGCCCGCCCTGGGCGTTACCGGCGCGGCGGCGGCCACGCTGGCCAGCCGTGTGGTGGAGTTCATCGCGGCGGCCGCGTTCGCCCTTTGCAGCAAACGGCTTCCGATGCGGTGGCGCTGTATCCTGTGTCCGGGCCGGGACATTCTGCGCCGGTTTATCCGCTACTCCACGCCGGTGGTGTGCAACGAGGCCATGTGGAGCCTGGGCACCTCCATGCTCACGGTCATCATGGGGCACATGTCCAACAGCCAGGACATGCTGGCGGCCTACGCCCTCATCGGCAACATCGACCGGCTGGCCACGGTGGTCTGCTTCGGCCTGGCGGCCTCCGCCGCCGTCATCGTGGGCAAGGAGATCGGCCAGGGGGAGAGCCGGGAGAAGATTTTCTCCGTCAGCCGGACGCTGCTGCTGTGCTCCATGCTGGTGGGCGGGGTTGTCATGGTCCTGCTGCTGATTCTGCTGCCCTCGTTCTTCCGGCCGGTGCTGTTCCCGCTGTTTCAGCTGACGCCCGGCGCGGCGGAGGCGGCCTCGTATCTGGCGGTCATCTACGCGGTATCCATGCCCATGCGGGCCTTTGACGTCACCAACATCACCGGCGTCCTCCGGGCGGGGGGCGACGCCCGGGTCGCCGCGCTCATTGACATCGGACCGCTGTGGCTGGCGGCGGTTCCGCTGATGGCCCTGACGGGCCTTGTGCTGGACGCGCCCACCTGGCTGGTGTGCGTGGCCATGCAGGCGGAGAATATGCTGAAATGTCCCATCGGGCTGGTCCGCTTCCACAGCAGAAAGTGGATCAACGACGTCACCAGGACGGAGTAATATTTGCGCGGGACCGCTCCGCTTATTCTTTTGCGGCTGCTCGACTATATCATGCAGGCAAAGAGGACAAGCAGGGGGTATGCGGAGCAGGAGCCCGGCAACCGTCATTCATAGCAACACCTTATCTACCGTTGTTGAATCGAGCTGCAAATTGGTTCAACGCAAAAGCATGAATATTCTAATTTTAATAGGAGAACTCTAAATGAGCAAAATTAAAAACTGCACAAAAGGGTTCTAAAACGACGAATAGCGGCAGACAAAGGCAGCAATGCATCAGAAAGGCCGAAATCAGAGCAAAGGAACACACGGAGTGCCTTATTGCTGCCAAATGCATCCTTGGGATAGGAGAGCAGGACAACAGCCTTTTCGATCCCGTTGAGCGCCCC
>JAAVHC010000066.1 GCA_014799925.1 Oscillibacter sp.
CGGAGGGGACGGAACCTTCCCCACCCACTTCCAAAAACGAAAGCACTTTCGTTTTTCAAATCCGCACGCGCGTGCGGATTTGAAATCGGACAGCGCTGTCCGATTTGATCCAGATACAAGATGCTCACAAGAAAGAGAGGCCCGGGGCTAACCCCCTGGGCCTCTGGTTTGTCTGTCGATTTATTTTTCATTAAATACACAAGAGGTACAAGATGTGCTTGACAATCTCCGCTTTGTGCGCTAATATAGCTTGTGCATCGTGTGTATAATGCACAACAAGTACAAGACACACAAGAAGGGCAGGAGGAAATCTATGGAGAAAAAGGACTATCTGACAATCTGGGGCTATCTCCAGACGCTGAAAGACATCCTTGAAGAAAAGGCCAAGGATGTTGCTGCCAGAGGTGGAGATGATAACGCATTGATTGCCGGCCAGTATCTGAAGGAGTGTTCAGAGATCCGCGCAATGCAAGAGAAGATCGATAAGGAAGTGGAGGGGTTGCAATGAAAATCATAGCGGTTGCCTCCCAGAAGGGCGGCACAGGGAAAACCACAACAGCAGCTGCTATCGCTTGTTGGGCCGCAGAGCATGGCATAAGGACCCTCGCCGTGGATCTGGACCCGCAGGGCAGCCTGACGCACATATTCCGGGGGGACGGCACTGCTCCAGGAGCCTATGAGCTGATGAAAGGCGATGCCCAGGCGTCGCAGATCGTCCAGGTCGGCGAGGATCTTCCCGATCTCATCAGTGCCAGCTTGCAGCTGGCCGGGGCAGATACGGAGTTCAGCACGAAGCCTGGTCGTGATTTCTTCCTCAGAAAGGCTCTGGAGCGCGATAGCGGGCGCTGGGACCTCATAGTGGTAGATACCCCTCCCACGCTCGGAACGCTCCTGGTAAACGCTCTGGCGGCCGCTGACAAGGCAATTATCCCCCTCCAGGCAGATACGTTCGCAGCACAGGCGATTTTCCAGCTGATGGAGACAATAGGCCAGGTGCAGCAGTATTGTAACCGGGATCTGAAGGTGGCTGGTGTTTTATTGACCCGCTATAGTGGGAGGACAGTCCTCTCCCGTGATTTGCGGGAAGATCTGGAGGAGAAATGCACAGCGATGGATTTGCGCTTACTCCCTCCAATCAGCGAGGGAATTGCGGTGAAGGAGGCCCAGACAATGCAGCAGAGCCTCTTCACCTATGCACCAAAATCAAAACCTGCATTGGACTATTGTGCTGTGATTGAAGAAGTATTAGGAGGTTAAGAGATCATGCCTAAGGGATTTAAGAATGCTGCCGCAAATGCGAAGCCCGTGTATGCGACGGTTATTGGTAGTACACAAGAAGTACAACGCCCGGAAGCTGTGCCGGAGACTGTGCAGACACAGGGGCGTAAGGGTGCGAAGCTGCCACGCATCAATATGGCATTCACTCCGCAGAACTTGGAGTACCTCCGGATCATGGCAGGGCTCCGGGGCCAAAGCATCACTAAGTATGTCAATGCCTTGGTAGAGCAGGATATGGATCTGAACCGGGAAGCGTATAATGCCGCGAAGCGCCTTACTGGGAACGGATGACAATGGAGCACCGACCGGTGGCACAGGTTTTTGCGTGTGTTACCGGTCGGTATATATCAACGAAAACGAGGGTAAGGTGACAAATAGTGCGGAAAAAGAAAAAAACATTTCTTTTCGAGGAAAGCAAAGCGGCGAAGCCGCTCCTTTATCAGAATTATTAATATTTATTTTTTATTTATATAATGTGTAGACAAAGTATCGTGGACAAATTCCTTGCAGTATCGTGGACAAATTCCTTGCAGTATCGTGGACAAATTCCTTGCAGTATCGTGGACAAATTCCTTGTTTGTGGACACGTTGACATATTTGCCCACAATATGCTATAATCTGACAGCGAGGTGATAGCGAATGAAGGCAGAATCATATGTGGATTTACGGGTGAAAGAGGTCCGGAAGAGCAACGATCTTATCCAGCGTTCGAGATTTAAGCTATCCCTGCAGCAACAACGGGTGATGCTCTATCTTATCAGCAAGATAGATTACAATGATGATGAGTTTAAGGAGTACGAATTTAATATACCAGAGTTTTGCCGTGTCTGCGGGATTCCAATCGGCAGTAACTATGTTGATTTGAAGGCCGCGATAAAGGATATTTCGGACAAAAGTATGTGGGCTTATATTTCAGAGGATACCGAGACCTTGCTGCGGTGGATCGAGAAGCCATATATCAATAAAGACTGTGGTACGATCAGAATCCGGCTCGATAGAGATATGAAGCCCTTTTTGTTGGAGCTGAAAAGCCACTATACCAGCTATGAGCTGATATACACTCTGATGTTTTCATCCAAGTATGCGATCCGCCTCTATGAAGTGTGCCGGTCCTACCTGTACGACAAGCGCGGTTCATTCAGACATAGGTATGAGATAAACGAGCTCCGCCAGGTGCTGGACTGTGAGATGTACACAGATTTCCGAGATTTTAGGCGGCGTGTGCTGGATGTGGCGGTTAAGGATATAAACGAAAATAGCGATATGCTTGTAAGCTACAATAAACTGACCAAAGGGCGGCAAGTGATTGGAATAGAATTTTCTATATCTACGAAGCCGACAATGGATCTGGTGCGGCTGCAAGATCGGATACATAAGGAATTGGGAACAGATCAGATTACACTTTGGGATATGTTGACGGAAAAGGAAAAAGAATAAACCCGCAGCGGGACGTAGGGAGTTACCCCTACGTCCCGCTGCTTGCATTTTGATTGATTGTGTCCAAGTTGGACACAACGGGAGCGCACCCGTTGTCGGTCGATCCAGACGGCCCCAGGCTCTCTAGAGCTGGGCGACGTCGGCGATCCGCGCGGAGCATGGCCTCGATCTGACCGGCTGGAGGCGCTGACCGGCCCTGGAAGCCCACTGCGGGCCTTTGGCATGGGTCAGCGGCTAGAGCATCACTGACAATCAACGACTGGATATTGCGCCTGATATCCTCTGCCCATAACGAGTTACTTCCGTGCATTCAACGTACTGGCCACATGTGATATTAACTGTCAGCGATGCCTTACAATTTCTACAGTAGACTGTAAGGGCTTTTGCTGAGGTATCCGGAAGAACGCGTAGCAGCTTTTTCTTCCTCCTGCAGACTGGACAACCAAGCCAGCCGTCCTTTAATGCCAATGTCATTCCTGTTGAACTTTGTTGCAATGGGGTCAACCTTCTTTCTGGTGTCGGGCTCGCATGTCCATAGGGACAATCCCGAGCGGCTTTGTGTGAAGAAACAAGATTTCCCAATATCCGGTCTTGTGGTTCGCCCTTAACCGCCAATCCAACATCACATTGAATTGGCTGGGATCTTCACACCATCGTTTGTCCTCTATCATTATAGCATATTCTTTTCCATAAATCGCCGTAATACCAATTTTTTCGAGTAAGGGATACGCCAACGGATCATCCTGAAATAGATCAGCCGTCAGCTGCCCACGAGCCTGATCTTCTGTGAAATCAACTGAGTAGGGAATTTGCAGGACCGTCTCCCAGAGCGTGGTAACGGCCCAATTTCTATTCCCGTTCTTGTATCGGTGCGTCTTCTCTGTTGACGATATAACAACGTAACCGGAATGTTCCTTTTTGGGGCGGAGGTTTCTGTCTGCATTGGCCCGCTCTCTTGAGATCCGCAGCAGATTTTCATTTAACTGCTGCTGGTAGATCCGCGCATTACGCTCATCGGTGAGCGCCTGCTCCATAGATGCCACCTTCTGCCGGGCCGCATTTTCGGAGGCACGTATCCTGGATAGTGCCGCTGACCGTTCTTTTGCAATAGCCTGCTCCGCTTGATATTTTATATTCTGGGTTTCCTTCTCCGCCTGAGCCTTCTTCTGAAGGAGCCCAGCATATTCCCTTGACGTCAGGATTACGTGAGTACACTCAGAATCAGAGAGCCCCCCGGGGACTTCTTTATACCCCATCATCGACTTTTTGACAAACTCACTCATGACAGCCCTCCATCACAGCCCACGGATATAATTATCAGCCACAACGCTGATCCGGTTATGGCCCAGAGCCTTGCTGCACACCCGCATAGCCGCTTTATTCCTGGTTTTTCCACATGTGTTTTCAACTCCTTTCTGCCGTCAATCCGACGGCTTTGCTTATGTCCAAAATTGGGGGTTCTCCTTTTTAGCCAGTACGGATGACGGCCTTACTGCGGTTTAACTGGTCCTTTGCTTTTTCAAGTAGCCCCTGTACGCGATCTATCGTAGATGCCTGGATGAAAACTCTCCAATGCGCTCCACGGATGCTTTCGCTTTCGCCTATGTAGCGACAATGGAAATAATCTTCACAGTCACCCACTTCAATAACCCATCTGACCGGGGCTTCTCTGGCCGTCATATCAATGATTTTGCCCACAGCTACACCTTCTTTCTGCCACTGGTCCGACCGTTTTTCTTACGCCCGTGCAACCTCCCCCCTTCCGGACCTACCCCCTACAGCCATCTACCGGAGTTAGATATCCAGCCTTTTGGTGGGGGCTCGCAGAGCACGGTGGGCCCTGCTTTCGCGGGTCCACCGTTTGACAGCCCTCCGGAGCCGGGACGCTGTCGCACGTCGGCGCGGCCCCGTTCGACCGTCTGCGCCCACGGTCAGGCCACGCTGTAAAGGTCCGCCCCTGAAGGGGCCGCAGTCCTCCAACATCACTTTTATACCGCTTCAGCTTTAGCGGTTGACGGGCCGCAGCGACGCCGATCCGGCGCGGTGCAGTCCGGGCAGGCTCTCTGCATGGGCCCTGCCAGACCTCGCCGTTGTGGGCGCAGGAAAGCTCCAGCGGGCGCACGACAGCAACACGCCCCGATATATGCACACGGACCCCGCCGCCCACCAGCAAGGCCGTCAGCCCGGCAGAAGGGGCCGTTTGTCCCCTCCTGCTGGACTGTTGTCTGGTGGGTCAATCCGATTCTGGATTGACCTCGCTAGCCGGTGGCAGCTGTGCTGCCTTAGCTGCCATTCCTTCTGCAAAGGCTATGACCACCCGCCTATCTGCTTTATCCAACGAGAAAATCACGTTAAGCATAGATACCAGTGCAGGCATATCAGCATTCGTTATTTTCATTTTTGTTGCCTCCTTCCCTATCTGCAAAAAAGTGATATACGGTTATATTAAACTGTATATCACTTTTTGTCAATAGAGAAATACTGATTATCACTTTTTATTGACACAATAGCGTTATCATGTTATTTTATCTTTAGAAGGAGGCGAAATCTATGAACAAAAGACTGAAGCAGTTGAGAAAAAAATTAAACCTTACTCAAATGGATTTTGCTGATAAAATTGGATCATCGCAAAACATGCTGTCTGGATACGAACTTGGGAGATGTAAACCATCAAGCGTTGTAATTAACAATATTTGTAAAACATTTGGGGTTAATGAACGTTGGCTCAGGACCGGAGAGGGCGAGATGTTTGTTTCCAATTCGGCTGATGAAGAAATCTCCATGTATATTAATAGCGTTCTCCAAGACGAACCGGAAAGCATCCGGCGCCGCTTCATCTCTGCCCTAGCTGTCCTCAGTGACGACGACCTGCGAGCGGTGGAGCGGTTCGCGCGGGCTCTACTCCGTACTGGGGCCGGAGATACTGAGGAGCAGGGAAAGGATCAAAGGGAGGAATCACACTGAACGAAAGGATTAAAGCACTCCGCAAAGCGCTGGGACTCACACAACAGGCATTTGCTGATAAACTCGGAATACGGCAAAATACTATAGCCAAGTACGAAACTGGCCGTGGAAACCCAACAGTTGCCGTTGTTTCTCTCATCTGCCGGGAATTTGATGTCAATGAAATTTGGCTTCGACATGGGATAGGAGATATGTTTATCCCTCCAGCCCACAACACACTTGATGCACTGGCAGCGGAGTACCATCTTTCCGATGGAGCCTGCGCTCTGATCCGCCGGTTTCTGGAGCTGGATGAAGATATTCAGCAGGCATTTGTGGACTACGCCGTGCAGGTCGCCAACGATCTGGCGCAGGAGCAGGAGGCCGGGGACGCTGCGGAGCTGGGAGAGGATCAGCGGTGAGCAGCTGCGCCGATCCGGCGCGGCTGGCAGCAAATTACCAAGCGCTTACAGATCTGAGCAGACGTACAAGATACACAAGAAGTACAAGTGACACAAGTTGATTAGGAACAATGGCCCACACAAAACGCCCCCGGGAAAGCAACTGCTCTCCGGGGGCGTTTTTGCTTACTGTCCCTTTCGACAGTGCCGGTCAAGCAACTTGCAGATGTAGTATCCGGCTACATTCGATCCAACCGACAAAATGAAGCTGAGTAGAGTCTCCAATAGTGCCACCCCCTTTCCGTTTTCGGCGTGTGGAAGCTTTTTTCACTCCCATACTCTTTACTCTCTCTATCTTTATCTGCCGATCTCCAGGCCAGCGCGCATGATGCTCTTGAGCGCGTTGAAGGCGGTCACATCTGTTTTCATTATCTGCGGTGAGCAGCTGTGCAGATCAGGCGCGGACACCAAAGAAATTTTAGTCGGCAGTTGTATGTCATGGGAGAAAGGTTAGTGACCTAAATCGTGCAAAAAGATTGCTATTTCGCATAGTAAGTGTGTTAATTTTTCCGACTTGCATATACTAATCTAGCTGTGGTATAATAACCATAGCCAAAGAACTGATGAGGTATCATAGGTTCCACGCAAAAATCGAACCCCCGGAGAGGTTGCGTCTCTCCGGGGGTTCATTTTGTGCTTACTGGCCCTTGCCATGACGATCAAGCCACTTGTGGATGCAGTAGCCAACTACATCCGCTGCGACCGCCACAAAGAAACTGATGAGGTACTCCATAGATCCCACCCCCTTTCTGTTGCCAGATTGGAGAAGGGCAGCGAAGATATTATACTCTAATATCTACCATGCGGCAATGGAAAACGGCGAAAAATAACAACTTTGTCAAGTCTAACTTAATCAAGATTACAAGGATCAAGATATGAAACTTTCATATATTTGCAATTTTGTCCCAGGAACTGCTCGGAAACATTCACGCCGTTCTTATCCATCCGGTAGGGTTGACAGCGTTGATTAGCCATACCCATTGCCGTGGCCTGCATCGATCAGAGCGGACAGGCGTCAATTCCAACAGCGGCCAGCGTCACCCACATAGTGCGATATTTCATGTACCATTGACATGGGACGGAACAGGGCCTATGTTTAACCCACCGTCCCGCAGAACCCTTGACGCATTGGCGGCACAGATTATCACCTTTCAGCTGAAGCCTGCGCTCTGATCCGCCGGTTTCTGGAACCGGATGAGGATATTCAGCAGGCGTTCGTGGACTACACCGTGCAGGTCTCCAACGGTCTGGCGCAGGAGCAGGAGGCAGTGGAAGCTGCGGAGCTGGGAGAGGTGCAACCGTGAGCATCTGCGCCAAAAAGTTTGTTTATTCCTTTTCTTAACGTTGAAAAACTGTCAATTTTTAATTATATTTTTCAGTATTTCTTTTCATTTTTAGCGTTTACCTGTTGAAAATTATTGCAAACAATTCATTTTTCATTTTTCTTTGTGGTCTAAATTTCTCCTCTTGCACCTTGTTGACTTTACAGGGTCTGTGGTCTATACTGAGAGCACTAAACAACAGCCGCCCAAGGGGGCCTAATCCCTTGGGCGGCGGGTATTACCAGTAAGCGGTTGTCCCCAGTTGCTAGGCTAAAGAAGTAACCGCGTGCTTGGAGGCAGAGCGGTTACTTCTTTTTTTTGACCTCAATATAGAGGCCAATAATGTCAATGATTAAAATACAAACTTGAACTAAATCAGAATATGTAATCATTGTCAGCCCCCCTTTCCTAAGATTAGGGGGAAGAAGTTGCCCCCTGTGAAAGAGGCTCCCGCTTACTATTTGGTAGTGTTACAATTAGCATAACATTTTTTTAAAAAAAAAGGAATGAAACATATGCCCAAATTTTTTTAGAAAACTTTGTAACAAATGACACTTACAAACCGCCTTTATTTATTTTATTATTAGCCGTTTTCATAAGAGGAGAACTCTTCGTATGCGTGCATATTTTGGCAAATTAAAATTAATTTAACCGTTTATTACACTTTTCCATTAACTTTTTTACTATAAAGTTGCACATGTAGGGGAAACTTTATAGTTAATGTCAGTTACAACTTTATCTCATACGACAATATATCTTAGTTGTTCCCCCCGTCGGACCTGCATTTCCGTGACGTCTACTGAACAGAAAACAAATCCGCAACCGATTTCGGATTTCAAATTCCCAAGCGCACAACATACACAAGAAGTACAAGTCGTACAACATGTACCATTTTGAAATCCGCAGGCGCCTGCGGATTTGAACCAGGAGGACAGAGCATGAGAACCTATACTATCATTGGTGGTGTAAATGGCGTCGGCAAGAGTAGCTTTACCGGCGTCCTCAAGAGCCAGACAAAGGACCTGGGCATGATCGTTGACATTGACAAGATCACCGCTCATCTGGGCGGTAAGTCCCTGGAGGGCGGCAAGCGGGCGATCCACATCATGGAGAGCTGCATCCGTGACGGTGTGAGCTTCACACAGGAAACAACTCTTTCCGGCCACCGCTCGAAGGCCGCAGCCCGGAGGGCGAAGGAAGAAGGCTACTATATCCGGCTCTATTACATCGGCCTCGATACGGCGGAAGAAAGCAAGCGGCGCATAGCGAACCGCGTCGCCAGAGGAGGGCACAACGTCGACGCTGAGGATGTAGACCGGCGCTTCCTGGGCCGCTGGGATGCCGTGCAGGCCGTTCTCCCCTACTGCGACGAAGCTGTCTTCTATGACAACGACAACGGCTTTGTAGAGGTTGCCGCCTACCGCAACGGAGAGTTGATCCTGGAGGGAGATCACCGGCCCGGATGGATCGTGGAGTTGGCAGAGTATCTGAAGGACACTCCGGAGCATGGAGAAGATCAACGGTGAGTGGCCGCGCCGTATCGGCGCGGCTGAGTAGCAAATCCGTCAGCGCTGACGGATTTGCCCGACCGAAACTGTGCATGAAGAAGCCACCTGGAGCGGCAACTCCAGGTGGCTTCTTCTATGGATGTGCCTTCAGTGTGTGCGGTCTGTCCATTTGCAGATGTAGTAAGATACTACACTTGCTGTAACTGAGATCAGAAATGGTCTGTAATAGGCGGGAGAGGTCTAACGGGCGCAGATCTGCGCCCGTTGCCATAAGTGGCAATGAATGGGCAAGAAAATGAACCGCCCCAATTTTTGGGCGGTTGGCGGCTGAGATTTCAGCCCTCTGGCGGTGGTGTAGCCTGAGACGGCGGTAGATTGAAACTACCCCTGCCGGAGGGGACGGAACCTTCCCCACCCACTTCCAAAAACGAAAGCACTTTCGTTTTTCAAATCCGCACGCGCGTGCGGATTTGAAATCGGACAGCGCTGTCCGATTTGATCCAGATACAA
>JAAVHC010000067.1 GCA_014799925.1 Oscillibacter sp.
AAATGAGGCGCAGCTTCGTTGTCGTCCTTGACGGGCGTCAGCCCGCCTGCGTCCTCCGTCTTGCTGCACCCCATTTTTCCCTGCCTCCTTTTTACCCTTTCTCAACCGCGTCGACTATAAAAGCGCAATATCGTCACCGTGCGGGAATCTTGAAGTTGCAACGGTTTGAAGAGCGATAGCAATGTTCCTTTTGATACTTTTTTCAAGAAAAAGTATTGCTTTTGCCGGACGATTTATTGCCCCAGTCCGCCCTTGGCCTTGACCCGCAGACGGTTCAGGGCGCGGGCCAGCGTAGCCTGGGCAATCTGATGCTCCTGCCGGCTCCGTTTTTGCAGGAGGGCCTCGCGGGCCTCGTCGGCCTCCCGCCTGGCGCGGGCGGCGTCGATCTCCTCAGGCCGCTCGGCGGAGTCCACCAGCACCAGCACGTCGTTGTTCTCCACCTTCACCATGCCGGGAGAGACGGCGGCCAGCCGGGGGGGCTGGCCGGGAACCCGGTAGCGGAGGGTTCCCGGCTGAATGGCGGCGATCATGGGGCTGTGATGGGCCAGGATGCCCAGCTCTCCGTCGCTGGTGGGAATGGTCAGGCTGACGCAGGGCCCCTCATAGAAGTTCTTGTCCGCCGCCAGAATGTGAACCTGAAAGCTCTCCATCACGCCTCACCCGCCTCCATTTTCCGGGCCTTTTCCACCACGTCCCGCCATGTGCCCACGTTGTAGAAGGCGGCCTCCGGGTACTGGTCCAGCTGACCGTCCACGATGGCGGCAAAGCTCTCCAGCGTGTCCTTCAGCGGTACATAGACGCCGGGGATGCCGGTGAACTTCTCCGCCACATGGGTGGGCTGGGCCAGAAAGCGCTGAAGCCGCCGGGCGCGGGCCACTGTATGCCGGTCCTCGTCGCTGAGCTCGTCCATGCCCAGAATGGCGATGATGTCCTGAAGCTCCCGGTATTTTTCCAGGATCTCCTGGACCTGCCGGGCCACCCGGTAATGGAGCTCTCCCACCGTGTCGGCCTCCAGGATCCGGGAGGAGGAGGCCAGGGGGTCCACCGCCGGATAGATGCCCTGCTCGGAGATTTTCCGGCTGAGCACCGTGGTGGCGTCCAGATGGGCGAAGGTGGTGGCGGTGGCGGGGTCCGTCAGATCGTCGGCGGGGACGTATACCGCCTGAACGGAGGTAACGGAACCATCCTTAGTGGAGGCGATCCGCTCCTGAAGGGCTCCCATTTCATTGGCCAGGGTGGGCTGGTAGCCCACGGCGGAGGGCATCCGGCCCAGCAGGGTGGACACCTCGCTGCCCGCCTGGACGAAGCGGAAAATGTTGTCGATAAACAGCAGCACGTCCTTGTGCTCCACATCCCGGAAGTACTCCGCCATGGTAAGGCCCGACAGGGCCACCCGCATCCGCACGCCGGGGGACTCGTTCATCTGGCCGAAGACCAGGGCAGTCTTGTCGGACACGCCGCTCTCCCGCATCTCCCGCCAGAGGTCGTTGCCCTCCCGGCTGCGCTCGCCCACGCCGGTAAAGATGGAGTAGCCGCCGTGCTCCATGGCCACGTTGTGAATCAGTTCCTGGATGAGCACCGTCTTGCCCACGCCGGCGCCGCCGAAGAGGCCGATTTTTCCTCCGCGGGGATAGGGCTCCAGCAGGTCGATGACCTTGATGCCGGTTTCCAGAATCTCCACCGCCGGGCTCTGCTCCTCAAAGGAGGGGGGCGTGCGGTAGATGCTCCGGACCGGCGTGTCATCCGGCAGGGCGCCGTCGCCGTCAATGGGCTGCCCCAGCACGTTGAACATCCGGCCCAGGGTGGCACGGCCCACCGGCACCTGGATGGTGTGCCCGGGCACGTCCACGGCCAGGCCTCTGGCCAGACCCTCGCTGGGGGAGAGCATGATGCACCGCACGGTGCCGCGGCCCACGTGCTGGGCCACCTCCATGACGCGCAGGACGCCGTCCCTTTCCACGGTCAGCTCCTCCCGCAGACGGGGGAGCGGCCCCTCCTGAATCTCCACGTCCACCACGGGACCGGATATCTGTACAATAATCCCTCTTTCCAAATCAAGCACCTCTTTCGTTACCGTTCCGTCTTTTGACGCTTCTGCCGCTGGGCCCTGGCCCCGGCGGAAATCTCAGTGATCTCCTGGGTGATGGCCGACTGACGGACCCGGTTGAATTGCAGGGACAGATCGCCCAGCAGGGCTTCCGCGTTCTGGTTGGCGCTGTCCATCGCCGTCATGCGGGCGTTCTGCTCACAGCAGAAGCTGTCGATCAGGGCGCTGTAGATGAAGCCGGAAACGTAGCTGGGCATCATGTTGTCAAGCACGGTCCGCACATCCGGCAGAAACTCGAAGGGTTCCGCCGCCGGCTGCTCCGTCCGGACAGCGTCGGCAAAATAGGTCCGGTGAAAGGGTAGCAGGCGGGTGGAGCTCGCCTGGGAAGACATGGCGCTGGCCATGTCGGTGTAAACCACGAATATCTTTTGCAGCTCTCCCCGGTCAAAGCCGTCCAGCAGAAGGGCGCTGATCTCCCTGGCACGGGCCATGGTGGGGTTCTGTGCCGTATAGAGGAAGCTGTGCTCAATGGGGATGTTCCGCATGTTGAAGAACCGGCGGCCATACTCGCCCACCACGAAGAGCTTGGTATCCGGGTGCTGCTCCAGCAGCTTCATGGCCTCCCGGATGACGTTCTGGTTATAGGAGCCCGCCAGCCCCTTGTCGGCGGTGATGACCAGACAGCCGTATGTTCCCCCGCGGGGACGCTCGCCGGTGGCCGGGTAGAAATAGTGGCTGTCTACCTTTCCCGCCGTACGGAAGACCCGCTTGATCTCGCCCCGCAGGGCCTCGAAGTAGGGACGGGTGTTTTCCAGCTCCTGCCGGGCCTTGCGCAGTTTGGTAGAGGCGATAAGGTACATGGCGTTGGTGATCTTCCTGGTTTCCTGGACGCTGTCAATATGCGTTTTGATCTCCTTCGTTCCCGCCATGTCAGCCTCCGTGCTTTTCCGCCGGCCGGCTGGACTCCAGGAACTGCCGGGACAGCGCCAGCAGCTCCTCCCGGTCCTCGCTGGTCAGCAGGCCGGTCAGATCGATCCGCCGGCACAGATCCGGGACCTGTTTCTCCACAAAGGCCAGCAGTTCCTTCCGGAACTCGTCCAGCCGGTCCAGAGGAACGTCCTGCATAATGTGGTGCAGGGCGGCGGTCAGCGTAATGACCTGCTGGTGCTGGGAGAAGGGCGCGTACTGATTCTGGCGCAGCAGGCGCATGAGGCCCTGGCCGTAGGCCAGCTGGCGCTTGGTGGCCGCGTCCAGGTCACTGGAGAACTGGGTAAACACCTCCATCTCCCGGTACTGGGCCAGGTCCAGGCGGATGGCGCCCGCGGCGGACTTCATGGCCCTGGTCTGGGCGTCGCCGCCTACGCGGGAAACGGACAGGCCTACGTTGACGGCGGGCCGCTGGCCGGAGAAGAAGAGCTCGCTCTCCAGGAAAATCTGACCGTCGGTAATGGAGATGATATTGGTGGGGATATAGGCGGACACGTCGCCCGCCTGGGTCTCCACAATGGGCAGGGCGGTCATGCTGCCGCCGCCCCGTTCGTCGGAGAGGTGCGCGGCCCGTTCCAGAAGCCGGGAGTGGAGGTAAAACACGTCGCCGGGATAGGCTTCCCGGCCAGGGGAGCGCTCCAGCAGCAGGCTGAGGGCGCGGTAGGCAATGGCGTGCTTGCTGAGATCGTCATAGACGATGAGCACGTCCTGCCCCTGGTTCATGAAATACTCGCCCAGGGCGCAGCCCGCGTAGGGGGCGATATATTGCAGCGCGGCGGACGAGCCCGCGCAGGCGCTGACCACGGTGGTATATTCCATAGCCCCCCGGCGATTGAGATTTTCCACCAGCTGGGCCACGGAGCTGGTCTTCTGTCCGATGGCGACATAGATGCACACCACGTTCTTGCCCTTCTGGTTGAGGATGGTGTCCAGGGCAATGGCGGTCTTGCCGGTCTGGCGGTCGCCGATAATCAGCTCGCGCTGCCCCCTGCCGATGGGGAACATGGAGTCAATGGTCAGGATGCCCGTCTCCATCGGGGTGTTTACCGGCTGGCGGTCCAGAATGGAGGGCGCGGGGGCCTCGATGGGCCGGTAGCTCTGGGAGTGAATGCGGCCCTTGCCGTCAATGGGGACGCCCAGAGCGTCCACCACGCGGCCCAGGAACGCGTCGCCCACCGGCATACCGGCGGTCTTGTGGGTACGGCGGACCATGCCGCCCGCGCTGACCTCCTCGCTGTCGCCAAAAAGGACGCAGCTCAGTTCCTTCCGGCGAAGGTCCTGAACCATCCCCTTGACGCCGGAGTCAAAGAGCAGGATTTCCCCGTACCGGGCGTGCTCCAGCCCGTCCACCACGGCGATCTCGCCGTCCACTGTCCGCACCTCGCCGATTTCCTCCGGCACCACGGCCAGGGACCAGTCCTTTGCCGCCTGACGCATCAGGGGAAGCAGATCGTTGGTCCCCGTCTGGAGCTGGCGCAGATAGTCTGTAAACTGCCGCATCCGCCCGTCCAGGGTCCAGTCGTATACATCGGAGCCCACCTGGAGCCAGAAGCCGGAGCGCAGGGACGCGTCCTGCTCCCAGTGCAGCGGCACCTTTCGCTGGTAAGTCCGGGCGAGAAATTCCCCGAAGCGCTGGAGCTGGACCTCACTGGGCTCCCTGGCGCTGCGCAGCTCCGCCGTCAGGCGGCCTCTAGTGTTCCTCATGCCGGACGCCTCCCTCCGCCAGATCTAAAAACTGATCGAAGGGATCCTTCTGGAGCGCCAGCTTCTTGGTGGCCGCCGCCGCAAGCTTCCGCAGCTCCCGCTGGGAGGAGCGAAGGATCTCCTCCCGGTCGTGCTCCGCCTCGGCCCGGGCATGGACCAGGAGCTGCTTGGCCTGGGCCTGGGCCCGGGCAAGCTGTTCCTCAACGTCCTGCTGAACGGCCTGCTGGGCCTTGACGCGGTTCTGACGGATCTCCTCGTCGGCGCCGTCCAGCTTGGCCTGGGCCTCCATCCGGGTCCGCTCCGCCTGAGCCAGCTTCTCCTGAGCCTGCCGCTCCAGGTCCTGGTAATAGGCCTCCCTCTTGTCCATGAACGCCTTGACAGGCTTGTAGAGCAGGAAGTACAACCCGCCGGTGAGGATGACCAGGTTCAGCCAATGCAGCAGGATCTGCTGCAAGTCAATATTCAACGGCATATCCCGCACCTGCCTTACATCACAAAGATAATCAGAATAGCCGCCAGCAGGGCGTAGATGATGGCGGTCTCGATGAAAACCAGGCCCAGCATCAGCGTAGTGCGGATCTTGCCATCCGCCTCCGGCTGGCGGGCGATGCTCTCGGCGGCCTTGGCGGTGGCGCTGCCCATGGAGAAAGCGCCTCCGGCGGCGGCGACGCCGATGGCGATGCCCACGGCGATGGCCTTGACGCCGGTGGGGTTGGAGTCCTCGGCAGCCTCAGCGTCGGCGGCGTAAGCGGGAGCGGCCAGCGCCAGGAGCAGGACCAGGACGCCGGCAAGGGTAACGATCTTTTTCAGCATACGGTTCATAATGAAAACCTCCAATTATTTTTTATACAGTTTTTATCGTACAGCGTAGTCCGCGCGCCGCGGGGGACAGGTCAGGCGCGTTTTGCCTTTTTTTCCTTCGGCTCCTTATGGGACACCTCGGACACTTCGCCATAGTACAGAGCCGTCAGCATGGTGAGCACGTAGGTCTGGATGAGGGCGTGGAGCAGGGTGAACACGACGCCCACGATCACAGGGAACACAAAACTGAGATTGACATAATAGTACACCAGCTCCGTCACCAGCAGGCCGCTGAGCAGCGCGCCGAAGAGGCGGAAGCTCATGGAGATGGGCAGGGAGAATTCCTTCAGGGCCTTCCCGATGCCCTTCACGCCGTTCCCGGCGATGCTGCCGGAGACAATCACCAGATATGAGAGCGTACCCGTGGCGATGGCGGCGTTGACGTCCGACAGCGGGGCGGGCAGGGTAATGGGATTCCCGTGGGTGGTGACGGCCTGCAGGCCCAGCAGCTCGAACAGGGTGCCGACAAAAATATAGCACCCCACGGCGAAGATGTAGGTCCCTACAAAACGGAAGCGGTGGGGGCTGCTGCCCCTGGCCATCCCGTCAAAAAGGCCAACCGCTTCCTCCACCAGCATTTGCAGCTTCCCGGGAACGAAGCGGAACCGGGGAATGGCGAAAACACGGATCAGGACCGCGATCGCCAGCAAAATCCCTGTGACGGTAAAAGCGGAAATGAGTCCGGGATTGACGTTCTTGACGCCAAACAGGCTCACCTGGTTGATGTCGTGGAGCACGGCGTCCCGCATGGCTTCCTGCACGTCCTCCGCGTGGCCCGGCGACCCGGTGAGCAGCGCGCCGGCCAGCAAAAGCAAAATCGCCGCAAGCCACAGCGCCAGGCCTAATTTGTGTTGTTTCATCCAGCAACTCCTTCTTTCGTTTTTATTCAAAGATCCGACGCCATCGGTGCGCGATGCCCGCGTCAGCCTTTTTACGTTCCGCGGGGCGGATGCCCGCGAAACTCTATTGGCTTATCAATTATACCACCCTTGTCAAGTACCCTTTTCTGGAAAAATTCCCGCGGAATTTCGGAAAATTTCTACAGAATCAAGCCGCCCTTTCCGCCGTCCTTAGCAACGGCAGCCACCCGATTGCAATTTCCCGTAATCCATGCTATACTAGGAAAAAGATGAAAAACGGAGGGAGAACATGGCAAAAGAAAAAAGGAATCTTCGGGACGAGGAGGCCGTCCTGCTGCTGAACAAGGGAAAGCGGGGTCTTTTCCGGCTGGTTTTCGGACGTACCACCGTGGTGGTGCTCCTGCTGGCTGTCCAGTTCGGGCTCCTTTTTCTGGGCTTTTACCGGCTGAGGGACTACACGGTTTACGGCGGCTCTATGCTCCTGGGTCTTATTGTGGCTCTTATCGTGGTCAACCGCCCGCAGAACCCCTATAACAAAATCACATGGATCCTCCTCATTATGCTGGCCCCCGTCTTTGCCATCCCTTTCTACTTCTTTGTGGACACGGACCTGGGCCACCGCCTGGCCCGCGCCCGGCTGAAGGAGATCCAGCAGGAAACCGAGGGACTTCTGCCCCAGCAGCCGGAGGCGTTCCAGTCCCTGAAGGAGGAGGACCCCGGCATGGCGGGTCTGGCCGCCTATCTGGAGCGGACGGGCCGGTTCCCGGTCTGGCGGAATTCCGGAGCGGACTACTACCCCTTGGGGGAAGATGCCTTCTCCGCCATGCTGGACGAGATGGAGCAGGCCCGGCAGTTCATCTTCCTGGAGTACTTCATCATTGACGAGGGCTATATGTGGGGCCGCATGCTGAATGTGCTGGAGCGGAAGGCCAGGCAGGGCGTGGAGGTCCGGGTCCTCTATGACGGCACCTGCGCCCTGTATAAGCTCCCCTATCAGTACCCCAGGAAGCTGGAGGAGCTTGGGATCCGCTGCCGGATGTACGCGCCGCTGCGGCCGCTGGTTTCCACGCACTACAACAACCGGGACCACCGGAAGATCCTCGTTGTGGACGGGCGATGCGCCTTTACCGGCGGCATCAACCTGGCGGACGAGTATATCAACCGCACCCATCCCCACGGGCACTGGAAAGACGTGGCCATCCGCGTCACCGGCGAGGCGGTCCGCTCCTTCACCCTGATGTTCCTGCAAATGTGGAACGTGGAGGGCCGGGGCATGGAGGACTGCTCCCGCTATCTCGCGGCCTCAGAGCCCGTTGCCGCCCCCGGCTGGGTGCTTCCCTATGGGGACAGTCCCTTCAACGGCGAGGAAATCGCTGAGATGGTCTATGTGGACATGCTCAACCGGGCCAGGGAGTACGTCCATATCATGACGCCCTATCTGATCATCGACCATGAGATGGCTGCTGCCCTCATTTTCGCCGCCAAGCGGGGCTTGGACGTCAAGCTGATAACCCCCGGCTGGCCGGATAAAAAGACGGTTTTCGCCCTGACCCGGTCCTATTATCAGGAACTGATCGCCGGCGGCGTACAGATTTACGAGTACGAGCCCGGTTTTGTCCACGCAAAAACCTTCGTCTGTGATGACGCCACCGCCATAACCGGGAGCATCAACCTGGATTACCGCAGCCTGTACCTCCACTTTGAGTGCGCGGCCGTCCTGCACCGCGTCCCCGCCGTGGCGGACATCGAGGCGGACTATCAGAGGACCCTGGAAAAATGCAGAAAAATCACACTGGAGGACTGCCGGAAGGACAAGTTGAGCCGCCGGATGACCGGCTGGCTCCTGCGGCCTCTGGCTCCGCTGATGTAGTCCTGCCGGGCGGGCAATGCGAGGCCATAGTCGACGCGGTTGAGAAAGCGTATATACGGATGCCGATGGTACGGGCGGAGTTGATTGATATCAATTCCCGTCCGTACCATCGGCGTTCGCTATTTGGTTCTCGCCTGCAGCTCCCGGAGCGTTACCGCGTAGGACTCCCGCTCATGAGGCAGCCGGGGCAGCTCCTCTGGGCAGTCCCAGCCCTTTGACCGGAACAGCCGTCGGATGATCAGATCCAGAAAGTCCGGATTCTTCACCAGCGCCGGACCGGTGATATGGGTGCCGAAGACATTTCCGGAGACGTACCCCTCCGGTCCGCGCTCCACCTCGTTGCCGAAGCCCAGGGACAATTCCCTGAAAAGCGGCGTCTGGACGCCGCCGGTGGTACTGCACTTGTTCATGAAGCCCACGGCGGGGGCGTCCCACAGGGCGGGGACCGCCACCACGTCCTCAGGACTGCGCCTGTCCGTCTCCACGGTGGTGAAGTCCGCAAGGCCCAGGCCCGGCCAGACTTTACCCGCCGCGTCGGTGACGGATGCCCCCAGGGTCTCCATGGCGTTCCCGGTGAAGAGGACCAGCGCCCCCCGCGCCGCGGCGGCCTTCAGGCCGTCTACGTGGGGCAGGAGCTTCTCTAGAGCGATTTTCTGCCTCCGCTCCGTGCCCGCGCCCATGTAGATCATATCCGCCGCACTGAAATCCGGGGTATCCCCACTGTTGACCGCCCGAACCGTCACGGTCACGCCCATGGCCTCCAGGTGGCGGCGCAGCACCGCCACGTTGGCGTACTCGCCGTACAGGCTCATGAAATCGGGGAACAGGTGTAAAATCGTCAGTTCCATCGTCAGCCCTCCTCTTTCTGGACCAGACTCAGCAGCTTGTCCCGGTCGGAGAAGCAGGTCACCACGTACACTTCCTCGCTCCCGCCGTCCTCCGCCAGCGCCCCGGCGGCCTGGGCCACGGTGTCATAGCAGGCGATTTTCTCCGGCGGGATGCCGGTGTAGTCAAACCGCAGGGCCAGGTCGTGGACGTACTTTCCGCAGAGAACGACCTTCCATACATGCTCCCGGCTCAGCAGGTCAAAGTCGATGTCCCACAGCCAGCTGGTCTCGCCGGTGAAGTACTTCCGGCTGATGGCGTCCACGATGACCAACACCTGACAGGGCTTTTGGGTATTGGCGATATAGCCCAGGTTGGTGTCGTAGGCGACCGAGTTCTCGTGCTTGCTGGTCAGGAGCGTACCCCGGTGGCTCCCCAGAGTGAAGCGCACCATCCGCCCGTTTTTCAGAATATAGTTGTTGATGACTGAGGCCATGGTTTCCCGGTCCACCCCCGCCAGGGAGCCGGCGGACCACGCCGCCAGGATATTGTACACGTTATAGATGCTCTTGAAGGCAAGGGCAATCTCTGTTTTTCCGTCGATGGTCAGCGTCCCCTTCCCCAGGTCCAGGGCGGTGACGGCGAAGTCGGTTTTATGCCGGCGGTAGCCGCAGCTTGGGCAGCGGTAGTGGCCGATATGCTCGTAGTGGTAGCAGTCGTACGCCATGTTCCCGCCGCACACCGGGCACAGGGCGCCGTCATGGTAGACGCCCCGGTGGTCCTCCGAGCTGACGGAGCACCGGTCCAGGCCAAACCACTTCACCTTCCCATGATTCTGCGCGAAGCGGGACACCAGCGGGTCGTCGGCGTTCAGCACCAGGGTGGTGTCATCGTGAATGGCGGGCAGAATGGCGTCATAGACCCATTCCGGGTGCCCGTTCCGGGTGAGCTGGTCCCGGTAGAGGTTGGTGATGACGAAATGGGTGGGGTGGAACCACCGGAAGGACAGCCGGGCGTAGCGCTCGTCGCTCTCCAGCAGCAGCACGTCGGCCTTCATTTTACCGCCCATGGTGCTGTTGCACAGCACCAGCGTGGCGACGCCCTCGATCTGGTTGGAGCCCTCCTCGTTGTAGACCACCGTTTTCCCGCTTTTCCGCAGGATGGCGGCAATCATCTCCACAGTGGAGGTTTTTCCGTTGCTGCCGGTGACGGCAATGACGTACTCCGGCAGCTTCACCCGCCGCAGTACGTCCGGGCAGATCTTCAGGGCGTACTTGCCCGGCAGGCTGCTGCCCTTGCCCACGGCCTTTCCGATCAGTCTCAGGATCTTGCATATAAGGATGGCGAGGAATGCTCTCATAGACGGTAACTCCTTTTCATCTTAAAAAACCAGCCACGGCCTCATTGAAGGCGTCCGGATTCTTCGCTGCGATGAAATGATCCCCCGCGATGACCTCCAGGCGGCTGTTGGGCAGTGAATTGGCAATCAGCATCGTATGGCTGTCCTTGATCATATCTCTGGTTCCCGCAATCACCAGCGTGGGTACGTGCAGGTCCCCCAGAGCCGCCGGGTCAATATGCGGATGGTCGACCATCAGCCCCAGAAGCTCCGCGTTTCGCTTTGCCTTCGGATCCCGTTTCGCAAACAGGGACGCCAGCCTGTAGCCCAGTATGATGGGGATCTGAACGCCGGGCTTCACCCCGGAGGGGTCCAGGTTCGCCCCGTTCAGCACCAGCCGCCGCACCCTCTCCGGATTGGCCAGGGCGAAGCTCAGTGCGATATTCGCCCCGTCGCTGAACCCCAGAAGGCGGACCTGAGCCATGTCGTGCTCGTTCACGAAGTCCAGCAGGTCCTCCGCGAACTGGGCGATGGTAAAGGGCGCGGTTCCCCTGGGCGTTTTGCCGTGACCCCGGGTGTCAATGGCGTAGACCGTGTAGCGGCGGGAGAAATAGTCTGTCTGGTGGACGAAGTAGCTCCCATCCTCCCCGTTGCCGTGGAGCAGCAGCAGAGGCGGTCCCGCTCCCTGCATGGTATAGCACAGAGAAATATCCGACATCCCGTCCCCTCCCGAAAGGCGAAACAGGGTTTCGCCGCAAGTTTTCTTTTTGATTCTTTTTCCTTTTCAAAAGAAAAAGAATGTATCCCTTATTGGCCGCGCTCCAGCCAGATCATTAAGGCCGCCACGTCCGCCGGGGACACCCCGGAGATCCTCGCCGCCTGGCCCAGGTTCAGGGGCCGCACGGCTCCCAGCTTTTCCCGCGCCTCCAGGCGCAGCCCCTGGATGGAGGAATAGTCCAGATCCGGCGGCAGGGCCCGGCTCTCCATCCGGCGGAGCTCCTCCACCTCCTGGAGCTGCCGCTGAATGTAGCCCTCGTATTTCACCGATATCTCCACCTGCTCCGCCACGTCCGCGGGCAAATCCGGCATGTCCGGGTCAAATGGCCGCAGCTCGGCGTAGCGAATCTGGGGCCTGCGCAGCAGGGCGATGAGCGGCGCGCCGTCCGTCACCGGCGCGGTGCCCTTCTCCGTCAGAAAGGCGTTCAATTCCTCGGAAGGCGGCACGCCCTTGGCGGACAATCGCCGGATTTCCCGGCGGACGGCCTCGTACTTGGCCTCCACCCGCGCCAGCCGCGCATCGGACACCAGCCCGATCCGGTGCCCGACGGGGCACAGCCGCTGGTCCGCGTTGTCCTGACGCAGCAGCAGACGGTACTCGCTGCGGCTGGTCATCATGCGGTAGGGCTCATCCGTACCCTTGGTGACCAGATCGTCGATCAGCGTGCCGATGTACGACTGTCCTCTGGAAAGAATCAGCGGCTCCTCCCCCCGCAGGGCCAGGGCGGCGTTGACCCCCGCCGCGAAGCCCTGCACCGCCGCCTCCTCGTATCCGGAGGACCCGCAGAACTGGCCCGCGCCGTAAAGGCCGGGAATTTTTTTGCACGCCAGGGTAGGCAGCAGCTCCAGCGGGTCCACACAGTCGTACTCGATGGCGTAGGCGGGGCGCATCATCTCCGCCCGCTCCAGGCCGGGGATGGTGTGGAGCATTTCCAACTGCACCTCCTCCGGCATGGCGGAGGAGAAGCCCTGAATGTACAATTCCTCCGTTTCCAGCCCCATGGGCTCGATGAAGAGCTGGTGCCGGGGCTTGTCCGCGAAGCGGGTGACCTTGGTCTCGATGGACGGGCAGTACCGGGGCCCCACGCCCTCGATGACGCCGCTGTGCATGGGGGAGCGGTCCAGGTTTTCCCGGATGATCCGGTGGGTCTCCCCGTTGGTGTAGGTCAAATAGCAGACCGCCCGGTTTACCGGCGGCGCGGCCGTCTCAAAGGAGAAGGGCATGGTCTCGCTGTCTCCCTCCTGAAGCTCCATCCTGGAAAAATCCACACTGCGGGCGTTGACCCGCGGCGGAGTCCCGGTCTTGAAACGGCGGAGGCGCAGGCCCAGCTTCACCAGACAGTCCGTCAGCGCCGTGGCGGCGAACATGCCGTCCGGTCCGCCCTCCCGGACGCACTCGCCCACAATGGTCCTGCCGTTGAGATAGGTCCCGGAGCAGACGACGGCGGCCTTCACGGCGAACACCGCCCCGGTGTGGAGAACGACATGGCTGACATGCCCGTCCGTCAGGCGGATCTCGGTGATCTCCCCCTGGCGGAGGGTCAGATTCGCCTGCCGTTCCAGGGTGTGCTTCATGATCTCCTGATAGCGCCGCCGGTCCGCCTGGGCCCGGAGGCTGTGGACGGCGGGGCCCTTGCCCCGGTTCAGCAGGCGGTACTGGATGCAGGCGGCATCCGCCGCCCGGGCCATCTCGCCCCCCAGGGCGTCCAGTTCCCGGACCAGATGACCCTTGCCGGTGCCCCCGATGGCGGGGTTGCAGGGCATGTTGCCCACCGCGTCCAGGTTGATGGTGAAGCAGATGGTTTTCTGCCCCAGCCGCGCCGCCGCCAGGGCGGCCTCGATGCCGGCGTGGCCCGCGCCGATGACGGCAATATCATATTGTCCGGCGAAAAATTCTCTCATAGCTCTACTCTTTATACAGCGTCAGAATCACCAGCTGGGGCCGGTTGAAGAGACGGAAGGTCCTTCCGGAGTTCCCCAGGCCGCGGGAGACAAACAGGTCCGCGCCGCCCACCTCATAGAACCCCGCCGTGTAGGAGGGAAACAGGGTTCGCTCCACGCTGATCAGCCCGTCGGTGAGGGGCAGGCGGATCAACCCGCCGTGGCCGTGGCCGGAGATGACCAGGTCCGCCCCCAGGTGGCTGTATTCCTTCTCAAAATAGTTGTTCCGGTGGGCCAGGAGGAGCCAGAAGGGGTCCCCCTCCAGGGCCTGGACCTCTGCCGCCAGCGCCTCCGGGGTCTTCTGGTCGGCGAAGCCGTTGGGGTCGTCGATGCCCGCCAGGAGAATGCGGTCCCCGTTCCGCTCCAGGGGGACGAATTCGTTGGTGAGGACAGTGACCCCGGCCTTACCCAGTTCCCTCTTCAGACCCCGCACGTCCGGAAAGGCCCACTCGTGGTTGCCGGTGACGAAGTAGGTGGGGGCGATCTCCGCCAGGGCGCGGCCCAGGTTCACGGTGTAGCTCCGGGGCGTCTGTCGGTACTGGTCCTGGAGGTCGCCGGTGAGGAAGATATAGTCGGGCCCGGCGGCGCGGACCTGGCGCAGAAGATCCTGATTGTTCTCTCCGAACTCCCCGCCGTGGAGGTCGGAGATCTGTACGATGACGCACCCGTCGAACCCCGCGGGGAGGCGGGGGGAGGCGAAGGTGAACGATTCCGTCTGCAAACTGCGGTTGCTCCACCAGAAAAAGACGGCGCACAGGGCGCACAGCAGAAGCAGGCGGCGCGGGCGGCGGGAGTGGCGATGGGGACGGCGTGGTCTGGACATGACACCCCTCCTTTTTGCTGAGTAATATAGTATAGCACGTTTTTCCAACAAAACCAAGAGGGGACGGAAAAAAGCCCCTGTTCAAATCCTGAAAAGGGGCGGAAAAAATGCGCTGATTCTTTGTCAGGGACGGGGAGCCATCCATAACGGACAACTCCCCGATCAATCACGGATTTGTAATATCCTTATTTTAAAATGTTTTCCGTTTCCGCAAATCAGAAAAATAATTACAAAGACAGCAATCAGAATCAATGCGACAGTGTGTAAAATTTCGATTTTAGCCAGATCATTTATACTTCAAAAAATGCGTTCCGCTTCCATAAATCAGAAAAAATACAACAACGATAGCACTCAGGATCAATGCAATAGTGTATAAAATTTCGATTCCAGTCAGATCACTTATAATCATGAGCCCTACGCAAAAAGCAAGGCAAAACATGATTTTCCCTGTGAATCTCATAACTTTTTTTCCATCAAGTTGGCTCTCTTTCCAGAAAAATCCGTAGGACCAAAAACCAGCCTTTCCAGTATAAAAGACATACCCAAGTAAAAGAATAATTGCCAAAAGAAACGCGTGTACTATAATTGATATAAGCATTTCTACGGGCATATTTACACCTCCTAGTAGAATTTCTATGTTAGCCAGTTCACTTGTATTTCAAAAATGCCTTCCGTTTCCGTAAATCAGAAAAATAATAGTGAAGATAACCATCAGAATCCATGCTGCAGTGTCTAAAATTTCTATTTTAGTCAGCACACTTATCATCATGAGTACTACGCAAAAAGCAGTGCAAAACATGAATATCCCTGTAAATCTCATAAGTTTTTTTGCATCAACCTGACTCTCTTTCCAGATAATTCCGGAGGGCAGGAAACCAGCCTTTCCAGTATAAAAGAGATACCCAAGTAAAAGAACAATTGTCAGAAAAATCGTAAGACATATCATTCCTACAAGCATATTTACACCTCTTTACTCTGTTGCAATCAATTTTTGATTTATTGTTTTACATATCATATCATAAGCCTCCGGAAAACTCAATATGAGTTGTTGAAATTGCAGAAGTTTTATCTCAGCAGCCACCATCATAAACGGGGCGAAAAAAATCCCTTTTCCCTTTCGTGTTGATGGTCCTAGACATTGGCGATTTCACAAATGGCAGCTTGAAACGTGAAATTTGACATGATATAATCAAAGCAGTAAATTGGGATTTGCTGAGATGTTAAATTCCAATTTTATGGATGAAGAAGAGGTGAGATAGAATGAAAGCGACTATCGTTTTAATTGCAGATAACTATGCAGAGAATTTCGGCAGGAAATTGATGCTGGAAGCACACAGGTATGGAAAAATTGGATTTGAAATGGCCAGACTGCCACAGCATGTTTCCTTAAAGCAGCCATTTGTGATTCCTAGTTTGGAGGACATGGAAGTACTCTTTGATGGATTTGCAAAGGAACTGTGTCCATTTGATATTGAATTTGTGGATATGGATATATTCCCCTCTACCGTATTGGGTGGGGACAAATCCGGATGCATAAGTCTGCGGGTAAAAGAAACGCCGCAGCTTTTAGAGGCACAGAAAAGGTTAAACGAAGAATTATACAAGATATTTGGACCATGCCCGGCAGAACATGACAATGACTATATGTTTCATATGACGTTTGCTATTGGCGGTGCAGACTATGAATCCTATCAAAAGGCTTATGATGAATTGAAAAAGAGTGATTATAAGCAGACATTTAGGTTTAGTAAGCTGGGTTTACTGTATTATGACGATGACAATATCACTCCGGGAACATATTTTTGCTATAAGGTTTCCGAATTATAGCAGACCACTATTTTATCATGGGTAACTGCCCGTTCAGGCATTTCGACGAAGGAAAACATTTATAAGCGCTTATCAACGCAAAAGGTAAGAGGGATCGGAAAAATCCGCGCTTTACAGTCCGCGGCCATTGTGCTATAATGCCTCCCGACTGGTTTCCACACCCAGTCCAAGCGCGGAGTTCCCGCGTTCGTTCGGCTCCCTTTTCCCTGTGGGGAGACCGTTCTCTAAACAAAAAATGGAGGCGTTTCAACATGAAAACTCAACTGACCGTTCGCGACATCACCTTTGCCGCCCTGGTGGGGGCGCTGTACGTCACTCTGTGCTATTTCGGCAACATCTTCGGCCTGACCTTCGGGATATTCCAGTGCCGGTTTGCCGAGGCGCTGACCGTGCTGCCCTTCCTGTGTCCCACCGCGACCTGGGGCCTGTTTGCCGGGTGCGTGCTCTCCAACATCATCAGCCCCTACGGTCTGCCGGACCTGATTTTCGGCTCCCTGGCGACGCTGATTGCCGGGCTGCTCACCGCCCGGTGCCGGAACAGGTGGCTGGCGCCCCTGCCGCCGGTAATCTGCAACGGCCTCATTGTAGGCGCGCTGCTGGCCTGGTCGGAGACGGGCTTTACCGCCGCCTTCCCCGGAGCCTTCGCCTTCAACGCGCTGTCAGTAGGCGGGGCGGAGCTGCTGGTATGCTATGTGCTGGGCATTCCCCTGCTGGAAGTGCTGACCCGGAGCCGGATGACACCCCAGCGGCTGGCGTAATGCCTTCTCTTGAAAAGAAAAGCGTCGGCGCTTTGGCCGCCTGCGGAAGCCCGCGGGTAGCGAAGTGCATATTTAAACGGAAAATTATTCAAAATGCCCGCGAGGCGGCAGGCGGCCGCTCCGCGGGCGTTTTATGCAAATACCAATCTTTTCTGAAAAATGTATTAAACTATTCCTCGATTAGAAGCGCAATACCGTCACCGTGCGAGAATCTTGGAATTGCAAAGGCCGAAAAACGAAAGTAAAGTTCTTTTTCATACTTTTTCTTTCAATTATGGGTGTCAAGGATTACCGTGCGGCGGACTATGCTGATCTGCGCAGAAAAGAGCGGGACTGGCCGTCCGTCCAGGACCTTTTTCTTTCAATTACAGGCATCAAGAGTTACCGTGCGGCGGGCTATGCTAACCTGCGCAGAAAAGAGCGGATTTGGCCGTCCGCCCAGGACCTTTTTCTTTCAATTACAGGCATCAAGAGTTACCGTGCGGCGGGCTATGCTAATCTGCGCAGAAAAGAGCGGATTTGGCCGTCCGCCCAGGACCTTTTTCTTTCAAGAAAAAGTATTACAGCAGCGCTTCCACCTGCGCCCGCTCCGGCATGGAGCGAATGGCACCCTTTCTGGTGGTCACCAGGTAGGCCGCTGTGTTGGCGAAGCGCAGCATGGCGGTGAGGTCGTCCTCCGTCAGGCCCTCCAGGCCGTGGTCCAACACGAAGTTCAGTACACAGGCGCAGAAGGTGTCCCCGGCCCCGGTAGTCTCGATGGTATCGGGCCGGTTGATGGCGGGCACGAACACCCGACGGCCCCCGTAGTAGGAATAGCTTCCCTCCGGTCCCGCCGTCACGTTCAGGATGCGGATATTGGGATATTTCTCCTTCAGGATGGCCGCTCCCCGGTCGAAATCCGTCTCCCCGGTCATGAACTCCAGTTCATTGTCCGCGATTTTCAGGACGCCGCATTGGGAAAGGCCGTAGGAAATTTGCGCCCGGGCCTCCTCCAGGTCCGCCCACAGAGGAGGCCGGAGATTGGGGTCGAAGGAAATCACCGCGCCGCCCTTTTTCGCGATGTCAATGGCCTTGCGGGTTGCCTTCCGCACGCCCTCATGGGTCATGGACAGGGTGCCGAAATGAAAAATCCGGCAGCCCGCAATCGTGTCTTCTGGAATTTCGTCCTCCGTCAGCATCATGTCCGCGCCGGGATTGCGGTAAAAGGAGAAATCCCGGTCGCCGTTTTCCAGCTTTTTCACGAAGGCCAGGGTGGTCCGTACGTCCCTGTCCGCCGCTAGATGGTCCATGCAGATGCCCGCGTCCTCCGCAACCTTACGCAGGAGCTGGCCGAACATGTCATCCCCCACCTTGCCCACGAAAGCGCAGCTGCGGTCCAGCTTTTTCAGCATGGCCAGCACGTTGCAGGGCGCGCCGCCGGGATTGGCCTCAAAGAGGGCGTTGCCCTGGCCGCTGAGGCCGTTTTCCGTAAAGTCGATCAGCAGCTCTCCCAGGGCGACTACGTCAAATCTTTCTGCCGGCATGTTTTCATTCCTCCTCTTCAAATACCAGGTCGTATTTCTCCACGTCCATCAGCACCGGGCCGCCGGCCTCGAAGCTGATGGCGTCGGCCTCCTGCCGGGTGTAAATCACCGCGCTGGCGGCCTGCTCGCCGTCGTTGACGAACACCTCCAGGCTGAACCGGTCCAGAATGATCCGCAGCTTAAGCTCCCCGTCCCGATACCGCACCAGGAAGCTGCGGGTATGCACGATGTCATGGGGCAGGCCGCTGCGGGTCCGGTCGATCTTCAGCGTTCCGTCGCTGGGCCGGTAGCGGACGATGGTCTCATGCTCCCCGTCCTTGGCCACCCGGACGCGGAACCAGCGGTACATCTCGTTCCCCATGGGCCGGATGGTGACGGTCATATCCAGCGTCCGCCCCTGGAGGCCGGGCAGGTTGACCTCCGCGCTGACGGGGATGTTCCGGTGCATGACGTGCCGGCCCCGGTAAGCCTCCAGCTCCCGCACCGGGTTCTGGTACAGCCGCCCGTCCTTCACCGCCAGCTCCCGGGGCAGGGTCATCTGGCCGAACCAGCGGCAGTGATAGGGCTTGGCTCCGGTGGTGGACCAGTTCTGCATCCAGGCGACCATCACCCGCCGGCCGTCCTCCGTCAGCAGGGTCTGGGGGGCGTAGAAATCCAGACCGTAATCAATGGCCTGCACGAACTGCCGGACAAATCCCCTGCCCTCCGGGCCGCAGTCACCGATGAGGCATACGGTGCCGTTGCCCGCGTGGAACTCCAGTCCCAGGGGGGTCATCTCCTGGGGGCTGGTCAGCAGGACGCGCTTTCCGTCCAGCGGGAAGAAGTCCGGACACTCCCACATCCTCCCATACTGGTTGTAACTGCGATCCACCGTGCGGACATATTCCCATTGCAGAGCGTCGTCGCTGCGGTAGAGCAGGATGGCCCCGCTGCCGTCCTCCGTGCGGTTGCCGATGACGGCATAGTAGGTCCCGTCCGCCTCCCGCCAGAGCTTGGGGTCCCGGAAGTCAATGGAGCTGCCGCCCTCGGGCAGGTCTTTTCCCTCCAGAACCGGGTTCTCCAGGCATTTCTCATAGTCCACGCCGTCCCCGATGGCTACGCACTGGGTCTGGATATCCTGGAGAAAGCCCTCGGAGTTGTGGCCCCGCTGGACCCCGGTATACAGCAGCAGCTGCCGCCCGTCGGGCAGCTCGATCGCGCTGCCGGAGAAGCACCCCGCCATATCATAGTCCTTATCCGGGGCCATGGCCGCCGGCAGGCGTTCCCAGCGGATAAAATCCCGGCTTTTCAAATGGCCCCAGTGCATGGGGCCCCACTCGTTGGAGTAGGGATGGTACTGGTAGAACAGGTGGTACTCCCCCTTGTAGAGGGAGAAGCCGTTGGGGTCGTTCATCCAGCCGATGGTGGGCGTGGCGTGGAAGGCGGGCCGCTCGCCGGCGGGGATATGGGGGCCGTACTGGGCCTCGAAATTTCTGGCCTTCCGAAGTGCTTCGCTTATCATATCGTGATTCCTCCTGAGATGATCATCGGGCTATGAAGAATTTGTATGAGATCGGGCCGCAGCCGGCCCAGAAGTGACAACATCATATCGGCGGGAATCATCTCCCGCATAAGGGGACAAAGAAAACTTTCAGGGGATTTTCGCGCATATCCCTGCGAAAAGGAGCGGCGCAGAGCCGCCCCTTTCCGCAGGAGTATAAAGGAATGGAGATAAAGAGAATATCCTGTTTATTGCGCCGCCGCGTAGCGCTCGTAGGCGTCCTGATAGACCTCCAGGAGGTCGTTCATGCCGCACTTGTTGGTCAGGTAGTCCTTATAGGACTCCCACTCCGCGTCGGTAGGACCGCCGTCACGGAGCCACAGGCCCTCCTGCTCGCGGACCGCGGTTTCAAAGTCGGACTTGTGCCAGTCGATGGTTTCCATCTCCATACCGGTGAACACGCAGTCCACGGGATAGAAGGTGGTGTCCTTGACGTAGGGCATCCAGGACTGGTCCAGGTCGGTCAGACGCTCGATGGCCCGGTCCTCCATATAGAAGACCTCGTTGTAGTACTCGGCCAGGATCAGCTTGGGACCGTAGGTCTCGTAGACATTGCGCAGCTCGCCGGCACTCTTGTTGTACTGGGCGCGGGCCTCGTCGTCCGTGATGGACAGCCACATGCCCTTTTCGTCCTGACCGGTGAAGAACACGCCGATGGGGCCGTACTGGAGCTGCATGACGGTCTCGCCGTCATACCACTGGTCATAGAACTTGAGGAGGTTGATGGGGCTCTGGCACTTGTTGGTGATGCACAGCTGCCCGGAGCTGATGGCGCTGCCGGGACGGATGGTCACGTCGCAGACGCCCTCATACTGGGTGCCCTTGGGACCGGTCAGCGGAGGCAGGAACACGTAGTCGGAGGCGTAATCGCCCATGAGCTCCTCAATGTACCACCAGGTGGACACGCCCACATAGCCCTGCTGGCACTTGGCAATCAGCTGGCTGTCGCTCTGGCTGAACATTTCCACGTCCATCAGCCCCTCGGCGTACCAGTCATGGAAATAGGACAGGCAGTCCCGGTAGGCGTCGGTGGTGCAGATGAACTGCACCTGGCCGTCGCTGCGCAGCACCAGATCGTTGCACACGTCATTGGGCCAGTTGGTGAAGCCAAAGCCGGAATAGAAGATGTTCTGGCCCCAGCACCACTCGTCAAAGCCGGTGGTCATGGGAAGGGTGGAGCCGGGGGCGTTGCCGTAGTATTTGGCGGACATGTCGTTGTCTTTGAAGGCTTTCAGCGCGTCGTGGAGCTCATCCAGGGAAGCGGGAATCTCCAGACCCAGGTCGTCCAGCCACGCCTTGTTGATCATGCTGTACTGGGGCACGGAAAAGATGGAGAACGCCTCGTCCATAGGGGCGCCGATGCCGGCGGTGGTCATCTGTTCGCCGGAGGGCAGGCCGTAAATCTTGCCGTCCTCCTGGGTGATGGCCGCCCGGATCTCCGGGTGTTCCTCCAGGATCGCGCACAGGTTGGGCATGATCTCCGGCGTGAAGTAGGGAGACAGGTCCAGGAAGGTTCCGTCGTCGCCGTAGCGGGCCAGGTCGTAGTTGCTGAAGCCCACGCCCATGAAGGCGTCGGGGTACTGGCCGCCGGTGATGCGGATGTTGACCTGCTCGGCCAGGGAGTCGCTCATGGTCTCCCAGTTGATCTTGATGCCGGCGCTCGCCTGGAGGGCGTCCAGCACCTCGTGGTTGTCATAGCCCTTGGACAGAGCGGACATGCCGCCCATGATGTCAAACTCGGTCTGATCCGTGTTGGGGTTAATGGTGCCGTCGTTCACGTTGTTGGCCAGTCCGCCGCCGCACCCGGCCAGGAGCGTTACCAGCATGGCGGAGGCCAGAACCAGCGTAAGCGTTCTTTTGAATGTGTTTTTCATGATGCTACCTCCTCATCAGCCCTTGACCGCGCCGGCCATGAAGCCCTTCTCGAAGTACTTCTGGACGAAGGGATACACGATCAGCATAGGCAGAGCCGCCACGATCATGGAGCAGAATTTCAGCAGCTCGGTGAGCTTGTTCAGTTCGGCGTAGCCGCCGGAGATCGTGGCCGCCTGGGAAGCGGTGGCGGAGCTCTTAATCAGAATGTTGCGCATGACCAGGGGCAGCGGGGAACCCTTGCCGCCCAGGTAAATCAGGGCGGTGAACCAGTCGTTCCAGTAGGCCACCATGGAGAAGACCACCATTACGGCCATAATGGGCATGGACAGGGGAATCACCACGCTGAAGAAGGTGCGCAGCTTGGAGCAGCCGTCGATCTCGGAGGCCTCGATGAGGTCGTGGGGAATACTGTTCTGGAAATAGTTGCGGACGATGATCATGTTGCCCACGCCCACGCCGCCGGGGAGGAACAGGGACCACATGCTGCCCACCAGCCCGGTCTGCTTGACCACCAGATAGGTGGGGACCAGGCCGCCGCCGAAGTACATGGTGATCAGGAAGAAGATGCTCAGCGCCTTGCGGCCGGGCAGGTCCTTCTGGGCCATGGGATAGGCGGTGATGTAGAGCATGACGACGGAGAAAATGGTGCCGATCACGGTGTATTTCACAGAGTTGAGGAAACCGGAAACAATGCCGTCGTTGAGGAAAACGGACTTATAGCCGTCCAGGGTAAAGCCGCTGGGGAAGAGGAAGGTCTTGCCCGCGTATACCTCGTAGGGGTCGGAGAAGGACGCGACCACCACGTAGTACAGGGGATAGGCCACAATCAGCAGCACGATGGAGCAGATGACCACCATCACGATATCGCTGGTCCTGTCGGACATACCGGTGGATTTCCTGTTAGATGCCATTTTTCTCTAACCCCCCTTACACGAATTCCACGTCCGAGACCCTGGACGCAATCTTGTTGACGATCAGCAGCAGGACGATGTTCACCGCTGTGTTGAACAGGCCCACCGCCGTGGAGTAGCTGTACTTGGCGTGTTCGATACCCTGCTGGTAGACGTACACGGCGATGACGTCGCTGGTGGCCTTGTTCAGGTCGGTCTGGAGCAGCCAGACCTTCTCGAAGCCTACGTTCATCAGGCCGCCGGCGGCCATGATGAGGTTGAGGATCGCCATGGGCAGCAGCTCCGGGATGTCGATGTTCAGGATGCGCTGAAACACGGAGGCGCCGTCGATCTTGGCGGCCTCATAAAGGCCGGGGTCCACGTTGGCCAGGGTGGCCAGGTAGATGATGCAGCCCCAGCCCGCGTCCTGCCAGATGCCGGAGGCGATGTAGATGGTGCGGAAAGCGGAGGATTCGGTAAGGAAATCCACGCTGGTGCCCAGGATCAGGTTCAGCAGACCGCCCGAGGGGCTGAGGAAGATCTTGATCATACCGCAGATGACCATGGTGGAGATGAAGTGAGGCGCGTAGAGGATGGTCTGCACCACGCGCTTGAACTTCGCGAAACGCAGCTGGTTGATGATGAGGGACAGGATGATCGGAATGGGGAAGCCCCACAGCAGGCTGAACAGGCTGATGAGCACGGTGTTCTTGATCATCCGGAGGCAGGTGGGCGCGGAGAAGAACCGCTGGAACCAGTACATGCCGACCCACTCGCTGCCCATGTAGCCCCGGCTGGCCTTGAAGTCCCGGAAAGCGATCTGGATGCCGTACATGGGGATGTACTTGTAGATGAAGGTCAGCACCACCGGGATCAGCAGCAGCAGGTACAGCTGCCAGTTGTCCAGGATTCTTTGTCCCAGCGTCTTACCAGGACGCTGGGACAGGGCGGCGGAGCCCGCCGCCGAAATCCGACCGCCCTGGGGGAGCCCCGGGTCGGCGGACCGCTTGATCTGTCTGTTGTTTCTCATAAGACTCACTTCCTTAAAACACGTTTTTTCCGTACTGGGGACGCTGCGCTGCTCTGCGGAAACCACCTCCCACGTTTCAGGTGAGGCGACGGAACCGGCTCGCTCCGTCCGTATAACGTTTCACACGCATTCCAAAAAATTGGTCGGCATTTGTTTTTCCGACGCAATGTGAAACGTTATATATTGATCGTTCTCATCATACCAAAGCCTTCCTGGCCTGTCAAGCGGTTTTTCAAGTGTTTTCCGCGCAAAATTCCATTTTTCACGTTTTGAACAAACTGTGAACTCTGTTTTTGTCAACATTGACAAAGTATTCTGTTTCATGAAAAGTTGTGAAATTTTCATTTGCATTTCACCGCAGAATCTGGTATGATGAATCCGCAAAGAACAATCCGACAGGCGCGATAGGAAAGTTTTATGTGAAATGTTTCACCAAAGGAGGCTCCGACAGTGAAAAGCAGCCAACCTACCATGAAGGACGTCGCCCAGGAGGCGGGCGTAGCGCTTGGAACGGTGTCGAAGGTATTCAACGGCATCCCGGTGGGCGAGAGCTACCGGGCAAAGGTGGAGGACGCGGCCAGAAAGCTGGGCTATCAGGTCAACCAGTACGCCAGGGGCCTGCGGGCCGGCTCCACCTCCACGGCGGCCCTGATCCTGCCGGGTGTGAGCCACCCCTTCTTCGCCGCCCTGGCACAATATATCTGCACGGCCCTGGCCAGGCGGGGCTACCGGATGCTGCTGTACGTCACCGCCTCCAACCCCGAGCTGGAGCAGAACTGCGTCAATATGGTGCGCCAGAACAAGGTGGACGGCATCATCGGCCTGACCTACAACCCCCTGGTCGTGGACGAGGATCTGCCCTTTGTCAGCATCGACCGCAGCTTCCACCCGGACATCCCCTGCGTGGCGGCGGACAACTACGGCGGAGGCCGTATGGCGGCGGAGAAGCTGATGGAGCTGGGATGCGGGCACCTGGCCTTCCTCCGCACCGGCTCCGCCCGGCCCGGCGAGGCCGACAAGCGGGGCGACGGCTTTGAGATGGCCTGCCGCGCCCGGCAGGTCCCCTATGAGACCCTGCGGCTCAACGACGGCGCGGACTGGGAGCGGTTCCGGGAATTTTTCCGCTCCCATATCAAAGGGGGCAGGCTGGACATTGACGGGATCTTCTGCTCTACAGATCTGATGGCCTGGAAAATCCAGGGAATCCTGGAGGCGATGGGCTTCCGGGTACCGGAGGATGTGCAGCTCATCGGCTTTGACGGCATCCGCCGTTTCGGCAGCGAGGAGCTGTACTGCTCCACCATTATCCAGCCGGTACAGAAAATGGCGGAGACCAGCGTGGACCTGCTTCTGACCAAGGACCGGTCCAATATCCCCGCCCTCATATGCCTGCCTGTCAGCTACGCTCCCGGCGGGACGACCAGAGAATAGGAGGAAGCGCTGTGGCCAGCGAGTATTTGAAAAAGAAGTACAAGGATGTCAAGCCGGACGAAAAGCGGGAGCTGACGCCGGAGGAAAAGCGGAGAAACTGGTGGGACTACCACAAATGGCACGTTGTCATCGTCGTGGTCCTGCTGGCGCTTCTCGTCAGCGGCGTCTGGAGCGCCCTGCATCAGGTCAAGCCGGACTACCAGGTCGCCTATGTGGGCGAAAACGCGCTGCCGGATGATACCGCCGCCGCCCTGGAGGCCTGCTTCGCCGCTCTGGGCGAGGACCTGAACGGCGACGGAAGCGTCGTGGTCCGGCTGGCGCAGTACGCGTCCTCCGGCGGAATGGACGTGCAGGCGGCAATGGCCGCCGAGGTGAAGCTGATGGCCGACGTGACGGGGGGTGAGAGCTATTTCTTCCTGCTGGAGGACCCGGAGCAGTTTCAGCGGAACTGCTTCTGCCTGTGCAAGCTGGACGGCTCTCTCCCGGCGGAGGACGACGATTCCGCCGAGGGGACCTGCCTGTCCTGGGAGCAGTGCCCGGTATTGGCGGGAATGGAGCTGGGAGAGTACCGCTACAGTCTCATGGGCGAGACGGTCTCCGGCGACAGCCAGGAGCTGATGTCCCGGCTGTTCATAGGGCGGCGGGGCTTCTGGACGGAGAAGGAGACCGACCTTCGGGCGGGCTGCGCCGCCCTGTGGGAAAAACTGACAGAAGGAGCAGCTTCATGAAAAAGATCATTCTGATTCTGTTCGGCGCGGTCCTCTGCCTCTGCGCCGCGGGCTGTTCCCAGCCTGTCCCGGAGCGGGCGGCGGATGGCCGGAGCTGGAGCGATGAATGGGTCACCGTGGGCGGGATCGTAGGCGTGGATACGCCGGAGGGGATCGACCCGCGGGAGAACAACGACGCCCTGTCGGCCAATGGCATGTACTATGCCGCTTGGTCCATCGGCCAGGCGGAGGACTTCGTCAACGAAGACGGGGACAGCGCCCAGCTGTACGACGCGCAGATTTACTTCCTGCTGGCGGGCTTCAGCGCCGCGGAGAAGGCGGAGGAAAACGCGGCGGAATGGCAGACAATGGCCAATGACCGCTACGCGGTGGAGCAGGTCCTGTCAAAGACCTGCAACGGCCAGGCGTTTACGGTGCTGACCTACGCCTATGATTCCGGGAGCAACCCTTATGAACGGGGCGTATCGGCCTTCGGGGTCTACGGAAACTATGCGGTCAACGTGGAGCTGTCCTGCCGGGAGGGCTTCAGCGGCGACCCGCTGGCGGTCCTTACCGATTTCCTGGATCACTGTCACTACAGCGCCTGAGGAGGAATGGATCATGGGCATGTTTATACCGGACGACCCCCATATCAACGAAAACGAGCGGCAGACCGGCTTCTACCGCTACCGCCAGATATTGAACATCCGCTTTGGGCGGTGGTGGAAGATCAACGCGATCACCCTTATCGGCTTCATCCCCCTGGCGGCGGGGATCGTCTACGCCGTGGGCTCCGCCAGCGTGCTGGTACTGCTTCCCTGCTCCATCCTGGGCGGGATGATCGCGGGCCCCTTCCTGGCGGGCATGTACGACGCTGTCTTCCGGGGCCTGCGGGACGATCCGACGCCCTGGAAGGACGCCTGGGTCCGCTCCTGGAAGCAGAACTGGCGGGGCAGCCTTCTTCCCGGCGCGGTGCTTGGGCTGATGCTGGGGCTGTACGCCTTTATGGGGATGCTGTTCTGGGTGGCGGAGGTCTCGCCGTCTCTGGGGACGGTGCTGCTGTATCTGTTCTCCCTGCTGCTCGTACTGATGGCAAACGCACTGTACTGGCCCCAGCTGGTGCTGTTTAACCAGAGGCCGGGGGTCCGGCTGCGCAACTGCGTTCTGTTCGGTATTCTGCATTCCTGGCGGGTCATGGGCGCGGGGCTGCTGCGTCTGGGCTATTGGGCGCTGATGGTGCTGTTCGCGCCCTGGACCCTGCTTTTACTGCCGGTAACCGGCATATGGTACATTCTGTTCCTGACCCAGTTTTTGCTCTACGATCAGATGGATGACGCGTTCCACATTGAGGAGCTGTATCACGGCGGGGACGTATAACCGGGCAACCATCCGCAGGCCCCGCCTTATGCCCAGCCGCCGACAACCGCCCAGTGTTCGCCCATGGCGGGCCACTCAGCCGCCGACACCCCAGCAGCGCCACTTTCAAAACCGCTTTATCAGACCACCGAACCAGCAGAGCAGCAAACGCAAAAGGCGGAGGGCCTCAAGCAAATCGCCTGAAGCCCTCCGCCTTAAAAACTATTGACCACGCATCACCAATCAAAGCCAAGGTCTTTCCACATATCCTCAACGGACTGCCCGTGGGGGTGGGACGCTCCCGGCCCCCGTTGGGCTTTTCCGTCAAGACAACGAAGCGGCGCAGGATTAACAATCCTACACCGCGAAGCTACCGCAACACGTCCACTTGATTTCACCATTGATTCTTGCCGGGAAAACCGTTATAGGGTACTTTGGGCGCAGATAATTTCTGCTGTGTGGGACTGGGTCTTAACTGGGCCTCCTGCATAGGGGCGTGGGGTACTCGCAATACTTCACGCCCTGCCTTTATATGCTCCTGTTGTCTCGCACCCATATTTTACACCATATTGACGCAGGACGCAAGCGGTGTCGGCGGCTGGGCCGCTGTCGGCAGACCGACCGGGCCAGCCCAGAAACGCCACCTTTTACGGGACCGGCGAAGTAAAAAGAACATTGAGGAAGCGGCAGTATTTATCTTGCAGATGGAGACGGATACACCGCCTTGACAGCAGGCGCCGGAGGCTATAGAATAAGGGCAGGATACCATCTTAACTGGTTTTGGGGAGGTTTATAGTATGAGAAAGACAAAGATTATCTGCACATTGGGCCCCGCCGTGGACAGCGAGGAAATGGTCCGGGCCCTGATCCGGGGCGGCATGAACGCGGCCCGGTTCAACTTCTCACATGGCGATCATGCCGGTCATCTGGAGCGGCTGAACCGGTTGAAGGCCATCCGGGACGCCATGGGCCGTCCGGTTGCCACGATTCTGGACACCAAGGGACCGGAGATCCGCATCAAAAGCTTTACCTCCAAGTCTGTGGAGCTGGAGACCGGCGCGCGGTTCACCCTTACCACTGCCGACGTTCCCGGAGACGCGGCCCGCGTTTCCGTTACCTATGAGAATCTCCATCAGGAAGTGGAGCCGGGCCAGCAGATCCTGATCGACGACGGTTTGGTGGCCATCCGGGTAGAGAGGATCGAGGGGCCGGAGATTATCTGCACCGTGGAAAACGGCGGCGTGCTCTCCGCCAACAAGTCCATCAACATACCGGGCGCCCGCATCCAGCTTCCAGCGCTGACAGAGCGGGACGCCGACGACATCCGCTTCGGCGTGGAAAACGATTTCGACTTTATCGCCGCCTCTTTCGTCCGCCGCGCGTCCGATGTGGAGGCCATCCGGCAGGTGCTCCACGACTGCGGCGGCGACGGCGTAAAAATCATCGCCAAAATTGAGAACCAGGAGGGCGTGGACAATCTGGAGGCCATTGTGGCCGCCGCCGACGGCATTATGGTGGCCAGGGGCGACCTGGGGGTGGAGATTCCCGCCGCCAGGGTCCCCATCCTGCAAAAAGACATGATCCACAAGTGCCTGGCCGCCGGCAAGGTGGTCATCACCGCCACCCAGATGCTGGATTCCATGATGCGCAACCCCCGCCCCACCCGCGCTGAGGTCTCCGACGTGGCAAACGCCGTCTTTGACGGCACCAGCTGCGTCATGCTCTCCGGCGAGACCGCCAGCGGGAAATACCCGGTGGAGGCCCTGGCCGCTATGGTGGGCATCGTCACCGAGGCGGAGAACGCCATCGACTTCTGGAAGCAGTTCAATCAGGACCAGCACGCCGGAAACGGAAACATCAACGACGCCATCACCCATACCTGCTGTCTCACCGCCAAGGACCTGGACGCCAAGGCTATTCTTACCGCGACCAACTCCGGCCATACCGCCCGGATGATCGCCCGGTTCCGCCCTGCCTGCCCGGTGGCGGCGCTGACCATGTACGAGAAGGTCCGCCGTCAGCTGGCCGTCTACTGGGGCGTGATCCCCTTCCTGGCCGGAGAGGTCAATTCCACCGACCGGATCTTTTCCCTGTGTGCCGAGGTAGCCCTGAAGGAGGGGCTGGTAAAGGACGGGGACACCGTGGTCATCACTGCCGGCGTCCCTCTGGGCCGCACCGGCTCCACAAACCTGCTGAAGGCCCACGTCATCAACGCGGAGGACATCTGGAGCATATAGGAAGGGCGCGGAACTGCTGATGCCTTTTGATACATAAGCGTAAGCGCCCTGGAAACCGGCTGTGGTTTCCAGGGCGCTGTATATTTTCAGAAAGATAGTTCTCTTTCAAGAAAAATGTGATATGCTCCCCATAGAGCAGGCAGGCAGAGGAGAGCCTCTCTGCAAACTACACGATGGGGAGCACCCGTATAATGCGTTTATACCCGTGTCATACGTTATTCCGCGTATGCCCGGTGCAGGAACGTCACGATCTGACTGCGGTTGCAGACGCCGTCAGGATCAAATATTGTCCCAGTTTCCTTTTTGACCCCGGTGGTAACTCCGCTCGATACCGCCCAAGCCACGGCCTGCGCATAGGACGCGCCGGCGGGGACGTCGGGAAAGCCGGCCGCTGAGGCCGCCGTGGGACAACCCGCGGCCCGCCAGATGTACTCTACGGTCATGGCCCGGGTACAGGGCTTGTCCACATCAAAGGTCGTGCCGGATATCATGCCCTTCTCATAGGCCCAGACCGCCGCCTTTGCGTAAGCCTCCGGGATGGTGTTGGTGAAGGGATTGGCAATAGACGGCTCCGGCCGACCACAGGTCCGCCACAGGAAGGTCAGAATCTGCGCGTTGGTGCAGTTCTTATTGGGGGAGAAAGTTCCCGCTCCATCGCCGGTGGTAATGCCTTTTTCCACCGCCCACAGGGCGTCCCGATAAAACCAGCTGGTCTCCGGCACATCGTAGAAGCCGGTGGCGTTGGGCGGCGCAGGGTGGAGAAGCTCGTCGATCGTAAAGCGGAGCACGTCGTAGTAGTTTCTGCTGCCGCCGCTGGCGCCGGCAATTCCTCCGCTGTAAGTGCCGTCCCATTTGCAGGCCCTGCCGCTGCCATCCTCATACAGATGAATCAGATCATATTTCAAGGGGAGCACTTCATTTCCGCTGCTGTCAACAATTCCATAAATCAACTCCTCATAATCCCAGCTCTGGAACTGGCCGCTATTCTTGACAATAACGTGCTGCCTGGCCTCCTCGTTCGTAAACTGTCCCACACAGAAACAGCCCTCCGCATAGGCATCAACACAGTCGTAGGCAAAGGAAAGGATCTGCTGGTTCTCCGCGTTGACCGCGCCGAATTTCTCGCCCTTCAGCGCCGAGAACAGGTCCTGACCGAGGTACGCCATGTTTCTGTACTGAGGCTGGATGATCGTGCCGGCGCCTTGTTTATAAACGCCGCGCAGGCCGTCATTTCCTAAAACAAAATACCCGTCGTCATAATACCTGAGAGTGTCATACTGTATAGGGAGCAGTTCTTTACCGTCCCAATCATAGAGTCCATATATAAGATCCATCCAGGAGGCGGTTTCATACGGCATCTTGGCAATCCGGAAGACAGGGTCCTCCTCGTTGCAGACGTTGATTTCAGCGGCGGTATACGGATAGATGACCGCGCCGCCCGCCGTAACGATACCGACGCCTTCTTCCCGACGGCCGGCAATGATCCGGTCTCCGCCGGCATATTGGAACATCCAATACTCTGCCGGAAAGACGACCGTTCCGTTTGCGTCCTTCAAGCCGTAAAGATCTCCGCTGCTGGGTGTGTGCTCCACGAACATGACCAGCCCGGTTTCGGACTGTCCGCTCCAGCTGACTTCTTCGCCCCCGGCGGAATTCGTGGATGCTGCGTTTGCTGTTGACGGTATGCCAGCGCAAAGCCCGGCCAATACTGCCAGCGCCATGGCAAAGGAAAATAATTTTCTCTTCATTCACGTACTCCTCTTCTTTTTTGAGTTGCTTACCGTCTCCGCCGGAAGCACAAAAAGCGGCGCTGAGTTTCCTCGTAAACCCAACACCGCCTCGATAAAATCAATGCGAACGCGCGGTCTGAAATCCGCCCTTGCAAAATAGGGGGCAGGCGGATATAATAGACCTGTGGCGCAACTATGTTGCTGTGCTGAGTGGTTGACTAAGTAAGGCGGTCACTCGTACAGGGCCGTGGGGTGCTTGCAACGCCCCGCGGCCTGCCGCAATTCATGCTTCTATGGCTATCATACAATATGCGGAACTGAATTGCAAGGATTTTTGACAAACTTTTTCTGCAAAGGGATTCCCTCACCCAAGCGGGTGAGGGGCCTTTTCCTGCGTTTTTCAAGCCCTGCGGGGCGGTAAATCATACTGCCCGCGCACCAGGAGGCAATTTATGGAACAATTACTCAACTATCTGCTTCGGATACCGGAGGCAGAGGCGTTGGCCGCCGCCGTGGAGAACGGCGGCTGTCCCGCCGCCGTCACCGGACTGGGCGCCGTCCACCGCTCCCAGATCGCCGCCGCCGTAGCCCATCGCACCGGGCGGCCATTGGTAATGGTCTGCTCCGACGAGGGAGAGGCCGGCCGGCTGGCCGGCGATCTGGAGGCCCTGATGGGGCGGAGCGACGCGCCCGCCCACGTTCTGAGATTCTTCGCCAGGGAGCTGTTTGTCCGGGCGGGGACCGTGATCTCCCGGCAGTGGGAGCACAACCGGATCGCCGCCCTCTATGAGCTGGCCGCCGGAGGGACTCCCGTGATCGTGGCCACCGCCGAGGCCATGCTGCAAAAAACCAGCCCGCCCCAGCGGCTGCGGGAGGCCGTCCTGACCCTGGAGGCCGGCGGCCGGTACGCGCCGGAGGACCTGTCCCGGCATCTGGTCAGCGCCGGCTACACAAGGGCCGATCAGGTGGAGGGCGTGGGCCAGTTCGCCCTGCGGGGCGGCATTCTGGACGTGTTCTCTCCCCTCATGGATGAGCCGGTACGCTGCGAATTTTTTGACGATGAGATCGACTCTCTGGGCTCCTTTGACATTTTGACCCAGCGGCGGACCAAAAATCTGAGCTCCGCCCGGCTGCTGCCCGCAGCGGAGCTGCTGCCGGACGCGGAGCGGACCAGCGTCTTCCGGTATCTCCCCAGCCACGCTCTCTTATGCCTCAGCGAAGCAGGACGGGTGGGGGAACGGGTCAAAAACCTGCTGTGGCAGGCCAGGGAGGATACCGAATCCCTGCTGGCGGCCGGGGAGAAGGACGGGGACCTCACCGCGCTGCTGCTCGGCCAGAGCGAGTGGCTGGAAGAGCTGGAGCGCTTCGCCGTGTGTATGCTGGAGGCGCTGCCCACATCCCGGTACCCCCTGCCTCCCCGGACGCTGCTGTCCGTCAGCGCCAAGCAGCTGAGCGCCTATGGCGGCAGCATTGAAACCGCCGCCGCGGACATCGCCCACTACCGCGCCGCAGGATACGCGGCGCTGCTGCTGTGCGGCAACGCCGCGCGGGCCAAAAGCATGCAGCGGATGCTTCTTGAACGGGATATTTCCGCCGCCCTGGATCTTGCCTGCGGCGAAATGCCCGGACCGGGGGAGGCGCGGATCGCGGTGGGCGCGCTGTCCGCCGGAGCGGAATACCCGCAGATTTCTCTTGCGGTGCTGACGGAGGGACAGCTTACCGCTCCCACATCCGGCAGGGCGTCCGCCCGCCGGGAGAAGAAGGACAACCGGCAGAAGATCCTCAGCTATACCGATCTGTCCGTAGGCGACCTGGTGGTCCATACTCACCACGGCGTGGGCCGTTTTGAGGGCATCCGGAAAATGCCGGTGGACGGCGTGGAAAAAGACTATATCAAAATCGTCTACGCCGGCGGGGACAGCCTGTATGTCCCCGCCACGGGCCTGGATCAGGTCAGCAAATATATCGGCGGGGGCGGACTGGGGAGCGACGGCGAGGTCCACGCCGCCAGGCTGAACAAGCTGGGCGGCGCCGACTGGCACAAGCAGAAGAGCAAGGCCAAGGCCGCCGCCAGGGACCTGGCAAAGGGACTGATCGCCCTGTACGCCGAACGGCAGCGCCGCCCCGGCTTTGCCTTTTCCCCGGACTCCCCCTGGCAGCAAGAGTTTGAGGAGGCTTTCGACTACGCGGAGACCGAGGACCAGCTGCGGTGCATTGCGGAAATCAAAAAGGATATGGAAAAGCCCGTGCCCATGGACCGCCTCCTGTGCGGCGACGTAGGCTACGGAAAAACGGAGGTTGCCCTGCGGGCGGTGATGAAATGCGTGCTGGACGGCAAGCAGGCGGCCATTCTGGCTCCCACCACCGTCCTGGCCCAGCAGCACTTCGCCACGGCCTGCAACCGGTTCCGCTCCTTCCCGGTGGAGATCCGGGTCCTGAGCCGGTTCCAGACGCCGGGGCAGGTCCGGCAGATCCTGACGGATCTGCGGTCCGGGCGGGTGGACCTGCTCATCGGCACCCACAAGCTGATCCAGAAGGACGTGGCCGCCGCCTTCAAGGACCTGGGGCTGCTGGTGGTGGACGAGGAGCAGCGCTTCGGCGTAAGCCACAAGGAAAAGCTGAAGGAAATGAGCAAGCAGGTGGACGTGCTGACCCTCTCCGCCACCCCCATCCCCCGGACGCTGAACATGGCCCTCTCCGGCATCCGGGACATGTCCACCCTGGAGGAACCGCCCCAGAACCGTCAGCCGGTACAGACTTACGTCATCGAGCACGACTGGAGCATCATCGCCGACGCCATGCGCCGGGAGATCGGCCGGGGCGGGCAGGTCTACTATCTCCACAACCGGGTGGAATCCATCGACTCCACCGCCGCTCAGATCCGGCGGCTGGTGGGCGAAGAGGTCCGTGTGGTGGTGGGCCATGGGCGGATGGATGAAAAGCAGCTTTCCTCCGTCATGCAGCAGATGGTGGAGGGCGAGGCCCAGATCATGGTCTGCACCACCATCATTGAGACGGGCATTGACATCGCCAACGTAAACACCCTCATCATTGAAGACGCGGATAAGATGGGCCTGGCCCAGCTTCACCAGATCCGGGGCCGCATCGGCCGCAGCGCCCGGCGGGCCTACGCCTATATGACCTACCGCCCCGGCAAGATCCTCTCGGAGATCGCCAGCAAGCGGCTCACCGCCATCCGGGAGTACGTGGAATTCGGCTCCGGCTTCAAGATCGCCATGAGGGACCTGGAGATCCGGGGCGCGGGCAATCTGCTGGGTCCGGAGCAGTCCGGATACATGATGACCGTGGGCTACGATATGTACCTCCAGCTGCTGGAGGACGCGGTGCTGGAGGAGAAGGGAGAGAAAAAGAAGCAGATTGTGGAGTGCTCCGCCGATCTGGCCGTTTCCGCCAATATCCCCAGCGGGTACGTCTCCTCCAACCAGCAGCGGATGGATCTCTACCGCCGCATTGCCGCCATCCGGAGTCAGGAGGACTCGTCGGACCTGCTGGACGAGTTGATGGACCGCTATGGCGACCCGCCCAAGCCGGTGTACGCCCTGCTGGACGTGGCCCTGCTCCGTGCCGGCGCCTCCAGGGTGGGCATCAGCGACATCTCCCAGAAGGAGCGGCAGGTGAAGCTTGTCATCGCCGACTTCGACGCGGAGGCCATCGCCGCCCTGGTCACCAGCGCCAAATACCGCCGCCGGCTGGTGGTCAACGCCGGGGAAGTTCCCGCCCTGACGCTCACCCTTCAGCCCAGGGAGCCGGTGCTGGAGACCACGCTGGCGCTGGTGGAGGATCTGCGCCTGACGCGGGAGAGCAGGGAAACGAACACCAAATAATGCTATTCCCTGATTAGACGTGCCAACTCGTCACCGGGCGGCGGGCTAAGGCAGCCCGCGCAGAAAAGAGCGGGATTGGCCGTCCGCCCAGGACTTTTTCTTTCAAGAAAAAGTATGCTTTGCAAGAAAAAATTCCGGCCAGATGAACCTCTCCCCCTCAAATCCCTTCTGTCTATATGAAACCGGTTTTCAAAGAACACGCAGGGGAGGGGACGGGTTGGACCGCTTTGAGGAACTGCTGCCCGCCCACCGGGCGGCAGCGAAGCGTCCCGCCTGCTTTTTAAGAGAAGAGCCACCCGAACAGCGGCGACAGCGGGATCATAATCAGTGAGAACGCCATAGAGGACACCGACACCAGCGTCGCCCGCCGGGCGGAGGGAAACCGGTCGTTGAGCCGTTTGTCGCTGACCAGCTGGAGGCTGTCGTCCAGCAGTCCCGCCGCCAGCCCGCTGACCATCAGCACCGGCAGAAAGCTCCCCCGCGCCGCCAGTGCGCAGGCGGCAACCCCGGTCCCCGCCAGCGCCGCCGCCCTGCCGTAGGGCAGGCGGTCCAGCCGCCCGGTCAGCAGTCCCGCCAACCCGCCGCCCAGCCCCAGTACGAACAGCGCCGGACCCAGCAGGGCGGGGACCGTTACCGCCGCCTCCACCCGCTGCTGGAGGAAAAACCGGGTCAGCGTGGCGCAGGCTCCCACCAGGGCGTTGGCCAGCATGATCCGCACCACCGTCCCATCGCTCCGCAGCAGGGCCCAGGCTCCCCGGACGGTATCCCGCAGGGCGTCCGGCAGGGAGGAGAGCGTAATAGGGTTTTCCCGTCCCGCGCACTTCGGCTCCGTCAGGCAGAGCGCCGCCGCCAGACCGATCAGGGCGATCCCAGCGTCCAGCAGATACGCCGCCCGCCAGCCCAGCAGCATCGTGGCGCCCGCCAGCAGCATGGCCCCGCCGTCGCTGAACCGGTAGATCCCGTTTTGCAGGGAGGAGAATTTGAGGTAGTCCGCCTCCCGTCCGGCCTGCAGCATACTCTCATAAGTAATGGCCTCCCGGGTGCCGGACTCCAGGTTGAACGCCACGGCGGAGGCCGCCAGAGAGAGATACACCCCCAACCGGCTGTCAATCGCCGCCATCAGCAGGGCGGAGAGCAGGAACATCGCCTGGCTGGCCGCCAGGGTCCGCTTTCGTCCCAGCACGTCCGCGACGATCCCCGAAGGGATTTCGCAGCAAAGGCTTACTACGTGGAACACCGCTTCCGCGAAGCCGGTCTCCACCAGGGAGAACCCCCGCAGGACCAGCAGCAGCACCCACACGCTCCCCGCGGGCCGGAAGCCCACGCACCATTCCAGCAGAGCGAGGGTCCGTTTCTGCCGGGAGAGGGAAAAGGATTTTCTGTTTTTGGGCATAAAAATAGCGCCATCCTTTCTTTTTGTCATAAGAAAAGGACCGCGCGACCATTATTGTGACTTGCCGTCACTTAAAAAAGGGCGCACGAATCCCCTGGACGGCCTTATCACAGCCAAGAAAATGCAGGATCAAACCGTTTTGTACCCACCGCATATCTGCGCCCTCCCTTCATAGATTCAAGTCAATATAACATAAATCCGGGAGTCTTGTCAAGGGGGTTGCCATCGGGCGAAAAGTATGATATAATAAAGATAGCATTATAATCTTATCAAAAATTTGTGTTGAGGTGAGTGGCATGGTGGGCGCGATTTCCGGTATGAGCTCCTACTTTTCTGTACACGGCGGGTACGGTCCGCTTCAGCAGGCGGCCCAGGCGTGGAACCCGCAAAGCGGCGAATCCGCCCGGTCCGTCCAGCGCGGCCCCCAGACCTCCATCTGGGCAGCGCGGCGCGGCGCTTCTCCGGAGACGCCGGTTCAGCCGGTAACGCCCGTCCGGGCCGTCGACGGCGAGGAGAATCAACCCGCCCGCCTGGGACCTGCCGCCCGGGAGGGTGCTGATCCGGCGGAAATGGCCGTGCGGATGCGGATCATGCCCTATGAGGATCCCGCGGACAGCCAGAAATCCCAGGAAGGCGGCCAGAATGACGACGGGCTGAAAGCAGGCGCGGAAAGCGCGCAGGCCGCCTTGGAAGAGGGAGAGTGCCAGACCTGCGAGAAGCGGAAGTATCAGGACGGTTCCGACGATATGGGCGTTTCCTTCCAGACGCCTACCCGCGTTGCGCCGGAGCAGGCCGCCGCAGCCGTGCGGGGCCATGAGAACGAGCATGTGGTCCGCGAACGCGCCAAAGCCCAGCAGGAGGGCCGCAGGGTCGTCAGCCAGTCCGTCACCATTCATACGGACATCTGTCCGGAATGCGGCAAGGTCTACGTCTCTGGAGGCACCACCCGCACCGTTACCGCCGCCAATCCCAAGCAGGACGACAAACAGGAGCAGGAGCAGAAGGGTCTGGACCTGTACGCCTGAAGCGGCGGGCATAAAAATTTTTGAAAAAATCAAAATTACTTATTGACAGAAGCCCCCAGGTTTAGTATAATAACCCTTGCCGTTCGGAAAGCGGACCATCGGGAGCATAGCTCAGCTGGTTAGAGCACCTGCCTTACAAGCAGGGGGTCACTGGTTCGAGTCCAGTTGTTCCCACCATCATTTTGTACTTCGCGTACCCCACCAGGAGAAGCTTTCCGGACGCAGGAAAAATATGGCTCAGTAGTTCAGTTGGTTAGAACGCCAGCCTGTCACGCTGGAGGTCGACGGTTCGAGCCCGTTCTGAGTCGCCATAGGGTATCTTGAATACCCTATATGCCTCTGTAGCTCAGTTGGTAGAGCAGCGGACTGAAAATCCGCGTGTCGTTGGTTCAATTCCGACCGGAGGCACCAGTTCGTTTGCATTTTGTGCAAACAGATATGTGCCTATGGCACACATCTGCGGGCGTAGCTCATCTGGTAGAGCGCCACCTTGCCAAGGTGGAGGTAGCGGGTTCGAGCCCCGTCGCCCGCTCCAAACTTAAGCAATCGTCTCCAACGATTGCTTAAGTTTGGAAACTTCTGGTTTATTGAAGTGTTTGGGCAAAATAGATTTGTCCTCCGCCAACGTTTTGACCCCTCCAATACGCTTATAAGCCCGCGATTGGCGGCCCTGTAGGCGGCAGTTCTCTTTACAAAAGCTGACAGGAGCAGATAAGCTTGCTCCTGTTATCTATATGGTGACATAGCCAAGTGGTAAGGCAAGGGTCTGCAAAACCCTCATTCCCCGGTTCAAATCCGGGTGTCACCTCCAATGCAGTCGGTAAATTTTGACAAGAAATTTACCGACTGCCCTTTTTGTAAAATGTACACCAGACACGGTATCTATAGTATCTGTTTAATACAGAACCCGCAAACAGTATAACTGTTAAGGACTGAATCCTTAGACTATCAACTGTTTGCGGTTTTTTTGCACCCTAAAGGTTGAAGATTGCGTGTATAGATGCAGCGAACTTTTGGATTATTTAATTGCCAAAGTAATCATAATTGTATCAAATATCCGGATTACTGTTACCAACCCGGTGGCTTCCATTAGCCAGAACCGCCTCAGTCCGCCGCCATTGCGGCGGACGCGTTACAGCAGCCTCATCTGATCCCCGTCCTCTTCCCTGAGCAGGGCCCCTGCCGCTGGAATGCTGCGGCAGCGATAGCGGGGCAGATTGGTGATGGAGGTTTCCTCCACCGGCTTGACCTCGCTGAGGCGGTACTTGGGCTTCAGGGCCATGACCTGCACCCCCTGGGTGGTTCGGGTGGACTTGGGGGCCAGCAGGGCGGTGCTGAAAATCAGCGCTCTGGGCTCTGTGGAGTACAGGGCCAGTTCCCGGTCCTCCGTGAGATGCAGCAGCGCCGCCAAAGGGCTCTTATCGCTGTAGGCCCCGGTGAGCTTCCGGCGGTTGGAGGTGGTGGCGTAGGCACTCAGGTCCACCCGCGCGGCCTTGCCGTTTTCAAAAAAGAACAGCAGCGCGCCGGAGTAGTCCCCCGGCAGAACCATTCCGATCACGGCCTCATCCTGGTCCATGCCCAGCTTGCTGGGCAGATAGTCGCCCAGGACGCTGGCCTTGGCGTCGTCAAAGTCGGAAAGGCGGCGCTTATATACCTGCTGACGGTTGGTAAAGAACATGACCTCCGCGCGGTTGGTAGTCTCGAAGCTCTGGCGCAGGCCGTCTTCCTCCTTGAACTTCTGGGTGTCCGCCATCCGCAGGGACTGAGGGGTGATCTTCTTGAAATATCCGTGCCGGGAAAGAAATACGGTCACGGGATAGTCGGGTATCTCCTCCTCCTCGTGGAAGTCGGTGATTTCGTGCTCATAGACGATGGCCGTCAGACGGGGCTGGGCGTACTTTTTCTTCACATTGCCGAGTTCACCGATGATCACCTTCCTGATCCGCGCGGGATTGTTGACCAGATCCTCCAGATCGTCGATCTCGTCCCGGAGAGACTGCTCCTCCTGGACCCGTTTGAGGATGTACTCCTTGTTGATGTTCCGCAGACGGATCTCCGCCACATACTCCGCCTGGACCTGGTCGATGCCGAAGCCGATCATCAGGTTGGGCACCACGTCGGCCTCACTCTCGGTCTCCCGAATGATCCGGATGGCCTTGTCGATGTCCAGCAGGATGCGTTTAAGGCCCTTGAGCAGATGCAGCTTGTCCTTCTTCTTCCCCAGGGTAAAATATACCCGCCGCCGGACGCACTCCGTGCGCCATGCGCACCACTCCTCCAGCAGCTCCCGCACGCCCATGACCTTCGGCATCCCGCCGATCAGAACGTTGAAATTGCAGCTGATGGAATCCTGAAGAGTGGTGGACTTATAGAGCTTGGCCATCAGCTTGTCCGGGTCCACGCCGCGCTTGAGGTCGATGGCCAGCTTCAGGCCGTTCAGGTCCGTCTCGTCCCGCATGTCGTTGATTTCCTTCAGCTTGCCGGACTTGATCAGCTCCGCCACCTTGTCCAGGATGGCCTCCACGGTGGTAGTGTAGGGAATCTCATAAATTTCTACTACGTTTTCGCTTTTGACGTAGCGGTATTTCCCCCGGATCCTGATGGAACCCTTACCGGTACGGTAGACCTCCTCCATGGCGGCCTGGTCGTAAACGATCTCGCCTCCGGTGGGGAAGTCAGGCCCCAGCAGAATGGAGGACAGGTCGCACTCCGGATTTTTCAGGAAGGCGATCGTGGCATCGCAGACCTCCGCCAGATTGAAGCCGCACAGCTGGGACGCCATGCCCACGGCGATGCCCTGGTTGGCGGAAACCAGAATGTTGGGGTAGGTGGTGGGCAGGAGGCTGGGTTCCTTCATGGTGTTGTCGTAGTTGTCCACGAAGTCCACCGCGTCCTGGTCCAGATCCTGGAACAGCTCATGACAGATGGGCGCCAGCTTGGCCTCGGTGTACCGGCTGGCGGCCCAGGCCATGTCCCTGGAGTAGACCTTTCCGAAGTTGCCCTTGCTGTCCACAAAGGGGTGGAGCAGGGCCCCGTAGCCCCTGGAGAGGCGGACCATGGTGTCGTAGATGGCCGCGTCGCCGTGAGGGTTCAGACGCATGGTCTGGCCCACGATATTGGCGGACTTGGTCCGGGCCTTGGTGAGCAGGTCCATATGGTACATGGTGTAGAGGAGCTTCCGGTGGCTGGGCTTGAAGCCGTCGATCTCCGGGATGGCCCGGGAGAGGATGACCGACATGGCGTAGGGCATGAAGTTGGTTTCCAGGGTGTCGGTGATGGGCTGTTCCACCACCGCGGCTCTTAATCCCATGACATTGGGATTATTGACTTTTGGTCTGTTCTCGTCAGAGGTTTTCTTCTTTGGCATAGTAGTTCGTCCTTTACTTCTGCCGCCGCCGCGCGGCGGTCTTGCTTTCTTCTTATTTCAGGCATCGCCCAGTGAACCCCACCCGCAGCCCGGTTTAGTCCGGGCGGGACAACAGGATCAGCGCAGAACATACAATAAATAAGGTGCCGCCTCCGGCGGCGCCCAAAAAGGGATACTTAAGCCGCAACTTGATCCGGGCCGTTTTGCTCGCCGCCGTAAACGGCGGCAACCGCAAAACAGGGCACATATTACTTCCGACCTTTTCGCTCGGAAGTAATATTATTGTTCTCCTCTTGGCTTTGTACGGCTTTTTCATGGTCTTGAAATTGCGGGTACACCCGGTATACTTCCGGGGACAAAAGAATTTGTAAATCGATCGAACTGCCGCATTTCTATCGCTTCTTAATAGTGACAGCCAAACTCTATAGCAAGATTATATCACGGGATTTGGCTAGAATCAATGATTGTTTGTCGTTTTCAAAACTTTTCAGATTCCTTGAGAATCAAACGGCGCATTTTTCTGGCAGCGTTTTCCGTTGCGGTTGGTGCGTATTGACCGGTTAAAAAGCTCGCGCGTTTCCAAAGGTGTTCCGTGCGCGGCATTCGTGGGATTCAATGGGGTCCCTGTTGGAGTGCCCGCGTCCATGGCAAAGGCCGCATTGGGGCCTTTGCCTGTTAATCACATAGCGTTTGTATGCAGATGAAAAGGGAATGGTCCCAGCGGCCGGCCCTGCCAGCCCGGCAACGGCGGACACGTTCCCGGCGACCCTGCCGTTTGATTCTCAAAGAATCTAAAAAGGTTATGAAAGCGGCAAATAATCATTGATTATAACCGAACCATGTGGTATCATCTTGCTATAGAGTTCGGCTGTTACTATTAGGAAGACTATAGAAATGCGGTGGGGATCACCGGGCAATGCGGTTTAGCTTCCTCTGACTATCAGCGATTCTGCAACGGCCACATCGAGTGGTTATGCACAATCCGGGAACCTGTGGGCAGACGCAGCGGTCCGGCGCGTCTTGGAGAGCGCTGTCAATAGAAAAAACCGTCAGGTCGCAGCGCAAAAAACGCATGAGAATTCTCAAGGAGGCAAAGTCCCCTGCGTCGTTTTCTTTTTCTGCTTTCTTGGCGAACCAAGAAAAGCAGGCCCGCCCCGGCAGAGGCAATGCCTGAAATAAAAAGAAAGCAATGCCGCCGCGCAGCGGCGGCATTTAGCCGCCTTTGACATCTAACGACCGTCCAGGCACCCGGCCTTTGGCCAAGCGCCTGTGCGGCAAAGAAGAGGTAAATGAATATGGACCAGAACAAAATCAGAAATTTTTCCATCATCGCTCATATCGACCACGGCAAGTCCACCCTTGCCGACCGCCTGCTGGAGGTATGCGGCGCCGTCTCCGAGCGGGAGATGGAAAGCCAGCTCCTGGATAACATGGACCTGGAAAAAGAGCGCGGCATCACCATTAAGGCCCGGGCCGTGACCCTCAGCTACGAGGCCCAGGATGGGGAGACCTATACGCTCAACCTCATCGACACACCCGGTCACGTGGACTTCAATTACGAAGTCAGCCGCTCCCTGGCGGCCTGCGAGGGGGCAGTACTGGTGGTGGACGCCAGCCAGGGCATTGAGGCACAGACGCTGGCCAACACCTACCTGGCCCTGGATAACGATCTGGAAATCCGGCCGGTCATCAACAAGATTGATCTCCCAGCCGCCGACCCGGAACGGGTCAAGCACGAGATCGAGGACATCATCGGCATCCCCGCCCTGGACGCGCCGGAGATCTCCGCCAAGGTGGGCATCAACATCCCCGCCGTGCTGGAGGATGTGGTGCAGAACATTCCCGCTCCCTCCGGCGACCCCGACGCTCCGCTCCGGGCGCTGATTTTCGACAGCTATTACGACGCGTATAAAGGCGTCATTGTATACTTCCGCATCATGGACGGCACCCTGAAAAAGGGGATGTCCATTAAAATGATGGCGTCGGACGTCCAGTACCAAGTACTGGAATGCGGTCTGCTGCGGCCCCTGGGCTACGAGAGCTGCGACCGGCTCCAGGCCGGCCAGGTGGGCTATCTCACCGCCTCCATCAAGAACGTTCAGCACACCGAGGTGGGCGACACCATCACCGGCGTGGAAAACCCCGCCAGCGAGCCCCTTCCGGGCTACCGGAAGGCCCAGTCCATGGTCTACTGCGGCGTCTACACCGAGGACGGCAGCAAGTACCCCGACCTGCGGGACGCGCTGGAGAAATTGCAGCTCAACGACGCCTCCCTGACCTTTGAGCCGGAGAGCTCCGTGGCCCTGGGATTTGGGTTCCGGTGCGGGTTCCTGGGGATGCTCCATATGGAAGTCATCCAGGAGCGGCTGGAGCGGGAGTTTGACCTGGACCTCATCACCACCCTGCCCTCCGTTATCTACAAGGTCACCAAATCCGACGGTTCGGTGGTGAATGTGGATAATCCCCATAACTACCCCGACCCCAGCGTCATCGTCAAGGCCGAGGAACCTTACGTGAAGGTCTCCATCATCTCCCCCAACGAGTACGTGGGCAACATCATGCCCCTGTGCCAGGACCGCCGGGGGGAGTTCAAGGATATGCAGTATCTGGACACCCACCTGGTGGAGCTGCATTATCAGATGCCGCTCAATGAGATCATCTACGACTTTTTCGACACCCTCAAAGCCCATACCAAGGGCTACGCCTCTCTGGACTACGAGCTGAGCGACTACCGGGAGAGCGACCTGGTGAAGGTGGACCTGCTGCTCAACGGCGACCAGGTGGACGCGCTGAGCTTCATTGCCCACCGGGACAAGGCGTATCCCCGGGCCCGGCGGCTGTGCGAGAAGCTGAAGGAGAACATCCCCCGCCAGCTCTTTGAGGTGCCCATCCAGGCGGCCATCGGCGGGCGGATCATCGCCCGCGAGACGGTGAAGGCCATGCGGAAGGACGTGCTGGCCAAGTGCTATGGCGGCGACATCACCCGGAAGAAGAAGCTGCTGGAAAAGCAGAAGGAGGGCAAGAAGAAAATGCGCAATCTGGGAACGGTACAGCTACCGACAGAGGCGTTCATGGCTGTTCTCAAGCTGGATGAGTAAGTATGCATAACGAATCGCTGTCACTGATAACATTGGAATAGAAGACCTTGTCAAGGTGCTGGCTGGCACTCTGGACCAGCTCCAGTTCTCCGGGGAGCTCGCCGGAGCGGAGGATGCTGTCGATGTCCGCTTTCAACAGGATTTCCAGGTGGTCCTCGTAGACCTTGATCTTCTGGATGATGAGCTGGAGGTCGTTGCGGTCCAGCTTGTCCTTGTTCAGAATGTCGTCGAAGACGTCCATGACGGTTTTGGCTGCGCGGTTGACCTGGATGATGGTGCTGCGCTTGTTCTCTGTCAGAGCAATCTGATTCTGGATGCCCTCCATGCGGCGGAGCAGATCACTCTCCAGCTCGTCATAGGTTTCCTCAAGGGTGGCTTCCTGCTCGGGGTGCTTCATGAGGTCCCGGATACGCTGGCGTTTGGTGGCTTTCAGCTCCTCCTGAAGGTCTGCCAGAATAGCTTCCAGATTTTCGGCGGATTTTTCGGTTTCCGCTACGTCCTCCGCCTCTCTAGCGAGGTCTGCGTTGAGACGTTCCAGCATGACGGCGGAGTTGTCTTTTACCTTTTGAACGTAGATTTTCAGCAGTTCATCCAGCTTGTCCACCCGGATATGGTGGCTGGTACAGCCTTTCATGCCCCGGCGGTGGTACTCGCCGCAACGGTAGGCGTCCTTGATATCCCGGCGGCTCATGGCAAACATGGGGCTGCCGCAGTCGCCGCATTCAAGGAAACCGGAGTAGGTGTTGTCGTATTTCTTCTGCCCCCGGTAATTGTTGGTAGAGCGGCTCTCCCGAAGGGCTTTCACCGTGGCGAAGGTGCGGTAGTCGATAATGGCTTGATGGTGGTGTTCAATGACGATGTGGTCCAGCGCATCCCGCTTTATATCCTTGCCGTTGATTTTTCTGCGGGTGTACTTACCCTGGCGGAGAGTGCCGATGTAGAAATCGTTGTCCAGGATGCCCTGCACCGTGACGATGGCCCAGGCGGGCTTGACCGTACGATGGTAGTCCTCCCCAGCGGCCAGCTTGCGCTCCTGTTCCATCATGCGGGGGGTGGGGATGCCCTCGTCGGTGAGCTGGTTGGCGATTTTTTTATAGCCCCAGCCCTCTATATAAAGTTGGTAAATTCTCCGGATGATCTCCGCCTCCGTGGGGACGATCTCATACTCCTGGTGCTTGTTGACGATGTAACCGTAGGGCGCGGCGCAGATCCATTTGCCGTCCTGCTGGTGGCGCTTGATGACAGATTTTACCTTCTTGCTGGTGTCGGTGACGGGCATCTCGTTGATGAGGAACTGGAACTGGATTTTCAGCCAGTCGTCGTCGTTGGGGAAATCGATGCCGTCCCCGATGGAGATGATCCGGACCCCGGCATCTCTTAAATCTTCCAGCTCCACCAGTCCCCGGCTGTTGCGGCGGGAGAAGCGGGAGAAGTCCTTGACGATCAGGATATCCTTTTTGTGGGACATCAGCTCCCAGCGCATGACCTGGTAGCCCTCCCGCTGCTCGAAGGTGTAACCGGAACGGTCCCGGTCCTCGTAGAAGGTCAGGGTGCTGTCGGGGAAGCGGTGCTTTACGAAGTCCTCGATGATGGCTTTCTGGTTCTCGATGGAGGTGTTGTCCCGGTCCAGCTCCTCGTCCACGGAGATACGGCAGTACCCGACGATGTCATGGCGTTCGATCATATGGAGCCTCCTTTTGTCTGCGGCTTTTGTTTTGATTACAGATAATATCTGTATCACAGCTTTTGACGAAAGGCAACCAGAAAAAGACTGCATCATGAAAAAACACGATGCAGTCTCATTCGTAGAACCCGTGGGGGACCAGCCAGCCATCCTTCAGCAGGAATACCTCTACTGTCTGCTCTGACGGACTGACGATCCAGTACTCCCTCACACCTGCCCGTTGGTACAGGTTCAACTTCACCAGCCGG
>JAAVHC010000068.1 GCA_014799925.1 Oscillibacter sp.
ACCCCCTGATTTGCTGATATGTAATATCAGCAAATCAGCGATGAACACAGTGAAAAAATTTTCCACATTGCGTGTTTAAATATCTGACAATTTACGCAAAACCCTGCTGCTTTTTCAACCCTGAAAAGCAGTGGGGGATACACCAGGGCAGGAAATGCGTTTCTCTCAGCAGCAAATTCGTATTTGAACGATTGAAGCATTTAAATATGGAGATGATCCGGATGAATGAAAAGATAAAACAGCGAAATGGTGTAATTGACATTCTGAAATTCATATTCAGCATAGTTATTGTTTTATATCATTTCTATCAGGCAACCTACGAGCATTTTGGAATGGGATCTCTTGCTGTAGAATTTTTTGCTATTGTTTCCGGCGTCTATTTCTTCTCAATGTTCTATAGAACAAGTAATGAAAATAAAGACGCATATGTATATATTAAAAAGCGATTCCTGAGGTTTTTCCCTTATACAACATTAGCTTTTTTTATAACAGCAATTGTTAGACTGTATGTTTCGGAGGGAACAACACTTTCAAAGTTAGGACAGTGGGCGGCAGCAGACATATGGGAAATATTTTTGGTGAAGATGGGCGGATTAAATAACGGAGCAAACGTATTAAATGCGCCGGCCTGGTATATCAGCGCTATGCTGATTGTAGAATTTGTTGTTTTGCATTTGCTGATTAACTGTGAACAAAATTATAAAAGATTTTTTATTCCGATTTCCCTTCTGATTGGCTATGGCTGGTGGCAAAATTATGAAGCGTCAGGCCCGGCGCCGGGGATGTGGATTGGCTTTACAACGTTTGGTGTGCTGCGTATCTATTTAGCAACATGTGTTTCTTATTACGCATATCTGATTTCTGTGCACCTGAAGAAAATAACGATTACAAAATGTGGTAAGACATTATTGACAATAGTCGAAAGTGGCTGCTATATCCTTGCGTTTGTAATCTTTATGTGGGGATGGTCAAGATATTATAATTGGGCCTTGATTCTCCTGTTTACAGTAGGTGTGGGAATTACTCATTCTGGAGCTTCTTATAGCGTACAGATGATTCGTCCTAATAAAATAACCGCTTATCTCGGTAGATTAAGCTTTTCTATATTTTTAATACAATGGGCTGTCCTTAAACTTTACGGACACATGTACAGTGACAACTATATCCGGTATTCTCATAAATTCGATTTTATGGCTGTGTTATTTGTTTCGGCAGTTGTTTTTCTGATGGCGGGGGATATCCTGGTACAAGCTGGTTCTGCGGGAAAGCGCTGGCTGATTAAACATTGCGTTGTGTCCTCAGACTGTGAATGATATTAGACCGAATGTGTCTGCAATTTTTATACGCAGTTCCTGCAAATTGGGGATCAGAAAATTTATGCGCGTTGTATGAATCTTCCTTAAGCCGTTGACATGAAATGGCCGCAAAAAAATCAGGGGGTACCCCCTGATTTGCTGATATTACATATCAGCAAAATAAGCATTGTCAGATAAAATCAACGCAAACCACCCTGGTTTTTTAACCTGAAATGGTAACGGGATATATACCGGGGGCAGCAGATGCGTTTCTCCAGCAGCAAGTTCGTATTTGGTCGATTTAAAGTTAAAGCATTGGGAAAACGCTAACTGATTAAACATTGTGTTGTGTCTTTAGAATGTGAATGATGCTGATGGCATCTCCATTTTCCGCAGGTGAGGGGATACAGAAACAACTGAATTATTTGGACAGGATTGCAGTGGAAGAGAACATTCCATATCTGAATTTTTTGTATTTGCTGGACGATATTCAGTTTGACTTTTCAAAAGATATGGCGGAGTGGAGCCATATGAATTATTTTGGAGCACAAAAGGTTACTTCTTATTTGGGAGCATTCCTGAAGGAACACTATCAGTTGACAGACCACCGCAGTGAACCCGAAACAGCTTCCTTGTGGAATGAGCAGTATGAAGCCTATGAAAAGATTTTGCGCAATAAACTGCTGAAAATGGCAGAAGATTTGGAAAGCTATTTTGACTACATCAATCAAGGCGACTATATTGTGCAGTGGAGCGGATACAGTGAATCCGCTTCAACTGGTATAAATCTTCAAAAAATCCTTTCTATGTGCGGGCTTTCGGCCAAAGAAACAGATCAAGCATGTTTTTATAGTGCATTGACTCAATCCGGGCGGTACTTATATAAAAAGTGTCCTCGGAGAAGATTCAAGGGGAACATATGATAAATGACACTTTGTTTTCGTTCGGACCTGGTGTTGTGGAGAGCAAGAATTCAATTGCTGTCCATGTGGGGAGAATAGAGTATTCAAAAGGCAGTAAGGGCCTTATTGTAGTAGTATTTGACCTCTTTACAAATGAAGTGGTGGATAGTATAAATATTAACTTGACCGAAATGACACTTTCCAGAAAATAGGTGGAAATATATAGGGCCTGCTCCGCAATCCCATCCGAAAGAAAATGGAACGCAAAAAGCATGGGGAACGCCTCAAAACAGCCCCTATAACCTCACTGGGCCAAGGACACATGAACCCGGTATTCTCATCAATTTGATTCCACGCCAGCCGTTGACAGACAAAGCAGGGCCGCCGGCACAGATACTGCCGGCGGCCTGGTCATGTGAAGCTCAGCGCTTGTTCTGGTTGTTCTGATTCTGATTGTTGTTCTGGCCGTTCTGATTCTGGTTGCTGTTCTGGTTCCGGTTCTGGTTGTTGTTCTGGTTGTTGTTCATGGTCACGAAACCTCCTTTCCAAAAACGGTACAGCCCTATTGTTGCCCTGATTTTCCTGCAATATACATGAGATTTTGTGAATAACTGGATTTTTCCGGAAAAGAATAGAGGTATCCGATACGGGAAAGGAGCCTTTGCCATGGAATGGAAAGACAGCGCAACCAAAGAAAACCTCCTCCGCGCCTTCGCCGGGGAGAGCCAGGCCAGAAACCGCTACACCTTCGCCGCCGACGTCTGCCGGCAGAATCAATTGCAGCTGCTGGAGCAGATCTTCCTCTATACCGCCGGGCAGGAAAAGGAGCACGCGGAGGTGTTCTACAACCACCTGAAAAAAGGCGGCTGCGAGAACATCACCATCACAGCCAATTATCCCGTCGATCTGCCAGACCAGCCCTTACGGCTGCTGGAGCTGGCCCGGCAGCATGAGATGGACGAGTTTGGCGACGTGTACCCCGCCTTCGCCGAAAAAGCCCAGGAGGAGGGCTTTGCCGAGATCGCCCGCCACTTCCGCCAGATCGCGGAGATTGAAAAGGTCCACGCGGAGCGGTTTGAGCGCTTCGCCAGATATCTGCGGGAGAACCGGCTGTTCGTCAGCGACGTGGAGACCGGGTGGATGTGCCTCAACTGCGGCCACGTGCTTACCGGAAAGCAGGCTCCCGCCAAGTGCCCGGTCTGCTCCCACGACCAGGGGTATTTTATCCGGCTGGAGTTGTCGCCATACGAGAGGTAAAAACGCACAAAGGGGCCGTCCCGGCTTTGCCGGGCGGCCTAAGAGCCTAACCGCAAATCGTCCGCACACATCTTGCTTGCATATTGTCCGTCAGACAGAGCCCAAATTTCTTGACAGGCGTCAGCCTGCCTGCGAAATTTGGGCTCTGTCTGACGAAAAATCTGACAGCGCAATCTGCGCACGTCTTATTTACAGATAGGCTCTAAATTTTTCTTGACGGAGGGGAAGCGCAAAATTATAATAGAAGGCAAATCATGAAGGAAAGGAGCTGCTTCCTATGACGCCCAGAGTTGCCGCAGTTCATGACCTGAGCTGCTTTGGCCGGTGTTCGCTGACCATCGTGATGCCGGTGCTGTCCGCGATGGGGGTACAGTGCTGCCCGCTGCCCACCGCGCTGCTGTCCACCCACACCGGGGGCTTCCAGGGGAATACCTTCCTGGACCTGACGGATCAGATGGGGCCTGTGGCGGCCCACTGGAAGATGGAGGGGGTGGCCTTCGACGCCATATATACCGGCTTCATGGGCTCCTGGGAGCAGATGGCGCTGACAGCGCAATTGATACGGGATTTCAGTCGTCCGGGGTGCCGGATCATCGTGGACCCCGTTATGGGAGATCATGGAAAGCCTTACCGCACGTATACGCCGGAGATGTGCCGGGCGATGGCGGAGCTGGCCGCTCTTGCGGACGTCATCACCCCCAATGCCACCGAGGCCGCGCTGCTGCTGGGGGAGGAGTACAAAAATCTCCGGCTGGACCGGGAGGCGGACTGCCGCCGCTGGTGTGAGGCCCTGAGTCTGGAGGGGCGGCGGTCCGTGGCGCTGACCGGCGTTTCTCTTGGGGAGGACGCCCTGGGGGCGGTATGCTTTGACCGGGATACTGGACGGACGGAGTTTGCCGCCGCGCCGCTGGTCCCCGGACAGTTCCATGGCACGGGAGACCTGTTTGCCGGCGTCCTGTCCGGCGCACTTGTCCGGGGACGGTCTCTGACGGAGGCGGCGCGTCTGGCGGCGGAGTTCACCAGCCGGTGTGCCCGGCGGACCTGGGAAGCGGGCGCCCCCCGGCGGGAGGGCGTGGATTTCGAGCCGCTGCTGTGGCAGCTGGGGCAGAGGATGGAGGCGGGGCCATGCCGGACCTGACCACCGACGTCCGCTATATCAAGGGCATCGGGGAGCAGCGGGCGAAGAGCCTGGAGAAGCTGGGGATCCGGACCTTGAAGGATTTGATTTCCTATTTCCCGCGGGCCTATGACGACCGGCGGGCCTATAAGAAAATACGGGACCTGGAGGAGGGGGAGAACGTCTGCGTGGAGGCCATGGTGGCCGCCGCGCCCACCCTCAGCCGCATCCGAAAGGGCTTGGAGCTGGTCAAGCTGCGGGCGGTGGATGAGACGGGGGCGCTGGACGTCACCTTTTTCAACCAGGCGTACATGAAGGACAATCTGCGGGCGGGGGAGACCTATACCTTTTTCGGCAGGGCGGAGGGCGCGGGCCGGAAGCGGTCCATGGCCAACCCCGTCGTGGAGCGGGAAGGGAGCCGTCTGATGACCGGCCGGATCATGCCCATCTACCCGCTCACCGCCGGGATCAGCCAGATGACGCTGGTGAAGGCCGTGGAGCAGGGGTTGGCGGCCTGCCGGCGGCTGCTGCCGGACCCGCTGCCGGATCAGGTGCGGCGGGAGCATCAGCTGTGCCGCGTGGGATACGCTTACGAACAGATCCACTTTCCGGCCAGTGAGGAGGAGCTGGCCATCGCGCGGCGGCGGCTGGTGTTCGAGGAGCTGTTTCTGCTGGCCATCGGCCTCAAGCGCCTGCGCGGGCGGCGGGACGCGCTGACCTGCGCGAGCTGGAGCGATACGGACCTCTCGGAGTTTTACGGCAGTCTCGCCTTCACGCTCACCGGAGCCCAGCGGAGAGCGATCGAGGACATCCGGGGCGATCTGGCTGCCGGACGGCCCATGAACCGGCTGGTACAGGGGGACGTGGGCAGCGGAAAAACAATGGTGGCCGCCGCCGCCATGATCTGCGCCGTCCGGAACGGAAAGCAGGCCGCGCTGATGGCGCCTACCGAGATTCTGGCGGAGCAGCACTACAAGGGGCTGGCTCCGCTGCTGGAGAAGCTGGGGGCCGCCTGCGTGCTCGTCACCGGGGCAATGGGGGCGAAGGCCAGGCGCGCCGCCCTGCGGGGACTGGAGAGCGGCGCGGCCCGGGTTGCCATTGGCACCCACGCGCTCATCACCACCGACGTCGTCTATCACGATCTGGGGCTGGTGATAACGGATGAGCAGCACCGGTTTGGGGTCAACCAGCGTTCGGCGCTGGCGGCCAAGGGAGAGCGCCCCCATCTGCTGGTCATGTCAGCAACGCCCATCCCCCGGACCCTGGCGCTGATGATCTACGGGGACCTGGACGTCTCCGTCATCGACGAGCTGCCGCCGGGGAGGCAGAAGATCGACACCTTCGCCGTCCCCGGCAGCTACCGCCAGCGGATCTACCGGTTCCTGGAAAAGGAGATTGCCGCCGGCCGCCAGGCATACATCGTCTGCTCCATGGTGGAGGAAAACGACCAGATCCCTGATGACCGCAAGGCGGCCGCGGAGTACGCGGAAATGCTCCAGAAACGCGTGTTTCCCCGCCTGACCATTGCCTGCGTCCATGGACGGATGAAGCCCAAAGAAAAGGATAAGATCATGTCCGCCTTTGCCGCCGGGGAGATCCATATCCTGGTGTCCACGACCGTGGTGGAGGTGGGCGTGGACGTACCCAACGCCACGGTGATGGTGGTGGAGGACGCGGACCGCTTCGGCCTCAGTCAGCTCCACCAGCTGCGGGGCCGGGTGGGACGGGGGAGGCATAAGTCCTACTGCATCCTGGTATCCGATAATCACAGCGAGGAGACCCGCGCCCGCCTGAAGGTCATGACTCAGACCGGCGACGGCTTCCGAATCGCGGAGGAGGATCTGCGCCTCCGCGGACCGGGGGATTTCTTCGGTCAGCGGCAGCATGGCCTGCCGGCACTGAAGGTGGCGGACCTCACCTGCGACATAGCCCTGCTGAAAGAGGCCCAGACCGCTGCAATGGATCTTCTGGTGCGCGACCCGGAGCTGAGCGGATGTCCGGAGACTGCCGAGAGAGTGAAGGTCATGTTTGAGGTTGGCGGGAATGCCATGAATTGACCCGGACGGAGGCGCCGCCTCCCGCATAGAATGGAAAAACGGTTCTTGGGAAGGGGATGGGCTTGTGAATCCACGGGAACTGTCTCTGTTTGTGACGGCGGCAGCCAACTGCCTGTACGAATGTCTGCCCGCGGAGCAGCTGCCCGTTGCCGCCGCTGTTTTCAGCCAGCTGGGCGACACGCTGATGACAATGTCGGCGCAGGCGGAATTTCTGGGGGATCAGGCCTCCGCGGGCGGGGCGCGGGAGTGTTAAGCGGAGTGGACATAACCGGCGCTGTGTCCGATCGGACCGGCATAATATCGTCAACGCACCTGAAAGGTGTAAATTGCGCTTTTTCAACCGGCGGACCAGAGGTTCGTTATTGGCTTGGGGCCGCTGAAAGCGGCGTGCACCAAAGGAAAAGACTCGCCGAAGCGGGTCTTTTCTTATATAACGCCATCAACAGAACCGTGAGCAGACGATTCACAGGCAAACAAATCCAGCCAGAAATCTGCATACCTTCCCAGCTTCTGCGGATACTATCCATGTTTTCCAAGGGATTACAATATACTTGCCGCGTTTCGGCGCGGCAGATACGGGAGGAATCGAGAATGAAAGCAACCGGAATTGTGCGCCGCATCGACGACCTGGGACGCGTGGTCATCCCCAAGGAGATCCGGCGCACCATGCGTATCCGCGAAGGCGACCCCTTAGAGATTTACACCAGCCGGGAGGGAGAGGTCATCTTCAAAAAGTATTCCCTCATCGGCGGGCTGGACGACTTCGCCGCCCAATTTTGCGAGACCTTGTCCAAAAGCTGCGGAGCCATCACCGCCGTAACGGACCGGGATTCCGTCATCGCCGTGGCTGGCGGCGGCAAGCGGGAGCTGCTTGGCAAGCGGATCAGCCCTCAGCTGGAGCAGATTATGGAGGACCGCCGCATCTACCAGCACACCGAGGAGGAGCGCAGCATCTTTGTCACCGAGTCCGGCGACAAGTACCGCACCGCCGTGGCCGCCCCCATTATCTCCGAGGGCGACGTGCTGGGGCTGGTGCTCTTTGTAGAGGACGGCGAGAGCCAGGTGACCGGCGAGACCGAGTACAAGCTGGCCCAGACCATCGCCGCGTTCCTGGGAAAGCACATGGAAAGCTGAAGGCAGCCGAAAAAAGGAAGCACGGCGGATTTTTCCGCTGTGCCTCCTTTTTGCTGCTGCCGAAACTTTTTTGTTTTTCAGGAAAGCGCGTTACAGCTCCTTATAGTGGTAAAACGCCGCGAAATTGTAAAACAGAATGTCCTCCAGAAAATCCTGCTCCAGCCCCAGAGCCAGTGTTTTGTCCAGTTCCTTCTTAGGACACCAAATCGGGAAGTCGGATCCCCAGAAGACGTGGGTGGGATCGTACTGGCGCAGAATGGAATACAGAGGGGCCTTGTCCGTGACATAGCTGAAGGAGGAGCTGATGTCGGTGTAGACGTTGGGCAGCTTCGCCAGAGGGCGGATCTTCTCCGGGTCCCAGTCTCCCCAGTTGCCCAGATGGGCGGCGATGCACCGCAGCCCGGGAAAGGTTTCCGCGATGGGGATCATCCGGGCGGGACCGGAGACGTTCACCCGCGGGTCGCCCATATGGGCAATGAGGAACATGTCGTTTTTCTCCATTTCCTCAAACATGGGAAACAGCCGGCGGTCGTCCAGCACAAAGTGCTGAAACTCCGGGTGCAGCTTCACGCCGTACATGCCGTGCTCCCTCATCCAGCGAAGCTCCTCCCTGTACGACTCATACCCGGCATGAAGGGTGCCGCAGGGGATGAACTGAGGGTTGGCCTCCGCTTCGGAGAGGATGTACCGGTTGATATGCTCCACCTGGTGCTCCGTGGTGGCGGCGGAGAACACCATGGCATAGTCAATGCGGGCCTGCCGCAGAACGTCCGCCAGCTCGCCGACGCTGCCGTAATGGTTGGGAGGCTCGGGCAGGTCAAAATACTCCGCCGTGGCAATGGTGGCCTTGGCGGCTATTTTCTCCGGGAAAATATGGGCGTGCATGTCAATGACTTTCATGACGTTTGCTCCTGTATAAGGGTGGATGAAATGTCAATCCTCACAGATTATGACCTATTATATCACAAACAATACCGTCTATCAAATAGCGGATACCGCCAAAAATCCGATGGTCAGGAGAAAGAAAATCAGTATCAATGCCTTACGGGCCCGCCGCTGCAAATGAAAAATGGCGGAAGGCGCGGGAACAAAATTTTGACTTTCCACGTCAAATTCGACAAAACCCGGTTGACTGCCGCGAAAAAACGAGATATTATTATTCCTGTATTGGAACACGGGAACAATAACATCTGCCCCAAGGAGGACATACCGTCATGAGCAACCGCCGCTGCCCCAAATGTGGGGAGGAATACTCCGATACTTACCGCTCCTGCCCCTTCTGTGAGGAGGAGGAAGCCCTCAGGCATGGCAGGCCGATGCGCCGCCAGGGCGGACGCCGGGTGGACAAGCGTCAAAAGAACAACGGCGGGGCCGGAGGGATCATGCTGCTGCTTACCGGGGTCATCATCCTGGGCGTAGTGGGGTATGTGCTTTTCGGCGATGACGTGGCCGATGCGGTGGGCATCCGCGACACACATGAACAGAACCCGGTCGCCAGTCAGGCCGATGATCCGAAATCGCCCGCCCAGACGCGGCCGGAGGACGGTACGCAGACGCCGTCCGCCCAGGACCCGGACGACAGCGAACCGGCGCAGACTGATGGTCCCAACGAGGGAGACGAGCCCGGCGGCGCGGAGGAGCCAGCGGGTCCCCTGGCGTTGTCCCAGACGGATATTACCATCCCGGCGGGCGAGACCGGACGGCTGACCGCCACCGGCGGCAATGGTGAAATTATCTGGACTTCCTCCAACGCGGAGATTGCCTCGGTGGACGGCGGAGCCGTCACCGGCAAGGCAGGCGGCACCGTGACCATTACCGCCACAAGCGGCGAGGAAACCGCCACCTGTCAGGTGAAGGTGGAGGGAGATCCCTGGGTAAACCCCAACGCCAAAAATTGCAGGGTGAACAAGGACGACTTCACGTTTGGCTCCGGCGAGACCGTGCAGATGAAGGTCAAGTGGGACGGGAGCGAAAAATGGGAAATCGCCGGTCCCAATGACGGCGTTGTCTGGGCCAGCAACCAGCCCGGCATAGCCGCCATCAGTGAGACGGGGGTTGTGACCTGGGTCAGCCGGGGAACGACCACCGTGACCGCCACAGTGAACGGCGAGGTCCACGAGTGCATCGTCAGAGCAAAATAGCGGCATAATCAGAATCTGCGGGGAAATCTTCCGGTTTCCCCGCAGATTCTGATTTAGGAAGCACGGAAACAATCCGCGGACGCCCTTGCGGTCCGGCCCTTATCTCCGGAGCAGAGCCGCGGCGAAGTCGTTCACATTGGTGCCGGTTGGGCCGGTGACGATCAGCCCTCCGGTGGCCTGGAGGGCGTTATAGGCGTCGTTGTCCGCCAGGACCCGGAAGAGATCAAGGCCGCTGGCGGTAAGCTCTGAAAGAGTCTGGCCGTCCACGTATCCGCCCGCGGCGTCGGTGGGGCCATCGGTGCCGTCGCTGCCCACGGAGAATACCGCCGCGCCGTCCAGCCCGTGGATGCCCGCGCTGGCGGCGAGAGCCAGCTCCTGGCTGCGTCCGCCCCTGCCCCTGCCGGTCAGATGGACCACGGTCTCGCCTCCGGCGATGAAGGCCAGAGATTTTTCACTGCCCGCGTGGGTCTTCAAGATGCTGGCCAGGAAGCTGCCGGCCTCTCTGGCCTCGCAGCAGAGCTGGTCGGTGAGCAGGAAGGGGGTATAGCCCAGCTCTCTGGCGGCGCGCTCCGCCGCGCCGCACAGTTCCCGGACGGACCCGGTGATCCGGGTGGTCACGTTGTCCAGCGTCTTGGGAGTCTCCCGTGCCAGGAGGGCGCGGGCCTCATCACTCAGATCCAGATGGTATTTCTCCGCGATGGACTGGGCCTGGGCGGCGGTGGAGGCGTCGGGACAGGCCGGGCCGCTGGCAATCATATCCAGGGGGTCGCCCAGAATGTCGCTGAGAACGATGGAAAATACCTGGGCGGGGGCGCAGACCTGGGCGAAGCGGCCGCCTTTTACGGCGGAAAGGCGCTTGCGGATGGTATTGATCTCCACGATGTCCGCCCCGCAGGCCAGAAGCCGGCGGGTCACGTCCTGAAGCTCCGCTCCGGAGACCAGGGGCTTCTCAAACAGGGCGCTGCCGCCGCCGGAGAGGAGGAACAGCACCGTATCCAGAGGGGTGAGATCCCGCACCAGGTCCAGAGCCGCCTGGGTGGCGGAGAAGGAATTCTCGTCCGGCACGGGGTGCCCTGCCTCGCGGCAGTCAAAGTTGGCGATGGGTCCCATAACATGGTCATATTTGGTGACGACCACGCCGCGGTCGATCCGGCGGCCCAGGCAGTCGTGGGCGGCCCGGGCCATCTGCCAGGCGGCCTTGCCCGCCGCTACCAGCAATACCCGGCCCGGAAACTCCCTGCCCTGGAGGGCGCGGGCCACCGCCTGGTCCGGCTGGACGGCCCTGATGGCCGCTGCGGTGATGGCGTCGGCATGGGAGCGCAAAAGCTTGTCCATAAAGCAGGTTCTCCTTTTATTCAAGCGCCGGGACAACAGCCAACAATAAAACCGGCTTATAAATTGCGGTCAGTATGATCATGAATATCGCCAACAGCAAAACCGCGAAATTGGGCTTTACCGCCGTTTTCCATTCCTGATTATGCGCTAATGGGTCCAGCAGAGGATGGTTATGCCAATGCGCGCAGATTCCTCCCCTTCAAGACGAGCTCTCAAGCGGGTTGCGCCGTAAAGGTCAGCCCTTCGCCGTCGCTGCCGATGGTGATCCGCTGTCCGTCGGACAGCTCGCCCCGGATCAGCATGGCGGCCAGCTCCGTCTCCACGTGCTTTTGCAGATACCGCTTCACGGGCCGCGCGCCATAGCTGGGCGAGTAGCCGGCCCGCACGATGAACGTCCTGGCCTCCTCCGTCAGCTCCAGCGTGATATCCCGGTCTGCCAGACGCCGGGTGACGGCGGTCATGGCAATGCCGACAATGCCGCTGATCTGGCTCTCCGTCAGGGGGGAGAACACCACGATGTCGTCCACCCGGTTGATGAACTCCGGACGGAAATACTGGTTCAGCTCGCTCCGGACCCGCTCTTTGATTTCCGGGTCGATGGTCCCGTCCTGGCGGATGTTTTCCGTCAGATAGGCGGAACCGATGTTGCTGGTCATGATGATAATCGTGTTCTTGAAGTCCACCGTGCGGCCCTGGTTGTCCGTCAGCCGCCCGTCGTCCAGCAGCTGGAGCAGGATGTTGAACACGTCCGGATGGGCCTTCTCGATCTCGTCAAAGAGCACCACGCTGTAGGGCTTGCGCCGCACGGCCTCGGTGAGCTGGCCGCCCTCGTCGTAGCCCACGTAGCCCGGAGGCGCTCCCACCAGGCGGGAGACGGCGTGCTTCTCCATGTACTCCGACATGTCGATGCGGATCATGTTCCGCTCGTCGTCAAAGAGGGAGGCGGCCAGGGCCTTGGCAAGCTCCGTCTTGCCCACGCCGGTGGGCCCCAGGAAGATGAAGGACCCGATAGGCCGGTTTTCATCCTTCAGCCCTGCCCGGCCACGGAGGATGGCCTCGCTGACGGCGGTGACGGCCTCGTCCTGGCCGATGACCCGGCGGTGGAGAATTTCCGGCAGACGCAGCAGCTTCTCCTTCTCAGACTCCACCAGCTTGCTCACCGGGATGCCCGTCCACTTGCTGACCACGGCCGCGATCTCCTCCTCGGAGACCTCCTCCTTCAGCAGATGCTCGTCCTTCCCGGCGTCCACCCGCTGACGCTCCTCCTCCAGCTGCTTCTCCAGCCGGGGCAGGGCGTCGTATTTCAGCCGGGCCATCCGCTCCAGATCGTAATTGCGCTCCGCCTCCTCCATCTGGCGGCGGGTGTCCTCGATCTCCTGCTTGATGCGCTTGATGCCGGCGATGGACTGCTTCTCCGTCTCCCACTGGGCCCGCATGGCGTCATTCCGGGTCTTCAGCTCGGCAAGCTCGCCGTCGATGTGAGCCAGCCGGTTTTTGCTGCCCGCGTCTTCTTCTCTGCCCAGGGCCTGTTTTTCGATTTCCAGCTGCATGATTTTGCGGCTGATTTCGTCCAGTCCGGCGGGGAGGCTGTCGATCTCCATGCGGATCTTGCTGGCGGCTTCGTCCATCAGGTCGATGGCCTTGTCCGGCAGGAAGCGGTCGGTGATATACCGGTCGGACAGGGTGGCGCAGGCGATCAGCGCCCCGTCGGTGATGCGCACGCCGTGGTGGATCTCAAACCGCTCCTTCAGCCCCCGCAGGATGGAAATGGTGTCCTCCACCGTGGGCTGGTCGATCAGCACCTTCTGGAACCGCCGCTCCAGGGCGGCGTCCTTCTCGATATACTTCCGGTACTCGTCCAGGGTGGTGGCCCCGATGCAGTGCAGCTCTCCCCGGGCCAGCTTGGGCTTGAGGAGGTTGCCCGCGTCCATGCTGCCCTCGGTGCGGCCCGCGCCCACGATGTTGTGGAGCTCGTCGATGAACAGGAGGATGCGCCCGTCGCTCTTCTCTACTTCGTTCAGGACCGCCTTCAGCCGCTCCTCGAACTCGCCCCGGTACTTGGCCCCGGCAATCAGCGCCCCCATGTCCAGGGCGAAAATGGTCTTGTCCTTCAGGCCCTCCGGCACGTCGCCGTTGAGAATCCGCTGAGCCAGCCCCTCCGCCACGGCGGTCTTGCCCACGCCGGGCTCGCCGATAAGCACCGGGTTGTTTTTGGTCTTGCGGCTTAAAATCTGGATGGTGTGCCGGATCTCCGCGTCCCGGCCGATGACCGGGTCCAGCTTACCCTGCCGGGCCATCTCCACCAGATCCCGGCCATACTTCTCCAGGGCCTCGTAGCTCTCCTCCGGGTTCTGGCTGGTGACCCGCTGGCTGCCCCGGACCTTGGTGAGGGCCTGCAAAATTTTCTCCCGGTCGATGCCGTACCGGCGGAAGATTTTCTCGCTGGGGGTGCCGTTTTCGTCCACCAGGGCCAGGTACAGATGCTCTACGGACACATACTCGTCCCTGAATTGCTGGGCGATGCGCTCCGCCGCCGTCAACAGCTGGGAAAACCTCCGGCCGGCGTACAGCTGGTCCGCGCCGCCGCCGGACACCTTGGGCAGGCGGTCGATCTCCCGCTGGACCTCCGACGCCAGGGCCTCCACGTCCAGTCCCATGTAGGTCAGAAGCCTTGGCGCCAGCCCCTCCCGCTGGCGCAGCAGCGCCAGGTGCAGGTGCTCGCCCTCCAGCTGCTGCTGGCCGTTTTCAATGGCGACGGATTGGCAGTCCGCCACCGCCTGCTGTGCATTCTGGGTGAATCGGTCAAAGTTCATGAGATTACCTCCTAGGCCGCCCGAAGGGCTGCCGGGACCGGTCGTCGGCCGCAGGCCAATGACGGTCCCTCATACCTCCGGGACTGATTTTTCTTTTCGTTTCAAATGATACTACGGCTGCGGCAAAATGTAAAGAGGAAAATTAGCACTCTCGTGACGAGAGTGCTAATTTTCTGTGAACGTGGTGTGAATTTTCGGCTTTGACAAAACAGAGGATGCGTGCCGGTAAATCACAGCCTGCCGAGCGTTTCGATAAAGAGCTTCGGAATCAGATACATATCCTGAACAGGGACTTTTTGGATTCTCTCTTGAAATGATAGAGTATATATGATACAATGACTTGCCAATCGAAATTCCTCCCCTGTATGCTCGCGCCATGCTGCATACAGGGCGGAAAGCTGCGCGCCAAACGGCTGCCCCGCCCAGCGCGGCAGCCGCCAAGTCTATACAATACAAGGAGATATTTCAATGAAACGTGTACTGACCCTGTTACTGACCCTGCTTCTGGCCCTCTCCCTCGCCGCCTGCGGCGGCAAGGAGGACGAGCAGCCCAAAACCGTCGACCAGGACCCGCCCGCCGCCGCCAATACGGATGATGTCCAGACCGCGCCTGCCGAACCTTCCGGCGACGCTCCGGCGGCTCCCGCCGGACCCGCGCCCACCCCCGAGGCGGACAGCCGGTATGTCCTTACCTTCCAGGGATGCCCGCTGCCCATGAATGCGGACTTTGCGCCTCTGCTGGCGTATCTGGGCGAGCCGGCGAATTACTTCGAGGCGGAGAGCTGCGCCTTCGAGGGATTGGACAAGACCTATACTTATGACGCGGTGGAAATTATTACGTATCCCGATGAGGGAACGGACCGTATCTCCAGCGTCCGGCTGCTTACCGATGCCGCCGCTACCCCCGAGGGCATTACGATCGGTTCCACCCCTGAGGAGGTAACCGCCGCCTATGGCGGGGATTACACAGCCCTTGGCCAGCAGTATACCTACGAGGACGGGGACTGTCTCTTTTCCGTCCTTTTCAAGGATGAAAAGGCGATTTCCGTGGAGTATACCGCCCTCACCGATCTGCTGGGCTGATATAGTCAATCAACTTGAAAATAGCAAAGCTGTTTTCAGGCGGGCAAAGTCCGCCGGCGTATGAAGCTTGCTATAGTTGACTATGCGATCCGAACCAGGCAAACCAGAGCCATGCCAGTTATTTGATTGTAAAGTAAGCAGGAGAGCGGTCCATAAGGGCCGCTCTCCTGTTATTTACATCGGCTTATCCCCGTTGGCCGGACCATCCAGCACCGCGCCGTCCGACCTGAACCGGGAACCGTGGCAGGGACAGTCCCAAGTGTGCTCCTGGGGGTTGTATTTCAATGCGCAGCCCAGGTGGGGGCACCGGGGCACGGTGGGGGTCAGCAGATTGACGGTCGATTCCAGCACATTGGCCGCCAGCTGGGGCCGCAGGATGGTCCGGGATGGGTCAAAGATGCCCGCATAGGGATTTTCCCGTCCCAATACCAGGTCCGCCAGCAGCTCCGACGCCGCCATGGCGCCGGTCATGCCCCACTTGTTGAACCCGGAGGCCGTATAGAGCCCCGGCGTGCGCCTGCCGTATTGGCCGATGTAGGGCGCACCGTCCAGGGACATGCAGTCCTGGGCCGCCCAGCGGCCAGTCACTTTGGCGTGGGGATAGTACCGCCGGGCCGCGTCCTCCAGCTCCTGCCAGCCGCCGCCCTGCTTGCCCGTCCGGTGGCCCCCGCCGCCCAGCAGCAGAAGGCTGCCAAAATTGCGGAAGGACATCCCCGTTTTGGAGGCGTCCACATACATCCCGCCGGCGTCCGGCCCGTTTTCCAGAGCCAGTACGTAGGAGCGGTGCTGGCAGAGCTTGAGGAAATATCCCCCGTGGTTGGTAATAAAGGGGAAATGGGTGGCCGCGATAACCTTTTCCGCCCGTATGATCCCGCGCTCCGCGCGGACCAGCCCCGGCGACCACTCCAAAGCGCGCGTATGCTCGTACACCGGCAGGTCCTTCACAAGAGCCGCCAGAAATTTCAGCGGGTGAAACTGTCCCTGCCGGGGAAGCGACACCGCCCCGGCGGTAGGGAAGGGCAGCGGCAGCTCCCCGGCAAACCGCGCGGGCGCGCCGATCCGCTCCAGGGCCTCAAGTTCCTTTTCCAGCTCCGCCCTGCTGTCCAGCGCGTAGACGAAATTGTCCTTTTCCTCAAAATCGCAGGGGATCTCCCGGCACAGCTCCCGGTATCGCTCCAGCGCCGCCTCCTGGGCCTGCCAGCAGAGCCGCGCCGCGTCTGCCCCGAATTCCTTCATCAGGCGGTGATAGACCAGCCCGTGCTGGGAGGTGATCTTGGCCGTCGTGTGCCCGGTAGTCCCGCCGCAGAGACGGTCCGCCTCAATCAGCGCGCAGTCCACGCCTCTCCGGCGCAGCGTCCAGGCGCACAGAATGCCGGTGATGCCGCCGCCAATCACCAGTACATCCGTTTTCAAATCACCGTCCAGCGGCTGAAACCGCGGCAGATCCGCCGTCCGGGTCCAGATAGATTCCATGCCGTGCATCCCCCCTTTTTCAGAGGTAGTATGCGCGTTTTGCGGAAAACTATTGAGATATAAAGCTATTCCTCCCGCAAAATACCGTTTGCGAGGACAAAACGGCCATCATACAGCGGCAAAAGTTCCCCATTTGGCTTATGGCAGACATGGATCACCGCGGCGTCTTCCTGGAGCAGCAGCCGCTCGACCCGCTCCGAGTTCTCCTGGTCCAGCGCGGAGGTTACCTCGTCCAGCAGGTACACCGCGGGTTTCCCCACCATTGCGCGGGCCAGCGCCACACGCTGACGTTCCCCGCCGGAAAGCTGCTCCACCACCTCCGGCGTCAGTTCCTGGCCGCCGTACCGCTCCAGCAGATAGGTGAGATTCAGCTTCTCGATTACGCCCCGATAGGCTTCCTCGGAGATTTCCCGGTCCAGCAGGATGTTTTCCCGCAGGGAAGCGCAAAACAGATAGGGCTCCTGGAATACCGGGCAGACCGCCTGATAGTAATCCGCGGGCGGCATTGACCGCGCGTCCATCTGGTTCAGACGGATGATCCCGGTGTACCCCAGATCCCCCGCCTGGGTCAGCAGGCGCAGAAGCGTGGATTTGCCGCTGCCGCTTTCACCGCTGATGATGTACTTTTCCCCGGCGCGGAACTGGGCTGACACGTTCCGAAGGATCTTGAATTCCCCCGCCTGATAGGACACGTCATCCACACGCAGGACAGAAAAAGGCTTCGGGGAGGGGCCTTTTTCCTCCTCCGGTTTTGAACACAGGTCCTCCAGCTGCTTCAGCAGCGGCAGGACCGCGTTCCGGCTGTGCAGCAGATAGGCCAGCACTTCAATGGGGGAGGCAATGATGGCGGCCAATTGCAGCACGGCCACCAGATCGCCGATCAGGATCGCGCCGTTATGCACCAGCAGGGTCCCTACAACCAGGATCAGCGCGTCCTTGGCAATCTGAAGAACGGACGCCGCGCCGTAGGTGGTCAAAGACCAGCGGAATACTCCCGCCTCCGCCCTGGCGGCGGACCGGTTTTCCTCGTCCAGCAGGGCGGCGGCACGGTCCCGGTAACGGTAGGTCTTCAGGATATGCAGTCCGCCCAAAAAGGATTGCAGGGAGGCGTTGTACCGCGCCAGCTGCTGGGAGTAAGCCTGCCTGGCGCTCCCGCTCTTTTTTCTCAGAATGTTCGGCACGATGACGATCAGGACGCTGGCGCCGATGATGATGGCGGCCAGCAGCCAATGGATGGACAGCAGAGATACGGCAGAGAACGCGATGAGACTGATGCATTGCGCAATATCAATCGTACCGATGAAGTACTGCTCCACAAGGCTGGGGATGTCGTTGTTGACAAACGAAACAAAGGCCGCCGTCTCCTCCCGGCCATAGCGCTCTGTCCGGGAAAAGCCGCTGAACGCCTGCCTGCGCAGCAGCTGCTTCTGCTGCCGCGTCAGCCGCTGGTTCATGTATTGATTCAGCACGGACAAAAGCACCTGGAGAAAGCTGACGGACAAAAACGGGAGAAACAGGCGCAGGCTGGGAGCCGGCGCCGTGATGACCTGATTGACGAGCTTGCCGGACACGGTGGGCCGTATAATGCTGCTGAGCGCAAATAATAAGCTGATCAGCAGTGTGCCCGAGAACAGAAGGCGGTTAACGCCCAGGTGATGCCACAATTTTTTCAAAGATATCCCCCCAATGCGCTCGATTGGACCCGCCCATTTCATGGATATGAAAACCGGCAGGACGTCCTGCAAGTCATTATACCTGTATTTGATATTTTTTTCAAGTGACCGGAGCAGCGGAAGAGTCCCAGCCCATTTCCGGTTGTAATCCCCGGAAAAACGTGGTATACTTCTCCCATCAGAACGAAACATCCCCGGCGCCCCGGCGCAGTGTCCGGCAGCTGGCCGCGCCGGGGCGCGGCCTTAGATAGGAGAGCCACTATGGACAAGAAACTGATGGTCATCGACGGCAACAGCATCATCAACCGCTCCTTTTACGGCGTCCGGCCCCTGACAACCCGCGAGGGCCTGCCCACCAACGCCGTATACGGCTTCGTCACCACCCTCCAGCGTCTGCTGGAGGAGGAGAAGCCGGAGGCCCTGTGCGTTACCTTTGACCGGCGTGAGCCCACCTTCCGGCATCTGGAGTACGAGGGGTACAAGGCCCAGCGCAAGGGGATGCCCGAGGAGCTGGCGGCGCAGATGCCTCTGCTGAAGGAGGTCCTGGACGCCATGGACATCCCCCGTTACGAGCTGGCGGGGTACGAGGCCGACGATCTTATCGGCACCATCTCCCGGAAGTGCGAGGCGGCGGGCTGGGCGTGCGTGGCGGTCACCGGGGACAAGGACAGCCTCCAGCTGGTGACGGATCACACAAAGGTGAAGCTGGTCTCCACCCGCATGGGCCAGACCACCACCAGGGACATGACTCCGGAGAGCTTCCGGGAAGCCTACGGCTTCGACCCCATCCATATCATCGACCTGAAGGCCCTGATGGGCGACGCTTCCGACAACATCCCCGGCGTGAAGGGCGTGGGGGAGAAGACGGCTATGGCTCTGGTGCAGAAGTATCAGTCTATCGACGCCCTCTACGCCGCCATGCCGGAGGTCGAGGCCAAGCCCGCCGCCATCAGGAAGCTGGCCGAGGGGGAGGAGTCCGCCCGGATGAGTTACCATCTGGCCACCATCATCACGGACGTTCCCCTGGAATTTGACCCGGCGGAGAATCTGCGCCGCCCTGTGAAGCCGGAGCTGTACAATGTATTTCTGCGGCTGGAGTTCAACAAGCTCATTGAGAAAATGGGCCTCAAGGCGGAGGAAGCGCCTCTGGCCGAAAAGCCGGAGGAGCGGGAATTTACCACCCATGTCGTCCGGGTGACGGACGAGGCGGCGCTGGAGGAGGTGCTGGCTGTCTTCCGCAAGGCGGACTACGCGGGCCTGCTGGCCCTGCCGGACCTGACCGCCGTTGTGGCGGACTGCGGAACCGGACCGGACAGCTCTCTTGCGGCGGAGTTTGATTTCCGCACCTATCAGGGGGATTGGAACAAGCTCCTGGCCGCCCTCTTTGCCGGGGATATTAAAAAGGTGTCCCACAACGTCAAGGACCTGACCCGTACCCTGCTGGAGAACGGCCTCCCGGCGGAGGGATTCATCTTTGACACCGCCCTCGCCGGCTACCTTCTGGACGCCACGGCGGGGCACTATGACATTGACCGGCTCTTCGCCTCCTGGTTCCACGAGGAGCTGATGAAACCCCTTTACCTGGACCCGGACGCCTTCGCCCCCCTGGCGGACGCCCCGCAGGTCTGGGCGTCGTTTCTCAGCCACATGTCCGCTGTGGACGCGCTGTACGAGGCCATGCTGCCCAGGCTGAAGGAGACAGGGATGGAATGGCTGTATTGCAACGTGGAGCTTCCCCTGTGCCGGGTGCTGGCGGAGATGGAGCTGGCGGGATTCCGGGTGGACGCGGGAGCCCTGCGGGCCTTCGGCGGGACCCTTTCCGCCGCCATGGAGACGCTGGAGCAGCAAATCTATTCCTACGCCGGGCCATTCAACATCAACTCCCCCAGGCAGCTGGGAGAAGTCCTCTTCGAAAAGCTGGGGATGCCCGCCTATAAGAAGACCAAGACCGGTTACTCCACCAGCGCGGAGGTCCTGGACAAGCTCCGGGGCCAGCACCCCATCGTGGGCGAGGTGCTGGAGTACCGGCAGTACGCGAAATTGAAGAGCACCTACGTGGACGGCCTTCTGAAGGTCATCCCCCCCGACGGGCGGGTCCGCACCAGCTTCCAGATGACCGTCACGGCCACCGGACGGCTCAGCTCCACGGAGCCCAACCTGCAAAACATCCCCACCCGCACGGAGCTGGGCAGCGAGCTGCGCCGCATGTTCACGGCGGAGCCGGGAAAGGTGCTGGTGGACGCGGATTACAGCCAGATCGAGCTGCGGCTGCTGGCCCATATTTCCGGCGATCAGGCCATGCAGTCGGCGTTTCTATCCGGGGAGGACTTCCATACCGTCACCGCCGCCCATGTGTTCGGCGTGCCTGTGGACCAGGTGACGCAGAACATGCGCCGGGCGGCCAAGGCGGTGAACTTCGGCATCGTCTACGGCATTTCCGCCTTTTCCCTGTCCCAGGACCTGGGGGTGACGGTGGCGGAGGCCAGGGAGTATATGGAGGCCTACTTTGCCCGGTTCCCCGGCGTGAAGGCGTACATGGACGGCGTGGTGGAGAAGGCGAGGGCGGACGGGTACGTGGAAACCATGTTCCGCCGCCGCCGGTCCCTGCCGGAGATTCGAGCCGGCAACTTCAATACCCGCTCCTTCGGGGAGCGGGTGGCGCTGAATATGCCCATCCAGGGCGCGGCGGCGGACATCATCAAGCTGGCGATGGTGAAGGTATTCGACCGGCTGAAAAGGGAAGGCCTGGAGGCGAAGCTGATCATGCAGGTCCACGACGAGCTGATCGTGGAGTGTCCCGCCGGCGAAGCGGAACGGGTCAAGGCCCTTCTGACGGAGGAGATGGAGGGCGTATACGCCCTGGCGGTCCCCCTGACGGCGGAGGCCCACAGCGGAGAGAACTGGCTGGAGGCCAAATAATACTTTTGATTTTGAACTGCGGTTACTATAATCGAGGAATGGTATAAAACCGGAGCAATACGGAGGCAGGCTTGCCTCCGTATTGCTCCGGTTTTCTTTCTGTGGCTATGTCCGCTCCACGTATGCCATCCCCAGCGCGCCGGGGCCGATATGGGTTCCGATGGCGGGGCCGATGCCGCAGTAGTGGAGCCGCAGGGGGAGCCTGCCCTGTTCCTTCAGCCTGGGCAGCAGAAGCTCCTCCCGGCTTTTGTCGTCGGAATAGAGGAAATAGGAGGGGAAATCGTCGTCAATAGGATGCTCCTCCAGCATCTTCATCAGGTGCTTCACGGCGGCGGCCATGCCGAAGGACTTCCCCGCGATCCCCACCGTGCCGTCCCGGACGGCAATGGTGGGCTTCAGCTTTGTCACTGAACCCAGTCCCGCCTGGAATCCGCTGAGCCGCCCGCCCCGGCGGAGATATTCCAGGGTGTCAATCACGGCGAAAATCCGGATTTTTTCCTTCAATTGGTCCAGCTCCGCCGGAATAGAGGCCGCGGGCAGGCCGCTGTCCCGCAATTTGCAGGCGTAGTTGACCAGAATCTGGATTCCGGCGGTGGCGCTGCGGCTGTCTACCAGATAGATGGGCTCGTAATCGCACATTTCCCTGGCGATTTCGGCGCTTTGCAGCGTTCCGCTGAGCTCGCCGCTCAGCAGGATGGCCACGACCTGATCCCCCGCCGCCCTGGCTTCCTCAAAAAGCCGGAGGAAGGCTGCCGGTGTGGGCTGGGAGGTGGAGGGGTTTTCCTTCCCCGCCTGAAGCAGCTGAAAAAACACCTCGTTGGAGAGATTCTTGCCGGCAAGAAACGACGCGGAACCAAATTGAATGGTCATGGGGACCACGTCGATCCGGCGGCGTTTGGCCACGACGGCGTCAAAGTCCGCCGCGGAGTCTGTAATGATGCGAATAGCCATGGTTATGCCTCCTGCTGTATATTGTCGAAAATATCCGCCGCCTGGCGGAGGAGGGGAAGAAGCGCCCGCACCTGATCTTCGCCCATTTCACGGATCAGCGCTCCTGTCAGCTCCCGGACCTGCCGGTGTCCCTCCTGATACCGGCGCTGGCCCTCCGGCAGCAGATGCAGCTCCATCCGCCGCCGGTCCGTCCGGGATTGCTGCCGGCGGATCAGCCCCTTCCGTTCCAGGGAGGTGAGAATGGCGTTCATCTGGGATTTCAGGATGCGGGTCTGGCGGCACAGGCCGCTGGCAGTCATGGGGAGGTCCGCCGCCTGCGCCCGCGCCAGCAGTCCGCATACCACCGCCTCGTTGAAGGACAGCGGGCTTTCCCCCGCCGGGACGGCGTGGGACGCGGCCAGCCGCTGGTTGTCGATCACGCTGGTCAGCCGCAGCCATATGTCCAGCAGCTCTTCATCCAGCATAGCGGAATCCTCCTTCTGTTGGTTCATTAAGTGAACTATATACCGGGGAAGGGATTTTGTCAAGAGGGCAGGGAAGACATCGTTGGCATGCCTGAGAAGAAACCTGTGTTGGGCTTCGCCCAAACCCGCCGGAGCGCTGCCTCTGGACCATGCCGCCCCAGAGTACAGGAAAATGGTTCAAGAAACCATGACATGCTCTGCTGGATGAGGCGTTATGCTGGCATCGCCCCAGACGGCGCCTCCGCTCCCGCGGAAGTACCAGAGGGGGACAGCGCATTAGGCGCCGGAAATTGTGTAAAACTATAATCACAGAGTAAAATGTCAGACAGCTTTTGTGAATGCTCACCATAACCATACAACTTGTTCGCTTTTTCTTCATAAGTTGTTGCATCGGTTTTTTTCATGTGCTATATTTAAACCAGTTAAGGGAACACGCTTCCCTGACAATTATGGAAAAGGAGAATTGAATATGAAAAAGAGAGTGTTATGTCTTGGTCTCGTCCTTGCGCTTTTCACCGCCGCCCTGGCCGGGTGCGGCGGTACGAAGAACGTCAGCTGGAAGGTCACCTGCCCCTGGGCTCCCTCCGGCGTAGCCGCCATGGTGAGCCAGCAGGCCGCCACTAAGTCCACCAGCTATTCCGACAGCATCACCCTGGTAGCCGAGGCCATCAAGGGCGACGCCGCCACCGTGAACACCTGGATCGCGGACACCAAGGCCAACGACCCTGAGCTGGTATTCGTAGGCGAAGGGCTGCTGTCCATTACCTCCATTCTGGACCCCGCTAAGCTTCAGTTTGGCTACGAGGATTTCGTGTTCGTGGAGAACCTGTACTCCTCCATATTTGTGTTGTCCGCTGACGCCGGCCTGGGCATTAACTCCATTGATGATCTGGAAGCCTATGCCCGGAGCGCCGGTGAGATCAGCGTGGCCACCAACGGCGCCGTGGGCTCCGAGGCGTTTCTGGCCGCTTCCCTGTTCGGCGCCATGGGCGCTGGCGACAAGCTCAAGCTGACCCCCTATGAGTCCGCTGCTGAAGCTGCCCAGGCCGTGGCCCGCGGCGAGACCCAGTTCGCCGTTTCCCACCAGTCCCAGATCCTGGAGACCTACCAGCAGGGCGGCGTGACTGTGGTATGCGCCTTCGACGAGAAGGCCGTCGAGAACGGTCCCTTCGCCGGAGTCGAGGGCGTGGGCTCCAAGGGTTACCCCTACTTCCGCAACCGCTGCTTCGTCATGGCCCGCGCCGGCACCGATGACAAGTCCGTCGCGGAACTGAAGGAGCTGTACGGCAAGATCCTGGCCGACCAGGAAGTGGCCGACTGGCTGCATGACACCATGCTGCTGGAGGTGGACACCATGACCGTGGCGGACGTGGAAGCCCACATCGACAACGTGAAGAACATTGTCAACCAGTATAAGGATATCGTGACCGGCTGATTCTGAAGATGAATAACGGGGAATGGGACTGGGACAAATCCACCCATTCCCCGTTTCCCCGCTTTTGACCCAACAGATCATGTAAAAGAAATAGAAGGAGGAAAACCATGAAGGATCAGCTTGCGCGTCTCGGCGCCCGTCTGGACGCCATAGGGGAACGCCTGGCCCAAAAGGATCTGCGGATCCCGGTGGATCTGGTGACCGGGGTGCTGTTTGCTCTGTTCGCCGCCGTGATCCTCCGGGTCATGCCGGATCAGGTGACGGTGTCGGAAAAGGACGTGGTCAACGGCCGGGCATTTCCCACCATGCTGATGGCGGTGATGCTGCTGGGCTGCGTCATGCTCATCGGCAAAGAGCTGTATAAGCTGGCGAAGAAGCAGCCCCTCGCCTGGAAGACAATCAACCTGCTGGTGGAGGTCAAGGCCCTGGTTATCCTGGCGATCCTGGGCGGCACCTATTTTCTGAGCAGGCTCACCGGGCTGTTCGTGGTAGGCGGCGTGTTCTGCTGTCTGGGCTTTTTGGCCTATTTCCGCTGTAAAAAGCCGTCCTACTATGCTATCACCATCGCGCTGGCCGTGGGCATCTGGGCGGCTTTCCGGTTCGTCCTGAATGTCAATTTTTAAGGAGGGGAGCCGTTTATGTTAGAACATATCCTGCCGGCCTCCGGCCTGCTGTTCACGCTGGAAAATATTCTGTGGATCAACATCGGCGTGTTTATCGGCTCGGTGTTCGCCGCTATCCCCGGGCTGAGCGTCATCCTGTGCGTCATTTTGTTCCTGCCCGTCACCTATTCCATGACCGCCATCCCCGGCATGATGTTCCTGCTGGGCATCTACTGCGCGGGCGGCTACGGCGGCAGCGTGTCCGCCATCCTCATCAACACCCCCGGCACGCCCCACGCCGCCGCCACCATGCTGGACGGGCATCCCCTGTCCGAGCAGGGGCGCACCAAGGCGGCGCTGAAGATTGCCCTGTACGCTTCCACCTTCGGCGGCATCTTCTCCGCGCTGATGCTGCTGTTCCTGGGCCCCCAGGTGGCGAAGATTGCCGCTCAGCTGGGCACGGCGGAATATTTCATGGTGTGCGTGTTCGGCCTGACCATTATTGCCGGCGTGTCCGGCAAGAGCATGATCAAGGGCGTCATCTCCGCCTGCCTGGGCCTGCTGATCTCCTGCGTGGGAGCCGACCCCATGACCAGCTATGACCGGTTTACCTTCGGCATCCCCCGGCTGTACCTGGGGCTGGATCTGGCCATCTGCCTCATCGGCCTGTTCGCTCTGGTGGAGATCCTGGCCAAGGCGGAGAAGAAGCCGGGCAGCTTGAACATGGACGCCGAAAAGATCAGGGACGACGGCGTCATCACCAGGGAAGAGTACAAGCGCATGCTCCGTCCCACCATCATCTCGTCCCTCATCGGCGTGATGGTGGGCATCATCCCCGGCACAGGCGCCTCCGAGGCGTCCTGGTTCAGCTACAACACGGCTAAGAACATGTCCAGGCATAAAGAAGAGTTCGGCCATGGCTCCGTGGAGGGCATTGCCGCCGCCGAGTCGGCCAACAACGCCGTTACCGGCGCTACCCTCATCCCCCTGCTCACCCTGGGCATCCCGGGGGACGGCACAGTGGCCATCATGCTGTCCGCGTTGATGATCAACGGCCTGAACCCCGGTCTGAGTCTGTTCACCACCCAGGGAGATATCATGTACGCCATTATGCTGGGCCTTATCCTGGTCAATCTGTTCATGCTCCTCCAGGGAAAGTTCCTCACCACCCTGTTTGCCAAGGTGGTGTCCATCCCCCAGGAGATCCTGACCCCCATCATCGTCATCTTCTGCTTTGCAGGGGCCTACTCGGTGAACAAGAACTACTTCGACGTGGGCGTGGCCCTGATCTTCGGCATCCTGGCCTGGATCCTGCGCAAGCTGGAGCTGCCCCCGGTGCCCATCCTGCTGGGCCTGGTGCTGGGCGGTATGACGGAGACCAATTTCCGCCGTGCCCTGCTCATCTCCAACGGCAGCCCCAGGATCTTCTTCAGCAGCGTGTACTGCGTCATTTTCCTGGTGCTGATCCTTGTGGCCGTGGGTACCATCGTAAGAGGCAAGGTGCTGGAGCGCAAAGCCGCCGCCGGAAAGGAGGACTGAATCCGTGGCCTATAACATTATTTTCTACTTTACCGACCAGCAGCGCTGGGACACCTGCGGCTGCTTCGGCCAGCCCCTGGATATCACCCCGAACCTGGATCAGCTGGCAAAGGAGGGCGTGAAATTCGACAACGCTTTCTCCCCTCAGCCCGTGTGCGGGCCCTGCCGCGCCCTGTTCCAGACGGGGCGCTACCCTACCGAGACGGGGTGCTTCCGCAACAATATCATGCTCCCCGCCAACGTCAGGACTTTGGGCAGCTACATCGAGGAGGCGGGCTATGAGACCGCCTATATCGGCAAGTGGCACCTGGCCAGCGACGGCGAACTGGAGAAGCCTCCAAGAATCGACCACACCGTTACCGCCATTCCCCGGGAGCTGCGGGGCGGATACACCGGCTACTGGCGGGCCGCCGACGTGCTGGAGTTTACCTCCCACGGCTACGATGGCTTTGTCTTTGACGAAAACAACAACCGCATCGACTTCAAGGGCTACCGGGCGGACTGTATCAACGACATGGCGCTGGAGTTCTTTGACACGTACGACAGGAAGAAACCCTTCTTCATGACGATCTCCCAGATCGAACCCCACCATCAGAATGACCGAAAGCACTATGAAGGGCCCGAGGGCTCCAAAGAGCGGTTCAGGAATTTTATTCTCCCGGAGGATTTGAGGGCCCTGGGCGGCAACGCCGCGGAGGAGTACCCCGACTATCTGGGCCAGTGCGCCAGCCTGGATGAGAACCTGGGACGTCTGATGGACCGGCTGAAGAAGGAGGGGCTGTATGAGAACACGGTCATCATCTTCGCCTCCGACCACGGCTCTCATTTTCTGACCCGCAACCGTGATGATCACCTCAACGGCTACGACGACTACAAGCGTTCCTGTCATGACGGCTGTCTCCACGTGCCCCTGGTCATTGCGGGCGGACCGTTCAAGGGCGGCGCGGCGGTAGAGGAGCTGGTGAGCACCGAGAGCCTGCCCAAGACCATCCTGGCCCTGGCCGGGGTGGATGTGGGGGACGCTATGATCGGAGAGGACCTTCTTGACGTGGTGGAGAAAAAGGATCATAATAGACCCAACCAGGTGTTTGCCCAGATCTCGGAGAGCCGGGTGGGCCGGTGCATCCGCACGCCGGACTGGCTCTATTCTGTCTACGCTCCCGGCGTCAACGGCGGTGAGGCGGCGGCTTCCGATACCTACGCCGACGACTTCCTCTACGACCTGAGCAGGGATCCCTGGCAGCTGAACAACCTGGCGGGCGACTCCGCCTATACCCAGGTGAAGGCGGAGCTGCGTGCGCGCCTGCTGGACTGGATCGAGCGGGCGGAGGGGACCCGGCCCGTAATAACCGATTAAACAGGCTCTAAGGGCGGCATCGCCGCCCTTGCGCTTATGTGCGGAGACAGAAGAGAGAAGCTATGAACAGCAGGGATCGAAAATGGGAAATGGTGTATTCGTGGGTGCGGGCCTACATTGAGGAGAACAAGTTTTCCGGCAACACCCGTATCCCCTCGGAAAACGCCCTGAGCCGCCGGCTGTCGGTGAGCCGGGAGACGGTCCGCGCCGCCCTGGACTGCCTGACCCGGGAGGGTCTGCTGTATAAGGTCAAGGGAAGCGGCACCTATATCAACAAAGAGCAGGCCCTGTCCTGGGAGCTTGGCAGCAGCGGCGGGCGGCTCAGGATCGGCCTTATCCTCCAGGGCCAGGACAGCGGCGCCAACTCCAGTCTCATGGACGGTATCCGCAGCATCCTGCCTCCGGACCAGGTGGATCTTCGCGCCTTTCTGACGGACAATAAATTTGCCAACGAGCGCCGCTGCCTCCAGGCAGTGGCGAACCAGGGCTTCCAGGGGATCATTGTGGACGGGGTAAAGGCAAGTCTCCTCAATCCCAACCTGGACTGCTATCAGAAGATCTATCAGAAGCACATCCCTGTGATCTTTTACAACAATTACTATAAAAACCTGAAATATCCCCGGGTGGTGGTCAACGACCTCAAGTGCGCCCGGGAATTGATCGGCCCGCTGGTCCAGGCGGGCCACCGGCACATCGCGGGCATCTTCGTATACGACAACTACCAGAGCATCGAGAAGTTTCAGGGTATGGTAGAGACCCTGCGGCAAAACGGGGTGGAGTATCAGGACGACTACATCAAGTGGTGTATCTCCAATGAGGCCCACGACGGACGGTTCACCCGATCCATCGACCACTTTTTGAAGGGGCTGCCCCGCTGTACCGCCATCGTGTGCTGCAACTATATGATTTACCGCCTGGTGCGCCAGGTACTGGACAAACAGGGGCGGCGGGTGCCGGAGGATTGCTCGCTGGTATGCTTTGACTACTCCGGCCGGGACTGGGAGGAGGAAGGGGTCACTTGCTCCATTCATCAGGGCTATGAAATCGGGCAGGAGGTGGCCTCCCGCCTCATGCGAATGATCCGCAACCGGGACTGCGAGGACAAAAACTATTCCTATGTGCTTGCGCCAAAGATCTATGTGGGGCGGTCTATCGAGCCCGTCCGCCAATCGGAAAGGGGGAAGCCGCACCCCCATTGAGTCTCTCTGCGTTGGCAGCCCCACCAGAAGCGGCAGGCGGCCAATTTCGATATGATGCCGGAGGGGCTGCCGGCCCGCCCTTCGCATGAAATTACGGGAGGACGCCTTTTCAGGTGTCCTCCCGCTGTTTGCCATGGATGATTTTGGCCGCCTGCTGCTCAGATGATAAAGGGATTGGTCCTCCGTCCCGGGTTTCTGCGGGAGCTTGGGCGGCCCTGTTTTTGCTTTGACAACCCGTGCGTGCAGCCGCCGGAGATCGCGTTTTCAGTTCAGGCCGTTCAAGCTCTTGAAGAGTTTTTCGAGATCGGCTCCGGCTACCAGCTTGTCGGTGTCTGCGTCGGTAGAAGCAATGGCCACGATACGGCCCAGCACTTCCAGGTGCTCCTCGCCCTTGGCGGCAATGCCGACCACCAGTTTCACCTTATCGCCATTCCACTCAATGCCGTCGGGATAGGTCATAACCACGACGCCGGTGCGCTTGATGAGAGGCTTTACCTCGTTCGTGCCGTGGGGGATTGCCACATGGTTGCCGATCGCGACAGAGAAACTCTTCTCGCGGTCCAGCATACCCTGGATATACGCCTTGTCCACGTAGCCGCTCTCGACCATCAGCTCACCGCACTTGCGGATGGCCTCTTCCGGGGTCACAGGAGCGCAGCCAAGGATAATGTTCTTCTTTTCCAACAGGACCGGCGCGGCGGAAGCTTCCGGCGCTGCCTTCGCTTCAGTCTTAGGCGCTGCCGCAGGCGCGGAACCGCCCTTGCGGGCCGCCGCCATCTCATTGACCAGAGTATCGTACTCCGGGGCGCCCATAAAGTTATGGATAGGAACGATCCGGGCCTGGGGCGCGCGCTGGGCGGCGCGGCCGGACAACTCATGGTGGGTAACGACGATCTGGCAGTCGCCGGGAATTTCAGAAACAGGGTAGTGGATGACTTCAATATCGGTAACACCGGCGTCCTTCAGCTTGTTGCGCAGCATCGTAGCGCCCATAGCGGAGGAACCCATGCCCGCGTCGCAGGCAAAGACGATCTTCTTCACGTCCTTGGCGCTGACATGCGCACCGGTCGTGGCGGCGGCGGGAACAGCCTGACCCTTGGACTTCGCTTTGTTCTCGGCGACCTTGGCCTGAGCCTCCGCCAGACTGGCATCCTTGCCGAAGGTCTTCAGCAGGAAGGCCGAAAGGAGGAAGCTGACCACGGCGGCCACCAGGATGCCCATGATGTTGGCGAAATAGCAGCCTCTGGGGGTGAGCATCATCTCGGCAAGGATGCTGCCGGGAGAGGCAGGACCGGACAGTCCGCCGCCCAGGAGGGTCAGCGTGAAAATACCGGCGATGTTGCCCACCATGGGTCCCAGAATGACGATGGGGTTCATCAGGACATAGGGGAAGTAGATCTCATGGATGCCGCCCACGAACTGGATGATAGCGGCGGCGCCGGCGGAGGAGCGGGTCTCACCCTTACCGGCAACGCAGTAGGCCAGCAGCAGGCCCAGGCCGGGGCCGGGGTTGGACTCGATCATGTACAGGATGGACTTGCCGACCTCGCCGGCGGCCCGCAGGGCTTCTACCTGCTCGGTGGCGATGGGGGTAAACACGCCGTGGTTAATAGCGTTGTTCAGGAACAGCACCTTGGCAGGCTCCACCAGAATGGCGGTAAGAGGCAGCAGGCTGTGGCTGACCAGCCAGTTGACGCCCTTGCCCAGGATATCCGTGAGAAACACGCAGGCGGGACCAATGGCAAAGATGGCTACAATGGCCAGGATGCCGCCGATGATGCCCACGGAGAAGTTGTTGACCACCATCTCGAAACCAGCGGGGATATGGCCCTGCATCTTCTCGTCAAACTTCTTGATGCACCAGCCGCCCAGAGGACCGCAGATCATAGCTCCGATGAACATGGTGGCGTCGGTGGAGGCGATAGCGCCCAGAGTGGCCAGAGCACCGGCCACAGCGCCCTTTTGACCGCCTACGGCCTTACCGCCGGTGTAGCCGATCAGGATGGGCAGCAGATACTGGAGCATGGGGCTGACCATGTTGGCGATGGTTTCATTGGGGAACCAGCCGTCGGCAATGAACAGAGCGGCGATCAGGCCCCAGGCGATGAATGCCCCGATGTTGGGCATGACCATGCCGCTTAGGAAGCGTCCGAATTTTTGTACGCGTTCTTTCACGAAAACTCTCCTTTCTAAATACAGGCCCAAGGAATGGGGCGGCCTTGCGCCGCCCCTTTGAAACGTGAGCTTATACTTTTTTCAAAAAAGTATTACTGATCGACCGAAGCTTTCAAATATCCCGCTACGCCGGAGGCGGTGGACAAGCCCATGGCCTCGTCGGTGAGATGGCAGAAATCCTTCTCATGCCAGCGGTAAATCTGTGCGCGGGAAGACAGTATGGAGGAGGCGCTGACGGAGAACTCGTCCAGGCCCCAGCACATGAGCAGAGGGATCATGCACGGGTCGGCGGCGGCTTCGCCGCACATGCCGACAGGAATCCCTACCCTTTTGCCTGCGGAGATCACATTGCGGATCGCGCGCAGTACGGCGGGCTGGAAGTGGCTGTAGAGTTTCTCCACTTTCGCGTTCCCCCGGTCCACCGCCATGATGTACTGGGTCAGATCGTTGGTCCCGATGGAGAAGAAGTCGCACCCCTTGGCCAGGACATCGGCCGTCAGTGCGGCGGCAGGCGTCTCGATCATGATCCCCAGCTTGATGTCTTTATCATAGGGAATGTTGGCTGCGGCAAGCTCCTTCTTGCACTGCTCCAGCAGTTCACGGGCGGCACGGACTTCCTCTACACAGGTGACCAGAGGAAGCATGATCTTGATGTTCTTCTCCTCCGCTCCGGCCCGGAGCAGGGCGCGCAGCTGGACCTTGTACAGGTCGGGACGGTCCAGACAGTAGCGGATGGCCCGGTGGCCCAGGAAGGGATTATCCTCTTTTTCCATGCCCAGGTACTCAATGGCCTTGTCGCCGCCCACGTCCAGGGTGCGGATGATGACTTCCTTGCCGGCCATGATCTTGGATACAGCGTGATAGGCCTCATACTGCACCGTCTCATCGGGAACGCTGGTGCGGTCCATAAAGAGGAATTCGGTGCGGAACAGACCAATGCCCTCGGCGCCGGATTTGGCGGCGTCCGCCGCCTCGGCGGCGGAGCCGATGTTGGCGTACAGATGGTAGTACTTTCCATCGGCATCAACCGTGGGCTTATCCCGGAAAACCTCCAAAGCGGCCACCGTGTTTTGGTAATCTTCCTGCTTGGACAGGTACTCGGCTCTGGTGCGGGCGTCCGGATTGAGGACCACGACGCCCTCGCCGCCATCCACAATCAGGCCGTCCCCGTCCTGGATCAGCTCCAGGGCCTTCGGGATGCTGAGTACGGCGGGCAGGCGGAGCGCGCGGGCCAGGATAGCGGAGTGGCTGGTGCGGCCTCCGGTCTCGGTAACGATGCCGGACACATTTTCCTTGTTCAGCCCCACCGTCATGGAGGGCGTCAGGTCATGGGCCACCAGGATGGTCCCGGCGGGCAGGTTGCTCAGGTCAATGCCCGCGGCGCCCAGCAGAATGGACAGCAGCCGGGAGCGGATATCCCGCACGTCGGTGGCCCGCTGGCGCATCAGCTCATCGTCCACGGCCGCGAACATATCGGCATACATACCCAGTACGCTGTCCGCCGCCGCCTCGGCGCAGGAGCCGCCGTCGATCGCTTCCTGCATCTGTGAGAGCATAAAGGGATCGGCCAGCATCGTGATCTGACCGGTAAGAATCTCCGCCTCCTTGGGACCGGCCTGCTCCCGGATACGGCCCGCCATGGCGGAGGTGCGCAGATTGAACTCTTCAACCGCTTCGCGCAGACGGTTCTTTTCGGTTTCCTTGCCGGAATAGGGGACGGCGGAGTAGTCCAGGCTTTCCTCCCGGACGCAGACGGCGCGGCCTAAGCCGACGCCGTCAGACGCGTTAATCCCTTTAAGAATCATAGCGCCCCCTTACAGGTCGCCGAGACCGGCTTCCACCAGCTTCACGGCAGCGTCCAGAGCCTCGGCCTCCTGAGGACCTTCGCAGCGGATCTCGATCTCGCTGTCCATCTTGATGCAGGAGGCCATCAGCTGCATGATGCCTTTGCCGTTGATTGTCTTCTCACCGAAGATGATGGTAACGTCGCTGTCATACTTGTTCATCTCGGCGACGAACACCTGAGCGGGGCGCATGTGCAGACCCTGGGGATTGACGACCTTTACTTTCTGGGATACCATAATGCATACATCCTTTCAAAAATATATAATACTGTTTTCGCACAGTATGGGGTACATAGTCCTGCCGGGCGGGCAGCCTGAAGACGATAGCCGCGGCTATTCCCGGATGTGCCGCCCGGCGTCAGGCGGCACGTCATCGAGGAATCGCGTCAGATCACGGTGATATCGGCGCGCTCCATGTAAGCCTGTTCAGGCCGTTTGTCGGTAATGATCCTGGCCGCGTCCAGCGGCATGACGGAGGCGGCGGTGACGCAGCCGAATTTGCTGGAATCGGCGAGAATACAGACCGACTGCGACTGTGCCGCCGCCTGTACCTTCAGCACGGCGGAGGCAGGGTCCGAAGCGGTAAGCCCCTGGGTGAGGCTGATGCCGCCGACGCCGAGGAAGGTCCTGGTGAAATTATAGCGGCTCAAGGCGTTCAGAGCTTCCCCGCCCACGATTTCCACAGTCCCCGGCTTCAGCTGGCCGCCCAGAACATAAATGCGCCGCTCATGGGCGGAGAGCATACCGGCGCAGTCGATGCTGCTGGTGATGAAAAGGGCTTTGGAGTCCTTGAGGTGGTTCGCCATATGCAGCACGGTGGTACTGGCATCCAGATAAACCACGTCATCATCGGTAACGAGGGACGCGGCATAGCGTGCGATTTGTTCTTTTTCCAGAGCGTAACGCTGCTTCATGGCCAGCTCGGTCTCCCGGACAAGGAAGTCCTCTTCCTCAAAAGTCGTAGCGCCGCCGTGGATCTTTACCAGCTTGCCCTGGTTGGCCAGGGCGTTCAGGTCCCGGCGGATGGTGGCTTCAGATGCGCCGGTGGTCTGGCAGAGTTGTGTTACGCTGACGGTCTGTTGTTGAGCGAGCTGCTGTAAAATGGCTCGGATGCGCTGCTCGGCTAACATATGGCTCACCTCCATTTTTGATTGAAAATATGTGATTGAAAATGCTTGTATGATTGGTTTTGACAGAAACAATCGTAGCACAGCAAGCAAAGAAAGTCAACCTGTTTTGCACGGGTTTTCTGCACAAAAAATGATCCGCGTTTTTGTATATCTTGACAATTTGAGCGGGAGCGTTTGCAAAAAACAGAAATATTGCCTGGATTTCCTGCGCGGAATGAGAAAATACCTGCTTCCCGTAGATCATGGTTCCGCCATACTTTTTTCACATATCCGATCACAAGACGAGCGGATATGAGCGATTGGTTTTGATCGTGTCAATAAAAAACGGCAGAAATGTGCAGAATCACCTTTTTTGCGCAGCCTGGAATTTGATATTTGTGCGATTTTCTGGCAATATTCGCTTGATACTTAGCTGATATGCGTGCTATACTATAGTCAAATTCAATCGCATCGAAAATGATTAAATTTGATTGACAGGAAGGGGCATAACATGAAACACGCAATTATGATTGGAGCGGGCAACATCGGACGGGGATTTATCGGCGCGCTGCTGGAAAAGAGCGGCTGGCATGTCACCTTCGCCGACGTGGCGGAAAATCTTATTTCCGCCATCAACGAGCGCAAGTCCTACACCGTCCACATTCAGGACAAGGAGTGCGCGGAGATGACCGTGACAAACATCAGCGGCATCTCCTCCGCGGGGCCGGAGCTGATTGAGGCCATCGGCGGCGACTGCGATCTGATCACCACTGCGGTGGGCCTGCGCATCCTGCCCGTCGTGGCCAGGCCCATTGCCGCCGGCATCAGGGCCAGAAAGGCCGCCGGGAACACCAGGGCGCTGAACGTGGTGGCCTGCGAGAACGCGGTCCGGGGCACCAGCCAGCTGCGGGACGCCGTCTATACCAACCTGAGCGAGGATGAGATTGCCTTTGCCAAGGAGTATGTAGGCTTTGCCGACTGCGCCGTGGACCGCATCGTACCGAGGGCCTCCTTTGAGAATCCTCTGGATGTAGCGGTGGAGCAGTACACCGAGTGGGACGTGGAGAAGGGCGGCTGGAAAGGCGAGCTGCCTGACATCCAGGGCCTGACTTTTGTGGACGATCTGTCCGCCTATATTGAGCGCAAACTGTTCACGCTGAACAGCGGCCACGCCATCTGCGCCTATCTGGGTACGCTGAAAGGATACCGTACCATTGTCGAGAGCATCTCCAACCCCGCCATCGGCGATCTGGTGTACAAGGCCATGGGCGAAAGCGGCGAGGGCCTTATTAAGAAGTTTGGCTTCGATCCTGATGCCCACCACGCCTATATTGACCGCATCTTTGCCCGCTTCCAGAACCCGTTCCTGGAGGATGAGACCGCCCGTGTGGCGCGGGAACCCATCCGCAAGCTGGCCCCCACCGACCGTCTGATCAAGCCCCTCGTGACCGCCTGCTCCTACAATCTGCCGGTGAACCACCTGGTTTTCGGCGCGGCGGCGGCACTCCATTTTGACTGCCCGGAGGATGAACAGAGCGTCGAGATGATCCGGAAGATCAACACGGAAGGCCTGGAAAAGGCCCTGGAGGCATATACCGGCCTGACGCCCGATCATCCCCTGTTTGATCGGATCATTGACGTCTATCAGGCGCTGGGGATCTCGAAATAAGTATTCACGGACTGCGAAGAAAAAATATCCCGGATGGCGGAACCATCCGGGATATTTTTTCTTGCGGCAGGAACAGAACCGCACGGATCCTTTTGACACTCAAACCATATCGTGGTATAATCTTATCAAGGATTATACCAGCAAAATGGGCGAACGCCATTGAAGGAGGTATCGCAATCTGCGCATCAAAGTCAGCGGTACCGGGCTCGGGATAGACGAGGAAAATCTCGAAAAGATCACGGAAAAATTCTTTCAGACCAATGAAGGGCGGAACCGAAGCTCCGGAGGGCCGGGGCGGCCAAAGGCTGCCTGGCGTGTGCGAAAATCCTGGAATTGCAGGGCAGAAAAGAGGGCGTAAAGTTCTTTTTGACGCTTTTTTCCCGGGAAGAGGGACGAAATGTACCGGAGTGGAGCGTCAGCGGAACGATGTCTGTGTTGACAGATATGGTCGCCGGTGTTATGATTTTATTTATATAGTAAGGACGCTTACATGCTGATTCATAAGACGAAATTCTGCTGGATGAGGAGCGATGTAAAATGATGGAGAGGACCCCGAAATACCGGCGGACGTTTCTCATTGGCCTGATCGTTGTCTGCATGGGGATCATGGCGCTGGGAGCGGTTGTGTACCTTGAAAAAATAAAAAGCAAAATAAAGGACGACGCGGTCCAGGACGTTATGGACATGACCATGCAGCAGCGGCAGGCTTTCGAGAATTTTATCTCCGGGGACCGGGTGCGGCTGCACGGCTACGCGGAGTATTTTGCCGGAAGAGAAACCGTCGAAAAAGATGCCGTCCGGGAGCAGTTAAAAATTTTCACGGATGTGGACTCGGTTTATTCCGTGATTTGTCTGGAGGAGGGCTGGGCCTGCAGTAATACTTATCAGGATATCCTTCAGCTGGACGGGGAGCAGCTGGAATTCTTCCGCGGCTTATCCGGCAGCGGGGTCTGGGACAACTATATCGGCATTTTTTCCGGGGTCCCGATGCTTGGCTGTTACGAAACCTTCACCTTTCGCGATGGGCACAGGGGACTGGTTCAAAAAGCCTATGCGCGCAGCAGGGTCCTGGAAACCTTTACCCTCTCAATCTATGATGGCCAGGGGTTCGGCTACATCCTGAATCCGGAGGGAGATATCCTGCTGCGCTCTGTTCTGACGAGCAGCAATCAGACATATGACAATGTTTTCGATGCGCTCGAGGATACCCACAGCGACCAGGCTGATATTGACGCGTTCAGAGCGTCGCTGGAGGCACAGGAGACGGGCAGCATCGTCTTCAGCGAAGATAATGGCAGCTATATTTACACGTTTGCCCCCATCGAAAGCGCGGACGGGTGGCATATCCTCTCCATCGTTCCGCTGGATGCCATTCAGAATGAGGCGAGCGGTATCCTGGTCGATTCCCGGATGGCGGTGGGGTTCTTCGCCCTGATGCTGGCGGCCTGTTCGGTGTTTATTCTGTTGATCTGGCACACGCAAAAGGAGATCAAGGAGAGGGAGCAGGAAACCGCTTATCGGTCCCAGCTGTTTGATCTCTCTTTTACATACCTCGCACAGAATACAGACGATCTGTACATGATATTCGATCATGACACGGAGAAACTGGAGTACGTCAGCCCCAATCTGGAGCGGGTGCTGGGTGTGCCGCCGGAGAAGCTGCCCGACCATTTTCGCTCCGCCGACATGGCGGCCGATACGGAAGGCGCCATCGCTTATTACGCAAAGATCAAAGCCCTGCGCCCAGGTGAGAGGGCGGAGCCCCGAAACACGGAGCGGGTCAATCCCAGAACCGGTGAGCACAAGTATTTTCTGGAAAGCGTCTATTGCGTTGACATTCAGGGCCGTAAAAAGCGGGTGTCCTACCTCTCTGACCGTACCAAGGAACGGAAAACGCAGGACAATCTGGCCGAGGCCCTGCACATGGCCCAGGCGGCCAACGATGCCAAAAGCGCGTTCCTCAGCAGCGTCAGCCATGATATTCGCACGCCCATGAACGCAATCCTTGGCTTCCTGGCGCTTATGCGGGATGAGGTGAACAATCCCGACACAGTCATGGAATACAACAAGCGCATCGACGCCGCCAGCCAGCACCTGCTGGGGCTGATCAACGATGTGCTGGATATGAACAAGATTGAGAGCGGCAGCACCACTCTGAACATTTCCGAGATGGATCTGGCGGATGTGATCAGCGAGATCAACTCCATTATCCGGCCTCAGTCCAACGCGAGAAGCCAGACCTTCGACATTTTCGCGTCCCACATGAAATACGAGCACCTGATGGGGGATAAAATGCGGATCAATCAGATCCTGATCAATCTGCTGTCCAACGCGGTGAAATATACCCCGGAAAACGGAGCCATTCAGCTGCGCGTGGAAGAACTGCCTCAGGTGGTAGACAATTACAGCCGGGTCCGGTTCACGGTCAGCGACAATGGCCTGGGCATGAGCGAAGACTATTTGAAGGTTATTTTTGAACCCTTCACCCGGGAGGAAACAAACATCACGCACGAGATCCAGGGCACCGGTCTGGGCATGGCCATCACCAAGAGCCTGGTGGACCTGATGGGCGGTACCATCAACGTAGAAAGCAAACTGGGCGGGGGCAGCACCTTCACAGTGGAACTGGAACTGCGCATACAGGAGCGGGAGGACGACCCCAGGTTCTGGACGAACCACAAAGTAGCCCGGATGATCGTGGCGGACGATGACGAGGAGGTCTGCCGCACGATCGTCAGGACCATGGGCAAAACCGGCGTAGAAACGGACTATGCCACCGATGGTGAAACCGCCGTCCGAATGATGCGGGAGGCTCGGGAGGCAGGCCGCCCCTACGACCTTATCCTGCTGGATTGGAAGATGCCCAACCTGAACGGTCTGGAGACCGCCCGTCTCATCCGGCAGAATTACCCGGTGAAAATCCCCATCCTGCTGCTGACCGCTTACGATTGGAGCGAGATTGAGCAGGAGGCCAGAGAGATCGGCATAGACCATTTCCTGCCAAAACCATTCTTTATCAGCACCCTCAAAGAGGCGCTCAAGCGGATCAAGGGCAAGCAGAAGAAGCTGGAGGTCGGCCGGTCCGAAGTTGTCAGGGATAAGCGCATCCTGGTGGTAGACGATATTGAGGTCAACCGGATGATCCTGGTCAAAATCCTCAGTTCTCTGGGGGCAAGCTGTGACACTGCCGGCAATGGACAGGAAGCCGTTGATAAATTTGAGGCGTCTCAGCCGGGGGACTATGACCTGATTCTGATGGACGTGCAGATGCCGGTCATGGACGGCTATACCGCTACCCGGACCATCCGCGGCAGCGGTCATCCTTCCGCTGGGTCCCTGCCCATTATCGCCATGACCGCCAACGCCTTTGTGGATGATGTACGGGAAGCCATTGAGTCGGGCATGGACGCGCACATTGCGAAGCCTGTTCAGATCGACAATCTGAAAGCTACCATTCAGCAGGTGCTGGACAAGAGGGCGGAACAGGCTGAGGCATCGGAGGAGACCGCGTAAAGTTCCCTGTCTGGGCGTTTTCCGGCGGAATATTTGAATGGAGGAATGAAAACATGGAGCAGTATTTTGGACAATCCACGCCGAAGCTGGGCTTCGGCCTGATGCGCCTGCCGAAACTGGCGGATGGAAAAATTGATGTTGAGCAGACAAAGAAAATGGTGGACCTGTTCATGTCCGCCGGACTGACCTATTTTGACACGGCATATGTTTACGATGGCGGCGACTCGGAGAAGGCGGCCAGGGCCGCGCTGGTGGACCGCTATCCCCGTGAGAGCTATACGTTGGCAACCAAGCTGTGCTGCTGGATGGGCGCCCATGATGCGGAATCCGCCAGGCAGCAGTTCAACATCAGCCTGGAGCGTACCGGCGCGGGCTATTTTGACTACTATTTGCTCCACGCGCTGCAAGCAGGGAATTATAAAAAATATGATGAGTATCATCTCTGGGACTTTGTAAAGGAGCAGAAGGCCAGGGGCCTCGTCAGGCACTGGGGCTTTTCCTTCCACGCCACTCCCGAAATTCTGGACGAGCTGCTCACCGAGCACCCGGACGCGGAATTTGTCCAGCTCCAGCTCAACTACGCGGACTGGGAGAACCCCGACGTGACCGCCAGAGCCAATTACGAGGTTGCCAGGAAACACGGCAAGTCCATCGTGGTCATGGAGCCGGTGAAGGGCGGCGCGCTGGCCAATCCCGCCGCGGAGGTTCAGGAGATTCTGCGTCAGGCGAACCCCGGCGCGTCCTTCGCATCCTGGGCCATCCGCTACGCGGCCTCCCTGAACGGAATCATTACCGTGCTGTCCGGTATGTCCAACCTGGCGCAGATGGAGGATAATCTTTCTTACATGAAGAACTTCCAGCCGCTGAACGAGGCGGAGCAGACCGCCATCCGGAAGGCGCAGGAGGCCATCAACGGCGTCAGGTCCATCCCCTGCACCGCCTGCCACTACTGCACCGCAGGATGTCCGAAGGGAATCCCCATTCCGGAGATTTTTGCCGCGCGGAACAAGCAGCTGGTCTGGGGCCAGCTCCAGGAGGGCGCATCGGACTATGCCAGAGCCGTCGCCGGCGCGGGCACGGCCTCCGACTGCGTTGCCTGCGGTCAGTGTGAGGGAGCCTGCCCTCAGCAGCTCAAGGTCATAGAGCATCTGAAGGACTGCGCCGCCGCGTTTGACGGCGTTTCCGTCCGGAGATAGGGAGGACGGACCATGGCCGCTACAGAAAAAGCCCGGCAGTACTACGATAAAATGTTCCCCGGCTGCCGTTCGGAATTTGGGGAGACGGACCCGGAGTTTATTGAGCGGTTTGACAACTTTGCCTTTGACGAGGTGGTAAGCGAGGTCCGGCTGGACAGCCGCACCGCCATGATGTCCACTCTGGCCATGCTGTTGGGGTGTCAGGGGGTTGACGAGTTTCGCGATATGGTTCCGGCCGCGCTGAACTTTGGCGTAACGCCGGTGGAGGTCAAGGAGATCGTCTACCAGGCGGTGGCCTATCTGGGCATGGGACGGGTATACCCATTTCTCCGTGCCGTCAATGAGATACTGACAGAACGGGGCATCCGCCTGCCTCTGGAGCCGCAGGCAACGACCACCGAGGAGGACCGCCTCCAGGCGGGGGAGCAGGCCCAGGTGGATATCTTCGGTGAAAGGATGCGGGGCTTTGCCCGGTCCGGGCCGGAGGAGAGCCGTCACATCAACCGCTGGCTCTCAGACAACTGCTTCGGCGACTACTACACCCGAAAGGGTCTGGACTACCGGCAGAGGGAGATGATTACCTTCTGTTTTCTGGCGGCCCAGGGCGGGTGCGAGCCCCAGCTGATCAGCCATGCCGCCGCCAATATGAGGCTCGGCAGCGACAAGGGCTTTTTAATCAGGATCATTTCCCAGAACATTCCCTTCATCGGCTATCCCCGGAGCCTCAACGCCCTGCGCTGCGTTAACGAGGCGGCAGGCCAGGCGTGATTTCAAAAAGCAAACCGCTCAAATCTGGAAGCGATTCTGCCGCAAGCATGGTATGATGTAAAAAACACAGAAAACAGAGTTATGTATGAATCCAATTATCAGGTCCTCACCCGGATCTGCGCCGAAAAGGACGCGCTGGGCATTACGGGCAAAATCGCCGTCATGGGCTTCTCCGCCGGCGGCACGCTCAGCGCCAACTGTGCCATCTACTTTGACGCCGGCGACCCCGCGATCCCTTCCAGCGGCGGCGCCTTCGCTTTCTGCGGCCCGCCCGGCAGATTCTTTGCGGATCCCTTCAGCAATGTCACCCACAATCCTTTTGCGGCCTCTAAAGCAGAGTTCCTATCCTCCGCTTGTCTACTCTACGGAGAGCATATCACTTCAGGCAAAGCGGAAGGGCTTGCCGTCTGCTGTTTACAGACGACAAGCCCTTCCGGCTGCCTGAACAATTTTGTTCCCTGCATTTTGTCTGACTTTTGAGGGGCACTTCAATTCTCTGCGGCACGCTCTGGAATTTTATTTTACGCGGCCTTCTTCGCCATCTCAACCAGCTGCTTGAACGCGGCCTCGTTGTTGACGGCCAGCTCGGCCAGCATCTTGCGGTCAATCGCCACGCCGGCGGCCTTCAGGCCGTGCATGAAGGTGGAGTAATTCATTCCGTTCAGCTTGCAGGCGGCGCTGATGCGGGTGATCCACAGGCGGCGGAAATCCCTCTTCTTCAGGCGGCGTCCCTTGTACGCGTAGGTCAGGGACTTCATCACCTGCTGATTGGCCATCTTGAAATGCTTGCTCTTGGCGCCCCAGTAGCCCTTGGCCATCTTCAGGATTTTATTTCTTCTCTTGCGGGTCATCATCGCGCCCTTAACTCTTGCCATTGTAAAAAGCCTCCTATTCTAAAGCGTATCGTTAAAATCTTACTTGTAAGGGATCATCTTGCGGATGGCGGATTCGTTGGTCACGTCGGCATAGCCGCCAGCGCGCAGACGACGGGTACGCTTGGTATCCTTCTTGGTGAGGATGTGGCTCTTAAAGGCCTTGGCCCGCTTGACCTTCCCGGTCTTGGTCAGGTTGAATCTCTTCTTGGCACCGCTGTGGCTCTTCAGCTTAGGCATAATTGATTAACTCCTTCCGTATTCCGTATTGCAATTGAAAACTCTGTTTATTTCCTGGGGGAGAGGAACATGGACATGTTCCTGCCCTCCAGCTTGGCTCCCTTATCGACGTTGGCGATCTCGGCGCACTGCTCCGCAAACTTGTCCAGGAGTTTCCGGCCAATGTCGGTGTGGGCCATTTCCCGCCCGCGGAAACGGACGGATACCTTCACCCGGTTGCCTTCGGTCAGGAATTTCTGAGCGTTCTTCAGCTTCACGTTGAAGTCGCCCACGTCGATACCCGGAGACATGCGGATTTCTTTGATTTCTACGACGTGCTGATTCTTCCGGGCCTCTTTTTCCCGCTTGCCCTGTTCGAACCGGAACTTCCCGTAATCCATCAGCTTGCACACCGGGGGATTGGCCTGGGGGGAGATCTTGACCAGATCCAGCCCCTTCTCATCAGCGATGCGCAGCGCCTCATCCGCGGACATAATCCCCAGCTGTTCGCCGCCGCTGCCGATCAGACGCAGCTCCTTATCCCGAATGTCCTCATTGAGTTGATGCGTTACAATGCTAATAGCCGAGACACCTCCTTCAACATTTTGCCACATAACCACAAAACAAAAGCGCGGATGCCGCTCCGCACCCGCACAAACACACGCGCCCCATAACCGGGACGCCGTCTGCCGTATTGACCTCTTTGCCGGAAGCGGGAGGTGAGGCGGGTGCATCCTGCCTGCTTTGTTTTCGTGTATACTATACCAGCCTCATGGGCGGTTGTCAAGTAAAATTTCACAGAAATTCGCAAAAATTCGCGGGAAACGCGGGGCGGCCGTCAGAAGGAGCCGTCCTCCGTTCCCATGGTCCGGCGGATGTGCGCCTTGATCTTCTCAAAGGTTTCGTCGCTGAGATCATGCTCCACCTTGCAGGCGTCGGCGGAAGCCGTGTCCTCGCTGACGCCCAGATAGACAAAAAAGTCCCGCAGGGTCCGGTGGCGCTCATAGATGTGCTCCGCGATCTCCTGGCCGGAGGGCAGCAGGCGGATGAACCCGTCGGGAGCCATCTCGATGTGGCCGCTCTCCCGCAGCTTTTTCATGGCCACGCTGACGCTGGGCTTGGAGAAATTCAGCTCGTTGGCAATATCAATGGAGCGGACCGCGCCCCTGCGCTTTCCGATGACCAGAATGGCCTCCAGGTAATCCTCGGCGGATTCATAGACGTGCATACCGTTCCTCCTGTCTGTTCGCCGCGGGTCTGCGCGCCCGCGGACGCCGTCGTGCGGTCTTTACAGCCATCATTGTAGCACAAGCCGCCGCAATTCGCAAGAGGTGATTGTATTGCGGCGGTTTGATAAAAAAGGATCAGTCAATTGAGAGGGACGCTCCCTGCGATCCCTCCCGATTGACTGATCTGCGCATTATTGGCCTGCCTCCGCAAGCATATTTTCGATCAGAATGCCATACCCTTTGGTAGGCTCGTTGACCATCACGTGGGTTACGGCCCCGACCAGCTTCCCGTTTTGCAGGATCGGACTGCCGCTCATGCCCTGCACGATTCCGCCGGTCTGTCCGATCAGCGCCTCGTCCGTTACCTGCAGCAGCAGATTCTGAACGCCCGTGTTGTCCAGCACGCGGAGGATCTCCACCTGATAGGACTCCACGCTGTCGCCGCTGATGTTGGAGAGAATTGTGGCCGGACCGGGGCGTACCTCGTCCGCGCGGGCCACCGGCACGGCGTCTCCCTCCGCGTAGGTCCACTCCTCCATGGAGCCGAAGACGCCCCGCTCCGTGTTGGCGTACAGGGTGCCCAAATCATGGGTCAGGTCAAAGTGACCCTTCAATTCGCCGGGTTCTCCGGCGCTGCCCCGTTTCACGGCCCTGACCGAGGCGTTCATCACCGCTCCGTCGCCCAGGGGCATCAGCAGCCCGGTGTCCGTGTCGGTGACGCCGTGACCCAGCGCGCCGAAGCTTCCGGTGGCGGGATCATAAAAGGTGACGGTGCCAATGCCGGCCATGCTGTCCCGGATCCAGGCGCCCAGCCGCCAGGTGCCGTCCGTACCCAATACCGGCTGCGCGTCCAGCGTCAGCGCCTCACCGTCGCGGGAGACGTCCAGCTCCACCCGGCCGCCGCATTGGAGCAGGGCGGCAAACTGCTCCGAGCTTTCGATTTCTTTGCCGTTGGCCGACTCGATCACATCGCCGACCTGCAGGCCGCAGTCCGCGCCCGGCGTTAGCACGCCGCTGCCGGTTTCCACCTCCGCGAGGCCGATGACCACCACGCCCTCGGCAAAGAGCTTGATGCCGATGGTGTGACCGACCGGTATCAGCTCATCCGCCGTCAGCGCGGTCGCCCGCGCGGGCGGCCCTGCGCTCAGCAGGGAGGAGGCGCACAGCAGTCCGCTGAGAAAAAAACTGACCGCCCGCCGATTCCTGATCCGCATCCATTTCACCACCCCTTCCGTTGGAAAAGATCGTTTCCGCGCTTTTGTCCTTCCGCCGGATACCGGCGTTGGCCGCCTGCCAATGGAGGTTGGGACAGCATAGCGCTCCGCCGGACCTCCAGGGGAAGAAAGCGCCGCAAAGCAGAAAACCTCCTCCGCTGCTTTGCCGGCAAAAAACTGGAAATCATCTTTTCCTGAGATTACCGCCGCGATACGCGGCCGGCGCTGTTAATTTGCGCTTCGCCGGACAGAATACTCTTGTCGCCGGCTTCTAAAAAGCGGCGGCTTTGTCAAGGAAAAAAGCGGCACCGCCCGCTTTTCGCGCAAAAAAACGGACTCCGCAGGCAAAAGCCTGCGGAGTCTGACAATTAGTTCCAATGAAATATGTAGAATCTTCCAAAGGACAGGCGCTCATGCCGGTTCCCGGTTCAACGCTGTCTCCGGCGGGGCTTAAGCCGGGGCGGCCAAAGGCCGCCTGACGCCGGGCGGAAATTCAGGAATTGTGGCGCGGCAGAGAGTGAAAGTGAAATTCTTATTGGTACTTTTTCCCTCAAAAAAATGTATCAACGGTCAAAAATACGTAAAATGTCTTCAAAGGGGTCCTTTTCGTCGGCCTTTTTCTCCTCCTCGGTCTGGGACCGGAGGAGCAGATCGTTGAATTTGTCCTTGGAGGAGCCGGAGCCGCCGCCGGACACGGCGTTGGCCCCCTTCTTTTCATCGAAGCCGGTGGCGATGATGGTCACGCGGATCTCGTCCTCCATGTTTTCGTCGAAGGCTGCGCCAAAGATGGTGTTGGCGTCGGGATGGACGGCCTCCTGCACCATGGCGGCGGCGGCCTCCACATCGTCCATGCTGATGTCGATGGAACCGGTGATGCTGACCAGAACGCCCTTTGCCCCGTTGATGGAGGTTTCCAGCAGGGGACTGGAGATGGCCTGACGGGCGGCCTCCTCGGCCTTGTCCTTGCCGACGGCGGAGCCCACGCCCATATGGGCCAGGCCGGCGCCCTTCATCACGGTGGTCACGTCGGCGAAGTCCAGGTTGATGAAGCCTGGCTTGCCGATGAGCTCGGTAATGGACAGCAGCGCCTGGCGCAGCACGTCGTCGGAAATCTGGAAGCCGTTGGCAAAGGTGATTTTCTGGTCGGTTACGTGCTTGATGCGGTCATTGGGGATGACCACCAGGGAGTCCACCCGGCTTTGCAGCTCCTCGATGCCGGCCTCGGCCTGCTGCATCCGGCGGCGGCCCTCAAACCAGAAGGGCTTGGTTACCACGCCCACGGTGAGGATGCCCATCTCCTTTGCGGCTTCGGCCACAATGGGGGCCGCGCCGGTGCCGGTGCCGCCGCCCATGCCGGCGGTGATGAATACCATGTCGGTATCCTCCAGCGCCTTGGAAATCTGGCTGCGGCTCTCCTCTGCGGACTTGCGGCCCACCTCGGGATCGGCCCCGGCGCCCTGGCCGTGGGTCAATTTCTCCCCAATCTGGATTTTATAGGCGGCCACGGACTCGTTGAGCACCTGCTTGTCCGTGTTGATCGCGACAAAATCCACGCCGGTCACGCCAGAGTTGACCATGCGGTTGACGACGTTATTGCCGCAACCGCCTACGCCAATGACCTTGATCTTCACAATATTGTCGGTTGCGGTTGCCAATTCGATTGCCATAATGGAACTCCTCCTACCAGTGGTATCATCTGTATGTCAGCGGGGGTGCGGACCCCCAGATAGAGTAGAACAATTTAATTTATTATAGACCCTTTTCCGAATCAGGTCAATAGCGAACATGCTCCTTTTTTGAAATTTTCCGGCGAAAGGGCGGAGCGGCCTGTGGTTTGCGGCATTACTCCGGGAAAGGGATCAGATGGGCTTCGTTGTCGTTGGAAAAAGTCATGCGGATGATGCCGGTTTCATTGGGCTCCAGCTTTTCGTGGACGGCCTCCAGCATACCGGCGATTTTGAAATCGAAGTTGGCGTCGTAGAACATCTCCACCTGGAACCGCCCGTCGTAGGCCAGGACCAGGATCCTTGGGTCGCCGCAATCCACCGTTTCCGAGCGGGTCAGCGCGCCCCGCTGCTGCAGAACGTTCAACAGCTCCAGCAGGCGGCCGGCGGTGATGGGAGCGTCCTCCGGCAGCCGGAGGGAGGCGCTGACGGAGGGATCTTCCGCCTCAACGCCGGCAATTTCCAGGTAGTCCGCCGCGGCGGCGGCGTCCACGGCCTCCAGCAGCTTTCCGCCGCCGCTGATGAGCCAGTAGGCGTCCGCCCCTCTGATGGCGGCGATGGCCTTGGTTTCCGTGACTTCGATGTTCAGGCGGTTGGGGAATTCCTGCTTTGGCCGGACGTCGGTGATATAGGGGAGGGCGGTGTAGATCCGCTGCGCGACGCGGTAGCGGTCCAGCAGGACCAGGTTGTCGCCGGGCTCCACGCCGGAGGCGGCGATGATCTCGCTGGCCTGATAGCGTCCCGCCCCGGTGACCGTAATATGCTCCACCTTGAAAAAGAGGGTGAGGGCCGTTACCACGGCTGCGGCGGCCAGAAGTACGGACAGCGGGCGAAGCAGCCGGCCCAGACCGCCCCGGCGGCGTCTTTTTTTCCTTTTCTTGGCCATGGCAGGCGCTCCTTTCTTTTGTAGTGAGGGGCGGGCCGTAAGGGCTTCCGGCCCTTACGCCATCCGGATGTCCGCGCCGAGGGAGCGGAGGTCTCTGACGGGGTCCTCGTATCCCCGCAGGATGTGAAAGACGTCACCGATTCCGGTGGTCCCCTGGGCGGCGAGCCCCGCCACCAGGAGGGCCGCCCCGCCCCGCAGGTCGGTACACCGCACCTCCGCGCCGTACAGCTCCGTCACACCGGTGACCACCGCCACGCGGTCCGCCACGCTGATGTCCGCGCCCATGCGGCACAGCTCGTCTACATGGCGGTAGCGGTTCTCGAAAATGTTTTCCACAAAGACGGTGGCGCCCTGGCTGCGAAGCAGCGCGGCCATCAGAATGGCCTGGGCGTCGGTGGGGAAGCCGGGGTAGGGGGCCGTGCGCACCGTGCCGATGGAGCGCAGGCGGCCCTCGGAGCGGAGGATCAGCTGTCCCTCGCCGCCGGTGATCTGGCATCCGGCGGCATGGAGGGCCGCGGTGACGGTGGAGAGGTGGCGGTGGCTGATCCGGCGCAGCGCCACCTGGCCGCCGGAGGCCGCTGCCGCGGCCAGGTATGTAGCCGCCGCGATCCGGTCCGGCATAATGGTATGGACCACATCGTGGGTGGGACGCCGCCCCTGGATGCAGATGGTGGAGCTGCCCGCGCCCCGGACCTGGCAGCCCATGCCGCGGAGAAAGCTCTGGAGGTCCGCGATTTCCGGCTCGCGGGCGGCGTTGAGCAGGACGGTTTCGCCCTCCGCGCCGCAGGCGGCCAGCATGGCGTTCTCCGTCGCGCCCACGCTGGGCAGGCTCAGGGTGATCTCACGTCCCTCCATATGCTGGGCCGTACACCGCAGAAATCCGCCCTCGTCCCGCAGATCCGCGCCCAGCTGCCGCAGGGCGGTCAGGTGCAGGTCGATGGGCCGGGGACCCAGCTCACAGCCGCCGGGGTGGCTGAGCTCCGCCCAGCCCATGCGGGCCAGAATGGCGCCCAGAAAGATCACCGAGGAGCGCATTTCCCGCATCAGGTGATCGGGAATGTCCCACCGGTCGAGGGTGGACGCGTCCACGACCAGCGCCTCGTCCTCCCAATCCGCCTGGCAGCCCAGGTGGCGGAGGATGCGGATGCTGGCTTCCACGTCGCTGAGGCGGGGACAGCCCAGCAGTACCGAGCGCCCCGGATGAAGGATGGTGGCGGCCAGAATGGGAAGGACGCTGTTTTTCGCGCCCTGGATGGTCAGTTCTCCCTCCAGTTTCCGGCCTCCCTGGATCACAATACGGCTCATAGAATCCCTCCGCCCATGGATTTTTCAATGTGTCAAACTAATCCATGGTATGCGGATGGGAGAAAACTGCTACTTTTGCCCGGAGCGGCACAGGTCCATGACCGCGCCGTAGATTTTTTCGGATGCGTCGATGGAGCCCAGGGACGCCATGGCGGCGCTCATCCGCTTCCGGCGGTCCTGGCCGCGGAGGATATCGCAGGAGGTATCGTAGAGCTTTTGCCCGCTGCTGTCCTTCTCCAGGATCATGACCGCGCCTCCGGCGTCGGCCAGGACCCGGGCGTTGTGCTCCTGATGGTTGCCCACCACGTTGGGGGAGGGGATGATGATGGCGGGCACGCCCAGGGCGGTGAGCTCGCTGATGGTGCTGGCCCCGGCCCGGCAGATGACCAGGTCGGCGGCGCGCATGAGTTCGCACATATTCTGGATATATTCCCGGACCTCCAGCTCAGGCGTGCCGCTCAGATCGGCCTTTGCCTCCGAGAGATACCCGTTCATATGGGGCCAGCCGATGGCTCCGGCTCCGTGGACGTGGTGAAAGGGCGCTCCGTCCTTTGCCTCCAGGGCCAGGAACCGGGCGATTTGCCGGTTCATTTCTGAGGCGCCCAGGCTGCCGAAGAAGGAGACGATCAGGGGCTTTCCGTCGTCCATGCCCAGCTTTTTCCTGGCCTCTTTTTTTGTCAGAAGGAAGAAGTCCCCCCGCACCGGGGTGCCGGTGACCAGAACCTTGTCGGGATGCCTGTAGTTTTTGCGGCACTCCTCAAAGCCAACCATAATGAGGTCCGCGTGGTTCTCCAGCAGCTTTGTGGTCAGTCCCGGGATCGCGTTTGACTCGTGGATGGCGGTTGGGATGCCAAGCTTGGAGGCGGCCTGGATCATGGGGTAGCTGGCGTAGCCGCCGGTGCCCACCACCAGGTCGGCGGGGAATTCTTTCAATAAAGCCCGCGCCTCACGGGGGGAGCAGAGGAAGTTCTTCAGCGAGACGATATTATGCCAGATTTCTTTTGGCTGGAAGGAACGGTGGAAATTGGAGACCTCCACCGCCCGGAAGGGCCACCCCGCCGCCTCAATGAGCTGCTTTTCAATGCCCCGGTGCGCGCCGACAAAGAGGATCTCGCTGTCGGGTCTTCGCTCCTTGGTCAGCATGGCCAGGGCCAGGGCGGGGTTCACGTGTCCCGCGGTGCCGCCGCAGGTAAAAATCACTTTTATGGCGCTCGCCTCCTTTTATCGCGCTTTCGGCGCGGGGATCTGCCGGGACACGGACAGGACGACTCCGATTTCCACCAATTGAATGACCAGCGCGGTACCGCCGGAGCTGAAGAAGGGAAGCGAGATCCCGGTGGACGGGATCAGGTTTGTCACCACCGCGATGTTCAGGAAGGTCTGCAAGGCGATCTGCGTCGTAATGCCCACGATCAGCAGGCTGCCGAACCGGTCCCTGGCGTGGATGGCCAGCCAGAACCCGCGGATGATCAGCAGCGCGAAAAAGATCATGATCAGCGTTCCGCCGACCAGTCCCAGCTCCTCCAGCACCACGGCGAAAATGTAGTCGTTCTGCGCCTCCGGCAAGAAGCCGAATTTCTGCCGGCTTTTCCCCAGCCCGACGCCCAGCAGGCCGCCGGAGCCGATGGCGTACAGTCCCTGGATGGTCTGCCAGGCCTCGTCCCGCCGGAACGCCAGGTCGCCGCCGAAGGGGTCCTTCCATACCGTGATCCGGGAGGCGTTGTACTTGATGGCTTTAAAAAAGTTCTCGATCACATCCGTAAAGGCCAGCAGATAGGAGCCGGCCGCCAGCCCGCTTACGCCCGCCGCGATCCATCCCCAGTGGATGCCGCCCACCACCATCATGGCCGCGCCGATGCCCGCGATCAGAATCGCGCCGGAAAAGTGGGGCTCAATGGCCGTCAGGCCGAACATGGCCAGCAGGATCACCATATGATAGAGGAAGCCCTCCTTGAAATCCTTCATCTTTTCCCGCTTTTTGGAAATGGACTCCGCGAAGAAGACGATGAGGCCCAGCTTTGCCACGTCCGAGGGCTGGAAGGTCAGCGAGGTGTTGGGGATGCCCAGCCACCGCGCCGCGCCGTTGGCGCTGATGGCAAGCAGGCGCCCGTTCTTCTTCGGTCCCGGAATGACCACCAGAATCAGCAGGACGAAGGACACGATCAGCGCCAGCTTGGCCATGCCGCGAAAGCGCTCGTAATTGATCTTGGACACCCACACCATCAGTCCCACGCCCAGCCCCGCGAAGAGCACCTGCCGCTTGATGAAGTACAGCGGGTCGTTTCCCAGACGGGAGCTGGACTGGGCGTTGGGAAAGCTGGCGGAGAACAGCATGATCAGCCCGATCCCCAGCAGCAGCATGGCCAGCAGCAAAAAGGGCATATCCATCGGTCCGCGGGCCGCTTCCCATGCCTCATGGCGTCTGCGGCGCTCCTCGCGCTCCTTCTGGCGCTTCATCTGACGGTACTCGCCGCGGGTCAGAGGAATTCCGGTTCTGGGGTTGACGGGGCGTGATTTCTTCTGGGCCATGGGTAATTCCTCCTGTAGTTGAAGCTGAAAAGAATTCAGAGAATCCTTTTCAGGACCGCGCCATCGGGACCGGCGAGGGAGTTAAAGTGACATGATTCCAATCAGGGCCAGTGCGCAGAACGCGGCGGACACCGCCGTGAAGACGGTGACGATCTTGACCTCGCTCCAGCCGCACATCTCAAAATGGTGGTGGATGGGGGCCATTTTAAAGATCCGTTTTCCGTGGGTCAGCTTGAAATAGCCCACCTGGAGGATATCGGACAGGGTTTCCACGATATAGACGACGCCCACCGGGATAAGGATCAGCGGCAGGTCGATGGCGAAGGCCATTCCCGCCACCGCGCCGCCCAGGAACAGGGAGCCGGTGTCGCCCATGAACACCTTGGCGGGGTGCGCGTTGAAGAGCAGGAAGGCCAGCAGCCCTCCCAGCGCCGCCCCGGCAAACACGCCCATCTGGGTCAGGCCCCACCAGGCCGCCGCCGTGACGTAGAACAGGGCCACGGGCACGGTGACCGATGCCGCCAGGCCGTCCAGACCGTCGGTGATGTTCACCGCGTTCACCGCCCCCACGATGACGAAGGCGCAGAATACCATATATGCCGGCCAGCTGAGGGACAGGTCTACCTGGAGGAAGGGGACGTACAGATGGGGCGTGATCTGTCCCTCGAAGCGCATGAGCATCAGAAACAGGATGGCCGCCGCCAGCTGGAGCATGAACTTCTGCATGGCCGTGAGCCCCAGGTTCTGGTGCCGCTTCACCTTCTCATAGTCGTCGAGAAAGCCGATGACGCCGAAAACGGAAGAGAAGAGGAACAGATAGATGTGCGTCATAGCGCCGGAGAGCATCCCCTGCCAGCCCGCCGCGATAATGGCCGCGAGGATGCCGATGATGAACATCAGTCCTCCCATGGTGGGGGTGCCGGCCTTGGTGGCGTGCCATTTGGGGCCGACGGAGCGAATCTCCTGACCGGCCTTCAGCCGCCGCAGGGCGGGCAGAATGACCCATCGCCCGAGGATGGCTGTAACGGCAAAGCTGAGCACGCACGCAGCAATCATTTCCATAAAACTTCTCCCTCTGTCCTGAGCGCGTCAGGCTCTCTCCTTACGTTCAGCAATATACTCCGCCACGACTTCCCGCTCATCCAGGTGGCGTTTTTCGTGGCCGATGATCTGATAGGTCTCGTGGCCCTTCCCGGCCAGGATGATGACGTCCTTGGGCCGGGCGTGGTCCATGGCGTAGCGGATGGCCTTCACCCGGTCCGGCTCCACCACATAGGGGGTCCTGGTTCCTTCCAGTCCCGGCAGGATCTCCGAGATGATGAAATCCGGGTCCTCCGTGCGGGGGTTGTCGGAGGTGACGATGACGAAGTCCGCCATCTGGGCGGCTATGCGGCCCATTTTGGGGCGCTTGCCCCGGTCCCGGTCGCCGCCGCAGCCGAAGAGGATGACGACCCGGCCCTCCGCGAAGCCCCGGACGGCGGCCAGCACGTTCTCGATCGCGTCCGGAGTGACGGCGTAGTCGATCAGGATGGTGTAATCCCAGGGGACGGGCACGACTTCCACTCTGCCCTTCACTCCGGCGCTGGAGGCAAGGGCCCTCGCGCTGTCCGCCAGGGGCGCGCCCAGCGCCCGGGCCGCGGCCAGCACGCCCAGCGCGTTGTATACCGTGAAGCCGCCGGGAATGCCTGTGTGGACGGGGACCGTCCCGCCGTCGCAGATCGCGTCGAAGGACACGCCGTCCGCTGTCAGGCGGATATGCTCCGCCCGCAGGTCCCCGCCCCGTTCGCCGAAGGAAAACAGGGGGCAGGGGGCGTCTCTGGTCAGCCGTGCGGCCCATGGGTCGTCGGCGTTGTAAACGCCCTTTTCGCTCTGACGGAACAGCAGGGCCTTGGCGTCGCAGTAGTTCTCCATGGTCTCATGGAAATCCAGGTGATCCTGACTGAGGTTGGTGAAGAGCCCCACGGCAAACCGGATGCCCGCCACCCGCTGGAGGCAGAGGGCGTGGGAGGAGACCTCCATCACCACGTGGGTGCAGCCCGCGTCCGCCATCGCGCGGAACAGGGCCTGGAGCTCGAAGGACTCCGGTGTGGTGCGCTCGGTGTGCAGCACCTCGTCTCCGATCATGTTCTGGTTGGTGCCGATGAGGCCCACCCTGGCCCCCAGACATTTCTCCAGAACATCCTTGAGGAGGTAGGTCGTGGTGGTTTTGCCGTTGGTGCCGGTGACGCCCACCATGACCATGGACGCGGCGGGGTCGCCGAACCAGTTCCGGCCCAGCCGGGCCAGGGCGGCGCGGCTGTCGGAGGCCAGCGCATAGGGGACGTCTCCCTCCGGCTTCGCCTGGCAGAGGACGCAGGCCGCGCCCTTCTCCAGAGCCATGGGGATAAACCGGTGGCCGTCGGTCTCATAGCCGGTGACGGCCACGAAGAGGTCCCCGGCCTTCGTCTGCCGGGAGTCGTAGCTGACGCCGGTGATCTCCAGCTCGGGGTCCGCGCGGAGCTCCAGAATGTCAATGCCGCGCAGCAGTTCTTTCAGTTTCATCCTATGCTACCTGCTCTTTCGTCATTCTCGGAAAGTACTGATACTTATCGCTTTTGCCTTACAAGTCCCATCCAGAGGCTTCCCGGAGGAGCCCCCCACGATTCTGCAACGGCCACATCCGTGGGCCGGCCTCCGGCCGGCTTAGCGCTAAAAGCGCCGCCTTGCGGCGCTTCACGGAGTGGCCGTGCAGAATTTGATTGCACATGACCACTCGATGTGGTCATTGTGCAATCGCCGCGGCTTACGCCGTACGGCCGAATCCAGACCGCTGCACCCCGCGCGAAGCGGATGCTTCGCGCCGCGGGCAGGCCGTCTGTCGACAGTCTGCCGACAGAAGTATGCACCCAGGGCCGTCGTTGTGCCTGCGGCCCAACGACCGGCCCGTCAGTGGCGCTGCGCGCCACCGACTACGGCCCATAGGGCGAATAAAAAGTTTTTCTTTTGATTCTTTTCTTTGTTCACAAAGAAAAAGAACATATACCTCATCGCCTACCGATGGTTCCCTCCTCGCGGCATAGCCGCTCGGCCTACGCTGAAAATGTGCCGCCGGCACATTTTCTTAACGCTGCGGCAAAGAAAAGAATGTATGCCGCTAAATTCAGTCCGCCATATTCGACATGGACCCCATCTGCACCGTGACCACCGATCCGGCGCTCACCTCCGTACCGGAATCCATCGACTGACTGATTGCCTTGGCGCCACGGCCGCTGGAGCCGGTGGCTTTCATAATGAGCCCCGCGTTGACCAGGGCCCGGTTGGCCTCGTCGGCGGACATGCCCACTACGTTGGGCACGATACACAGCTCGTTGGATTTTTCCGCGCCCATATACAGGATGATCTCCGCGCCGGTGGGGACGATGGCGCCGCCCGCCGGGGTCTGGTCGGTGACCGCGTCGCCCTCGCCCACGACGCGGTAGGAGGAGAAGCCGTAGCTTTTCAGCTTTTCCGCCGCCCCGTCCTTATCCAGGCCCACCACGTAGGGCACGGTGCCCTCGGCGGCGGTCTGGTTGTCCTCGCCGTACTGGGGCGAGATGCCCAGGTAGGGGAGGACGTCCGCCATGATCTTGGAGGCGGTGGGGGCGACATAGTTGCCGCCGGAGGTGAACACGCCGGTGACCTCCTGGCGGGCGGGGGTGTCCATGGCCAGCAGCATGATCACCTGGGGATCGTCGGCGGGAGCGAAGGCCAGGAAGGAGACCACCACGTCGCCTCTGGGGTTTTTGATCGGGTCCTTTGTGCCCCGCTTGTCGGCGGTGCCGGTCTTGCCGCCGATGCGGTAGCCGGTGACCTGGCCGTTGGTGCCGCCGCCGTCGGTGACCACGTACTCCAGGCACTCCCGCACCATGGCGGAGGTCTCCTCGCTGACCACCTGCCGCACGGGGGTGGAGTCGTGCTGTCTGATGACGTTGCCGTCGCTGTCCAGCTCCTTCTCCACGATATAGGGCTGATAGAGATACCCGCCGTTGATGCAGGCCGCCTGGGCGGCGATGAGCTGGATGGGGGTGACGTTGAAGTTCTGGCCGAAGCAGTAGGTGGCCAGGTCGATGTCGTGGCTGCAAAATTCCTTGCGGCTGGTGAAGACGCTGTTGCCCTCGCCGGGGAGGTCCACGCCGGTCTTGCTGAGCAGTCCGAAGGCCTCCAGATAGTCATAATAGGGCTCGGACCGGACGCCCAGCGCCATTTTGATGAAGGCCGGGTTGCAGGAGTGTCCCACCGCCTCCGCCAGGGTCTGCTGTCCGTGGCCGTTTGTGTTGGAGCAGTGGATCGGCTCCCCGTCGACGGTCACCACGCCGGCGCAGTTGAAGGTGCTGTTGCGGTTGACCACGCCGTCCTCCAGGGCCATGGCCAGGGTGAGGATCTTGAAGGTGGAGCCGGGCTCGTAGCCATCGTTGACCGCCTTGCTGCGCCATTGGCGGTTTTGCAGCGTGCCCAGCAGCTCCCAGTAGGCGTCGGAGTGCTGCTGCCCCTCCTCCGGGGGGTTCTCCTCGTCCGCCTTGGCCAGCTGCTCCTGTAATTGCTCGGAGTAGATCTCCCGCGGGTTATTGGAATCATAGCTGGGGTTGGAGTAGATGGCCAGGATGGCCCCGGTGTTGGGGTTCAGCATGACGCCGAAGGCCCCGTTTTTGGCTCCGAATTCGGCGGCCATGTCGTCCACCCCCCGCTCCAGATAGTACTGGAGGGTGCTGTCCAGGGTGAGCTGGATGGTGTGGCCGTCCTGGGCGTCGTAGTACTGCTCGTACTGGAACATGATCTCCGAGCCGCCGCCGTCCTTGGCCGTAACGGACAGGCCGGAGGTCCCCTCCAGCTTCTCGTTGTACAGGGCCTCCAGACCGTAGGCCCCCTGGTTTTCGCCGTTCAGGAAGCCGATGACGTGGGAGGCCAGGGAGGAGCGGGGGTAGACCCGCTTGGAGTCGGTCTCCAGGTGGACTCCCTGGAGGTTCGCGCCGGTCTCGTTGCTGGTAATGAATTCCCGGACCTGGTCGCCGACCTCCTTATCCACCCGCTGCTTCAGCACCGCGTACATCCAGTTGGTCTTTGCCATGTTGTCGTAGACCTTCTGGGGGTCGATCTCCAGGATTTCCGAGAGGCGGGCGGCCAGCAGATCCTTGTACTCCTGGCCGCTCATGGGCAGCGTCTCGCCGTCCTTGAGGCCGTCCACCAGCTTCTGGGCCCGATTCTTATCCAGCTCGTCGGCGTATTTGCTGATGGCGTTGGGGTCGATGAACACCGTGTCCGCCGAGGCGGACACCGCCAATGTCACGCCGTTGCGGTCCAGGATGGCCCCCCGGGAGGCGGTGATGACGGTGGAGCGCATCTGCTGGCTGGACGCGCCGTCCTGGAGCTCGTTGTGCTGGGTGATGGTCAGATCGTAGGCTCTGGCGAACAGCGCCAGAAAGGCCGCCACGCCGAACACCAGCAGCAGCGCCAGAGTCCGGCGCTGGATCACCAGCTTCGCCAGGCGGGCGGAGTTGGGCTTCCGCTTCTCCTTCTTTTTCGGTTCCGCCGCCCCCTGCGGCTGTTTGGATGGATTGGACATGCTGTGCCTCCTTGCTGAAAAAGGGAGCGGGAGGCTTCCCTCCGCTCCCCGAATCCCGCTCGCCCCGGCGGCAGGCGGGACGATTTCGCTTTTTCACGCTCTTCGCGGGCCCGGAATGGCCGCCGGCGGCGGGGGATCCTTTGGCCCGCTGCGGACGATGCCGTGTTCCCTTCACTATACGCGCGCTCGGCGGAATTATTCCGCCGTTGTATCGAGCCCCCACCCCGCGGCGGTAAAGAACCTTTCCAGCGGACCGCGTTCAGGCTGATGGGTCGTGATCTGGTCCTCGCCGGGGAGGGCGATGTAATAAATCTGGCTGTCGCTGGGCTGGACCATGCCGGCGGCCGCTGCGGCCTCCTTGACTGTGGACAGGTCGAAGGCCTGCTCATACTTGGTCAGCAGGGCGACCTGCTCGATCTCCAGCTGGCTGATCTGCGTCTTCATGGATACAATGCTCCGGGAGATGGTGTTCAGGCGCACGTAGCACAGCAGCAGAACCACCAGCAGGAACGCCACGCACACGGCGCTGAGCAGCGCCATGGGGGAGACCTTCTGGGCGGTCCGCATCGAGGCCTTGAGCTGGGCCCGGCGGCGGGCGTTGCGCTCGGAGGCGGTTTCCGCCGGCCTCTGATAGAGCTGGTCGAAATCCATCTGGCCGCTGCGGTCCAGCTGCCGCTCCAGCTCTTTATAGTCCGGCTTCCGGGCGAGGTTGCCGTCTACGGAATAGGGGGTGCTGTATCTGTGCGTTGTCCGTTTTTTGTATGCGGCCATGGAACGGTCCTCCTCTCCCTGAAAATACTGATGATAGATATGATTTTCGAACCTGAGGTCCGAAAAAAACAATTTGATTTGAGCTGTTTTACTCGCCGCCGCGCGGCGGACTCGGACGATTGCGTCAGCTCAGAGCGCCTTGGCCGTCCGACTGGGGCCGCTCCGCCACGCGCAGCTTGGCGCTGCGGGATCTGGGGTTTTCCGCCAGCTCGGCGGGGCCGGATATGACGGGCTTGCGGGTAATCAGGGCCAATTTTGGCTTTTTTCCGCACACGCAGACGGGGAATTCCGGCGGGCAGGTGCATCCGGAGGCCAGCTCGCGGAGCTTCCGCTTGACGATGCGGTCCTCCAGGCTGTGGAAGGTGATGACCGCCAGGCGGCCTCCGGGGGCCAGGGCGTCGGCGGCCGCTTCCAGCATGGGCTCCAGAGCGTCCAGCTCGCCGTTGACGGCGATGCGGATGGCCTGGAAGCTGCGCTTGGCGGGGTGCTGCTTTTCCCGCAGGGCCCTGGAGGGCATGGCGGAACGGATGACCTCCGCCAGTTCCCCTGTGGTGTCGATGGGCTTGTCCTCTCTCCGCCGGACGATGGCCCTGGCGATCTGGGGGGCGTAGCGCTCCTCGCCGTATTCAAATAGGATCCGGCGCAGCTCGTCATAGCTCCAGGCGTTCACCACCTGGCGGGCGTCCAGCGCCGCGGTTTCGTCCATCCGCATGTCCAGCGGGGCGTCGTGCATATAGCTGAAGCCCCGCCGGGGCTCGTCCAGCTGGGGGGAGGAGACGCCCAGGTCGAACAGCATTCCGTCCGCGGCCTCCACGCCGGCCTCCCGCAGGAGGTTCCCCAGATCGGCGAAGTTGCCGTGAAGCAGCGCGGCCCGGTCCCCGAATTCCGCCAGCCGTTTCCTGGCGGCCTCAATGGCGGTCCGGTCCCGGTCGATTCCGATGAGCCGGCCGGTGGTCAGACGGCGGAGGATTGCCAGGGAGTGGCCCGCCCGGCCCAGGGTGCCGTCCACATAGACGCCCTCCGGCCGGATGGCCAGGGCGTCCAGACACTCGTGGAGCAATACTGGCCTGTGCCCATAGTCTTTTTCTTCCATATATACGCTTCTTTCGTTACCGTGTGACGGAGGCCGGATGCACCACTAGGACTAGAATCCTAATTCTTCCATCACGGAGGCCAGATTCTCCGGGTCCAGACCGGCGTCCTCGATGGGGGCCCACCGCTCCGGATTCCAGAGCTCCAGGCATTTGGAGGCGCCGTTGATGACGACCTCCCGCTCCAGGGCGGCGTACTGCCGCAGCTTGGCGGGGATCAGGATGCGTCCCTGGGAATCCGGCTCACACTTGGCGGCGTTGGCAAAGAGGGTCCGCATTTTCCTGGCCTGGGAGATGGGCAGCGCATCGAACTTCTCTGTTAATTCTGCCCATTTGGCGTCAGAATAGACCGAAAGGCATCCATCCAGGCCCAGAGTGACGTAAAATGTTTCTCCCAGCTCCTCCCGGTACTTGGCGGGGATGAACAGACGGCCCTTGGCGTCGATATTGTGCTGGTACTGCCCGATCACGGTTCCCCGCCTGCCTTTCCCGCCGCGGCCGCGGCGTCCGGGTGGCCGTGCGGCCCGCCGGCCGGCGGGAGGAAGCGGCCACGAAGCGGCTGCATTAGGGATGAACCACCACTTTGCCCTACTTTCCACCACTTTGGTTATAGTATACGGCAAGGCGGGTGGAATTGCAAGGGGGAAATTCTGATTTTTTCAACAGGAAAGTGAGCGGTTTCCTGCGAAAAATCAGGAAAAGAGAGATAAAAAACGCATGTTCTACAAAAACGGGGCAAAAAAGCCGCTCATCACACAATATCTGGTGCAATGAGCGGCGCGCGATACAATATATAGTGCCGGTCTAGTAAAGGGAGAAAAAACCGAGAGATATTTGGTGAATATCACAAAAGGGGGAGGGCTATTTGCCGCCGGTCTGCTCGTCCACCCGGGCCTGCTGGGATTGCAGCTTTTCCCGCGAGACGGCTCGGAACCGGGCGCGGGATTCCCGGACCTCCTCCAGGGCCTGCTGGATGGCCTCCTCCGTGCGGCGCAGCGCGTCGTCGGCGTACTCGTTGGCGACGTTGATGATGGCCTTGGAGCGGTCGTTGGCCTGGGTGACCAGTTCCCTGGCCTTGTCCCTGGCCACGCGGGCGATCTCACTCTCGCCCACAATGGTCTTGGCGTCCAGATCCGCCTGGCGGCGGATGCGCTCGGCCTCCTTTTTGGCTTCCTCCACGTAATCGTCCCTGCGGCGGATCAGATCCTGAGCTTTTTTCAGCTCGGCGGGCAGCTCGCCCCGCAGCTGCTCCAGCAGCTCCAGCGCGTCGTCCCGGACCACGATGCACTTGTCCGGGGAGAGGACCACGCCCTTGGCCCCGTCAATCATTTCATAGAGGAGATCAATCAAATAGAAAACATCGTTTGCCATAGCGCTATCATACCTTTCCTTGTCTGATCCTTTGCAGGGCGCCCATGGCGCCTGACGGAATATACCGGTCCAGCTCCTGATGATGGCGGATCATCTCCCGCACCATCGTGGAGCTGATATGAACATGTTCGGGCCGGGCGGGGAGGAGCAGGGTGTCCAGACCGGGACAGAGGTCCCGGTTGATCTGGGCCAGCTGGGTTTCCCAGTCGAAATCGGCGCTGCCCCTGGCGCCCTTGATCAATGCCAGCGCTCCGCGCTCCCTGGCGAAATCCGCCAGCAGGCCTTCGCAGGCCTCCGCGGTGACGTTGGGCAGGTGGGCGACGGCGGCCCGCGCCAGCTCCAGCCGCTCCTCCAGGGAGAACATGGGGCGCTTTTCGCTGTTGACCATGACGCAGAGGACGACCTGGTCAAAAACGGCGGCGGCCCGCTCCGCCAGATCCAGATGGCCCACGGTAATGGGGTCGAAGCTGCCGGGGCAGACGGCAATTTTCACTGGGCGTCCTCCTCCCGGTAGTAGGTGGTGATTTTGATCTTCCCATAGCGGTAAGTCCGGCGCTGGTAATAGGGCGGGTCCACCTGGGGCATCTCCCGCTCCAGGGGAGACTCACAGATCATTATACCATGGTTCGACAAAATGTCAAACTGAGAAATGGCGTTTATCGCATTTTTCCAAAGATTGGCGGCGTAGGGGGGATCAATAAAAATGAGGTCGAATTTTTCCTTTGCGGAGGACACATAGGCCAGCGCCTCGCCGCAGACGACCCTCCCATGCTCCGCCAGGCCGGTCAGCTTCAGGTTGTCCCGCACCAGGGCGGCGGCGTCCCGCCGATGCTCCACGAAGACGGCGCCGGCGGCGCCCCGGCTGAGGGCCTCGATGCCCAGCTGTCCCGTCCCGGCGAAGAGGTCCAGGACCTTTCTTCCCTCGATATCGAATTGAATGATATTGAAAATGCCTTCCTTGACCCGGTCGGTGGTGGGGCGGGTTTCATAGCCCTCTAACTCCTTTAATTTCCGTCCGCGGGCGGTGCCGGTGATGACTCTCATTATTATATACGCTCCTTTTCTGCGCCCTGCGGGCGCAGGGTGGTGATTTCTGGTTTGGCAGACCGGGCCTGCGCGGCCCGGACCTGCGGTTACTTTTTGTGCGAACAAAAAGTAACCAAAAAATCGCTCAAACCTACGGTTTGAGAATCCCTTATTTGTTTGTTTTGTTTGCGCCCGTGGCACAGTCTGGTCTTGTCTGTCGTACTGCCGTCCGCTTCGTTCCTCTTCCGCGTCTATTTTGGTGTGGTTGTCGATAACCCCTACCGCGTTGCTTTGGGCCCTCCCGGCGGTGGTACGCAGCTCGACCAGAAGCGGCTCAGCCTCTCTGGCTCCCGTCAGAATCCGTGGGTAGACGCAGAAGTCCGGCGCACCAACGCAGCTATGGAGGTAGAACCAAACCAGGTACGTCGGAGCGCAAATAATAACCCCCGTAGTTCAGGAAGGTCCTTAGGAAACGTAGTTTCCTGAGCGTGCTTTTGGTTCCTTTTCCCACGAGGGAAAAGGAACGCCCCCGCCCTCCGCAGGGGAGAAAAAGCCTGTGCCGCCGGCAAGGCGGCGCGGATAACCTTCTATATATTATGTCAAACCAACCCATTTTTCAATAGGCAGATGCCCTCTTTTCAGACATTTTGCGGATTTCGCGTTTCCCACTTGTTATTGTGGGAAAAATAGTATATAATCATTTATCGCGAATATCCGTTATTTCCGCTGAAAGGGTGTTTTTTATGATAAAACTGCAAGGGAAAAAGGGCGCGATCAATATCAGCGACGCGGTCTTTACCAACATCACAGGAAACGCGGCCACCAACTGCTTCGGCGTGAAGGGCATGGCCTTCCGGTCGATGACCGACGGGCTGGTCCATCTGCTGCGCAAGGAGGCCATGAGCAAGGGCGTGCAGGTGATTTACAACGAGGACGCCACGGTATCCATCCGCCTGCATATCATTGTGGAGCACGGCATCAATATCACCGCCGTCTGCCGCTCGATCATGAGCGAGGTTCAGTATAAGGTCAGCAAGTACACCGGGATCCCCGTGAAAAGCGTGGACGTCTGTGTAGACTCTGTTGTGTCCAATTCCAAGGGGGGTTAACGGGAAATGATTCAATCCATAGACGGCCTTCAGTTCAAGCGGATGGTGCTTCACGGCTCCGCCGCCCTCGCGCTGCAAAAGCAGCAAATCAACGACCTCAACGTATTCCCCGTCCCGGACGGCGACACCGGCACCAACATGAGCCTCACCATCGGCACCGCCGCCTCCGAGCTGAAAAAGGGCGATGTGAAACCGCTGGGCCAGGCGGCCTCCATTACGGCGGGCGCTCTGCTGCGGGGCGCGCGGGGCAACTCCGGCGTCATTCTCTCCCTTCTTTTCCGGGGAATGTCCAAGACGCTCAAGGGCCGGGACGATGCCGGCGCGGCGCTTCTGGCCGCCGCCATGCAGGAGGGCGTGGCCTCCGCCTACGGCGCGGTGATGAAGCCCGCCGAGGGCACCGTGCTCACTGTTTCGCGCCTTGCCGCCAAGCGGGCGGTGGAGGCCGCGGGGGAGAATAACGACGTGGAGTATATGCTGTCGGAGGCGATCCGCGTGGGCTATGAGGTCCTGGCGCAGACCACGGATATGAACCCCGTTCTGAAGAAGGCCGGCGTGGTGGACGCCGGCGGCAAGGGGTATCTGGTGATTCTGGAGGGGATGCTGGCCGCCCTGCGGGGTGAGCCCATGCCGGAGGTGACGGAGGAGGCCCAGAGCCGGCAGGCCAGGGCGGATTTCAACGTGTTTTCCTCCGAGGAGATCACCTTCGCCTTTGACACGGTGTTCATCGTGCGGAAGGATGATCCGGAGGTGAACCTGACCCCTCTGCGGGACTATCTCAACAGCATTGGAGACAGCCTGGTGATCGGAGAGGACGACGAGGCCTTCAAGGTCCACGTGCATACCAATATTCCCGGCAGCGCCCTCACCGAGGCCCAGAAGTTCGGCACCCTGGAGCTGGCCAAGATTGAGAATATGCGCACCCAGGCGGAGGATGTGGCCGCCGGGAAGAGGGCCCAGAGCGTGGATGATCTGGAGGAGGTCGAGGAGGAGCTGGAGCGCGAAGAGGAGGCGCCCGCCGCCGCGCAGAAAAAGCGCTATGGATTCCTGTCCGTCTGTGCCGGAGAGGGACTGGCCGCGGTGTTCAGGGACCTGGGCGTGGACGGCGTGATTTCCGGCGGCCAGACCATGAATCCCTCCACCGAGAGCATCCTTCTGGAGATCGAGCGGGTTCCCGCCGAGACGGTTTTCGTCCTGCCCAATAATAAGAACATCATTATGGCGGCCCAGCAGTGCGTGGGCCTGGCCTCCAGGAATGTGGTGGTGGTGCCCACCGAGACCATCCCCCAGGGCGTCACCGCCATGATGAGTGTGGACCCGGAGATGGAGGCGCAGGAGCTGCTGGAGACCATGACCGGGGCCATCCGGAATGTGTCCACCGCTCAGATTACCTATGCCGCCCGGAACAGCGACTTCGACGGCTTCGCCATCAACGAGGGCGACTATCTGTCCCTGCTGGACGGAAAGCTGTTCGGCACCAATCAGGACATCAGGGTGATGCTGGAGAAGCTGGCGGAGAAGGCGGCGGAGAAGGGCGCGGAGTTTGTGACTCTGTTCTACGGCGAGGACGTGAACGAGGAGCAGGCCCGGGAGGCGGCGGCCCTGTTCGGCCGGAAGTGCCCCAGCGCGGAGCTGTCCGTCCTGCCGGGAGGACAACCGGTATACTATTATATTGTCAGCATCGAGTAATGCGAAAACCGGGCCGGGAGAAATCCCGGCCCTTCGTTTCCGCCGCCCTCCGGCGGCAAGCGGTAAGCTTTTCGGTTTGCGGTCCCGTTCATGGAGCGGAGGGATGGGCCATTTTGATGATGTACTCCGGGGTGCCCGGTTCCTGCTCCCGTTCCCCGGTGGGGAGGAAGCCGCGGGCGGCGTAGAAGGCGATGGCCTTCCGGTTTTTCTCCAGTACCCAGAGGCGGCGGGCGTTCTGCCGCTCCACGGCGAAATGGAGCAGCTTTCCCCCGATGCCGGCTCCCTGAAAGAAGGGGTCTACGTACAGCTCCTTTACCTCGCCGTTTTCCGCGCGGACCATTCCCCGGACGAATGCGTCGTCATAGACCCAGACGTGGTCCAGGCTCTCCCGGCCCTCCAGGTAGTCCAGGGCCAGGGGCAGCACCTGCATCTCGCCGAAGGAAACGGCGTCGTTGTGGAAAATGGACCGGTAGGCGGTACGCTTGGCAAAGATGAGGATCTCCGCGATGCGGGACGCGTCCTGCGGCGCGGCTTTTCTGATGTGTTTCATGAAGACCTCCGAGGGGATTTGTTGACTTACAGTATAGCATGACAAGGGCCGTCTGGCAACCGCCGCGTCGCTCCTGTGTTTTGACGCGGAAGTAATAAAACCGCTCAAATTGGGTAGGAAATAGAAAAGAGGAGGGGAAACCCCCTCCTCTTTTCATGCAGAATGCAATAAACTTGTTTGTTGTAATTGAAGCGGATTTGTGCTATGCTATATCCTAGTAGTATTATTACTTCCGAATCAGAAATTTGAAAGTAATCATTGCCATACTTTGCGGCTGCTGCTGGCTGCGGCGGCGGGCGGAGCGGCATCAATTAAATGGTATGATTCCCGGGCTTTCACACAGGGATCATATAACGAGGAGTGGACTGCCATGGCGGAGGAGCGCAACGAGCTGGAACTGGAGACGGAAGCGGAGCGGGCGGCGGAGGCCGCCGGCGGGAAGTCTTCGAAGGGCAAAAAAAAGGAATCGGACACGCTGGAAGAAATCCTCTACTGCTGGGCCCAGGCGGTGGTGACGGCGGTGGTGGGCGTGGTATTGCTGTTCACCTTCGGCGTGCGGCTGCTCAGAGTCGACGGGCCCTCCATGCAGGACACCCTTTACACCGGGGACCAGATGCTGGTGCTGAACGCCATGTTCTGCGATTTCAAGGCCGGGGACGTGGTGGTGATCAACGACTATAACGCCGAGCTCAGCGATACCCTGGTCAAGCGGATCGTGGCCGTGGGCGGACAGACGGTGGACATTGATTTTGCCGCCGGCGTTGTCTATGTGGACGGCCGGGAGCTGGACGAGCCCTATACCAAGGAGCCCACCTATTCCTTCGAGGGCCTGCAGTTCCCGATTACCCTGGCGGAGGACGAGGTGTTTGTCATGGGCGACAACCGCAACCACAGTACCGATAGCCGGGATACCCGTCTGGGGCCGGTGAACGTGGGATATCTTCAGGGCAAGGCCCTGCTGCTGCTGAAGCCCGGCGACACGCCGGGTACGGAGCGAAAAGACTGGGGCCGCGTGGGCGTGATCCGCTGACGGATGGGGGAAGCATGGAAGAGAGCGCGATGAACATCCAGTGGTATCCCGGCCACATGACCAAGACCCGGCGGATGATCGCCGACCAGCTCAGGCACATGGACGCCGTGTGCGAGATCCTGGACGCCCGCGTGCCTCTCTCCAGCCGGAACCCGGACGTGGAGGAGCTGACGGGGAACAAGCCCCGGCTGATTGTCCTGAACCGGGTGGACCTGGCGGACCCGGCGGGGACGCGGGCCTGGTCGGCCTGGTTCCGGGGGCAGGGGTTTGCCGTGCTGGAGGCCAATGCCAGACAGGGGCAGGGCGTCGGGCAGTTTCCCGGCGCTGTGCGTTCGCTGCTGTCGGACAAGCTGGCCGCCTACGCGGAGCGCGGCCAGGCGGGGAGAATGCTGCGGGTAATGATCCTGGGCATTCCCAACGTGGGGAAATCCACTTTTATCAACCAGATTGCCGGGCGGAAGACCGCTAAGACGGAGGACCGGCCCGGCGTGACGCGGGCCAAGCAGTGGGTCCCGGTGGACCGGAGCCTGGAGGTGCTGGATACGCCGGGGATGCTGTGGCCCAGGTTTGAGGACCCGGGAGTAGGGTTCCGGCTGGCCTGCACCGGCGCGGTCCGGGACGAGATCATGGACCTGGAGGAGCTTGCCTCCCGCCTGACGGCGTATTTGGGGAGCCGCTATCCACAGGCCCTGCTGGACCGGTACGGGATAGAAGCGCAGGCGGAGGATTCCGGCTATGATCTGCTGACAAGGGCGGGGCGGAAGCGGGGCTTTCTGATCCGGGGCGGCGAGGTGGATACCGAGCGCATGGCCCGGATCCTTCTGGACGAGTTCCGGAGCGGGAAGCTGGGCCGGTTCACGCTGGAGCTGCCGCCTGCTTTTTCCTGAATCTGCTTCAGCATAGAAAGACAAATTCTGATTTGGGGGAACATCCAATGCATAAGAATGAGAACCGCCTGGCTGCTGCCGGCTTGATTTTTTCGATCTTCCTGTTTCTGTGCGCGGTCATAAATTTTGTCGGCGGATACACTGGCGCCGGTATATGCGCTGCTGGAGCGGGCATGTTCTTCCTGACGTTATCTTCAGCGGCTTATGGAACCAATAGAGAGAGCGAAGAAAACAGATATTGATATGGATAAAAAAAAGCTCCCATTGTGGGAGCTGGAGAAGGTCGCCAGGGAGAGGGGATGCGCCCTTGTCTGCGGCTGTGACGAGGCGGGAGCCGGTCCTCTGGCGGGGCCGGTGTACGCCGGCGCGGTGATCCTGCCCCAGGGGCTGGAGCTTAAGTACCTGAACGATTCCAAGCAGGTGACCCCCAGACGGCGGGACGCGCTGTTTGACCAGATCCGGGAGCGGGCCTCTGCCTGGGCGGTGGCGTCCGTCTCCCCGGAGGAGATTGACGCCACCGATATTTTAAGCGCCCGGATGAAGGCCATGCAGCTGGCCATTGACGGGCTGATCCCTGCGCCGGACTACGCCCTGATTGACGGCAACCGGGACAGGGGAAAGCGTTTTGCCATTGTTACCCCCCATGAAACCGTGATCGGGGGCGACGGGCGCAGCGCATCCATCGCCGCCGCCTCCATTCTGGCGAAGGTCAGCCGGGACCGGTACATGGAGGAGATGGCGGAGCGTTACCCGGAGTACCGCTTTGACCGGCACAAGGGCTACGGCACCAGGCTGCACTATGAAATGCTGGACAAGTACGGCCCCAGCCCCATCCACCGGAAATCCTTCCTGAAAAAATGGGAGGCCGCCCGCCATGGATGAGCGGAAGAGGCGGGGCGACCGGGGGGAGGACGCCGTGGCGGCGGCTCTGGAGAAACGGGGCTGCGCCATTCTGGAGCGGCAGTACCGCTGCCGGTGGGGGGAGATCGACCTGATCGTCCGGACGGCGGAGGGGGTCCTCTGCTTCGTGGAGGTAAAAACCCGGTCCTCACGGGCCCTGGCCGCTCCGCGGGAGGCCGTCACCGCGGCGAAGCGGCGGAAGCTGCGAAACGCAGCGTCCTGGTATCTGTCCCGGACGGGCTGGGACGGTCCCTGCCGGTTCGACGTGGCGGAGGTTTTTCCCGCCGACGCGGGAGGCCGGCTGCAAATCAAATATATTATTTCCGCGTTCTAATATGGAATCATGATCAGCGCGTTCTGACCGGGCGCGTTCCTGGAGGATAAGCAAATGGAATATTTGAGCACACGCGACAAAACGCTGCGGAAAAGCGCCGCCGAGGCCATTACCATGGGCCTGAGCCGGGATGGCGGCCTGTTTACCCCCGTCGCCTTTCCCAGCATCAGCGCTCTGGAGGTGGAGACCCTGTGCGGAATGCCCTACCGCAAGCGGGCGGCCTATATCATGGGCAAGTTTCTGGAGAAATTCCGCCCGGAGGAGCTGAATCAATTTACCCGAAACGCCTACGGTCCGGATAAGTTCGACCATCCGGCGGTGGCCCCCCTGCGGCAGATGGACAGCAAGACCTGGTGCCTGGAGCTGTGGCACGGTCCCACCAGCGCCTTCAAGGACATGGCCCTGCAAATGCTCCCGCAGCTGCTGTCCGCCAGCCTGCGCCTGACCGGTGAGAAGAAGACCGCCTGCATCCTGGCGGCCACCTCCGGCGATACCGGCAAGGCCGCCATGGAGGGGTTCGCCGACGTGGCTCAGACCAGGATCCTTGTCTTCTATCCGGAGAACGGCGTCAGTGAGATCCAGAAGCTGCAAATGGTGACCCAGGAGGGCGGCAATGTAGGCGTCTGCGCCGTGAAGGGCAACTTTGACGACGCGCAGAACGGCGTGAAGCGGATTTTTTCCGACGAAGCCATGCGGGAGACCCTGGCCCGGCGGGGATACTTCCTCTCCTCCGCCAATTCCATCAACTGGGGGCGCATCCTGCCCCAGATCGTCTACTATATTTCCGCCTACTGCGATCTGCTCAACACCAAGGCCATCAAGCTGGGCCAGCCGGTCAACTTCTGCGTGCCCACGGGAAACTTCGGCAACATCCTGGCCGGCTACTACGCCAAGCGGATGGGTCTGCCGGTGAAGAAGCTGATCTGCGCCTCCAACCGCAACGACGTGCTGACGGATTTCATCCGCACCGGCGTATACGACCGCAACCGCCCCTTCCACACCACCATGTCTCCCTCCATGGATATTCTGATCTCCAGCAACCTGGAACGCCTGCTGTTCGACATGAGCGGCGGCCGGGACGACCTGGTCAGGGAGTATATGGGCCAGCTGGCGGAAACCGGGCGGTATGAGATTACGCCGGGTATGAGGACGCGGCTCCAGGAGGTCTTCTACGGCGGCTTCTGCGGCGAGGAGGAGACCGCGTCCACCATCGCCATGCTCTACCAGTACGGGTATCTCATTGACACCCACACCGCCGTGGCGGCCAAGGTGCTGACCGATTACCGGAAGGAAACCGGCGACATGACGCCGGCCATCTTTGTCTCCACCGCCAGCCCCTATAAGTTCTGCGACAGCGTGCTCTCCTCCATCGGAGCGGCTCCCGTCGCGGACAGCGTGGACCGCATCGGGCAGATGGCGGAGGCAACCGGAGTCGCCGCGCCGGCGCGCCTGGCGGCGCTGAAGGGGAAGGCTCCACGCTTCCATGACGTGACGGAACGGGAGCGGATGGAGGAGAAGGTGCTGGAATTTCTGAAGTAATCTTCCGTGCCGCCGCTGCGCGGCGGCAGGTATATGGTTTCTGTTCGCAGCTCCGGGACCTACGCGGCCCCGGACCCCGCGCATACTTTTTGTGTGAACAAAAAGTATGCAAAAAGTCACTTAAACCTACGGTTTAAGAATCCCTTGACGGGCGCCGCCAAAGGCGGCCGCCCTATACGGGGGAGATTACGAAGATTGGGCGGAAGTGAAGAGTATCAGGTGCCGCGTGAACTTCCTGTCCTCCTTCTGGTGGACAGGTTCTTGTAGAACTTCGCCTGTCGGCCTGTTAAAGAGATACTGCGCGGCAAGGGGGCCGTCTAACGCGGATGGATTGATGACCGCAGTTTTCTGATGACCATGGTCAGGCGGTATGCCGCTGAAGAAGAGCCGCGCTCTGGTCGAAGGCCGCGAGGAACATGGCGTACAGCTCTTCCGTCTGCACCTCATTGCTGTATCGATCGTACTCCTCAAGCAGCTCCCGCTGCTCGGCGGTCAGTTGATCCCATAACTTTTTGTAGGCGGATTTCCGCTGGACCTCATATTCCCTGCATCTGGTTTGCAGACAGTAGACGCTATGGGTGTTATCAATGATGTAATCAAATAAGATTTGCATTAAGTCGTGCATTGTGGTATCCTCCTTTATATTTGATATTTCAATTATATTTGAAAAATCAAATTTGTCAAGAGGTAATATGATTCGATATAAGGTTGATGTCATACAAAAATTGAAAGAGGCCGGTTATTCGACATACCGTCTGCAAAAAGAGAAGCTGCTTGCAACAACGACATTGGTTAAGCTGCGCAACGGCAACACCACGATTACGGTCGAAAGCTTGAATGCAATCTGTGACATGTTGCATTGTCAGCCCGGAGATATTCTGGAGTGGTATCCAAAAGAATAGACCCGTAAGCTGGAGTTTATTCAGTTTGCAAGGTGCGCTGCAACAGCCTTTTGGGCAGTCCGGCTGCTGCGGGCCTGGTACCGGGCCGGACATCGACTTGCTTTCGTACGTGGCTAACGCGGAGGTTTGTCTTCCCTCAAATGTGTTTGGGAAAACGGGGCAGGTTGCGGGACTGTGTGCAACCTTCTGTGAGTTTTTTCTGATGGCGGGCCCGGCGCGGGGCGCGGCGGGGCGTTACTTTTCCCTCGTGGGAAAAGTAACCAAAAGCACGCTAAAGGGGTCATGACCCCTTTAGAATCCCCGAATGTTTTGTTTATTTACGCTACGACGGACCGGGTTTGATTCTACCGGCGGCACCGATCAGAACGCGCCGGATTGTTCGCCTACCCACGGGTCCTAACGATGGACAGAGGAGCTAAGCCGCTGCTGGTCTTACTGCAAGCCATCGCCAGACGTGCGCGGCTTATCGCCGGGAGGACCCGAAGCGAGACGGTAGGGGGTGCCGATACGCACGCTGAAATAGAAGCAGAAGAGGAGCGAAGCGGACGGCAGTCCGGTAGACAAGTAAGACTGTGCCACGGGCGCAAAACAAATAACCCCCGTAAATATAAGGGATTCTTAAACCGTAGGTTTAAGCGACTTTTTGGGTACTTTTTGTTCGTACAAAAAGTACCCGCGGGGTCCGGGGCCGCGTAGGTCCCGGGGCGGCAAATAGAAACCACCATCCCTTGCCCTGGAAGGGCAAAGAAAGGACAAAAAGAGAAATGTCCCTCTATGCCATCGGCGACCTCCATTTATCATTAAAAGTAAATAAACCGATGGACATCTTCGGCCCGGAGTGGGCGGATCATACCGCCCGCATCGAGGCCGCCTTCTCCCGCCTGGGAGAGGACGACCTGACGGTCCTGTGCGGGGACACCTCCTGGGGAATCGACTTCGCGGAAAGCCTGGAGGACTTCCGTTTCCTCGACCGGCTGCCGGGCAGAAAGATCATTTTAAAGGGCAACCACGACTACTGGTGGAATACCGCCGCGAAAATGAAGAAATTCTTCGCGGAAAATGGGATCACCACCCTCGACATCCTGCACAACAACTGCTTCACCTATGGGGACTACGCTCTCTGCGGCACGCGGGGATGGTTCTACGAGGAGGAGCGGTCCGGGCACAATGAAAAGGTCCTCAACCGGGAGGCGGGAAGGCTGGAAGCCTCCCTGAAGGCCGCCGGAGAACGGCCGATCCTGGCCTTTCTGCATTATCCGCCGCTGTATACCGGCTACCGCTGCCCGGAAATCATCCGGAAGCTGGAGGAGTACCGAGTGGAGCGCTGCTTTTACGGCCATCTTCACGGCCCCACCCACAGGCGGGCCATCGAGGGAACGGTGGGAAACGTGTCCTACAGCCTGGTGGCGGCGGACTACCTGGGATTTGTTCCGAAAAAAATCTTGGATTAGGGAAAAAAACACTGGAAATATTTAACTTAATGTGATATAATAACATCTTGGCTGACTGTATACGGCCACAGTAAACGGAGGAAAAGTAATATGAGTGTAAAAAGCTGTGAAAAACTGGAAAAAAGTATGGTCGCGCTGACCGTGGAGGTGAGCGCCGCCGATTTTGAGGCTGCCGTTGAGAAGGCATACAGGAAGCAGCGCGGGAGCATCCGTCTGCCCGGCTTCCGGCCCGGCAAGGCCCCCCGCAAGATGATCGAGAATATGTACGGCCCCGCCATCTTCTACGAAGAGGCCGTGAACACCGCCCTGCCCGACGCCTACGCCGCCGCCGTCAAGGAAGCGGAGCTGGAGGTCGTGGGCTATCCCGAGGTGGAGCTGCTGAACGTGGGCAAGGAGGGCTTCTCCTTCAAGGCCGCCGTGGCGGTCTATCCTGAGGTCACCCTGGGCCAGTATAAGGGCATCGAGGCCCCCAGGGCGGAGGTCAGCGTCTCCGACGAGGACGTGGACAAGCGCCTGAAGGAAATGGCCGACCGCAACGGCCGCATGGTGAGCGTGGACGACCGCCCGGTTCAGCAGGGCGACACGGCCAACATCGACTTCGAGGGCTTCCTGGAGGGCGTGCCCTTCGACGGCGGAAAGGGCGATAATTTTGACCTGGAGATCGGCTCCGGCAGCTTCGTTCCCGGCTTTGAGGATCAGGTGGCCGGCATGTCCGTGGACGAGGAGAAGGACATCGACATCACCTTCCCCGAGGACTATCACGCCGACCTGGCCGGCAAGGCCGTGGTGTTCCACGTGAAGGTCAACTCCATCAAGGTCAAGGACGTGCCCGCCCTGGACGACGAGTTCGCCAAGGACGTGTCCGAGCTGGACACGCTGGAGGAGCTGAAAAAGGACGTCCGGGAGAAGCTGACGGCGGAGCGGGAAGAGGCCGCCAGGCGGGCCTTTGAGGACGCCGTCATGAACAAGGTGGCCGAGGGCATCCAGGCGGATATCCCGGACGCCATGATCGACGAGCAGGCCCGCCGGTTCGTGGAAAACTTCAAGATGCAGATCCAGTCCCAGGGCATCCCTTACGACCAGTACATGAAGATGACTAATATGGACGAGAGCAAGCTGCTGGAGGACGCCAAGGCCCCCGCCGCCGGACAGGTGCGGATGGATCTGGCCATTGCCGCCATCGTCAAGGCGGAAAACCTGGAGGCGTCCGACGAGGACGTGGAGGAGGAGTTTGCCAAGATGGCCGGACAGTATGGCATGAACGTGGAGGACGTGAAGAAGTATATGTCCGCCGAGGTAATCAGGGAGCAGGTGACCCGGAGCAAGGCGGTTGACCTGGTGACCGCCGCCGCCGTGGCCGTCAAGCCCGAGGAGGCCCCCGCCAAAGAGTCCGGGGAGGAGGCCCCCGCCGAAAAGCCCAAGCGTACCCGGAAGAAGAAAACCGAAGAGCCCAGGGAAGAGGCTCCCGCCGAGGAGTAAGCGTACTAATTCCCGCCTGAATTGGGTATGATACCACAGAATCCATTTTCCGGAATGCAGGAAGCGCGGGCAGACCGGAGCATCTTTCACATTGATGCCTTCTCTCTCGGGAAAAGCGTCAGGAGGTAATATATCATGAGTTTAGTTCCTTATGTAGTGGAGCAGACCAACCGGGGAGAGCGGTCCTATGACATTTTCTCCCGCCTGCTCAATGACCGCATCATCTTCCTGGGGGAAGAGGTGAACGCTACCACCGCCAGCCTGGTCGTGGCGCAGCTGCTGTATCTGGAGGCGCAGGACCCCGACAAGGAGATCCAGCTGTATATCAACAGCCCCGGCGGCTCCGTCACCGACGGCATGGCCATTTATGACACCATGCAGTATATCAAGTGCGACGTGTCCACCATCTGCGTCGGCATGGCCGCCAGCATGGGCGCGTTCCTGCTGTCCTCCGGGACCAAGGGCAAGCGTCTCGCCCTGCCCAACGCGGAGATCATGATCCACCAGCCCAGCGCCGGCACCAAGGGCCAGGTCACCGACATGGCCATCCACCTGCGGCGGCTGGAGATCATCAAGAAACGGCTGAACGTCATCCTGGCGGACAACACCGGGCAGAGCGTGGAGACCGTCACCGCCGACTGCGAGCGGGATAATTTCATGACCGCCGAGGAGGCCAGGGAGTACGGCCTTATTGACAAGGTTATCTATTCCAGATAAGCACCAAATCAAATTTTATTCCTTCGGCGATGATCTCATTGCCGGGGGAATAAAACGGGGGAGAGGAAAATTCCTATGAACGACGAGCCCAAAAAGTCTTTACGCTGCTCCTTCTGCGGCAAACGGGAGACGGAAGTGCGGCGGATGCTGCAAGGACCCGGCGCCCGGATCTGCGACCAATGCGTCCAGCTGTGCGTGGGCCTGCTGGAGGAGGAGCTGGGCAGCCATGCGGGCATGCCGCCGGTGGAGCTTCCGGAGCGCCTGCCTACGCCGCGGGAGGTCCGGAAGATCATGGACCAGTATGTAATCGGCCAGGAAAATGCCAAGGTGGCCCTCTCCGTGGCGGTGTATAATCATTACAAGCGGATCCAGTTCGGGGACGACGGCGAGGATGTAGAGCTGCAAAAGAGCAACATCCTGATGATCGGGCCCACCGGCAGCGGCAAGACCCATATCGCGCAGACCCTGGCCCGGATTTTGCAGGTTCCCTTCGCCATTGCCGACGCGACGACCCTTACCGAGGCGGGCTACGTGGGCGACGACGTGGAGAACATCCTGCTGCGCCTGCTTCAGGCGGCGGACTACGACGTGGAGCTGGCGGAGCACGGCATCATCTACGTGGACGAGATCGACAAGATCGCCCGGAAGAGCGAGAATACCTCCATTACCCGGGATGTGTCCGGCGAGGGCGTGCAGCAGGCTCTGCTGAAGATCCTGGAGGGCACTGTGGCCAACGTCCCGCCCCAGGGAGGCCGCAAGCATCCCCAGCAGGAATTTATTCAGATCAACACAAAGAACATTCTCTTCATCTGCGGCGGCGCCTTCGACGGCCTGGACAAGATCATCGAGCGGCGCACCGACAGGCGGGGATTGGGCTTTGACGCTCCCATCCAGAGCAAGAGGGACCGGGACGTGGGCGTCATCCTCAAGGAGGTCCAGCCCCACGACCTGCTGAAGTTCGGCATCATCCCGGAGCTGGTGGGCCGTCTGCCCATTATCGCGCCCCTGGATTCCCTCCATCGCGAGGACCTGGTGCGCATCCTGACCGAGCCGAAGAACGCTCTGGTGAAGCAGTATGAGAAGCTGCTCTCCTATGACCATGTGGAGCTGACCTTTGCCGACGGAGCCCTGGAGGCCGTGGCGGACAAAGCCATCGAGCGGAACATTGGGGCCCGGGGCCTGCGGGCGGTGATGGAAGGCGTCCTGACGGACATCATGTATGAGATTCCCTCCGATCCCTTGGTCCGGCGGGTCGTCATTACCCCGGCCTGCGTGCGGGGAGAGTGCGGGCCTACGCTGGTCCGCAAGGGCGGCGGCGATGAGACCGTATCCAATCCGGCGTCCTGACGGGCGTATGTTGTGACAAGAAAATGAGTTCGGGGGGCGGGATACTGCCCCCCTTTCTCTTCTTGAGAGGGAATAAGGAGATCTGACCAATGGATATGAATGAAAATACAAGCATGAATATGCCGGTGCTGGCCCTGCGGGGGCTGACCATCTTCCCCGGCTGTGTCCTCAGCTTCGACGTGGAGCGGGAAATCTCCATCCGCGCCCTGGAGCGCGCCATGGAGCGGGATCAGTACATTTTCCTGGTGGCCCAGCGGGAGACCGCCACGGATCAGCCGGGAGAGAGGGACCTGTATACCGTGGGCACCATGTCGATGATCCGGCAGGTGCTCCGCATCGGCGACGCCACGGTCCGGGTCATCATGGAGGGCAAGAGCCGGGCGCGGCTGCGGCGGCTGTGGCAGTCGGAGCCCTATCTTCAGGGCAACGTGGAGCCCCTGCGGGAAAGCCGGACCCGGATTTCCGAGTCCCAGCTGGAGGCGCTGCTGCGGCAGACCTGTTCCAATTTTGTGGAGTACGCCGCCCAGGCGCCCCGCATGGGGGAGGAGATTGCCGCCGCCATCATGGGCGACCGGGACCCCGGACATCTGGCGGATTTCATCGCGCAGAATATTATGCTCCGTTACCAGGACAGGCAGGAGATCCTGGAGGAGCTGCGTCCCGTGCCCCGGCTGAGAAAGGTCAACGAGCTGCTGGCCCGCGAGGTGGAGGTGCTCTCCTTTGAGCACGAGCTGGAGGGTCAGATCCGCCGGGAGATGGGAGAGGTCCAGCGGGACCACATCATCCGGGAGCAGATCCGCCTGCTTCAGCAGGAGCTGGGGGAGGACGAGGACAGCGAGCTGACCGAGTACCGGATGAAGATCGGCGGGCTGAAGCTGACGGACGAAATCCGGGAGAAATTGTTCAAAGAGGTGGACCGGCTGGCAAAGCAGCCCTACTCCAGCGCCGAGGCCTCCGTGATCCGCAATTACCTGGACGTGTGCCTGGAGATGCCCTGGGGACAGGAGACCCGCGAGCGGGCCAGCGTGGCCGCCGCCAGAAAGCTGCTGGACCGGGACCACTTCGGCCTGGAGAAGGTAAAGGAGCGCATCCTGGAGTTCATCGCCGTGCGGCAGATCAACCCGGACGCCAAGGGGCAGATCATCTGCCTGGTGGGCCCTCCGGGAGTGGGCAAGACGTCCATCGCCATCTCTGTGGCGAAGGCGCTGAACCGGAAGCTGGCCCGCCTCAGCCTGGGCGGCGTCCGGGACGAGGCGGACGTCCGGGGCCACCGGAAGACCTACATAGGGGCCATGCCGGGGCGGATCGTGACAGCCATTTCCCAGAGCGGCAGCATGAACCCGCTGCTGCTGCTGGATGAAATCGACAAGATGGGCAGCGACTACCGGGGAGACCCCTCGGCGGCCATGCTCGAGGTGCTGGACGGCGAGCAGAACTATGCCTTCCGGGACCACTTCCTGGAGATCCCACTGGATTTGAGCCGTGTGCTGTTCATCACCACCGCCAACACCACCTCTACCATTCCCCGGCCCCTGCTGGACCGGATGGAGGTGATCGAGCTGACCAGCTATACCGATGAGGAGAAGCTGGAAATCGCCAAGCGGTATCTGCTGCCCAAGCAGATGAAGGAGCACGGACTGGCCAGGTCCGCCCTGCGGGTCAGCGACGAGGCCATCCGGGCCGCCATTACCGGATACACAAGGGAATCCGGCGTCCGCTCCCTGGAGCGGCTGATGGGCAAGCTGTGCCGCAAGACCGCCATGCGCCTGGTGTCCCAGGAGGCCAGGCGGGTGACGGTCACGCCGGAGAACCTGGAGGATTTCCTGGGGGTGCGGCGCTATGCGCCGCCGGTGCTGGACAGGGACCCTGTGGGCGTGGTCAACGGCCTGGCCTGGACCGAGGCGGGCGGCGAGCTGCTGGAGGTGGAGGTCAACGTCATGGAGGGCACCGGCAAGCTGGAGCTCACCGGCAACCTGGGGGACGTGATGAAGGAGTCCGCCCATGCCGCCGTCAGCTGCATCCGCAGCAGGACCGCTCAGCTGGGCATCGACCCGGAATTCTATAAAAACAAGGACATTCACATCCACTTCCCGGAGGGGGCTGTGCCCAAGGACGGTCCCTCCGCCGGCGTGGCCATCACCACCGCCGTGGTTTCCGCCCTGACGGGGCGGCGGGTCCGCTCAGAGGCCGCCATGACCGGCGAGGTGACCCTGCGGGGCCGGGTGCTGGCCATCGGCGGCCTGAAGGAAAAAACCATGGCCGCCAAGCGAAACGGCATCAAGACGGTTTTGATCCCAAAGGAGAACCTCCGCGACCTGGCGGAGATTGACCCGGTGGTGCGCGAGGCGCTGCGGTTTGTCCCGGCGGAGAGCGTTGACACGGTTCTCGCCGAGGCGCTGCGGCCTGTCGAGGCCGTAGCCGGGACCGAGGCCGCCGGAGAGCCTGTTTTCAGCGCTTTTGTTCCCATGGAGAAGGAGGTTCCGCTCCGGCAGTAGGGGTTGGATGGTTCTGACCCTTGGTCCGGGGGCTAAGATTGTGCGACGGCCACTCGATGTGGCCGCTGCACAATCGTTGATACTTTTCCCACGAGGGAAAAGCACATAACGCCCCGCCCGCAGGGCGCGGGAGATGAAAGGAGGAAGTCAATGCCTCTGAATTTCAATAAAGTAGAGTTCGTCCGTTCCGCCGTGAAAAAAGAGGATTTCCTCCGGGACGGCCTGCCGCAGATGGCTTTCGCGGGCCGGTCCAACGTGGGAAAGAGTTCTGTCATCAACCGGCTGGTGAACCGGAAGAATTTCGCCCGGGTGGGCGCGTCGCCGGGGAAAACCAGTCAGATCAACTATTTCCGTATCGACGGGGGAGCCTGCCTGGTGGACCTGCCGGGGTACGGCTACGCCAAGGTGTCCAAGGCGGAGCGGGACCGCTGGGGGCGGCTGATGGAGAGCTATTTTGCCTCCGGGCTGATTACTCTGGGGGTCATGATCGTAGACGCACGGCACAAGCCCACCGCTGACGACGTGACCATGGCAAACTGGTTCTATGACGCGGAGTGCCCGCTGGTGGTCGTGGCAAACAAGCTGGACAAGCTGAAAAAGTCGGAGATCGAGCCCAATTTGCTGCGTATCCGGGAAACCCTGGATCTGCGGGAGGGGGACGGGCTGGTTCCCTTCTCCGCCGAGCGGGGAGACGGGAAGGAGCTGCTGATTTCCTGCCTGCTGGCCGCGCTGGAGGATGGGGTATGAAGCTGAAACAGCCCCTTCTGGGAGAGCGGATCGTCATTCGGGACTACACACCAGAGGATCTGGCCTTCTCCACGGATATGTGGTTCGACCCGGAAAACGGAAAGTACCTCAGCGATCCTACCCGGGAATACGTGGACGAGGTGTTTCAAAGAGCTCTGGACGGCTTGCAGGACAGCAAGGACGGGTACTATCTCATTGCGGAACTGCGCTCTGGCGGGGAGCGGATCGGCACCTGCTGTGCGTTTCCGGATAAAGATGTCTATGACATCGGCTACTGCATCCATAAAAGCCGCTGGAAGCAGGGATTCGGCACAGAGGTGGTCAACCTTCTGATGAGCTGGGTCCGGGACCAGGGCGGGACCGCCGTCACGGCGGAGGCCGCTGAGGAGAACCGGGCTTCCTGCGCTCTGCTGGAAAAGTGCGGGTTTGCCGTGGTGCGGGAGAGTTCCTTCAAAAAGTATCATATGGATGTTTCGTTTGACAGCTTTATCTATGAGAAGAAGCTGTAATGAAAAAACTCCCTGCGGACTTGGTCCGCAGGGAGTTTTTTCATATGGTGATTGCTTTCGTTACCGTGCGGCAATTCCGGATGTCGCAGGAAAGAGCGGATTGGCCGCCCGCCCAAGGCTTGGCCGTCCGTCCAGGGATTATTCCTCCGCCAGGGCCTTGGCCTCGGCAATGGCCTTCTCCTGAGCCGCCGCCGGGCAGTCCTCGTAACGGACAAAATGGAAGGTGAAGCTGCCGCGGCTCTGAGTCATGGAGCGCAGGTCGATGGCGTAGGTCATCATCTCGGCCATGGGCACCTCGGCCTCCACCACCTGGTCGCCGTCGCCGGTGGGATTCATGCCCATGACGCGGCCCCGGCGCTTGTTCAGGTCGCCCAGGATGTCGCCCATGTAGCTGTCGGGAATGGTGACCTTCAGCTCGCCGATGGGCTCCAGCAGAACGGGGGAAGCCTCCGGCAGAGCGGCCTTGTAGGCCAGCTGAGCGGCGGTCTTGAAGGCGATTTCAGAGGAGTCCACGGGGTGGTAGGAGCCGTCCACCAGGGTGGCCTTCAGGAACACCACGGGATAGCCCGCCAGCACGCCGTGGGCGCAGGCCTCGCGCAGGCCCTTCTCAACGGCGGGGAAGAAGTTCTTGGGAACGCTGCCGCCGAAGACTTCCTCGGCGAAGATCATCTCTTCCTGCTCATCCTGGGGCTCAAAGACGATATGCACGTCGCCGAACTGGCCGCTGCCGCCGGTCTGCTTCTTGTGACGGCCCTGCTTGCGGACCTGCTTGCGGATCTTCTCGCGGTAGGCCACGCGGGGGGTGTCCAGCTCGGCCTCTACGCCGAAGCGGCTCTTCAGCTTGCTGACCAGCACGTCGATCTGGATGTCGCCGGCGCCGGAAACCACCACCTGGTGGGTCTCGGCGTTGTTGACCACGTTAAAGGTGGGATCCTCTTCGTTGAGGCGGATGAGGCCGGTGCCCACCTTCTCGTCCTGGCCCCGGGTCTTGGGGGCGATGGCGCGGGAGTAGCAGGGCTCCGCGAACTGCACGGGGGCCAGCTTTACCACATGCTTGGGATCGCAGAGGGTCTCGCCGGTCTTCAGACGGTCCATCTTGGCGATGGCGCCGATGTCGCCGCAGGCGATTTCCTTGACTTCCTCGTTCTTCTTGCCCTTGATGGTGTACAGACGGCCCAGCTTCTCGGCCTTGCCGGTGGCGGGGTTGTACAGGGACATATCGCCGGTGATCTTACCGGAAACGACCTTCACCAGGGAGTACTTGCCGTACTGGTCGGAGATGGTCTTGAAGACGATGGCGGCGGTGGGGCCGTTGGGATCGTGCTTGACCTCGACGGAATTCTCGCCGGACTCGTCGGAGGCTTCCTCAGCGGGCATCTCCAGGGCGGAGGGGACCAGATCCACGATGGTGGACAGGAGCATCTCGGTGCCCAGGCCGGTGAAAGCGGAGCCGCAGACCGCGGGGGATACGATGCCGGTGCGCACGCCGATCTTCAGACCGTCGATAATCTCCTCGGTGGTGAAGGGTTCCTCCATGAGGTACTTCTCGCCGTATTCCTCGGTGGTGTCGGCAATGGCCTCCACCAGCTCGTTGTAATACTCGTCCAGCGCGTCCGTCATGTCCGCGGGAACGGGGATCTCCTCCCGCTTGCTGCCCTTGCCGGAGCCCATCCTGTAGGCCTTGCGCTTGATGACGTCGATGATGCCGACGGTGTGCTTGCCGGCGTCCTGAATGGGAGCGGCGACGGGAGCGATAGAGCTGCCCAGCTTCTCCCGCAGAGCGGAGAGCGTGCCGGCGAAGTTGGCGTTTTCCTCGTCCTCCTTGGAGATGTAGACGATGCAGGGCTTATTCTGGCTCTTGAGGTACTTCCAGGAGCGCTCCGCGCCTACGCTGAGACCGTCCTTGGAGGCGCATACCAGCACGCCTACCTCGGCGGCGCGGACGCCGGACTGCATTTCGCCGGCGAAGTCAAAGTTGCCCGGCGTATCCAGGACGTTGATCTTCACGCCGTTGTAGATCACCGGCGTCATGGCCAGGGAGATGGAGATCTGACGCTTGATCTCCTCGGGATCGTAATCGCAAACGGTGTTGCCGTCCGCGGGCTTGCCCAGGCGGTCGGTCACGCCGGTGAGATACAGCATACTCTCCACCAGGGAGGTCTTTCCGCTGCCGCCGTGTCCCAGCAGGCAGATGTTGCGAATGTCCATAGAGTTTTGTCTCCTTCCGTTTATCGTGCCCCGCATAGCGGGAACCAGCCTAACATACTAATTATAGTACTTTTTCCGTTACTGCACAACTGGAATTTTCCATCTGTTGAGATTTTAGACGGAATTAACAAAAATAACACCGCTTTTTTGATGAATCCAGCAAACAAGGGGGCGTTTTACAACGGGAATTCCATCCGCGCGCCGCAGGGTTCCTCCCCCGCCGGAATCGGATTGACCTCCTCCGCCTCCGCGCGGCCGTATTTGCGGTAATGATTCCGCAGGCAGCCGCGTTCATTGCTTCTTTCAGTTCATGCCTTATCCACGGTCCATATCAGCGGCAGTACGGGGACCAGCCACAGCAGCAGGTAGGTGATCAGCAGCACCGGCGTCAGCACGGAATAGCTGCCGGTAAAGGTGAGGTAAAACCCCAGCAGGGCCCCGGCGATGCCGCCGAAAATGGACAGCAGGTTGCCTATCCGCGCCGTCTGGCACAGCCTGCGGCTGTCCACGGCAAGAAAGGCGTAGGGCAGCAGTCCCTCCCGGTAGAGCAGCCCATCCGGGCCGTCGGCCTCCCGGTCCGGATCGGACAGGGACAGCCGCTCGCTCAGCTCCAGAGGCTCCGCGCCGCCGTCCCAGCCAAACCGGGCCTTCAGAAATTTGGGGGTCAGGTTGCCGTCACGGGTGGCCAGCGTCAGACGGAAGCCGTTGCGCCGCAAAATGCGGAGCGCGTATTCCACCGGCTCGGCCGCGGCGTATTTCACGATGAATACCGCCGTCAGCTCGCCGTCCACCGCCAGGCAGACCGCGTTTTTGGAGGGCAGGCTGGCCGGCATATGCACCGCCTGGTGGCGCATAAAGGTGGGCGTGCCCAACAGAACGGTTTCCCCGTGGATCATGCCGCCCAGCCCGCCGTCCTTGTGAATATGGAAATGCTCCAGACGCTGGCAGGCGACGCGGCTTTTCTGGGAGGCGTCCTGAAACAGCCGCCCCAGCAGCCCGCCCCCCTGTATGGCCAGGGTGGCGGCATAGGAGAGGGCGTGGTTCTGCTCCTCGCCATAGAGCTTGATGTCCGCCACAACGGTGCTGCCGGGCGGAAAGAGATCGCCGTCCGTAACCGACAGGCGGCGGTCCCCGGAAAAAGCGGACGCGCCGTACATCCCCGCCACGGCGGCGCCGCTGCGGGCCAGATGAGCGGCCACGCGGCCGAACGGAACGCTGAACGCCACGGGGAACACCAGGGAGGAGGAGGCGCACAGGATCACCGACCAGCACCACAAAAAGTCCTGGGGCCGGTCCTGGCCCACGGAGGACAGCATGGCGAACACAACGGAGGAGGCCGCCAGAACCGGCAGCAGCAGCCGCTGCCACTGGGCGGCGGTGTCCTCCATGGCCGCGCGGGTATAGAACCCGGCGCCGGACCCCTGGCCCCGGGCGATGCCATGGGGGCCGCAGTCCGCCACGCGGGTTGGCTCGCCCATGGCGGCGATGCGGAAGGTTTCCGCCATGCCCCTCCGCCAGCTGGCGAGGCCCCACAGGGAGAAAACGCTCAGCGCGGCGGCCAGACCGCCCAGGGGGGCCGCGTCGGTCCGCTCCGGCAGCAGCAGCATGGTCATCTCGTCCAGCAGCGTTACCACCGTACACAGCAGGGCGGTCGCGTGGATGGTCCAGGCGCCCTCCCGCAGGGTGTAGACGGCCTCCCGGTACACCGGCCAGCACAGGATGGAGAGCAGCGCCTGAGCTACCAGCACGCAGAGGGCGGCGTTGTCGGTGCTGTCGCTGAAAAACGGCACGGATACGCCCAGCTTCTCCAGCGCCCAGGGCAGCCAAAGGAGGAGCAGCACCGGGACGGCCAGGGTCAGATTTCTGCGGCACTCCCGGAACCGGCGCTTATGGCGGCCGGCGGTCTCGGCGGCGGAAGGCTCCCGCTCCGGCTCCGGCAGAGTCCGGCGGCCGGCGGGCTCCCGCCGCTTGACGGCGCGTTTTTCCCGGACGACGGCCTTTTCCAGGCGCTTCCGGAATTTTTCCTGCCGTTTTTCCTGGGCCTCCTTGACCGCGTCCACCGTACTGGCTACCACGTCCTCCATGGAGACCGCGGGGTCCGCCGGCTCCGCTTCCGGACCGGGCGCTGGTTCCGGAGCGTGCTCCGGTTCCGCCGGGGGAGGGGGGGAGGAGGCGGGTTTCTCCGGGACGACGGAGAGCGGAGCTTCGCTGTCCGGGGCCGGGGCGTGCGGCGCCTCGTCCCAATACAGTCCCTCCGCCGCGGCAAAATCGTCCCAGAAGGCCATATCCAGAACGTCGTCCTCCGTCCGGTCCGCTTCCGGCGCGTCCTTCGGCGCGTTCTCCGGCACGGCCCGCGGCGGAGCGGGGGCCTCCTCTTGCGCGGGAGGAGCTTCTTCCTCCGGCGGGGGGGGCGGAGAGGGCGGCGGCGCTTCCGGAGGAGCGGGCTCCGGCCCGCCGCTGAACTCCGCCAGGATGTCCTCCAGACTGAAGGACGCGTTCTCCGGCAGATGAACGTCCAGCAGGAGACGCTGAGTGTCCATCAGCGAGGGATCTATTTGATTGTCATGGTCCTGTCTATGCTCTGTCATAAATAACGTCTCTTTCCTTCACCTGAACTGGTGGGAAAATCTGTCCTTTGGATCGTGAGGACCGTCAATCTCCGCCCCGCTGCCGCAGGGCCTCGTACAGGAGCACGGCGGCTGCGGCGGACGCGTTCAGCGAGCTGATGCGTCCCTTCATGGGGATGCTGACCAGAAAATCGCAGCCTTCCCGGACCAGACGGCCCATGCCGTCCCCCTCGCTGCCGATGACGATGGCGGCGGGGGAGCGGAGATCCGCGTCATAGAGGGCGGTGGCCCCTTCGGCGGCGGTGCCGAAGATCCACAGGCCCCGCTTTTGCAGGTCCTTCAGCAGCGCGGGGATGTTGGGCACCCGGGCCACCGGCAGATAGCTGACCGCTCCGGCGCTGGTTTTTGCCACCACGGCGGTAAGGCCCGCGCTGCGGCGCCTGGGAATGACGATCCCGTGGGCCCCGGCGCACTCGGCGGTGCGGATGATGGCGCCCAGATTATGGGGGTCCGAGATCTCGTCGCAGACCACTATCAGGGGCGCTTCGCCTCTGTCCGCGGCGGATTGCAGAATGTCCTCCACCGTGGCGTAGGCCTGGGCGGCGGCCACGGCGATCACGCCCTGATGGCTGTGGGTCTCGCTCATGGCGTCCAGCTTCCGCCGGTCGCACTCCACCACCACGACGCCCGCCTTCTTCGCCTGGGCGATGATCCGGCCCAGGGTGTGGTCCGTCTCTCCTCTGGCCGCGTACAGCTTGTCAACAGGGACGCCGGCGCGCAGGGCTTCCGTCACCGCGTTGCGGCCCTCGATCAGCCGTTCCGGCGCGCGGTCCTCAAATTCTCTCATACAGGCTCCTTTTCGCGGCGTGATCCGGCTTGCCGGACGTCCGGCAGATTTCGCCGCTTATATGCAAAAATAGTAATACAGGTACAGTATACCACAAATTATATAGGCGCGAAAGGGGTATTCACAGAAATTTCACAGAAAATCCACAGACAGTCCTTGTGAAGCGGCCGATTTTATGATACCATGCACCATAGACGCCTTCAGGCGGAATATGCGCGCCTGCGAATAGAAGGAGAATGAGATGGATAACAATCATAATAAAAACCAGAATGACAATAAAAACAGAAAGAACATGAACGGCCTGCTGATCCTGGTGGCCTGGGCCGTCGCGCTGACGGTGCTGTTCAACTACCTCTCCGCCTACAACCGGCAGACCAGCAGCTCGGCCTCCACCCACGAGATCCTGTACACCGAGCTGCTGGATATGGTGGAGGCGGACCAGGTGGAAAAGGTCCTGCTGGTGGACGGCAAGCTGGAGATCACCCCGGTGGAGGGCTACGTCTACACCGACGGGGAGGGCAATACCTATAACAGGGACTACACTCTCTTTACCATGCCCATCTCCGCTTCCATCGGGGATCTGATCGACCTGATCCATGCGCACGGGGGGGAGTTCAGCTACCCCTACGTCCCGGAAATGAGCCCCATCCTGGAGTTCATGATTGCGTACATCCTGCCGATGGTCCTGCTCATCGGCGTATTCATGCTGTTTATGAACGTCATGGCGCGGAAGGGCGGCGGCATCGGCAGCGTGGGCAAGTCCAACGCCAAGGTCTACATGGAGAAGTCCACCGGCGTTACCTTCAATGACGTGGCCGGTCAGGACGAGGCCAAGGAGTCCCTGGTGGAGATCATCGACTTCCTCCACAACCCCGGAAAATACACCTCCATCGGCGCGAAGCTGCCCAAGGGCGCGCTGCTGGTGGGCTCTCCCGGCACCGGCAAGACCCTGCTGGCCAAGGCCGTGGCCGGGGAGGCGGGAGTGCCCTTCTTCTCCATTTCCGGTTCCGGGTTCGTGGAGATGTTCGTGGGCGTGGGCGCCAGCCGTGTCCGCGACCTCTTCCAGGAGGCGGCCAAGGTGGCCCCCTGTATTATCTTTATTGACGAGATCGACGCCATCGGCAAGACCCGTGATTCCCGCTTCGGCGGCGGCAACGACGAGCGGGAGCAGACCCTGAACCAGCTTCTTGCGGAGATGGACGGCTTCGACCCCAGCAAGGGCATCATCGTCCTGGCCGCCACCAACCGCCCCGAGGTGCTGGACAAGGCCCTGCTCCGTCCGGGCCGGTTCGACCGGCGCATCACCGTGGACAGGCCTAACCTGGCGGGCCGTCTGGCGACGCTCCAGGTCCACACGAGAAAGATCCGCATGGCGGAGGACGTGGACCTGAACAAAATCGCCCAGGCCACCGCGGGCTGCGTGGGCGCGGACCTGGCCAACACCGTCAACGAGGCGGCCCTCCGGGCCGTCCGCCACGGTCGCCACGCGGTGAACCAGGAGGACCTGCTGGCCTCCTTCGAGGTGGTCATCGCCGGCGCGGAGAAGAAGGGCACCGTCATCACCGAGCAGGAGAAAAAGATCATCGCCTACCACGAGGTGGGTCACGCCTTGGCGGCGGCAAAGCAGAAGAACGCCCAGCCGGTGACCAAGATCACCATCGTGCCTCACACCGAGGGCGCTCTGGGCTACACCCTCCACCTGCCGGAAGAGGAGAAGTTCCTCATGAGCAGGGACGACATCCTCACCGAGATCCGCACCCTGCTGGCGGGCCGGTGCGCCGAGGAGCTGGTATTCAACACCCAGACCTCCGGCGCGGCCAACGACATCGAGCGGGCCACGGAGCTGGCCCGGAACCTGGTGGCCCGCTTCGGCATGAATGAGAAGTTCGGCATGATGGCCCTGGGCACGGTCCAGAGCCAGTATCTGGACGGCGGCTACAGCATGAACTGCGCCCAGGAGACCTTCGCCCTGGCGGACAAGGAGGTTGTGGCCCTGCTGCAGAAGTGCCACGACGAGGCCAGGGCCATTCTGGAGGAGAACCGGGAGATGCTGGACAAAATCGCCGGATACCTCTTCGAGAAGGAGACCATCACCGGCGCGCAGATGATGGCGATCCTGGACGGCCGGGACCCGGACAAGGAGGACTACTACGGCGTGCCCGCCCGGTCCGACGCCGCCATCGAGCCCCCCGCCAGACATATCAACATCGTCAGCGAGCCCATCCCCATGCCCGCCGCCTCCGGCGTGCTGCCGGATGAGAGCGGGACGGCGGAGGAGTCCCCGGCGGACGGAGGGGAACAGCAGGTACAGCAGTAACACTGTGACTATATCGGCAGGCCAGGCACAGGGAGCCGGGATTTTTCTTCCCCGGCTCCCTGTTGTCATTTCGCTCGGGCTGTGGTATAATTCCCCCATATTAGAAATAATGAGGAGGGCTCTCTCATGCAACTGTACTTTTTCGGAGCGGACCAATGCGTTACCGGCAGCTGCCACTGCCTGGAAATCAACGGAAAGCGGATTTTGATCGACTGCGGCCTGCAGCAGGGGCGGGATGAGATTGACAATCATGAGCTGCCCTTCGCTGCTGGCGCGATTGATTACGTGCTGGTCACCCATGCCCATATCGACCACAGCGGCCGGATTCCCATGCTGATCAGGGAGGGATTTACCGGTCAGATCTGGACGACGCGCCTGACGGCCCGGCTGATGGAGATCATGCTGGTGGACAGCGCCTATATCCAGATGTCCGACGCCGAGTATGAAAACCGGCGCAACCAGAGGGCGGGCCGCCCTCAGGTGGAGCCCATCTATACCGTGGAGGACGCCATGCGCACCATGGACTATGTCCATACCTGCGAGTACGATCAGGAGGTGGGCATCTGCGACGGCGTTACCGCTACCTTCACCGACGCGGGCCATCTGCTGGGCTCCGCCTGCATTACCCTGGAGCTGCGGGAAGGGGACACGCGGAAGACCATCGTTTTTTCCGGCGACATCGGCAACGTCAATCAGCCCATCATCCGGGATCCCGTCCTCCTCAAGCGGGCGGACTACGTGGTAATGGAGTCCACCTACGGCGACCGGAACCACCAGGAGGTGTGGAGCTATACCTCGGAGCTGGCGAAGGTCATCGACCGCACGCTGGGCCGGGGAGGCAATGTGATTATCCCCGCCTTTGCCGTAGGCCGCACCCAGGAGATCCTGTACTTCCTGCGGCGGATCAAGCAGGAGCACCTGGTGCATTCCGTGGAGGATTTCCCGGTGTACATTGATTCGCCTCTGGCCAGCAAGGCGACCACGATTTTCTGCGGCGACCTGCGGGGCTATCTGGATGACGAGGCCATGGCGCTGGTGAGGGACGGCGCGGACATGTTCGCCTTCCCCGGCCTGCGCCTGACGGAATCGGTGGAGGAGTCCAAGCTGCTCAACGCCGACCGGACGCCCAAGGTCATCATCTCCGCCTCCGGCATGTGCGACGCGGGCCGCATCCGCCACCACCTGAAGTACAATCTCTGGAGGAAGGAGTGTACGGTTGTCTTCGTGGGCTACCAGGGGGAGGGCACCCTGGGCCGCGCGCTGCTGGATGGGGCGCAGACGGTGAAGCTGTTCGGGGAGGAAGTGGCCGTGCTGGCGGAGATCGAGAACTTCAAGGGGCTCAGCAGTCACGCCGACCGGGATCACCTGCTGGAGTGGGCGAAATCCTTTACCAACCCCGCGCATTTCTTTGTGGTTCACGGCGACCGGGATGTGGCGCCCTATTTTGCCGATTCCCTGGTCCGGCTGGGCTATCGGGCCCACGCGCCCCAGTATCTGGAGGTATACGACCTGACGGCCGACCGCATGCTGGAGCCGGGCTACCTGCCCGAACGGAAGGTAATGACCCCCGCCGGGAAGATGTCCGCGCCCTATCAGCGCCTGGTGGCCATGGGCAAGCTGCTTCAGGAGGTCATTGTTCGCAGCAAGGGCCGCGCCAACCGGGATCTGGGCAAGTTTGCCGATCAGATCAAGCAATTGATCGACAAGTGGGAGGCTTAGGCGGCATACATCCTTTTCTTTTAAAAAAGAAAAGGATCAAAAGAAAATCGGCGCAAAACTGCGTTTTGCTTATTACTTTGGGAGGCGCCCATGGCAGAGCTTATGAAGAACCAACTCTATACCGTGACCATCACCGGCTACACCGCCGAGGGCCTGGGCGTGGCCCGGATCGGAGGCCGGGTGGTCTTCGTCCACAACGCCGTGCGGGGAGAGGAATGTACGGTCCGCGTCCTGAAGGTGCTGAAGAATGTGGCTTTCGCCCGTGTGGAGGACATTCTGGTGGGCTCCCCCGCCCGGCGGGAGCCGGACTGCCCCCACTATCCCGCCTGCGGCGGGTGTGACTTCCGGCACCTCAGCTACGCCGAGGAGCTGGAGGCCAAGCGGGCGCGGGTGGAGGACGCCCTGCGCCGGGTGGGCGGCGCGGACATCGCCCTGGAGGAAATCCTGGGCGCGGAATCCGCGGACGGATACCGCAACAAGTCTCAGTTCCCCGTCAGTCCCAAGGGGCGGCTGGGATTCTACCGCGCCCGGAGCCATGACGTGGTGCCCGCTCTGGACTGCCGCCTTCAGACACCCCAGGCCAACGCCGCGGCGGCGGCGGCGGAGGACTATATGCGGGAATTTCACGTACCGGCCTACGACGAGAGGACCCATACGGGACTGCTGCGGCACGTCTATGTGCGCACGGATCATCTGGGTCAGAGCCTGGTCTGCCTGGCGGTGAACGGGGAGAGGCTGCCCCATGAGGAGGGGCTGGTCCGTCGCATCCGGACGGCCTGCCCGGAGACCGTCGGCGTGGTACTCAATACCAATATGGAAAAAACGAATGTGGTGCTGGGCGGCATCTACCGGACGCTGTGGGGGACGGATATGCTGACAGACTCCCTCTGCGGCTTGAAATTCCGGCTGTCTGTTCCGTCCTTTTATCAGGTCAACCGTGTTCAGGCGGAGCGGCTGTACGGCAAGGCTGTGGAGTTCGCGGACCTCACCGGCGCGGAAACGGTGCTGGACCTCTACTGCGGCGCGGGCACCATCACTCTGACGATGGCCCGGCGCGCCGGGCATGTCATCGGCGCGGAGATCGTGCCGGAGGCCGTTGAGAACGCCAGGGAGAACGCCCGGATGAACGGCGCCGTCAATGCGGATTTTTTCTGCGGCGACGCCGGGGACGTGGCCCGGATGCTTGCGGCTCAGCGGCTGCGGCCGGATGTGGTAGTGGCGGACCCGCCCCGGAAGGGACTGGAGGAGGGCGTGATTTCCACAATTGCCTCCATGTCGCCGGACCGGGTGGTGTACGTCTCCTGCGACCCCGGCACCCTGGCGCGGGACGTGAAGCGGTTCGCCGGGTGCGGCTATATCGCCCGGCGGGCTGCGGCGGTGGACATGTTTCCAAGGACAAGGCACGTCGAGACGGTTGTTTGTCTGTCCCAACAAAAGCCGGATGATGTAATCCGTGTCGGATTAGACCTGGATGAACTGGAGGTCACTCCCGCGGAAAGTAAAGCGACATATGGGGAGATCAAGGCTTATGTGTGGAAGAAGTTTGGATTGAAGGTGTCCAGCTTATATATCTCCCAGGTCAAGCGCAAATGCGGGTTAGAGGTTGGCGAGAATTACAATTTGCCAAAGTCAGAGAACGCAAAGCAACCCCAGTGCCCACCAGAAAAGGAAAAGGCGATTGTAGAAGCATTGAAGCATTTCCAAATGATTGAAGGGAGTGACCACATATGAGGGAACTTCTCTCCTGCGAGTTCAATATGGATACTGCCTGCGTGGAACTGCGGTATGCTGATGGTGTTATGATTTCCATTGATTGTGCCGCTGTGGAGAATGAGGTCGCGCATAATATATACCAGCGTTCGGAGCTGGACTACTTGATTTTCAATAAACCGCTAGAGTATGCGCAACTGATACTCGGCGGTGATTTGGAGGAATATGTCCAGGGTGCGCCGGAACATCGGTTGACAGATTGAGAATAAGTGTGGCAGAACCCACCGGTAAACAACGATCGGTGGGTTCTGTATCATTCCAGTTCGCAACCAGGAGTTCCAAGATGATAGTCTGTTTCAAATGTTATCGAGAATCTTTTGGACAGCATATGGCTTGGCGTACTTAATATAAGCATCGCTCACAAAGATAGTATCTCTAGCATGTGGTTCAACCCACATTGCCGGGTAAATAACAACTTTCTTTGCGCTTCTTCGCCCAATTGCGGTGATTTCACCATCGGAAACAATTTCGCAGCCTGATTGCTTAAGAATATTCGCCAAGGGCATGATCATGTTAATCTGTGTCTCTTGTTTGATAGGAGATGCCTTTATTCCATCAACACCCCATTTGAGAAGTTGAAGCGCAGCAAAGCGGTCAAGCATGCCATGTACATACTGGTTTCTGTAATGCTTCAGGCATTTGGAACACGCAGATCCGCAATCACAGGAGCTTAACAGCTCCTTCATATCAGATAGTAGTTCGGCAATTGCATCGGCTACACTAACAGCATAACCAGCGCCGCTTGATAGGCTATCGTAAAGATAGATATCGACGTAGGAGGCTTCAGATCCAGTTCTGAGACGATAACCCGTGACAAGTTCGGTGAATTCAACATCAAGCTTTTTACTTGCTACCAGTCGCAGTGCTTCAGCTAAGGATTGAGCTGCACGGCTAAGCCACGGACTATCATTCCGGCGCACATCAATAATCTTGTCATCAATCATAAACTCAAGAACCAACATATCAGTTATGAAGTCATAGCCAAGATTCACATTGAAGGAATTACTATGGCGACATCTGCTTCGAGCATACTTCGATTTGTACGGTCTGTTAACGTCATTAAGAACAGAAATATCGTTACCCGGCATGGCTGCACCACAGTCCTTACAAACCATGAAACCCTTGTCATCTGATCCCTTGTTCAGCATGATGATTCGCTGATTTGTCCGTGAAGCAATTCGTATGTTTTTGCAGCCTGGGGCAAGTCTCATTACTTCCGCATCGGGCAGGGTTGAATACAGAGGCCGCTGTACGGCTGTATACTCTTCTGATAGCTGAACATCTGGTATTGCCTCAGCATTTTTTGGTGCAAAGCCCCAAGGGCGCATCATTTCCCGAGTGATTTTCAAATCACTATTCCCGCAGAATGGACAACACTTTGTATTCTCTTCCATCAGTCCAAACCAGCCGCACTCAGCACAAGAGATAACCTGTTTCACATAATTGGGGTCTTCTGTGTAGGCACGCGCCGGAGTTAATGCTTGCCCATGACGGCGTTCACTTCCAGGATAGTAGAATCCGCCAATCTGATAGGTTTGTTTATCAACAACAATTGCCCTGCCAGGAGCATATTCTCCAATAGCTACATCAAGTCCGCGGTCAACCTCATAGAGAATCTTCCCGTACATATTCGGGATGTAGGTACTTACGACATTCTTTGGAAATGAATATGTTGGAATGATTCCTTCTTCATAGAGAGCGTCCAGGAGAACTTTTGCATCGCCTTCTTTAGCGCCTTCATCTACGCCAAAGAGCTCGGGGTGAGCCTGGCATTTTTCTTTAAGTGTATCAAAAGCCTCTTTGAGTTCATCCCCAAACATCGAATAATGAAATGTTGCTCCGATAGGCAAAAGAAGCCTGTCCTTATCAATGTTGTAGGAAGCAAGATAGTTCTTGAAACTGTCAAGGAAATCCTGGAGGAAAATGGCTGCGGGGGCTGTATCGAGGCTCATATGATTTTCTGCGAGGTACTCCTGTAGGATAACCATAGCCAGATGGCGTTGGAGGAGTTTCTCGCTTCGTATATCTATCCAGGGTCTTCGAGGATCGCCGCGGAACATGGGAATCGGATCATTGAAGTACAATGTATCATGCGGACCATCTTCACAGAAGGTAACGATTGTAGATAAACTGGATCCACGTCGGCCTGCTCGGCCTGCTCGCTGTTGATAGTTTTCACGCATTGGAGGAATATTTCGCAGGCCAACTGCAACTAGGGAGCCAATATCAATACCAACTTCCATGGTGGTTGTACTGCTTAGAATATCGACAGGCGTTTCACCATCTTGGATCAAGTCCTGGAAACGCAACTCATATTGTTCCGTCTTACTCCAGAGGTCATCACGCTGGTCTTTGTGTGAAAGCTGGGCGGTATGTTCTTCTGTATCAATTACATGGATCGGCTCACCTTGAAGAGCGTCAGCAACCGGCTTTCTCCAGAAGCTAAGTGCTTCGTATTCCTCAAATCCCATCTTATGGATGTGCGTGGAACCACAGCTTGGGCATTTGCCTTTTAGGGTGAAGGGTGTCAACTCAGAACACTGCTCACACTTATGCCATACATGTGTAACATCAAAACGCGCTTTTACTCTGGAAAGATCAATGTACAGTTTGCCATTATCAGGCTGTGCTGAGTCAAGGAACGCTTCTTTCAATACTCGTTTCCATGTCATCTCGGTTCCATTTCCATCGCTCCAACCCATGACCTCTCGGATGACCTTCGAAAATCCCCAATCTTTATCGAGCCCATAACCACCGTAATTTGGGCGAACCTTCAATCGAACTGTATCATTAATGGTATGGCCAAGGGCAGAAGACATATCACAAACCGATAGGATCCAAGCATTGAAGAAATCAATAAACTCTTCATCAGTGACTGTTACATGATTTTCCTCAAGAGCATCAACAGCATCAAAAAGGGCCTGATCGGTAGGTTCAATCCAACTCGTAGCGGAGTCGTACAAAGTATTATAGCCTCCAGCGAACAATCGAAGAAGGTATTCCTGCATCTGTAAAGGCGCGTTTGCAATAGTAAATCGCGGAGCGTACTCTCTTTTCCGTTTTACGCATCGATTGTAATTATTCAGCGCAAAAGTACAATCTTCAGCGAATTTTATGCGTTCGTCGGCATGGAACATCTGCACATGATGCTGACCAGCTGCAAGACAGAAATAATCGTACAGCGTATTCATGGATTGCTCGACTGTCTGCTCCTCCATTGTTTTGATTGCTATTGCAAACAACTGCCTTGCAGCAGAAATATCCGAAGCATCAGACATATCTCTAGCCAGTTTTGCCGCACGTTGACGGCTATCAGAAAAAAGCAAAACTTTACGTCCTTCGTTAGGAAACCGATCAGGATCACCATCTTTTCCTGGTACAGCAGGTTGCAGTTGGAACTGCGACTTAATCAAGTTGAAGAAAGACTGATTACCTCGAGTGCTAAATGAGGTAAGCTGCGATGTAGAAAGTTGATGTCTGCAATGTGGGCAAGTCGGGAAGGTAATGATCTGTGGTCTGCCTTTTGCAGAGTAGTTGCAGTAGTACAGCTTTCTAATCCATGACTTGCCCGCGGAAGAGTCATCTGCAAAATTGACAAACCCGCTCTTGACATCAAGATAGCATGGCTTGATGGCGTTTTTACCCTGTTTTGCAGGCAGTTCAAAATCCTCAGTTGGGATAAACAGATGCACTTCTTTCATCCTGCGATCCATTAATTGACCGGGGTAGCGCCAAAGATATACATTTCCATGAAGTTCTGAGTCATCTTCAAGGACATAGCCCTTGAAGAATAGCGCACCACAACGTCTGTCATTGTAAAGTTCATATACAACACTGCCACAATGGGGACAAGTCAAATTGCCATCAGACAAATATACCTCACCTAAAGTGAGACCTCCGTCCGAATGAGAACAGTTGCAGTTTGCATTGGTACAGGCATAAACCCCGGAAATACCCTTGAAAAGCATGTGCATACGTGCGGGGAAAAGAACAGACCCCTTGACATTTTTCGCAAGTGGTGCAATTGCCAGAAGGACTCCGACCGCTTTTAATGCATTTTCCTGACTGAGATCTGGGAAGATACCGGAAGACAATTCTCCTAGGGATACTGCATTTCCGCGACAATACTTGATAAGTTCATGAAATGGGCGATAATAGACTAGATTGTCATACATCCAGTTACAGATCGCTTCCAAGGAGTCAATACTATGGTCAAAACCTTCCAACTGACACCAGAACGACAAGAGCGCGGAAAGCTTTAATTCATCCTTGTCCTCAAATTCACCGGGATCTGCGTTTAGGAGAAGCTCGGCGGGTATGTCATACTTTAATTGACCATCAATGACTTCTCTTTCACCGGTGAGATAACAGAACTGGGTCGCTATGTCGGAAGCGGTAAGCTCATTTGCAAACTTCATTACTGAATCAACATCCTGCTGATTCTTGTTGGGCATACTTGCGGTAGTGAGTATAAATTGCACACGGTCACGGCTAATGCCGAGCTTATGGAATAGTCTGCGAATCAGCAGCGCAACTTCACCGCCCGATGAACCACGATACATATGTGCTTCATCAATAACAAACAGCAATTTGCTCTCGCTGTCCGAAACAAGCCACTTACGAGTATCGTTCCAGATTTTCTGTTCTCTGGGGCGTAGCAACATATATTCCAGCATAGAATAGTTTGTGATGAGAATGTCTGGGCAGAACTGCTGCATTTCAAAGCGGGTTATTAACTCTGCATCCTCATCGTTTGGAATATGCCTACTCTCATGAAGCCCTTGCAGAAATTGATTCATATCTGCCTTCGCAGGTATCTTTCCTTCCTTGAGGAGGTGATTGAAAAATTCTTTTTCAGAATCACTTTGGGGAAAAGACATTCTTGCCAAGGTTTTTTCGAGTTTTCTGTCTTGCTCTGTAGAAGGCTGAACTCCAGGGTATGGGGTTCGACCAGTATACATACCAAATTGGGGGCGGCGAGCTTCATGACCGCAGGTGTTTCTGAATATCTTGATAAATTTCTTGTCAGGATCTCCAATCATCTTTCTGAGTCGGCTAACTTGATCTGAAACCAGGGCATTCATGGGATACATAACAATTGTACGAACACCTCGTTTTGCCCATGATTCCGTGGAGTTTCTTGCCTCGGTAGCCATCTTCGCAAGAAGTGGCCACATAAAACACTCAGTTTTACCAGAACCAGTACCTGTTGATACAAACAGGTCTTCGCCTCTGGTTGCTGCTTCAAGCGCAGATATCTGGTGAGCAAATGGAGATGGGAAAACCCCGATACCTGCTTCTGCCAACTGCAAGAAATAATCTTTCATCCAAGGTTCTATGGACGCTGTTTCAATACCGTTTTGAACTGTAACATATGCTGGAGATGACTCAATAAATGGTTTCTGGTAAAGCAATCCCTCGTCATCAATATGATTGCTTAAGGCAGAGAGCAGGAGGGGAGACTTTCCGAAATACTGTGATTTGATATAGTCTTCCAACTCCGTTCGCAATTGCTTATGAACAAAATTGGCTCCATTTGGCATCAGATTGTCCCCCCTCTAAATTCATATCCCTCATCGGATAAAATTTCCTTGATGGCTGTAAAGACTTCTGCTGAGAGCTTGCGCCTAAAATCGCATGGGAGTGATGTGCATGTCTCGGGCCAGCTGTAGAGTTTCAAAAACTCGAGTTCACGCGGTGGGAGCAAATAGTTCATACGAACATGGACTAATGCTCCATCCTCGAAATACTCTATTGGCGGCAATGCTCCACAGGTTGAGAGGCAGGCGCATGCAAGCGATCTGTAATTGTAGGACTCAACCTGCCACTGCAGGAGCGGGCTGACTTCTATCGTTGCATCGGAATAGCGGTAAAGATAGTATAATGGTGAACCTTTCATTCCGGTTCGAAGAATCGAAACCGTACCAGTCGTATCCGGTTTGTTTACCCAGTACCCTTGAGAGAAGGGTGGTTTTAAGCGAAGGTACTCTGTATTTTGCTCAAACAACAGATTAGTTTCCCAGGACGCAGTAGATAGCGTTGCGCCCCAAAATGCCTGTAAAGTCTCATGCTCAAGGCCGAACATTGTTTTTACCCTATCTGGATTTGTTGCTCCATTCTGTTTTGAATAAAGGCCTATACCAGATACATAAGAGATATTATCTAGGGCAATACCTCTTTGAAATAGAATGCCCCCGAACGGTTCTTCATGCTTCATCGATGGAGCTATCCGGTTGGGGCAGTGATAAACCACCCCTGTATTTAAGAATTGGTTTGCAATCTCATCTTCGAGTTCTTCAGAAACATATGGTAAGCTGCCAGAAAGCTCTGGGTACATTGATTTGTAATTTGCAAACATACTGCGGACTTTTCTTTTTAGGTGCACAATGGAAATGGAATCTTCTTCCGAGTCGTCCCAAAGCGAAGCATAAGCCATCATTCCACAGATACTATAAACTACACGAGTTTTCCAATCATTTTCTGTTTCCTGTGTTCCTTTATGAATGTGGTATTTGAGTGCTACTGTTGAAAGCAGTCCGTTATATTTGTTCATCAGATTTCTCCTAAGACATACTTCAAATCACGCTTAAGATTTGCAGAAATTGCGATACCTTTCTCTGGATCAGTAATTGCCTCTGTGATTTCGTTAAATGCCAGTGACGCGTAAGCAATAGGGAGGACAGCAAACAAGAACTCCTCATCTGCTGTTGTGGCAGGATGAATACTGCACATTGTAGAAACAAGCCTGTTAATCTGGTTTCTGACTAAAGGACTCAGCGCAAATTTTGAAAGGACTCTTAATTCATCATGTACGCCTTTTGACGCCGAGTAAGGTTTGAAGTCATCAGCAAAATAGCCTCCATAGTATTTGCCTGTAGCCCTTTTATCCACAAAAAACTCTGAAAATAGCGGTAACATAAATCCATACAGGCTCTTGGGCTCAACTTGAATATCTTCTGTATACGGATGGGTGGCAACGTAGAAAATATCGTTTCGTGAAAGAATCTCTGGGAGTCTGTTTATCCATCCACTTGCAAGAAGATTATTGATTATCACGATGTCTTCGCTATCGGCACCAATTTCTGCGATTACCTGATTGCTATAGCTGCCCTCACAGCAGAGCACTCCATACTTATGACCCGTTATAGATGAGCTAAATGCTTGGGCAATGTCGATTGCATTAGGGCCAACAAGGAGAATAGGCTGCTTTTCAATGTAGGCAGCGCAGAGAAACGCGGCCAGACCGCTTCTGTATTTTTCTGCTACACCAGCCTCTCCGAGTTCAAATGAAGCTGTATTAATCACATCTGCCCAAGAGTGATGAGCCTCGAGATCGTTCGGATCCTCGGATGCTGAAAAAGTGTGATATGGGGTAATAACGGGTTTGGACAAAGCCCCATCTGCGGCAAAAGTCTCTGTTCCTGCAGCATGAATCGGTTGTCCACCAACAAATGCCATATTTGCGATGAAATCTGCCGCATTTTCTTGTGCTTTTTGAATTTTTTCAGCAACTGCTTTTTCAACATCCTCAGCAAGTTTTTCCTTTTCAGCTATAATTCTGACAAGGCGTTTTTCCTCTAATTGGGTTTTCTGAAGCGCTTCTTGTGCTTCAGTTAAACTGGAAGTAGCAGAACTCAACTCAGAATTAAGTGAATCGAGTTTTTCCTGAGCTTCAGCCAATAAGCTCTCGTTCTCTGCTTCCCAGTCTTTGCGGATAAGTGCTTTGGTTTTTTCCTGAAGTTCAATACTTGCAGAAATAGCTGAAAGAATTATCTCATCTTCCAAGCTATCTCCATCAACATATTTCCATACTATCTTTAGGAATTCATCCAGCAAATTTTTCGCAGCAGGATTAGAACAGCGGCATACAGTTTGTATTTTGTATGTTATATCATCAACCGGAATTCCGTCAAGGAAATCCTTAAATGTTCTATACTCAGAGCGAGTCACATTCCTTGTTTTGTATGTTGTCCAAGAAATTGAAGAAAGAATAACATCCCTTACAATATCAAGTGGACTCTTCAAATGATAAAGTTTGCTCGGAAAGCCAGCGAATGCATTTTCATAGAAAGAAAAACCATTATCCAAATGCAAAATGTTATCACTGGTGAACTCGTATACTGGTACTTCAATGCAATCTTCAGCAAAGGTAGTCATTCCGCTGACCATCTTGAGGTCTTTGGTCTTGCATAGAACGCCCGTATATTGGCCCTTAGATGTACAAATAGCGAACATAATCTTACGGCTATGAATCTGATGTCCAATTCCGTTTTTCAGCAAGTTAATCAAGTCATCAAGGGTTGATGCTCCTGAAACTGCAACGACTTCGATGACATCAAGAAATATGTTGTACCGGGATAATATATAATCCTTGGAGGGATCCTTCTCATTTGGAGTTGCCGACCAAGTCCATATACCGTAGAAACCGTCTGCGGAAGGACCATCCCTATAGAAAATCTTGTCTCTATTTGTGAAGTACGGTGGGATATCTTCGTTTTTATGAAAAATATTGTAGCGCCCATTATGGCTCAAATCAGCATATCGAATAAGCCATTTTTGCCCAGTATAATCTGAGATAACCCCACATAAAGAAACGATTTCATCATTATTAACGGAGGGCAAAATAGAAGTATCCGTATCATTGAAACAAGCAAGATACTCTGCATCGTCACTCCTGACAGCGGTAGGAGCGGCCTGCAATTCAGTAATTCTCTCTTGCGCCTCTGTCAGCAAGGACTCCAATTGGGTTTTTTCCTGTTCAATCTCTTGTATTTTATGTTCGTATTCTGCCCTTATATCATCAACACTCTGCTGAGCGGCTTCGATTTGAGTGACCAGATTGCGCTTTTCTTCTTCTATAATTTTAATGCGGGCATCCACTTCAACATTCCTTGCACGCTCAGATTTGATGTTTTCCATCCTTTCAAGAAGTTTTGAGCAGGCATCTACATCCAAAGTTTTTCCTGCAAGTTTGAAATATAAATCAACATTACTGGCAAAAAAGGAGTCAAGCATGGTTGTAGCCAAAGCAATGTCATGGGTTGAACCTTCTCCTTCCAGCTTCTCAATATTTTCCTGAATTTCCTTGAGCCAGATATCTACCCTCGTATTGACCCACGTTGCGATAAAGGGCTTGTCAACATTGGCAATAGCAATTGACAGCGCATACTGCTCTGTCAATGATTTAGCTCTGAATCCTTTTCGTTTCTCATAAAGAGCTCTTTGAAATCTCTACCGGTAATAATTCCACAAAGGATTGATTTTTCTTCCTGAGTAAGAAGACCGATGTAATTCATATGTATCTCCTTATCTATTCGTATTCATGCTGCGATAGGCCATCTGCAATCTGCGATAAGATTGCTCATTAATGATACCGTTCTTAATACATTTTCGTATCCACTGGCATATCTGCGGATAGCGGCTCATGCTCGTTAACATATTTTGCAAAGAGTGTGGAGCCGGAATCATTATTCCTGATACATTAGTAATTCGTTTCAGAATGTCTATTTCGTCCTTTGCAACAATAGGCCGTTGTTTCTTGAAGCTGAGTTTCCAGATAATATCAAGACCAATAACAACTTGAATGCTTAAACCATAGGATAGTCCATCCAGCTCTATATATTTGTCTGCGGATATTTTTTGCTTATCAACAACTCTGTTATTGTTGGAGATAATCAGCTCACCATCAAATGTGGATTTGAAACGTAGTGTTTTGTTAGGTGGTAGAGTATCGGCCTCGCCAGAATCAACCTCAACGCCCGAAAGATCAGTTACTAAAACTTCTGGAGGTAATCCGACCTGGTTAAGCTGCTCTTTCCATAAGTATGTATATTGTAATGCTTGAGTACGACCAGCAGATATTAACTGCTGCCTGCCAGAACAAAATACCTCATATAGTTTTGGCTGCGATGTATTATAATTTAGCTGACGAATTGTCACAGAGGGGAAGGTTTTAACTGCAGCTACATTACCTCTGACAAGCACATACATACTGTTTTGATTATGCTTTACTATGTACTCTAAATGAGCAAATCTGAAAAATAAACAAAGGCAAACCTCAGCGGAAGTGGTAAAATGTGGGATGACGAGTCACCACAAGACCACAAACCAAAAGAGGAATGCCTTATGACAGA